>NZ_JBSFGE010000034.1:0-93766 GCF_053596435.1 Streptomyces sp. NPDC001700
TTGTGGGTGGTGGTGGTGCCCCCGGGCCGGCGCCTCACCCCCGGGGCCCCCCCGGGTTGGGTGTGGGGGGGGGGGGGGGCGCCCGCCCCCCCCCCCCCCCCGGCCCCGGCACATGAATGGCCGCGATGAGTCATCGACGCAATGAATCGCCGTACGGGGCCGAAAACGCGTAACGGATCCACGCGGAGCGCGCAACGATCGCGGCTTGTCGGCCGATCTCGGCGCAACGTACCGTTTTCTGTGTACGGTCACGTCTCCCCAGAGGTCTTCATGCCGCCGCTGCGCACCGCCCTGCTCCAGAGCTCCGGTCACCCCGGCGACCCCGCCCGTAACCTCAAGGCCCTCGACGCCGCCGCCGAGCGCGCCGCCGCGGACGGGGCCGGGCTGCTGGTCACGTCCGAGATGTTCCTCACGGGCTACGCCATCGGCGACGGTGTGCACCGGCTGGCCGAGCCCGCCGACGGGCCGAGCGGCCGGGCCGTGTCCGAGATCGCCGCCGAGCACGGCATCGCGGTCCTCTACGGCTACCCGGAGCGCGCCGGGCAGGCCGTCCACAACTCCGCCCGCCTGGTCGGCCCCGACGGCACCGCGCTCGCCAACTACCGCAAGACCCACCTCTTCGGCTGCTTCGAGAACGACTGGTTCACCCCCGGTGACACCCCCGTCGTCCAGGCCACGCTGGGCGGGCTGACCATCGGCATCATGATCTGCTACGACGTGGAGTTCCCGGAGAACGTCCGGGCCCACGCCCTGGCCGGGACCGATCTGCTGCTCGTGCCGACCGCGCAGATGCACCCCTTCCAGTTCGTCGCCGAATCCCTCGTCCCCGTACGGGCCTTCGAGAGCCAGATGTACATCGCGTACGTCAACCGCAGCGGCCCCGAGGGCGAGTTCGACTTCATCGGGCTGAGCTGCCTGGCCGGTCCCGACGGCACCATGCGCGCCCGGGCGGGTCGCTCCGAGGAACTGGTCCTCGGCGACGCCGACCCCAGGCTGCTGGCCACCTCGCGCCGGATCAACACCTACCTGCGCGACCGCCGCCCCGGGCTGTACGGGTCCCTCGGCTGACCCCGCCCTCCTCGCCTTCACCCTCACCCTCGCTCGATCCGCAAGGAGTCCGTACCCGATGACGTCCACGGTGCCCACCGCCGTCCACGACGAGCACGAGTCCGAGCACACCGACAGCCTTCCGCCGGTCACGATGTTCGGCCCGGACTTCCCGTACGCCTACGACGACTTCCTCGCCCACCCGGCGGGCCTCGGCCAGATACCGGCGACCGAGCACGGCAGCGAGGTCGCGGTCATCGGCGGCGGGCTGTCCGGCATCGTGGCCGCGTACGAGCTGATGAAGATGGGCCTGAAGCCCGTCGTGTACGAGGCCGACCGGATCGGCGGGCGGCTGCGCACTGTCGGGTTCGAGGGCTGCGACGGGGAGCTGACCGCCGAGATGGGCGCGATGCGGTTCCCGCCGTCCTCCACCGCGCTCCAGCACTACATCGACCTGGTCGGCCTCGTCACCGAGCCGTTCCCCAACCCGCTGGCCCCGGAGACCCCGTCCACCGTCGTCGACCTCAAGGGCGAGTCCCACTACGCCCGCACCATCGACGACCTGCCGCAGGTGTACCGCGAGGTCGCGGACGCCTGGAACGCCTGCCTGGAGGAGGGCGCGGACTTCTCCGACATGAACCGCGCCATCCGCGAGCGCGACGTCCCGCGCATCCGCGAGATCTGGGCGAAGCTCGTGGAGAAGCTCGACAACCAGACGTTCTACGGCTTCCTCTGTAACTCCTCGGCCTTCACCTCCTTCCGCCACCGCGAGATCTTCGGCCAGGTCGGCTTCGGCACCGGCGGCTGGGACACCGACTTCCCCAACTCCATCCTGGAGATCCTGCGCGTCGTCTACACCGAGGCCGACGACCACCACCGCGGCATCGTCGGCGGCAGCCAGCAGCTTCCGCTGCGGCTGTGGGAGCGCGAGCCCGAGAAGATCGTCCACTGGGCGCACGGCACCTCGCTGTCCTCCCTGCACGACGGCGCACCGCGCCCCGCCGTGACCCGGCTGCACCGCGCCGCGGGGGACAGGATCGTGGTGACGGACGCGGACGGTGACATCCGCTCGTACCGGTCGGTCGTCTTCACCGCGCAGTCCTGGATGCTGCTCTCCAAGATCGACTGCGATGATTCGCTCTTCCCGATCGACCACTGGACGGCGATCGAGCGCACCCACTACATGGAGTCCAGCAAGCTCTTCGTCCCCGTCGACCGGCCGTTCTGGCTCGACAAGGACGAGGAGACCGGCCGGGACACGATGAGCATGACGCTCACCGACCGGATGACCCGCGGTACGTACCTCCTGGACAACGGCCCGGACCAGCCCGCCGTGATCTGCCTCTCGTACACCTGGTGCGACGACAGCCTCAAGTGGCTGCCGCTGTCCGCGAACGAGCGGATGGAGGTCATGCTGAAGTCGCTGTCGGAGATCTATCCGAAGGTGGACATCCGCAAGCACATCATCGGCAGCCCGGTCACGGTGTCGTGGGAGAACGAGCCGTACTTCATGGGCGCGTTCAAGGCCAACCTGCCCGGCCACTACCGCTACCAGCGGCGGCTGTTCACCCACTTCATGCAGGACCGGCTGCCCGCGGATCAGCGCGGCATCTTCCTCGCGGGGGACGACATCTCCTGGACCGCGGGATGGGCCGAGGGCGCCGTACAGACCGCGCTCAACGCGGTGTGGGGCGTCATGCACCGCTTCGGCGGCGCCACCGATGCGCACAACCCGGGTCCTGGCGACGTGTACGACGAGATCGCGCCCGTCGAACTCCCGGAGGACTGATCATCCGGAGGACGGCAGGGGAGCGAGCAGGCACCGCCCGACCAGGCCCACGGTCTTGTCGATCCGCTCCGTGAACTCCTCCACCAGCTCCGGCAGCGCCCGCAGGCCCCACAGGGCGCGGAACGACGCCCACGCGGCGTCCCGCGCCTTGTCCAGGCTCCACGAGCCGACGAGATGGGTGAGCGGATCGGCCGCCTCCAGCGGATCCGGGCCGGGCATCAGCTCCTCCCGGATCCGCTGCTCCATATCGGTCAGCATGGCCCCGACCTGGTCGAAGTCGCCCTCCAGGGCGGCCGGTTCCGTGTTCCGGGCCCGGCAGGTGTCCACCAGCGCGAGCGCCAGGTCATGGCCGATATGGGCGTTGATCCCGGCGAGTGCGAACTGCACCGGGCGGACGCCGGGGTGGCCGCGCAGCTCGAACAGCGGCCGCCAGCAGGCCGGGGGCCGCCGCCCGGCCGCCCCCGCGTCGACCGCCCCCGCGTCGACCGCCGCCAGATAGCGGCAGGCGAACCGTACGTCCAACTCCTCGGTGGCGGCCGGGTCCTGGAAGCCGCCGGTGCCGAGGCGGCGGCCGACCTCCTCGGTGACCTGCAGATACACCCGGTTGAAGACCGCCACCCCGTCCTCGGGCGGCAGCGCCGCGCCGAGCGCGCGCATGCGCGCCACGACGCTCCGTACGGTGCGCGGCGCGGTGAGCCGCTGGGCGGGCATCGGCATCGGCATCGTCATGGGGAACAGCGTGGCAGCGCGCGCTGCTTGTCGGCGGTCGGTGTGCCGTCACATCCCCCGTACGGCGGAGCGTTTCGTGACGCTTTTACAGCGCCCCCGCGTCGCGCGCCGTCCACATCGACGGGTACAGCGGACGCCAGCCCAGCTCCTCGCGCAGCCGCAGGTTGGAGGTGCACCCGAACCAGGTGTCGCTGTCCGTCCGCTCGGTCAGGCCCTCGGGGAGCGGCACCCCGAGGATCTGATGCAGCTCGACGATGGTCGCCGGGGCGTCGTCCACGATGTTGTACTTCCGCCCCGACACCGAGCCGCCCGCCGTGCCGCCGGGGGCGCGCAGCAGCCGCAGCAGCGCCTGCGTCACATCCGCGTGGTGGACCATGGCGAGCCGCTGGTTCCCGGCCCAGGCCCCGGCCAGCTGGAGCGATTCGACCAGATGCGGGTCGCCGTCCCCGTATACGAAGGCCAGACTGCCGATCCGCAGGTCGAGGCCGTGGTCCCGGTGCAGCGCCAGCAGTTCCCGCTCGGCCTCCGCCTTCGAGGCGGGGTACGCGCCCCACAGCAACGCGCCTTCGGGCACGCTCTCGTCGTCCTCCACCAGCGGCCGCCCGCGCGAGGCGCCGTACACGAGATTCGTGCTGACCTGGACGAACCGGCTCGTACCCGCCTCGACCGCGGCCCGTCCCAGGGCCACCGCGGCGTCCCGGTTGACCGCCCACGCCTCCTCGTCCGGCACCCCACGGAACGCCGCCGCGATGTTGACGACGGCGTGCGCCCCGTCCATCGCCTTCCGCAGATCCTTCTCCTCGCGCAGATCGCCGACCGCCACCTGCGCGCCGAGCGCCGCGAACGGCGCGCCCCGCTCCTCGTCGCGGACCAGCACCCGCACCTCGGTCCCGGACCGGGCCTCCGCCAGCAGCCGCTTCGCGAACCGCTGCCCCACCCGGCCCGTCACACCCGTCACCAGAATCAACGGCATCGCGAACAACCGCCCTTCGTCTCGATTGGTTGGGCTCACGGGCTCACCCTGCGCCCGCTGACCAGGACACCGGGAGAGACCTCCGTATCCAGGGATCGGCAGACCCTGGATACGGGCGGGCCGTGGCGCGACGATGGTGGGCGTGCACCGAACGGAACTCGCGGACTTCCTGCGCCGCCGCCGCGCCCGCCTCGGCCCCGCCGACGTGGGGCTCACCCCTGGCCCTCGGCGGCGTACGCCCGGACTGCGCCGGGAGGAGGTCGCCCAGCTCACCGGCATGTCCACGGACTACTACACCCGGCTGGAACAGGCCCGTGGCCCGCGCCCGTCCCGCCAGATGCTGACCGCGCTGGCGCGTGCGCTACGGCTCACCGACGACGAGCGCGACCACCTCTTCCACCTGGTCGGGGAGGAACCGCCGCGCGCCGCGACCACGTCCGGGCATGTGCGCCCGGGGCTGCTGCGGGTCCTGGACCGGCTGTACGACACCCCGGCGCAGGTGATCACCGACTGGGGCGATGTGCTCGCGCAGAACGCGATGGCGGCCGCCCTGGTCGGCGACATCACCGCCCGCCCGCCGAAAGACCGCAACATCCTCCGCAGCTTCTTCCTCCGGCGCCCCGGCACCGCGATCTTCCCGTCCGTCGACCTCGGCGAGCACGCCCGCACCCACGTAGCCGCCCTCCGCGCGGTGGTCGCCGCCCGCCCCGACGACCCGGGCCCGGCGGCCCTGGTCGCCGAACTGCTCGCGGGGAGCGCGGAGTTCGCGGCGCTGTGGGAGACCCATGAGGTCGCGGTGCGCCGCTCGACCGTCAAACGGTTCGTGCACCCGGTGGTGGGGGCGCTGGAGCTGGAGTGCGAGGTGCTGCTGAGCACGGAACACGCCCAGCGCCTGATCGTCCACACGGCGGCCCCGGGCAGCGAGTCGGCCGAGCGCCTGGAGCTGCTACGGGTGGTAGGCCTCCAGGACCTGACCCCCAGCCCCTGACCCCGGGGGCCTTCATCCCCCACCCCGCCCCTTCCCGAATCCGGGGACACTCCGGCCCCCCCGGGGCCCTCGGGGCCGGACGCTGGTGCTCCCGGCGCGCCGTGCAGAGGCTGGGCGGACACGCCCTCGGGCGGTGCCCAGCGCTGCGGGCATGTCGCAGGTCCGGTGGCTTCTCGGACCCGGGCAAGCCTACGAGTCCAGCCCGGCCCGCAGCCCCAGCAGAGGCCCAGGGACACGACCGGGGCGCCACCCGGCGGCGCGCGGCCGTCGTCGTACGCGCTTGCCGCCGGGGCGGCGGACTCCGCCCGAGCCGGGGCCGCAGGGTCGGGCGTCGCGTCGGGCCGCGCGCAGAGCGCGAGTGGCCGCCTGCCACGCGCGTCGGGGTCCGGGGTATCCCCGGTTTCGGGAAGGGGCGGGGCTGGGGAGAGACCCGACGCCGCGCGGCCGTCGTCGTACGCCGGGACTGCCGCGCCAGGGCGGGACTTCGCGGGCGAGCAGCCGTGCCGCACCCACGGGGTCCGGGGTGTCCCGGGTTCGGGGGACGGGCCTGCGGTACGCGGCCGTCGTGCGCGCTGCCCGCGCCGTCCCGCGCCGGGTCCGCCGGGTCCGCCGGGCCCGAGAAGTCCCCTTCCGCCAAAGGCGGGACCGCACCCGCACCGGGGCCCGGGGTGTCCCCGGTTCGGGAAGGGGCGGGGTGGGGAGGACAGCGCCTACGGCGTGCGGCCCTCGTCGTCGTACGCGCTCGTCCCCGCGTCCAGCAGCGGCTCCCGGGACGGCTTGAGGTGTTCCGGCGCCAGCGCCCGCAGCGCGTGGTAGCCGACGATCACCACGATCGTCCCGAGTGCGATCCCGCTCAGCTCGAAGTTGTCGCTGACCTTCAGGTTCACGCCGCCGACGCCGATCACCACACCCGCCGCCACCGGCACCAGGTTCAGCGGGTTCCGCAGGTCCACCCCGTTGTGCACCCAGATCTGCGCGCCGAGCAGGCCGATCATGCCGTACAGGATCACGGTGATGCCGCCCAGCACCCCGCCCGGCACCGCCGCCACGACCGCGCCGAACTTCGGGCAGAGCCCGAAGAGGAGGGCGAATCCGGCGGCGGTCCAGTACGCGGCGGTGGAGTAGACGCGGGTGGCGGCCATGACGCCGATGTTCTCGGAGTACGTGGTGGTGGCCGGGCCGCCGACCGCGGTCGACAGCACGGTCGCGGCGCCGTCCGCCGCGATCGCCGTGCCGAGCTGGTCGTCGAGCGGGTCGCCGATCATCTCGCCGACGGCCTTCACATGCCCGGCGTTCTCGGCGATCAGCGCGATGACGACCGGCAGCGCGACCAGGATCGCCGACCAGTGGAACTCGGGCGCGTGCAGGGACGGCAGTCCGACCCAGTCGGCCTTGGTGACGCCGGACAGGTCCAGCCGCCAGTGGTCGGTGACCTTCCCGCTGCCGTCGATCGAGTGGATCTGGCCGAAGGCGCGGTCGAAGACCCAGGAGACCGCGTAGCCGAAGACCAGCCCGAGGAAGATCGCGATCCGCGACCAGAAGCCGCGCAGACAGACCACGGCCGCCGCGGTGACCAGCATGGTCAGCAGCGCGGTCCACTGGTCGGCGGGCCAGTACGTCGTGGCGGTCACCGGCGCGAGGTTGAAGCCGATCAGCATGACCACCGCACCGGTCACCACGGGCGGCATCGCCGCGTGGATGACGCGCGCCCCGAACCGCCGCACCGCGAGCCCGCTCAGCAGCAGCGCGCCGCCCACCACCAGGATCGCCCCGGTGACGGCGGCGCTGCCGCCGCCCTGCGCCCGGATCACGGCGGCCACGCCGACGAACGACAGGCTGCAGCCCAGATAGCTGGGCACCCGGCCGCGCGTGGCCACCAGGAACAGCATGGTCGCGACCCCGGACATCATGATCGCGAGGTTGGGGTCGAGCCCCATCAGGACCGGGGCGACGAAACTCGCACCGAACATCGCCACGACATGCTGGGCGCCGAGGCCCGCCGTCCTCGGCCACGACAGCCGCTCATCCGGCCGGACGACGGCTCCGGGGGCGGGGGTGCGCCCGTCGCCGTGCAGGGTCCAGCGCATGCCGAGGCCCATGAGTGCTCCACTTCATCACACGTACGGGGGGATCGGAGCAATGTTAGTTGGCCGAAAATGTGCACCTTGCACCTGATGGCGGGGGCCCAACCCGACGATTGATCGACAACTGGGCAACAGTCGTTCCGCTTCCATGGAGTTGACGCCCTATGAAGTGTGAGGGTCGAGCGCATGGCATTTCGATCCACCTCCCACGCCACCCGCCCCGCCCTCGCCGTCGGCGCCGTCTGTCTCGTACTCGCCCCGCTCACCGGATGCGGCGGCGCGGACGGCGGCGGACCGTCCTCCTCGAAGGGGCAGCCCAGCGCGCCCGCCGAGAGCCGGGCACCGGGCCAGGGAAAGGGGTCGAAGGACCCGGACGACCTCAACGGGGACGGCCACCGGGACCTCGTACTGCCCGCCCCGGCCCGGCGCGACCCGGAGAAGACCGGCCGGGACGAGCGCGTCGCGGTGGTCTACGGCTCGGCGAAGGGCCTCGACCCCGCGACCCGCACGGTCCACGGCCGCCGCGCCCTGGGCCTGCCCGCCGCCCCGGACACCACCCCGGGCGCGGGCCCCGAGCACGTCCCCACCGACAACGTGGTGACCGCCGATCTGGACGGCGACGGCTTCTCGGACGTCGTGACGACCGCGGAGGGGGAGATGGCGGACGACGGGAACATCAGCGCCGCGCGCACCGTCCCGCACGTCACCTGGGGCGGGCCCGGCGGGCCCGGTCGCTCCGGTCAGGGCGCCGAGGCGACCCCGGTGAGGCTGCCGGAGAGCGCGTCCAAGCTGGGCGTGACCTCCGTGGTACGCGGCGACTTCGACGGCGACGGCCACCACGACCTCGCGGGGCTCGCCCAGAACCAGTCCTCCGGGGTGGTGCTGTACGGCCCGTTCACCCGCTCCGGCGAGCTGAAGCGTACTGACACCTCCCTGCCGTGGACGGACGGTGACCTGGCCGCGGACACCATCGACCCGTCCGGCACGTCCCGCGCGACCTCCCTCCTGGTCCACGCCATCAGCGACGGCGAGCAGTCCGGCAACACCCTCTACCCGGCCCGCCGCGGCACCGGCCTGTCCGCCGAGGGGAAGAAGCTGCGCGCCGGGAACGCCCACGCGTTCGGCGACTTCGACGGCGACGGGAAGCGCGATGTGGCCATCGGGGACGACGGCTCCCGCAACGACGAACCCGGCAACGAGACCGAGCCGTCGGACGTCTCCGGATCGCTCACCGTGTACCCCGGCAGCGGAGGGGATCCGGTCGTCCACCGGTCGCCCGCCGCGGTGCCCGCCGATGAGGGGTACGAAGCGGCCGGTGGGTACACGGCCGCCGACCCGGACGGTGACGGCCGCGACGGCATCCTGGTCGCCACGTACGAGGGCGCCACGTTCGTCGACGGCGACCGCCGCACCCCGGTCCTGCGCAAGGGCCCCGCGAAGGCCGACGGCCGGAAGATGTCCGCGAAGGACCGGCGCACCCATCCCGTGGGGGCGGGTGACTTCGACGGTGACGGCAAGGACGAGCTGGTCCTGAACTGGGGTTCCGGCGTCTCCACCGGTCCGTACGGCCAGCAGCCCACCCACTGGTGGATCACGGACGGCACCGGCTCCCGGGACAAGACCTCCTTCGCCACGACGGAGTTCGTGAGCGACTAGTTCATGCAGTTCATGACCGGCTAGGAGGCCGTCGTATCGGGGGTACGGTCCGCCGGAGCGGACACGGCGCGGTCCGGGGCCGCCGCGGCGGAGCCGCGTAGCACCCCGGCCCCGGCCACCAGCCCCAGCGACAGCGCCGTGACCAGGCCGAACGAGGCGGTCAGCGAGGTCATGTCGGCGATCGAGCCGATCGCCGCCGGGGCGATCAGGCCCGAGGTGTACGTGATCGTCGCGACGCCCGCGATCGCCTGGCTCGGCGCCGGGCCGCTGCGCCCGGCGGCGGCGAAGGCGAGGGGGACGACGACCGCGATGCCCAGGCCGATGAGGCCGAACCCGGCGATCGCGGGCACCGGGCCGGTGGCCGTGACCACCAGCACCCCGCCGAGCGTGGCCAGCACGCCGCCCGCCCGTACGGTCCGCACCGGGCCGAACCGGCCCACCACCGCGTCACCGGCGAACCGGGCGGCGGCCATCATGCAGGAGAAGGCCGTGGTGCAGGCGGCGGCGACGCCGGGGGAGGAGCCCAGCACCTCGCGCAGATACACCGCCGACCAGTCGAGGCTCGCGCCCTCGGCGAAGACCGCGCAGAACCCCACCGCGCCGATGACCAGCGCGGAGCGGGGCGGCAGGGCGAAGCGCGGCGGTGGCTGCTGCTCGGGGGCGCTGCGCAGGTCGAGGACCCACCGGCAGGCGCCGGTGCCCAGCAGCGTGAGCACCGCGGCGGCGATCGCGAGGTGCACCCGGGCGTCGGTGCCCGCGTGGGCGGCCACCGTGCCCGCCGCCGAGCCGAGCAGCGCGCCCAGGCTCCACATGCCGTGCAGCCCGGACATGATCGACCGGCCGAGCCGTTCCTCGATCTCCACGCCGAGGGCGTTCATGGCGACGTCGGCCATCCCGGCGGTCGCCCCGTAGACGAAGAGCGCGCCGCACAGCCACACCAGGCCGGGGGAGAGCGGGGGCAGGACGAGCGCCAGACACCACAGGGCGATCAGCCCGCGCAGCGCGGTGCGGACGCCGAAGCGGTGGCTGATCGCTCCCGCGAGGGGCATCGCGCAGGACGCGCCGATGGCGGGGAACGCGAGGGCGATGCCGAGCTGGCCCGCGCTGATGCCCAACTGCTCCTGCACCCAGGGGATACGGGTGGCGAAGTTGCCGGTGACCGCGCCGTGGACCGCGAACACCGTGGCGACGGCCATGCGGGCGCGCCGTACGTCACGCGGGGGCGGTTCCGTACCGCCGCTCACTCGCTCATCCGGTCATCCGCCGCTCATGGCGCTCGTCGCTGCTCATGTCCGTACTCTGCGCATGCCCCGCCGTCCGGCTCAAGGCTATTTCCGCACGATCTCTTGTCGTGCTCATGATCCAGTCCTACTCTGACCTCCAATCTCGATTCTGAATTCGGTTCAGATATCTGATTGGAGTGCCCGATGGTCGCGACTCCAGCGGAGCGCGGGAGACCCACCCGCGTCCTCGTCGCCCTCGCCGCCCTGCTCGTCCTCCTGGCCACCCTGGCGACGCCGTCCGCCCACGGCGCCGAGCGCGGCCGGTGGCCCGGCCGGGTGCCGGACACGGTGGTGCTCGACGGCCCCAGGCTGGCCCTCACCAAGCTGAAACTGCAGCTCGGGGACCGGCCGCTGAAGCGGACCCTGCGCGATCTGACCACCCAGGCCGACCAGTGGATGACCCAGGGGCCGTGGACCGTCACCGACAAGGACCAGGTGCCGCCCAGCGGTGACAAGCACGATTACTTCAGCCAGGCCCCCTACTGGTGGCCCAGCAAGCCGAAGACCGACGACAACCCGTATGGCTGCCCGTACGTTCAGAAGGATGGCCAACGGAACCCCGATGTGGACAAGATGACGGACCGGCCCGAGGTCGGGAAGGTCTTCGAATCCGCCTACGAGCTGTCCCTCGCCTGGTACTACACCGGCAAGCGCGGCTACGCTGAGCACGCCGCCGACATCCTGCGCACCTGGTTCGTCACCCCGGCGACCCGGATGAACCCGAGCCTGAACCACGCCCAGTTCATCCCGTGCATGTACGACGGCCGCTCCATCGGCATCATCGACTTCTCCCAGGGCTTCACCAGCCTCCTGGACGCCGCCGCCATCCTCGACACCGGCGCCCCGGGCTGGTCGCGCGCCGACCACGCGGGCTTCCGCACCTGGAACAAGCAGTTCCTGGACTGGCTGGTGAACAGCGACTTCGGCAAGGAGGAGAGCGCGGCCGACAACAACCACGGCACCTTCGCCGACATGCAGATCGCCGCCATCGCCACCGCCGTGGGCGACCGCGACCTCGCCCGCAAGGTGCTGCGCGACGCCCGGACCCAGCGCATCGACACCCAGATCGCGGCCGACGGCAGCCAGCCCCAGGAACTCGCCCGCACCCGGAGCTTCCACTACTCCACGTTCAACCTCGTCGCCTACACGCGGATGGCGGCCATCGGGCGGCACGTCGGCGTCGACCTGTGGCGCTACACCGGCCCCACCGGCTCGAACCTCTTCAAGGCCGTCGACTTCCTGCTGCCCGCCGCCACCGGGGCGAAGCCGTGGCCGTACCCCGACCTGGAGTTCAAGGCGTACGCCGCGAGCGACATCGTGCACGCGGCGGCCGACGCGGGCGACCGCCGAGCCCGCGCCGCCCTCCCCAAACTCCAGCCCCCACCGAGCGGCGACCTCTGGTCCCTGCGCCCGGCGGTGGAACAGTTGGACAGCATCGCCCAGGGCTAGCCCTCCACCTTTCGCCGAACCCGGGGCAAGCCCCGGGCCCCGGCCCGCAGCCGGGGCGCGGAACGCGGGGGCGACTCTTCCCCCACCCCGCCCCTTCCCGAAACCGGGGCAAGCCCCGGACCCCGGACCCCTGCTTGCCAGCGGGCGAACGGCGGGCGGGCGAGCTACTACGCGGCCCGCCCGCCCGCCCGTCTTCCCACCCGGCAGCCCGGGGCCCGGCGGGCGCTGCGGCTGGACCCCAGGAGCCCGGTGCGACCCGCCACGCCCGACGCTGGCTCAGCCGTGCGGTGCGCACCGCGAGCCCAACCCCGCAACGGCGCCCCGGCCGAAGCCGCGGCGATCGGTTGCGTGCCGTGTCCCGGTTGCGGGGCGGGGGTCCGGGGGCTGGGCTCTCGGTTTTGGGAAGGGGTGGGGTGGGGGAATGTCCGCGTCCGGCTTGGCCACCGCAGTGCCCGTCGCGCTGCTGCGCGGCGGGCGGTTGCGTGCCGTGTCCCGGTTGCGGGGCGGGGGTCCGGGGGCTGGGCCCTCGGTTTCGGGAAGGGGCGGGGTGGGCGAAAGCCCGCATCCGGCGTTGGCCACCGCAGTGCCCGCCGCGCCGCCGCGCGGCGATCGGTTCCGCGCCGGGGGCCGGGGCTGGGCCCCGGTTCGGGGAAGGGGGCGGTGGGTGGGTGAGGCAGCACACATGGGGGCCGGGTCCCACCTGCGGTGATCGCCGTGGCACACTGGGGCCGTACCAGTGACGTCAGCGCACTCCGGGGTCGGTGAAAATCCGAACCGGCGGTTATAGTCCGCGACCCGTCCGCCGCCAGCGGCCGGTTGACCAGGTGAAATTCCTGGACCGACGGTTAAAGTCCGGATGGGAGGCAGTGCGTGGCGGTAGCGACATCACCGGTGCGCCGTCTTCGCGGCGGCCGCGCTTCCGGCGCGAGCCGTACGTAGCGATCCCGGCGTCCCGGCGGCGGCGTTCCCGTTCCATGTCGTTTCCGACAGCCCCGGAGTCCGTGCCCGAAGAGGCAGGAGGACCCGGTGGCCCCCGCACCCGGCACAGAAGCCCAGGCGATGCGCCGTGCCGTCGTGCTCGCCGCCCGTGGTCTCGGGCACACCAGCCCCAACCCCGTCGTCGGGTGCGTCATCCTCGACGCCGAAGGACAGCAGGTCGGCGAGGGCTGGCACCAGCGCGCGGGCGGCCCGCACGCCGAGGTGCACGCCCTGCGCGCGGCGGGGGAGCGGGCCCGCGGCGGGACCGCGCTGGTCACCCTCGAACCCTGCAACCACACCGGCCGCACCGGACCCTGCGCCCAGGCGCTCATCGACGCCGGGATCGCCCGCGTCCGCTACGCCGTCCCCGACCCCACCGCCCAGGCGCGCGGCGGCGCCGCGACCCTCGCCGCCGCCGGGGTCGACGTCGCGGCCGGGCCGCTGGGCGACGAGGCGGCGGCGGTCAACGAGGCGTGGCTGACCGCGATGCGCCGCGGCCGCCCCTTCGTGCTGTGGAAGTACGCCGCCACCCTGGACGGCCGCAGCGCGGCCGCAGACGGCACCAGCCGCTGGATCACCTCCGCCGCCGCCCGCGCCGATGTGCACCGGCTGCGCGCCGAGGCGGACGCCGTGGTCGTCGGCTCCGGCACCCTGCGCGCCGACGATCCGCACCTCGCCGTACGCGACCGGGAGGGCGTCACCCAGCCGCTGCGGGTCGCCGTCGACACCGACGCCACCGCCCTGAAGCCGGGCGCCCGCATCCTGGACGACGCCGCGCCGACGCTGGTCGCCGTGGCCGAGGACGCCGACACCAGCCGACTGCCCGCCGGGACGGAGAGCGTGCGGCTGCCCCGTGCGGGAAAGGGGCTCGACATCGCCGCGCTCCTCGCCGCCCTCCACGACCGAGGTATCCGCTCCGTCCTGCTGGAAGGCGGGCCCACCCTCGCCGGGGCGTTCCTCGGCGCGGGCGCCGTCGACAAGGTCGTCGGCTATCTCGCCCCCGTCCTGCTCGGCGCGGGCCCCGCCGCCCTCGCCGACGCCGGAATCACCACGATCGCGCAGGCGTTGCGGCTCGATACGGCCGATGTCACCCGGCTCGGCCCCGATCTGCGGATCACCGCCTTCCCCACCACAGACACCACCGCCCACGCCGAGGAGAGCTGACGTGTTCACCGGAATTGTCGAAGAACTGGGTGAGATCGTCGCCGTCGAGAACCTGGACGACGCGTCCCGCTTCCAGGTCCGCGGCCCCGTCGTCACCGAGGGGGCGCGGCACGGCGACTCGATCGCCGTCAACGGCGTCTGTCTCACCGTCGTCGACACCGGAGACGGCCACTTCAGCGCCGACGTCATGGCCGAGACCCTGAACCGCTCCAGCCTCGGCGCGCTCACCGTCGGCTCCCGCGTCAACCTGGAGCGCCCCATGGCGCTCGGCGGGCGGCTCGGCGGCCATCTCGTCCAGGGCCATGTGGACGGCACCGGCACCCTCGTGGAGCGCGAGCCGTCCGAGCACTGGGAGATCGTCAAGATCTCGCTGCCCGGCGGACTCGGCCGCTACGTGGTCGAGAAGGGCTCCATCACGGTCGACGGCATCAGCCTGACCGTCGTGGACGCGGGCCCCGACTACTTCACCGTCAGCCTCATCCCGACGACGCTCGACCTCACCACCCTCGGCGTCAAGCAGCCGGGCGACCCGGTCAACCTCGAAGTGGACGTCCTCGCCAAATACGTCGAGCGGCTGCTCAACCACGAAGGCGCCGACAAGGACAAGGAAGCGATCGAATGATGTCCCTCGACTGGCTGGGCGCCGAGGCCGGGCAGATATTCGGCCAGCACATCCTGTGGTCGGACGCGATCGGCAACACCATAGGACTGCTCGCCCTCGCGCTCGGCAGCCGCCGCTCCCTGTGGACCTGGCCCGCCCAACTCGCCTCCGGCGTCGTCCTGGTGGCCGCCTACGCCTCGGCCCACCTCAGCGGCGGCGTCGGCAAGCAGCTCCTGGTCATCGGCGTCGCCGCCTGGGGCTGGCGGCAGTGGCGGCGCGGCCGCCGCGACGAGGGCGGCGCGGTCGCCGTCCGCTTCGCCACCGGCCGCGAGCGCGCCGCGCTCCTCACCGGCCTGGCGATCGGCACGCTCGCCGTCGGCGCCCTCTTCACCGCCGTCCCCGAGCTGTCCTGGAACCCCTGGCCCGACGCCTACATCTTCGTCGGCACCCTCGCCGCGATGGTCGCCCAGGCCCGCGGCCTGATCGAGTTCTGGTTCGCGTGGATGCTGGTCGACGTGGTCGGCGTCCCGCTCGCCTTCAGCAGCGGACTGGCCTTCTCCGGCCTCGTCTACGTCATCTACTTCGCACTCGTCCTCTGGGGCGCGCGCGACTGGTGGCTGCGCTCCCGTACCGAGAAGACCCGGACGAGCGCGCCCACACCCGCAATGGAAGGAGTGTCAGTGTCATGAGCGAGGCATACACCGAGGACGCCACCGCCGCCGCCTGGCCGCCCGACGAACTGGCGTTGGACACCGTCGAGCGGGCGATCGCCGACATCACGGCGGGCCGTCCCGTCGTGGTCGTGGACGACGAGGACCGGGAGAACGAGGGCGACCTCATCGCCGCCGCCCAGACGATCACCCCGGAGATCGTCGCCTTCATGATGAACGAGTGCCGCGGACTGATCTGCGCCCCCATGGAGGAGACCGACCTCGACCGGCTGCGGCTGCCGCAGATGGTCGACGAGAACACCGAGTCCATGCGGACCGCGTTCACCGTCTCCGTCGACGCCACCCCCGAACACGGCGTCAGCACCGGCATCTCCGCCGCCGACCGGGCCACCACGCTGCGCCTGCTGGCCGACCCGGAGACCTCCTCCGGCGACCTGGTGCGCCCCGGCCACATCTTCCCGCTGCGCGCCCGCCCCGGCGGCGTCCTCGCCCGCGACGGCCACACCGAGGCCGGGGTCGACCTCGCCCGGCTGGCCGGACTGCGCCCGGCGGCCGTGATCTGCGAGATCGCGGGGGAGGACGGCGTGATGCTGCGCCTGCCCGACCTGGTCGCCTTCGCCCATAAGCACGACCTCGCGATCATCTCCATCGCCGACCTGATCGCGTACCGCAGGGCCGCCGAGCCCGCCGTGCGGCGCGAGGCAGAGACCCGGCTGCCCACCGCCTTCGGCGACTTCCAGGCGTACGGCTACCGCGCGACCGCCGACGGCGTCGAGCACATCGCGCTCGTCCAGGGCGACATCGGCGACGGCGAGGACGTGCTGGTCCGGGTCCACTCCGAATGCCTGACCGGCGACGTCTTCCACTCGCTGCGCTGCGACTGCGGCCCCCAGCTGCACGCCTCCCTGGAGCGGGTGACCGCCGAGGGCCGCGGCGTGGTGCTGTATCTGCGCGGCCACGAGGGCCGCGGCATCGGGCTGCTGTCCAAGCTGCGCGCGTACCAGCTCCAGGAGCTGGGCCGGGACACCCTGGACGCCAACCTGGAGCTGGGCCTGCCCGCCGACGCGCGCGACTACGCGGCGGGCGCCGAGATCCTGGCGGACCTGGGCGTGCGCTCCCTGCGGCTGATGACCAACAACCCCGAGAAGACCACCGCCCTGGTCCGCTACGGGCTGCGGGTCACCGGCCGGGAGCCGATGCCCGTCCAGGCCGGGGAGCACAATCTGCGCTATCTGCGCACCAAGCGGGACCGGATGGGGCACGACCTGCCCTGGCTGGAGGGCGACCGCAGGGCGGAGAGCCCGGAGCCCGTGTCCGCCTGCGGCAATCAGTAGAACCACCTGGCCAGCAGAACCACCTGCCAGTTGAACCACCTGTACGTACGAAAGATCTTGAGGAGTGACGTGAGCGGTAAGGGTGCCCCCGAACTGTCCGTGGAGAACTGCGGGGACCTCCGCGTGGCCGTCATCGCCGCGCAGTGGCACGAGCAGGTGATGGACGGCCTGGTCGCCGGGGCCCGGCGGGCCCTCGGCGAGCTGGGCATCGCCGACCAGGCCGTGCTGCGGGTGCCCGGCAGCTTCGAGCTGCCGGTCGTCGCCAAGGTCCTCGCCGACCGCGGCTACGACGCGGTCGTGGCGCTCGGCGTCGTCATCCGGGGCGGCACGCCCCACTTCGACTACGTGTGCCAGGGCGTCACCCAGGGCCTCACCCAGGTCAGCGTGGACACCGGCGTCCCCATCGGCTTCGGTGTGCTGACCTGCGACACCGAGGAACAGGCCCTCGACCGGGCCGGAATCGCCGGTTCCAGCGAGGACAAGGGGCATGAGGCGGTCACCGCCGCCGTCGCCACCGCCGTCACCCTGCGGTCGGTCGCGTAGCCCTGCGCGCATGCGCGCCGTACGACATCAGTAGGATGTCGTACACCATGTCCAAGAAGACGTTCGAGGAGCTGTTCGCCGAGCTCCAGCAGAAGGCCGCCACGGCCGACCCCGCCACCTCCCGTACCGCCGAACTGCTCCAGTCCGGCGTGCACGCGATCGGCAAGAAGGTCGTCGAGGAGGCCGCCGAGGTGTGGATGGCCGCCGAGTACGAGAGCGACGCGGCGGCCGCCGAGGAGATCTCGCAGCTCCTCTACCACCTTCAGGTGATGATGGTCGCCAAGGGACTCACCCTCGACGACGTCTACGCCCACCTCTGAACCACCGCAAGCTCACCACCCATCCCCCGTACGAAGGAAACACCCCTCATGCTGCGCATCGCCGTCCCCAACAAGGGTTCACTGTCCGAGCCTGCGTCGGCGATGCTCCATGAGGCGGGCTACCGGCAGCGCAAGGACCGCAGGGAACTCGTCCTGGTCGACTCCGACAACGACGTCGAGTTCTTCTTCCTGCGCCCCCGCGACATCGCCGTGTACGTCGGCTCGGGCCGCCTCGACATCGGCATCACCGGCCGCGACCTGCTGCTCGACTCCGGCTCCCAGGCCGAGGAGATCCTGCAGCTCGGCTTCGCCGGGTCCACCTTCCGCTACGCGACCCGCCCCGGCACGGCCACCGATGTGAGCGAGTTCGGCGGGATGACCGTCGCCACCTCCTTCTCCGGTCTGGTCACCAAGCACCTCGCCGACCACGGCGTGGACGCCGCCGTCGTCCACCTGGACGGCGCCGTGGAGACCGCCATCCAGCTCGGCGTCGCCGAGATCATCGCGGATGTCGTGGAGACCGGCACCACCCTGCGCAACGCCGGTCTCGACATCATCGGCGAGCCGATCCTGGAGTCCGAGGCGGTCGTGATCCGCCGCACCGGGGCGCCCACCGACGACCCCAAGGTGCGCCAGTTCCTCCGCCGCATGCAGGGCGTCCTGGTGGCCCGGCGCTACGTGATGATGGACTACGACATCCGGGTCGAGCAGGTCGAGCGGGCCGTGGCGCTCACCCCCGGCCTGGAGTCGCCCACCGTCTCCCCGCTGCACCACGAGGGCTGGGTCGCGGTCCGCTCGATGGTCCCCTCCAAGGACGCCCAGCGGGTCATGGACGAGCTGTACGAGCTGGGCGCGCGGGCGATCCTCACCACGGGCATCCACGCCTGTCGCCTCTGAGTCCCCGGCCCCTCCACCCCTCCCGCTCACGAGAGCTCACGAGAGACCCATTACACGTGTCCGCCGCCGCCCAGCCGCCCGCCCTCCCGGTCACCTTCCGGCCGACCCGCACCCGGGTCATCCTGCTGACCACCGGCGCGGCCCTCGTCGTCACCCTCACCATGATCGCGGTGCTCCTGGAGAACCTGTCCCCGGGCCAGCAGGCCAGCTTCATCGGCACCGGGCTGCTGTTCTTCGCGTTCCTCGTGCTGTTCAGCCGCCCCAAGGTGGTGGCCGACGAGGCCGGGGTGACCGTGGTCAACCTCGTCACCACCCGTCGGCTCGCCTGGGCCGAGGTGCTGCGGGTCAATCTGCGGCCCGGTGACGCCTGGGTCTATCTGGACCTCGCGGACGGCACCAGCCTGCCCGCGATGGGCATTCAGGTGGGCGTCGCGAAGGCACGGGCGATCGACGATGCCCGCGCCCTGCGTACCCTCGCCGAACACCACAGTTCGGGCGGCGGCACGTCCTGACAGCATCTGGGGCCTGCCCGTAACCCGCCATCCTTGTTTACTCTGTTGCCGGGGCCGAACGATGCCCCGCCCCGCCTCGACCTGTCCGCGCACCGCGCGCAGCCGGCGGGCACACCTGCGACCCAAGGAGTGACTCCCTCCAGAGATGGACGGATCGTCCTGTAGTACCTGCGCCGCCGCCGACCCCGAGGCGGCGGCATGAGCGTCACCCTGTCTCTCCTGCTGCTCGCCGCGGCACTCGTCCTCATCCTCGCGAACGGCTTCTTCGTGGCCGCCGAATTCGGCCTGGTCACGGTCGAGCGGCCGGACGCGGAGCGGGCGGCCGAGGAAGGCGACCGGCGGGCCCGTACCGTCGTCGAGTCGCTGCGCGAGCTGTCCTTCCAGCTCTCCGGCACCCAGCTCGGCATCACCATCACCTCCCTGGTGGTCGGCATGCTGGCCGAGCCCGCGCTCGGCCATCTGCTGACCACGCCGCTGTCCGCGGTGGGGCTGCCGCACGGCGCCGTCCCCGGCGTCGCCGTGGTCATCGGCATGCTGGTGGCGTCCGCCGTCCAGATGGTGATCGGCGAACTCGTCCCCAAGAACTGGGCGGTCTCCCGGCCGCTGCAGGTCGCGCGCTTCGTCGCGGGCCCGCAGCACGCCTTCGCCCACTTCTTCCGGCCCGTCATCACCCTGCTCAACACCGTCGCCAACCGGCTGGTGCGCGCGCTCGGCGTCGAGCCCACCGAGGAGCTGGCGTCCGCCCGTACCCCCGGTGAGCTGGTCTCGCTGGCCCGCCACTCGGCGCGGGCCGGGGCGATCGAGCAGGACACCGCCGACCTGTTCGTCCGCACCCTCTCGCTGGGCGACCTCACCGCACAGCACGTGATGACCCCGCGCGTGCGGGTCAGCGCGCTGCAGTCCACGGCGACCGCCGTGGATGTGCTCAACCTCACCCGGGCCACCGGACTCTCCCGGTTCCCGGTCTACCGCGACCGCCTGGACGAGGTCATCGGCATGGTCCACCTCAAGGACGCCCTCGCGGTGCCCTCGGAGGAGCGGCTGCGCACCCCCGTCGGGTCCATCGCCCAGCCCCCGCTGCTCGTCCCCGAGACGCTGCCCGTCCAGCCCCTGCTGGAGCGGCTGCGCAGCGAGCAGCCGATAGCCGTGGTCGTCGACGAATACGGCGGCACGGCCGGTGTCGTCACCCTGGAGGACATCGTCGAGGAACTGGTCGGCGAGGTCCGCGACGAACACGACGACGAGGCCGCCGACACGCCCGACCTGGCCCAGACCGTCGCCGAGGACGGCCGGGCCGCCTGGGACGCCGACGGCGCCTGCCGCGTCGACACCCTGCGCCGGATCGGCCTTGAGGTGCCCGACGGGCCGTACGAGACGGTGGCCGGTCTGGTCGCCGATCTGCTCGCCCGGATCCCCGCCCCCGGGGACACCGCCGAGCTGCCCGGCTGGAAACTGGCCGTCCGGCAGGTCGGCCACCACCGGGCGGAGCGGGTACGGATCGTGCGGACCGGAACGGGTACGAGTGCCGGTGCCGCTGCCCCCACAACCGCCTCTGTTGTCGCCGTTGCTGAGAAGGAAGCTGAGCGATGAGCCTCGTCCAACTCCTCTTCGCCGCTCTTCTGGTCCTCGCCAACGGATTCTTCGTCGGCGCCGAGTTCGCCCTGGTCTCGGTACGCCGCAGCCAGATCGAGCCGCGGGCCGCCGAGGGCTCCGCCCGGGCCCGTACGGTGCTCACCGGGCTGGAGAGCCTGCCGCAGATGATGGCCGCCGCGCAGTTCGGCATCACCGTCTGCTCGCTGACCCTCGGCGCGGTCGCCGAGCCGACCGTCGCCCAGCTGCTGGAGCCGGTCTTCCACGCCGTGCACCTGCCCGAGGGGCTGATTCATCCGCTTGGCTACGCCATCGCGCTCGCCGTCGTCGTCTTCCTGCACCTGGTGATCGGCGAGATGCTGCCGAAGAACCTGGCCATGGCGGCGCCGGAGAAGACCGCGCTGTGGCTCGCCCCCGGCCTCGTCGGCTTCGCCCGGCTGTGCCGTCCGGTCACCGCCGCGCTGGGCGCCTGTTCCCGGCTGGTGCTGCGGCTCTTCCGGGTCGAGCCCAAGGACGAGGTCGAGGCCGTCTTCACCAGTGAGCAGCTGACCCATCTGGTCGAGGACTCCCGGCAGGCCGGGCTCCTCGGTGACGGGGAGCACGAACGGCTCTCGGACGCCCTGGAGCTGGGCAGCCGCCCGGTCACCGACGTCCTCCTGGACCCGGCGGGCCTGGTCACCGTCGACCCGTCGGTCACGCCCCGGCAGATCGAGGAGCTGACGGTACGGACCGGCTACTCGCGCTTCCCGGTGTGCGGCGCCGGTGGCGCCTTCATGGGCTACGTGCACGTGAAGGACGTCCTGGACCTGGAGGCTCCCGAACGGGCGGTCCCCCAGCGGGTCTGGCATCCCATCGAGACCCTGCGCGCCGAACTGCCGCTGGACGACGCGCTCAGCGCGATGCGGCGGGCGGCCTCGCACCTGGCGGCCGTGGCCGACGCGTCGGGCAAGGTGCTGGGGCTCGTCGCGCTGGAGGACGTGCTGGAGATGCTGGTGGGCGAGGTCCGCGACCCCTCCCACCGGGACAGCGGGCGTAGCCGCCCGGCCGCATCGCGGCCCGCGACACCGGTCGCCGCGGCGGCCCCGGCTCCGGCCTCGGCCTCGTCCTCGTCCTCGGCCTCGGCCTCGGAGGAGCCCGCGATGGTCTCCCGCTAAGGGGTTACGGCCCAAGGGTTACGGCCCAAGGGCTACCGCCCGAGGGTTACGGCAGCGGGGGGTCCTCCGGGTCGCGGTACATCGGACCGCGGCCCGACAGGACCTCCCCGTACGCCTGCATCAGATCCGGCAGCCGCAGCGTCGCCAGGTCGTCCCGGGTCGGTATGCCCGTCCACCCGGACAGCCGCAGATCCCGGTACGCGCAGCTCTTCTCGTACAGGGTGCGCAGGAAGCGCCCGTTCCCCAGCTCGTCGATCCAGCCCTGCTCGACCACGTGTCCGCTGATGCTGCGCAGCTCCTCCAGGGACTCCTCGTCCCACACATCACCGTTCTCCGCGGCCAGCACCTCACCTATGCGGGTGAGTTCGAGCGGACGGTAGCTGGGGAAGTCGACGCGGGTGGTGAAGCGGGAGCCGAGGCCGGGGTTGGCGGCGAGGAGGCGGTCCATACCCTCGGGGTAGCCCGCGAGTATGACGACCAGCCGGTCGCGGTTGTCCTCGGCGCGCTTGAGCAGCACTTGAAGCGCCTCGTCGCCGTACGCGTCGCCCTTGCTGTAGCCGGAGTTGGACAGGCTGTAGGCCTCGTCGACGAAGAGGACCCCGCCGAGCGCCGAGTCGATCAGCTCGTTGGCCTTGACCGCGGTCTGCCCGAGGTATTCGCCGACCAGATCGGCGCGCCCGGCCTCGACCAGATGGTCGCCGCCGAGCAGCCCGAGCGCGTAGAAGACCCGGCCGAGGATGCGGGCGACGGTGGTCTTGCCGGTGCCGGAGGGGCCGGAGAAGACGAAGTGCCGCTTCGGCGGCTGGACCGGCAGCCCCTGCCCGGCGCGCAGCCGGGCCATGTGCAGCTGCGCGGACAGCGCCCGCACCTGCCGCTTCACCGGCTCCAGGCCGACCATGCGCTCCAGCTCCTGCAGCGCGCTCTCCAGCAGGGCGGGGTCGGAGGGCCCGGGCTGGGCGGGCTGGCCGCCCCGGTCGCGGGTGTCGCCGCCGGTCACGGGGGTGGCCAGGAGCGGCGGGCCGTCGGGGCCGTCGCCGCCGGTGCGCAGATCGCGCCCGTCGGCCGGGTCTCCGGCGGTCGACAGGGTGTCGGCGGGGTCGGAGATGGTGCCGTCCGTGGCGTCCTGACTGCTGACCCCGGGCAGCGTCACGGTCGCGAGGTCGGCGGTCTCGTCCAGACCGTCCGACTCGGCTATCGCGGCCAGCCGCGCCGAGGTGTCCATGAAGGTGGGGTCGATGCGGTGCACCGCGCGGTAGAGGGGGAGGGCCGCGGCGCTGCGGCCGGTGCCCTCATGGGCGCGGGCGAGCCAGTAGCGCAGCTCCTTGCGCTGGGGCTGTTCGCTGCGGCAACGCATCAGGGCGGCGGCGAGCAGCGGTTCCGCCTGGCCGTACATCTCCAGCCGGACCCGGGCCATGCCGCCGAAGAGTCCGGCCTCGATGCCGAGGAAGGGGTCGTCCAGGAGGGGTTCGGTGTGGCGGACCAGCTGCTCCCAGTCCTTGACCAGATACGCGCGGCAGGCGTGCAGGAAGCGGGCCTGCGGATCGGCCTCCACGGGCGGACAGCCCGCCAGCGCCCGGTCCAGCTCGGGGACATGGCGGCCGTCGAGCCAGTGCGAGGCGTGGGCCAGCAGCAGGTCACGGCTGGTCTCCAGCACGGGCTGGACCCACCAGCCCAGCCAGTACCAGGAGTTGAGGGTGCGGCGGTGGCGGGTGCGCTGCTCGCCGAAGCGATCGCGGTGCCGGTACATGCGTAACAGCGCCGTCGCCGTGTCGGCGCGCAGCGCGTGCAGGCCGAGCCATGCGTCGGCCATGCCCGGATCGTGTCGCACCGCGGCCCGGAACTCCTCCTCGGCCTGTGCGTAGGCGCCCATCGTGTAGGCGTCCACGGCACGCAGCCAGGCGAGATCGGCCGGGGTCTGCGAACCCTGCGTGCCGAAATCCATCACGTCCCCCACAACCCCTGCCCCCGTGGATGCCGCCGGGGCGGCTGCCCTTTTCGCATCGTACCTGCGCAGGCCGCACCGGCCGAGGGTGCCGCACTGTTGTTCGTCGCAATCGCACAAGGCTTGGCAGGCGTGCGCGGGGGCGTGTAAGGGGCGCACACGGCCGGAGGGGGTGAATCACCGAGAGTGACGGCGCGATGCCGTACGGCAGCCGGAATACGGTGTCGAACCGGCCGCAGACAGGACGAAGCCCCCGATCACGGGGGAACAACCGGGGGCTTCGCGTACTGGGGCGACTCGTACGAGTCGCGCATTCAGAACGTAAGACCTGTATGGGCCCCAGGTCAAGCCGAGTTGGGGCGTGTGTGGCAGGTCGGACGCCGGGCGTGGCCGACCCGCTTTCACCCGGTCACGCTGGGTGACGCCCGGGGGTGCTCCGGGTGGTCACGGCGGGCCCCGTGAGCATCGCGTACCCCTCTTTTCGCCGCGCTATCAGGGTTTCCGCATGGGGGCGCGACGGGTCGGCGGCGAAATGCGCGCGCTCAGCTGGTTGCCAGCCGTCCCAGAATGTGGACAGTTCGGGGCCGTCGCGCAGCCTTCCGCGCCGCCAGGCGTCCCGGTCGGGCAGCTCCATCCACACCAGATGGGCCAGCTGCGGCCGCACCGCCCGGCGCCCGGCGCCCACGCCTTCGAGGAGGATGACTGGTGCGGGGTCCAGTCGCCGCCGGGTGGCCGCGAAGCGGCGCTCGACCCAGTCATACGGGGCGTATCGGGCGGTGGTGCCGTGGCTCAGCGGGGTCAGGATGTGCTCCTGCAACCGCCCGGCCCATCCGAACGGCTCCTCGTGCGTGGCGAGGTCGTCCGTATGGACGACAGGCGCGCCGCCCAGCGCCTCCGCCAGCCGCGCGGCGAACGTGGTCTTCCCGGAGCCCGCGTGCCCGTCGACGGCGACGAGCCGCACCGGTCCGCAGGACGGCGGCAGGCCGCACAGCCGCCGCGCGAACGCGCGCAGCGTCTCGGTGGGGCGGTCGGCGGTCTCCATGGGGGGCCACTGTACGGCTACCCGGGAGTATTCACTCCATTGGTCCACACCAATATTGGTCTGCGGGCGGGAGGGGAAGCACTGGCCTGACACCACTCGCAGCGGCCATAGTTGTGCGACTGTCGCGCATCCGCCGCTGGACGACGACTGGGGGAGCCCCGTATGACCAGTTCCGGATTCACGCCCCGCCGCTCCGTGCTCGCAGCCGCCATCGGCGTCGCGGGCGCGGCCGCCGTACAGATGACATCCGCCGCGGCTGCCCCCGGGCCCGCCCGCCCGAACCCGGTAGCCGCCTCGGCGGCCTCCGCGGCGAAGAAGGCGACCACCGAGTACCACGGCTGGACCAGCCACACCGACTGGCTGGCCGGAGCCGCCAAGGGCGTCCGCGCCGAGGCCGGAGCCCGCCCCGGCATCGTGATCTCCCGCCCGGCCGGGACCACCGACTACACCGACCCGCACACCGGCACCAAGGCCGCCTGGGAGTACGCCACCTGGACCTCCCCGGTACGCAAGCTCACCGTCCCCGCGACCGAGGCCATCGTCTCCTGGAACGCCCGCACCCCGGCGGGCACCTGGATCCAGGCCGAGCTGAAGGGCACGTACTCCGATGGCACCGCGACCCCCTGGTACGTGATGGGCCGCTGGGCCTCCGGCGACGGCGCGAACTCCATCCGGCGCACCTCCGTGGACGACCAGAGCGACGACAAGACCTCGGTGTGGACCGACACCCTCGCCGTCGACGACCCGGCGAGCGGCCTGCGGCTGACGGCGTACCAGCTGCGCCTGACCCTCTACCGCAAGCCCGGCACCACCCGCACCCCCACCGTGTGGCGGGTCGGCGCGATGGGCTCGGACGTCCCCGACCGCTTCGAGGTGCCCGCCTCGAAGCCTGGTCTGCCCAAGGGGCGCGAACTCGCCGTACCGCGCTACTCGCAGGAGATCCACAAGGGCCAGTACCCGGAGTACGACAACGGCGGCGAGGCCTGGTGCAGCCCCACCTCCTCGCAGATGATCATCGAGTTCTGGGGTCGCAAGCCCACCCCCGAGGACCTGGCCTGGGTCAACCCCGACTACGCCGACCCCCAGGTCTGCCACGCGGCCCGGGCCACCTTCGACTACCAGTACAACGGCTGCGGCAACTGGCCCTTCAACGCCGCCTACGCCGCCACCTACCGCGACCTCCAGGCCGTGGTCACCCGGCTGGGCTCCCTGACCGACCTGGAGAAGCTGATCGCCGTGGGCATCCCGGTGATCACCTCGCAGTCCTTCCTCAAGGAGGAGCTGACCGGCGCGGGCTACGGCACCGCGGGCCACCTGATGACCGTCATCGGCTTCACCGCCACCGGCGACATCATCGCCAACGACCCGGCCTCCCCGGACAACCCGTCCGTCCGCCGGGTCTACCAGCGCAGGCAATGGGAAAATATCTGGCTGCGCACCAAGCGCTACAACGCCCAGGGCAAGGTCGTCTCCGGCACCGGCGGGGTCTGCTACCTCTACTTCCCGGCCAAGCCGACAGCCCGCCAGCAGCGCGCGCTCGCGGAGCTGGGCATCCGCTAAATCCGCTGAGCGTGGATCTCGGTGAAGGGCAGGAGGAGCGCGGCGGTGCGTGGTGGGTCCTCCAGGATGGGGGTGTGTCCGGACCCGGGCAGATACTCGACTGCCGCGCCGGGAACGGCGCGGTAGTCGGCCGCGGATGAGGGTCGCCATCTGCGGTCCTGGTCGCCGAAGATCACCTGTAGCGGCTTGCCGAGGGGCATCAGCCGGTCCGGGAGCGCGCGCTGGTTCAGATAGGCGATGGACGCCTGCATCGCGGCGGTGATCGCGCGGAATGTCATGCCGCGCAATTCGTCGACGAGTTCTTGGGGGACCTGGTAGCCCACGCGGAATCCGGTGCTCGCGAACTCGCGGATCTGCTCGTCGGTCGGTGGCCACCGCGCGGGGTCGAACGGGAGGGGCCCCGGTGCGATGAAGGCGTCCATGCTGGGGCCGGTGTTGATGAGCGCGAGCGCGGTCACCAGGTCGGGGCGGTGCTCGGCGAGGGCGGTGGCGGCATAGCCACCGCTGGAGTGGCCGACGACCAGGGCGTGTTCGACGCCGAGCCGGTCCAGTGCCGTGCCGATCCTGCGTCCCTGTTCGGGGATCGCGTAGTCGCCGTCGACCGGTTCGGCCGAGCGGCCGTGCCCCGGCAGGTCGATACGGATGACGCGATGGAGCGTGGTCAGAAGCGGAACCAGCGCGTCCCATGACCGGCTCGAGGTGGCGGAGCCATGGATGAGCAGGAGCACGGGGGCGTCGCGAGGGCCGTCCTGGCGGACGTAGAGGTCGCCGTGTTCCAGGCAGAGGATCGGTCTGTTGGGAGGAGTCATGAGTGCACTGTCGCCGCCGGTGCGCGTCGGCGGCTTGGACAAATGTTCCCTCCCTGGCCCGCTTAGCATGGGGTGATGGGGTCCACCACGAGTGAACGTGACGATCCTGCCGCGTGGGACGTCGCACGTCCGCGGCGGCCCAGCCGGGTGGCTGGTGTCGACATGGCCGGGTTCCGGGTTCCGGGCCCGCTCGCCGGTGGCCTGCGGATGGTTCCGCACCCGGCCGTCATGCTGATCCTTGAGTTCGGGACGAGCCCCTACTCCGTGGACGATGGCGCTGGGCTCCGGCGTGGCGGAAGCCTCGTCGCCGGGCCCGGATTCGGCTCCGGAGGCGGGGTCCGGGCGTGGGGCGAACAGGTCGAGTGCGTGCAGGTGCGGCTGTCCCCGGTGGTCGCGGGCGCGGTTCTGGGGGCCGGTCCGGCCGATCTGGGCGGTTCCGTGGTGTCCCTCGAAGACCTGTGGGGCAGGGAGGCGTCCCGGATCCGCGAGCGACTGGGCGAAATCCCCTCGTGGGAGGCCCGCTTCGCCTTCACGGAGACGCTGCTCGCCCGCCGACTCGAGTCAGGGTCGCCGGTGGACCCGGCGGTGGCCTGGGCCTGGAACCGCATCGTCGTCGGCAGGGGTCTCGTCCGGGTCGACCACCTGGCGGCCGAACTCGGATGGAGCCGCAAGCGTCTGTGGTCCCGGTTCCAGTCGCACATCGGCATTCCACCGAAGAGTGCCGCGAAGCTGGTCCGCTTCGACCACGCCGTGCACCGTCTGGTCGCGGGTGAGGCCGCAGCCCACGTCGCGGCGGACAGCGGCTACTGCGACCAGTCCCATCTGCATCGGGACGTCATGGCGTTCACCGGTACGACCCCGGCGACCGTGCTGGACGAGCCCTTCCTGACGGTTGACGACCGCGCATGGCCGACCCGGGGACCGTCGACCCCTCGCCATACGGCGCACGGGGGACTGCCGCCGGGCCCGTAGCGGTGGACAACGCGAACCCAGTGGCCGGACGGCTGCGGCGGGCGGGATCACATGTCGCGGTAGCGCTTCGCCGCCGCCAGTGCGGCGCGCATCGTGTTCGCGGTGGCGGGGCGGCCCGGGCCCGGGTCTGCTCCTCGTACCGTCGTGGCCAGGCTGTGGCCCTCGCTGAAGTAGGGGTCGCTGTAGGCGGCCGTGTCGCGCTGGAAGCGCCAGCCTTCGGCGAGCGGGCCGGTGTCGAGCGCGTCGTAGCCGATCGAGTCCAGGAAGGCGGTGACGGTCTGCTTCGCCGCCGCGTCGTCGCCCGCGAGGGCGAGCACCGACCGTGCGGGGTCGCCGCTGGGGCGGGCGAGGTTGCCCAGGTGCGCGTAGAAGATGTTGTTCATCGTCTTGACGATGCGCGAGGCGGGCAGGTGGGCCTGGAGCAGCTCGCTGGTCGTGGTGGTCTCGGCGTCCAGCTCGGCGATGCGGCCGTCCCGCTCGGGGTAGTAGTTGTTGGTGTCGATGACGACCTTGCCGCGCAGCGCGGCGGCCGGGACCGTGCGGTAGGCGTGCAGGGGGATGGTCACCACGGTGATGTCCCCGGCCTGTGCGGCCTCGGCGGGGGTGGCGGCGCGGGCCTGTGGGCCAAGCTCGGCGACCAGGCCGGAGAGGGTCTCGGGGCCTCGGCGGTTGCTCAGGACGACCTCGTGGCCTGCGGCGACCGCGAGCCGGGCGACGGTGCTGCCGATCAGCCCGCTGCCGATCAGTCCGATCGTGCTCATGTGGCGGTGTTCCTTACGTTCCATCGTGGCGGTACGGGGTTCGGCGGCTCGGGCTCAGGTCAGCCGCAGCGTGTAGCCGATCTGCTCGGCGAGGCCCAACTCCTGGCACATGAACCACATATCGGTGATCTTGCCCTCGTCGTTGAAGCGCAGCACCGTGATCTCGTCCCACTCGACGCGCTGGCCGGTGGCCGGGGCACCGGCGAAGGTGCCGGAGTGCAGCGCGGTCATGTGGAACGCCATCATCACGGTGTCGCCGGAGGCCACCACGTCCCGCGCCTGCGAGGTCTTGTCGCTGAGGCCCCGGGACAGCTTCTTCCAGCCGGACTCCAGCCACTCGATGAAGTTGCCGCTGCGGGGGATGTCGTCACCGGTGGCCGCGTAGAGGTCGGCGAAACCGGCCCGGGTGATCGGGGCGTCGGGGGTGACCAGGGAGCGCATCAGGTCCCAGTCGAGGCGGGGCATGGCGTCTTCGAGCAGCTTCCTGGCGGTGGCGATGTTGCGCTCGCCGGTGATGTCGTTCATGTCTCCAGTCTCGGCGGGAGAAGCGAGCGCTCGGCCCCTGAACCTGGCCCAGCCGGTCCCATGCTCAGCTGGTCCACCCGCGCGCATAGGCTGCAAGCCACATCAGCGGTCAGGGGGCGGCAGAGCATGCGGATCGAGCGTCATCAGGTGGGCGGGGCGGCGGTTTCGGCGGTACGCGACGACTTCGCGAACCGGATCGGAGGTCAGGTCCGGTCCCTGTCGAAGGCCGGTCGGATAGCCACGTACGAGTGGCGGCTGCTCGCGGAGGAGTTTCACGCGTACCTGGGCGCGCTGTCGGTCGAGTGGCCCGACCTCGCCACCCCGGAGGCCAAGGCGGTCCTCAAGGACGCGACCGAGGCCGCGGTCGGCGCCGTCGCGTACGCGGCGTACCACCCGCACGTTCCGTTTGGGGTCACGCTCGACTACGTGAACTTCGGGATGAGCTACCAGCCCGGAGCCGAGGAGGACCCCGGAGACCAGGTCACCCCGCACGAATGGATCGACGCGTTCTGCCTCGCGATCGTGTCCGGCAAGGCCACGCGGCATGGCGAGGCGTTCCACTTCGCCCGGGAGAAGTTCAGCGAGTACGGGGTGGGCAGCGGCACCGTTGAGCTGGTCACCGGCTTCATGGCCCATGTCCTCGGAGACATCGGAGATGACGGCGAACTTGGTGCGATCGACGGGGCGTTGGCCCGGGTCCGGGCCCGGGCGGAGGGGGACAGCGCGCTCCGTCACCCGCACACCGTGGCGCTCCAGACCCTCCGCGCACTGGCCGCCGGAGACCAGGACGCATTCGACACCGGCCTGACCGACCTGCTGCTCCCCCTCGCCGCGCGGCACGGACCGGCTGCCGGGCCGAGCAGTCTCCTCCCGCTGCTGCCGATCGCCCTGGCCGCGCTCGGGTACCGGGGGCGGGGCTGGGTTCCGGCGGTCGAGACCGACTACCTGCCGCGCGCCCTGGTCACCGGGTTCGAGACCTCCGGCCCGCGCGTCGGCGGCCTGGGCCGCGACCGCCGCGCGGACGCGGTCGCCGCTCTGGCCGACGGCGCCGTGGTCATCGACCGGCCGGTTCATCCCCAGACCCTGCATCCGGAGAGCGAGGCCCGCTTCGAGCAGTACACCCGGAAGGCATTCACCGAGACGGATGGCCGGCGCCCCGCCGTATGGCGGCTCGCCCGTGCGATGGGCGACCAGGAGATCCTTTTCAAGGCGCGCGCCTCGCTGTCCGCCGATGTGACGGACGTCCAGCTGGCGAACCTGCGCCTGGCGTCCCAGCTGGGGGCGGCCCTGTTCCGCGTAGCGCTCGCCGAGCCCGGTACGGAGGCCGTGGTGACGATCGCGGATCGTACGGTGGCCTACCCGGCCACCCGGGACGACCACATGAGCCCCGGCCACTGGCACACCGCCACCAACTTCGCGCTGATCACCGGCGTACGCGAGGATCTCGCACCGCTGGTGCTCACCGGTCCGCGATACGCCCGCGAGGACGGCTCGGCGTTCACCGCGTACCGCGAGGCCCTGCACGACTACCTGAGGGGTGAGGATCCCCTCCCGGCGACGGAACGCGCCCTGGAGGAGGCGGAGCGGGCCAGGGGCTGGGGGTTCTTCCCGCCGCCCGCCGTGCTGTTCTCCCAGCTCGTCGAGGGCGATGAGGAGAGCTTCAACCTGGCCCTCGCCGACGCCCTCGAAGCCCACCGCGACCACTACCAGGTCGCCGACCGCGCGGACGACACGGACGCGGCGATCAACCTCGACATCCTGGCCCTGACCTGCCACGCCCGCCGCCGGGGCCGGACGATCCGGGTCGAGTCCCCCTACGTGCCTCCGCGACTGCTCCGGGCGGCCGTACCCTTCGAGGGGCTGACCAGGCTCTGACCGGGCGCTGACCAGGGCCCGCCAGCTGTCACGACCAGGCGCCGAGCGCCCACATGATCAGCCCCCACCCGCCCACCATCACGACGGCGGCGATGGCCAGCCACAGGAACACGCCCCACGGCCACACCACCGGGTCGGGCTCCTTCGGCGGCTCCACGGGGCAGCACTTCGAGCAGTGAGGGTCGTCGGCCACCCCCGCAGCATGGCGCGGTGCGCTCCGTGAACACCCCTCGGCGGCGTGGTCTCCACCCGGACGGGCGACGCGTCGAGGGCCCGCGCGATTTCGCGCGGGCGTGGCTATCCTCGGAGCGTGGGGAGCCGGTGGAAAGGCCATGTCACGCGCCATCCGCTCTGGGGCGCCGTCGAGTTGACGCTCGCCTGGCATGTGGTGCTGGTGTTGTTCGCCGAGGTGATTCTGCCTCCGCTGGCTCCGTCGTGGTTTCCCGACCTCGGTGCCACCCTGGTCAACGCGGTCTGCTTCGCGGGTGTGTGGTGCGTGCTGTGGCGATGGGGGTGGCTGCGGGCGTCGGGGGTGGGGACGCTGGGGCGGGTGGGGCGCTGGTGGCTGGGCGTGCCGATGCTGCTCGTCGCGGGTTCGTACGCCGTCGCGGGCCTCGACGGCAGCGCGGGCGTGATCGTCAGCTCGCTGGTGTCGCTGCTGTGGGTGGGCGTCAACGAGGAGGCCTGCAGCCGGGGCCTGGTGCAGCAGGTGCTCACCCCGCTCGGCGCGATGCGCGCGGCGGTGGCGGTCGGCGTGCTGTTCGGCCTGGGCCACATCCAGAACTACCTGTTCTTCGGCGCCGCGTTGGACGACAGCCTGTGGCAGATGCTGTCCGCCGGGCTCTTCGGCTTCGTCTGCGCCGGGCTGCGCTACGCGATCGGCTCGGTCTGGCCCCTGGTGGTCATCCACGGCCTGGACGACTTCTTCCAGATCCGCTCGCCGGGTTCGGCACCGGACTGGTGGGAGGCGGCCGTGTACGTCTTCTACGTCGCGTACGGGGTGTGGCTGCTGCGGCGGTACGGCGCCGGAGACGGGGCCTAGAGCGCGGCCGGTCCCGCGGCGGGCTGAGCACAATGCATCTTTAACGGCATTACAGAAGGGCTCGGATTTCCTTTTCTTGATCTTCTCCTAGTTCCATTTCCAGTGCTTCACGCCAGCATGCGCGGGCCCTATCTGTCTGCCCCAGTTTCTCCAACGCCTGACCCAGTACGCTCAATATCGTGCCCCGGCGCAACCGGTCGCCGACGGAGCGCATAGACAGCGCCTGCTCGGCATGAATGGCGGCTTCCGCCGGATGGCCCGACGCAAGGTACACATCGGCCAGTCGGGCATGTGTGGAACCTTCCCAGAGACGTTGCCGGTTATCTCGGAAAATGCCGAGTGCCTGCAGTAACTCGTTCAGTGCCTCAGTGTGACGTTCTGCCTGGTGCAGCGCGATCCCTAAGGCGTACTGAGCATTCGCGACTCGCCATACACTCCCCAGGTTCCTGTAGAGGTCGACGCTCTGTGTGGCGAGTTCGATCGCCCTGTCAGCGCGATCTGTGGCCGCATGTACGCGGGAGAGGTTGGATAGAGCGCTGGCTACTCCGGAGAGATTATTGTCGGCGCGGAAGCCGTGAAGTGCCTCGCGGAAGTACACTCCAGCATCTTCGTGCTGCTGCTGATAGATCGCGATGATGCCGCGTGCATTTGCGGCGTGGCAGGTGACGAGCAAGTCTCCTGCCTTGGCCGCGAGGGCACTGGAGCGACGGGCTTCGTCGTAGGCTTGTTGCTGTCCTCTGGCGTGAGGAAACATACTTGCAAGCGCCAGGTACGCTCGGCCTTGCGTTCCCGTGTCTCCGGCCGTGTGGGCGGATTTCTTTACGGATTGGGCTGCTGCCACGTATTCGGATGAATGTGCGCCGGACTCGGCCAGATCTTTCGTGACCAGGAGAAGATCTGCTGCGCGGCGTATGGTGCTCTTGTCGCAGGATTTGACGGCTTGCTGGGCGCAGGTGAGTAGGCATTCGGCCTCTGCGAAGAGCCAGTCCAGCGCTGTGGTGGCATCTGGGAAGTCCTGCCCGGGGTGCTCAGTGGATGCCAGGTGGGCGACGAGCCGGTCTGCTGGCCGTTCCATGGCGTAGACGCGTGCTGCCGAGGCCAAGTAGAAGTCGAGCAGACGCGATACCGCTGCCGCCCGGGCTTCTTCGCCTTCGTCCCGGTCGGCGCAGGCGTGGCCGTAGAGTCGTACGAGGTCGTGATAGCGGTAGCGGCCAGACACGGTCGAATCCAGCAGACTGGTATCCACGAGTGTTTCGAGCAGGCGTTCGGTCTCCCTTATGCCCATGTCGAGTGTGGCCGCTGCTGCGGGCAGGGAGATGTCCGGGCCGTAGGCGAGCGACAGAAGCCGGAAGGCACGTGCCTGGGCTGGTTCCAACTGTGCGTATCCGAATTCGAAACTCGTCTGGACCGCGAGGTCTCCGGCTCGCAGTTCTTGCAGGCGGTGCTGGGCGTCGGCCAAGCGGCCGTTAAGCATGGCGACAGTCCAGCCGGGACGGCTTGCCAGGCGGGCGGCGGCGATGCGGATGGCCAAGGGCAGGTAGCCGCAGGCGGCAACGGCTTCGCGGCAGGAATCCGGCTCTGCGGCAGCCCGTCCGTTGCCGATGATGCGGGTGAACAGAGCCAGGGCTTCTGACGGGTCCATGATGTTCAGGTCGGCCAAGTGGACGCCGTCGAGGCCGACCATGGAGGTGCGGCTGGTGATCAGCGTGGCGCAGTCGGGAGCGCCGGGCAGCAGCGGGCGTACCTGTTCCGTGTCGTGGGCGTTGTCCAGCAGGACCAGGACGCGTCGGTCGGCCAGGGTGGAGCGGTACAGCGCTGCCCGCTCATGCAACCCCTTTGGGAGGTCCGCAGGCGGGGTTCCCAAGGCGCGCAGGAACATGCCTAATACGGCCGTGGGATCGGCTGGCCGGGAACTTTGGCCCAGGAGATCCACGAACAGTTGCCCGTCGGGGAAGTGATCCCGGACGGAGTGGGCAACGTGTACGGCCAAGGCGGTCTTGCCTACCCCGCCCAGTCCTCGTACCGCGGAGACTGCCATCACCGTGCCCTGGGCGTTCAGCAGCCGCTCCCGCAAGGTATTCACGGCGGCGATGCGGCCGGTGAAGTCAGCCGATCCCGCCGGGAGCTGGGCCGGGCGCGGTATGGCCGCGTGTGCGGGTTCCGCGACGGACTGGTGCCCGTGAGGGCGGTCGGTGAGGGTGGGATCGGCGCACAGGATGCGCTGGTGCAACTGTGCGAGTTCCGCGCCTGGGGCCACACCAAGCTCGTCGGCGAGCAGGCGGCGGGTGTCGGTGTAGACGCCCAGCGCTTCTGCCTGCCGACTACTGCGGTAGAGCGCCAGCATCAGCATGACGCGTAACCGCTCCCGCATCGGGTGCTCGGCCGTGAGCGCGGTCAGCTCCGAGACCATCTCCGCGTGCATGCCCAATTCCAAGTCGAGCTGAAGACGGGCCTCCAGCAGAGCGAGGCGCCACTCCTCCAGACGACTGCGCTGGGCATGCGCGTATGGGCCGGGAACCCCGGCCAGCGGTTGCCCGTCCCACAGTACGAGCGCCATGTGTAGCAGTCTCCGCGCCTCAGCCAGATCCCCTTCTGCCCGGGCGCGCTTCGCTTGCGCCTCGTACCCCCCGCACACCTCCAGGTCCAGCGCCTCCGGCGCCACTCGGAGCGCGTATCCCCGCGCTTCCGAAACCAGCACGCCAGGCCCCAGCTTCCGACGCATCCGGAAGACGTAGGTGCGTAATGCGGCGATCGCTTCAGGCGGCGGCGCTTCTCCCCACACCGCGTCAACCAACTCGTCTGCGGTGGCAGTACGTCCCTGTCGCAGCAGCAGAACGCACAGCACGGCCTGCGCTTGCGGACTGAAGGCCGCGAGTGTCTGCTCACCACGCCAGATACGAACTGGACCCAGCACGGCGAACCGCGATGCCGTGGCCGCGGCGTCGTGCGGCTTGTCTGGCTTCCCGGTGACACTGGCCTTCCCCGACGGCAGCCGCCCATTGGCGACGGGGACATCAGATGCGGCGGTTACGTCCGTCGCCAATCGGCGGCGTGGAGGGAGGGTAAAGCCAAGCTGTTCCAGGTGCAGTCCGAACATTTCTTCCAGTACCCGCTGACTCGATGGTCCCGGGCACGGCGGGTCAGGCTGACGCCACCGGTGAAACTGCCGCGCTGTCACGCGTTCGGGCTCTCCGAGGCTGCCCGCGACCTTGGCGTACACCCTGAGAAACACCTCTGGTCGACCCCACTGACGCTCCTCGCACAGCTGCCTGAAGACCGCTTGCCCCACTCGTGCCTCGCCTTCGTGCTCCGTTCGCAACGGATGCCCGATGACCGTAGTCCCCGAGCAGGAGCGGCCCCAGTGGGCAACCAGCCAAAAGTCCGAACTTGGGTCCGATCGCGCGGGACTCCCCGCCCTGCCGGGCAGCTCGCCAGGTGCCAGTGCGTGACGGTGGCGACGGGTTCAGATGGGCCACCCTCAAGCTGTGGAAGCACCGGGCTTCGAGCTGTACGGTTTCGCCGGCGGCGACTCCTCTCCAGACCAGCCGTCCAGGCCCGGTTACCGTACTGCTGGGCCCCAACAGGGCAGGCAAGTCCACGCTGATGGCGCTGGTTGCCTCTCAGCTCAAGCCCCTGAGCGGAACAGTCAGATGGAAGGACCACAGCTCCGCAAGCCGCAAGGATCTGAAGGTTCGCGAGCAGGTTGCCTACGCCGGCTGACTCAAGGGGAGGCTGCTGGAGCGGTCGTGCAGGTCCGCTGCCCCGTGGTCAGCGGGGCGTTACGGTGGATCAACGAGGGCCTCCTGGGCGTCGGCGGTAGATGTCGCAATCCACACCGAAACCAGAGGCCCTCGCCTCGTTCAAGCACCACTCACAGCGCGTCGCCCGTCACCAACGTGCCCGGACAGCACACCTAGGGGGTGTCGCCGAGGTACGTCTCTATGTGCTCGGTGACGGCGGCTTCGACGTCGGCGGGGGTGCCGGAGCGCAGCGCGTCGAGCAGGGCGCGGTGTTGCCGGGGGATCTCGTCCAGGGTGGGGTGGCCGGGCGCGTCGCGGACGAAGTAGGCCAGCACGCGGGGCTGGATGATGCGCCAGATCCGCAGCGTCTGGGTGTGTCCGGTGGCTTCGATGACGGCCTCGTGGAACGCGAGGTCGAGGGCTGCGAGGCGTTCCGCGGCCCCGGAATCCGGCGCGCTCGCCGCGGCCTCGGACATCTCGTCGACCAGCCGCTCCAGGCGTTCGAGCAGTTCGGGCGAGCGGTCGCGGGCGGCGTCGGCGAACGCGACCCGTTCGATCGTCAGGCGGATGGGCACCAGGACCTCGCGCACCTCGCGCTGCGACACCCCGACCACCGAGGCTCCACGGTAGGGGTGGGAGACGACGAGCCCCTCCTGCTCCAGGACCATGATCGCCTCGCGGACCGGGCCTCGGCTCACGCCGGAGCGCGCCGAGATGTCCCGCTCGACCAGGCGGTCGCCGGGCCCCAGTTCGCCCGTGGCGATGGCCTGCCGGAGCCAGTTCAGGATCCAGTCCCGTCGCGACATGGGCGGCGCTGAGCCCGGACTCGACTGCGTCACGTGATTCCCGTCCCACCGAATAAGGCTCGCGATAAGGCCCGCACCTTGCGGATTCGTACGAGACACCCTAACGCAGCCGCCCCTCTGGCAGATGGTTGACCATCTGCCATCCATCGACCTAGTGTCCGAGCCATGAAGATCCGTGACATCCGCGCCACCGGCCTCCGGGGCGCGACCCCCGCGGGCGGGTGGCAGGAAGAGCTGAGCCCCGATGACGTCGTCCACACCCTGGTCGCGGTGCACACGGAGGACGGACTGGTCGGCGTGGGAAGCGTGTTCACCAGCGAGGCCCTGGTGCGCGGCGCGCTGGAGGTGCTGCGGCCGCTGGTGATCGGCGAGAACGCCGCCGAGCCCGAGCGCGTGGCGGAGCGGCTGCACCGGGCCACGTTCTGGCTGGGCCGCGGCGGCTCGGTGACCCACACGATCAGCGGCATCGACACGGCCCTGTGGGATCTGCTGGGCCAGATCACCGGCCAGCCCGTCGGGCGCCTGCTCGGTGGGCGGTACCGGGACCGGGTCCGTCCGTACGCGTCGCTGCTCATGGACCAGCCCGACGTCCTGGCCGAGCGGCTGCGCGAACTGGCGCGGCGCGGCTGGACCGCCTTCAAGATCGGCTGGGGTCCCTTCGGGCGGGTCAACGAGGCCCTGGACGAGCGCATCGTGGCCGCCGCCCGGGAAGCCGTCGGCCCCGACGCCCTGCTCATGGTGGACGCGGGCGGCAGCGACAGCGCCTGGTCAGGCGGCTACAAGTGGGCGCTGCGCACCGCGCACATGCTCCACCGCTACGACGTCGCCTGGTTCGAGGAGCCGCTCGGCCCCGACGCCCTGGAGGACTTCGTCCATCTGCGCCGCGAGGCACCGGTCGCCATCTCCGGTGGGGAGGTGCCCACCCGGCGGCAGAGCTTCCACCCCTGGCTGGAGGCGGGGGCCTGGGACATCGTCCAGCCCGATGTGACCAAGGTCGGCGGGCTGAGCGAACAGCGCCGCATCGGGTGGGCCGCGCAGGACCACGGCGTACGGCTGATCCCGCACGGCTGGAACACGGCCATCGGGCTGGCCGCAGACCTCCAGCTGGCGTCCGCGCTGCCGGACACCGACCTCGTCGAGTACGTCACCGGCTCCCCGTACGTCGACCACCTCACCGCCCGGCCCTGGGAACTGGACGCGGACGGAATGCTCCCCATCCCCGACAGCCCCGGACTGGGCGTGCGCCTCGCCCCCGAAGCGCTGGCCCGCTACACCGACGCCGACACCCTGCTGAAGCCCGGACGGCCGACGTGACGTACGACAACGCGCACGACATCGCCTTGGTCACCGGCGCGGCATCGGGCATCGGGCGGGCCATCGCGCTCCTGCAGGCGTCGGCGGGCCGCTCCGTCGCCCTGGTCGACCGGGACGAGACCGGCCTGCGGAAGGCCGCCGACGAGGCGAGGGCGCTCGGGGCCGCCGAGGTGGCGGCCATCCCGGCCGACGTCGGGTCCGAATCCGCCGTCACCGAGGGCTTCCGGCACTGCCGTGAGGTGCTGGGCGTCCCCACGCGGGTGGTCGCGGGCGCGGGCATCGAGATATCGGTGAAGGCCCATGAGACCGGGCTCGCGGACTGGGAGCGGGTGATCGGCACCAATCTCACCGGCACGTTCCTCACCTGCCGCGAGGCCATCAGACTGCTGCTGGAGCACGAGCTGACGGGCTCCCTGGTCTGCGTCTCGTCCCCGTCCGCCGTCATCGGGTTCGGGGGAGGGGCGAACAGCGCCTACGGAAGCTCCAAGGGCGGTATCTCGGCGCTCGTCAGGGCCCTCGCCATCGACTACGCGGCCGTGGGCATCCGCGTCAACGGCGTCATCCCGGGCGCCACGGCGACCCCGCTGCTCGACGTCGTATCACCGGACGCCGAGGGGCCCGACACCATCGCCGCCCGCGCGAAGCGGCAGATTCCGCTCGGCCGACTCGCCCGCCCGGAAGAGATCGCCGAAGCGGTCGACTGGCTGCTTAGCCCCCGGGCCAGCTATGTGACGGGCAGCCACCTCCACGTCGACGGCGGTCTGACGGCCCGCAGCGCGAACGACTTCTGACCCCCTGCGCGGCGGCCCGCACCTCCTGCGCGGCGTCGCCGTGGAGCGCCACCCGGACCAGGGCCGCCGCGAGCCGGGGTACGTCCTCGCCGCCTTCTCGCTCATCTCAAAGCCCACCTCCTTCCGGTTCACTCCGCAGGATCTTCCAGATGCGGGTGGCCACCTGGAGGTTGAGCCTGCTGTCCACGTCCGTCAGATCGCAGCCGCTGATCTCGCGGATCCGCTGCAGCCGGTAGCGCAGCGTGGAGCGGTGGATGACCAGGACGGCGGCCGTCGCGCTGTAGTTGCCGCCTCGGTCGAAGTACGCGGTCAGGGTCTCGACCAGGGCCGTCCGGTGCAGCGCGTCGTAGTCCAGCAGCGGGCCCAGCCACTCCCGTACGAACTGCTCGACCTCCCGCTGATCCTCTCCGGTGCGCAGAATGCGGTACAGGCCCAGATCGTCGAAGAAGGTGATGCCGTACGCGCTGTGCGAGCCCTGCCGTACCTCCAGCGCGCGCAGCGCCTCCTGGTACGAACGGGGTACGTCATGCGGGCTGTCGCAGCGACCGCCGACGCCGACCGCCCCGGCCGGGGAGCCCAGCTCCCGGCTGAGCGCCGTGTGCAGCGCGCGCTCGGCCGGACGGCCCCGCGCCACCAGCACCGCCGTACCGGAGCGGCGGGTCGGCAGCACTCGCAGCCCCAGCCCCGAGGCCGCCCGGCCGACGGCGCGCAGGAACCCGTCGTCCGCCGGTCCGTCCGCCCAGCGCACCGCGACGACATGGTGCGGACCGTGCAGATCGTGGCCGACCGCCTCGGCGCGGGCGTAGGCGCTGGTGTCGTCCGCGCCCGTGAGCAGGTCGTCCACCAGCTCGCGCCGCAGCCGCAGCTCCAGTTCGGCCAGCTCGCGCAGGTGCGCCAGCTCCAGGGCGAGCGCGGACGCGGCGTGGTCCAGGGCGCGTACGGCCCGTTCGTCGGCCCGGCCCTCGGGGTCCACCAGGCACAGCGCGCCCAGCAGCTCGCCGCGCGGCGCGGCGACCGCGACCAGCCGGTCCCGCACCCGGGCCGGGCGGGACCGGCGGGCGGCGTCGCGCAGCAGCTCCTCGCGCTGCGCCGGATCGGGCTTGGGGTACGGATCGGGGCGCCCGGGCCCCGCCCAGGCGCGCAGATTGCCGAACCGGTCCTCGACCACGGCGGGCAGCCCGGTGACGCGGTGCAGCGCACGGGCGATCCCCGCCTCGCCGTCGCCACGGGCGGCGGCCCGGGCGAGCGCGTCGTGCACCGCGCGCAGATGTCCCAGGTCGGAGAGGGAGTGGTCGAGCCGCCGCCGGATCGCTTCCCGCTCGCCCCGGGCCCGGCGCAGCTCGGCGGCCTGGGCGCGCTCCCGGCGGTGGGCGGCGGCGATGGACAGCGCCGCGGAGGTCTGGTGCACCAGGAGGGACAGCAGGAACCGCTCGTCCTCGCCCGGCCGGTCCCGGGAACTGACCACCAGCGCGCCGCGCAGCCCATCGGGTTCGTACGGCCCATCCGGCGCCCGCAGTCCGTCAGGCGCCCGCAGTCCGTCCAGCTCACGCAGCCCATCCGGCTCGCGCAGCCCGTCCGGCTCGCGCAGGGCGAACGCCCACCCCCAGGCCCGCCGGGGAAAGCGCACCGGCCCGTCCCGGCCCGCCAGCGCCCTGACCTGCGCGTCCAGGGCGGCCGTGGCCCGGAAGCCGTCGTCCGGGCAGCGCACCAGACCGTCGCCGAGCAGCAGATAGCCCGCTTCGGCGCGGCCCGGCCCCACCGCGCTGACCTGGGCCATCGCCCGGCGCAGGATCTCCGTCTCGTCCCGGCTGTCGAACATGGTCAGACAGCGCAGCATCAGCTCATCGGCGACACCAGAGGGGGCCATGCGCACCGGAGTACCCCTATCCCGGCGAATCACCGCAAGAGGGCGAATTCAGGGCCGTAATTTCGACCCCGGGGACGCAGGCGCACCCTCGTCCCGCCTTGTCACCCTGACGGCATGGGCCTCGGTCTCGCCAGTGGTCCGGCCACTGGCGAGGACGCGACCATCCGGCCGCCCGCTACGGCAAGTACGGCAAGGAGGGTGACGCCATGGCCATCGAGCCCGACCCCCATCTGTCCATGGTGCGCCCGGTCGCCCCGCACACCCCGCAGGGGTGCGAGGAGTGCCTGCGCCTGGGGTCGCCCTGGGTGCATCTGCGGCTCTGCCTGACCTGCGGACATGTCGGCTGCTGCGACTCCTCGCCGCTCAAGCACGCCCGCGCCCATGCCGCCGTGGCGAGCCATCCCATCGTCGAGCCCCTGGAGACGGACGAGGAATGGCGGTGGTGCTACGTCCACGAGGCCCTGGTCTGACCTGCCGACAACCATCACCACGGAGGTGAAGGACGATGAGCATGCCCGTCCGACGACACCGGGGCGCAGGCCCCCTCGAACGCCCCCGGGGCTGGAGCCGCAACCCGCTGGCGGAATTCGACGAACTGCTCAGCCAGATGGGCGGACTCCTCGAATCCACCGTCGGCGCCGCCCCGCCCGCCCTCACCGCATGGGCGCCCGCCGCCGATGTCACCGAGGCCGACGACGCCTACCGGGTCGAAGTCGACCTCCCCGGCGTCCGGCGTGCCGACGTGGACGTGGAGGTGAGCGGCCAGGAGCTGACCGTCTCCGGCGAGATCGGGGAACGTGAGCGCGAGGGCGTGCTGCGCCGGAGCACCCGTCGCACCGGGCGCTTCGAGTACCGGATGCTGCTGCCCGCCGAGGTCAACACCGAGGCCGTCAAGGCCGGGATGACCGACGGTGTGCTGACCATCACCGTCCCGAAGGCGGAGGCCGTGAAGCCCCGTCATGTCGAGATCACCGAGAGCGGGGAGGTCGGGGGCAGGGCGCAGGCCCAGCAGCCGCCCGGCGGGACGCGGATGACCGACGAGACCACCGAAACCCGGAGCACCCAGGCCGCCCAGGGAGCCCAAGGCACCCAAGGGATGCGGGACACCCAAGGAATGCGGGACACCCAAGGGACCCAACGAGCCCAAGAGGCTCAACAGTCCACTCGGGAGGCCCAAGGCACTCAAGAGGCCCAGGAGTTCCAGGAGTCCCGAGAGGCCCAGGAGGCCCGCGAGTCCCGAGAGGCCGATGAGACCCGCCCCTCCTGGGGCTTCCGCGGCCGCAACCGCTGAACCCGAGAGAAACCCCCTCCACGGCGGCGCTCCATCCGGGGCGCCGCCGCCCGATGCCCGGCTTCTCCCGGCTTCTCCCCTCTCCGCGGGTACATCCGGATGGTCAATGTCCATTTTTCCTTTCCTCAGCCAACGGTTGATCAGTAATCTCGCCTCAGCAGCGGGTTGCCCTGCCGCTCTTCGTCGTGCTCCACTGCCCCGAGGACGCGGACGACCCCGAGGGCGGCCCCGGAAGCCGGAAGAGGGCGAAGGAAGTGCAGGACGTAAAAGCTGCCTGGCGGCCGGCGGGCATCAACGCCACAGACGAGGACGAACCAGCCCGAGGCGGCGTCCCCCCGGCGAGGCGTGCGATATGACCTCCACGCCGGGCGGGCCGAGACGTCGGGGCGGCGCCGGAGACGCCGAGGCGGAGAGCGAGAGGCTGCGGCGGTTCGCGGCGATCTGGAGCCGCGCCGTCCACCCGATGGCGGCCACCACCATGACCCTTGACGAGTTCCAGGGCTATCTGCTGCCGCTCGCCCACCGGCTGAGCGAGGCCCTGCAGACCGTCCCCTTCGACACCGCCGACGCCTACGAGGTGGGCGCCGCGCTCGTCGACGCCCAGTGCGCCGAGCCCGAGGCGCTGCCCGCGATCCTCGGCATCATCGACGCGTATCTGGTGCTCTACTCCCCGCCGGACCGGCCGATGAGCGACGAGGACCTACGGGCCCGCTGCGCCCGGCTGCAGCACGCGCTCGCCGCCGGTTTCGTACGGGAGCTGCGCGAGCGTGAGCGCGATGAGCGCAAGGCCGTCTCCCGCGCCGCGCTGACCGCGCGCATCGAGGCCGAGAAGGCGCTGCACGCGAGCGAGGCCAAGTTCCAGGCCGTGTTCGAGGGCGCGGTGATCGGCGTGGGGATCGCCGGGCTCGATGGCGAAGTCCTCGTCGTCAACGACGCGATGGCCAGGATGTTCGGCGGCTCCGACTTCTTCCGCCCCGGCCGTAACGTCACCGAGTTCGTCCACCCCGACGACACCCCCGGCGTCCACGAGCTGTACCGCGAGCTGGTGCGGGGCGACCGCGACCACTTCCGCGTCGAGAAGCCGCACTACCGCGACGACGGCAGCGTGCTGTGGACCAACCTCACCGTCACCCTGCTCCGCGACTCCGGCGGCGCGCCCCAGTATCAGCTCGCGCTCGCCGAGGACATCACCGAGCACCGGCTGCTGCGCGAGCGGCTGCGCTACGAGGCCACCCATGACGAGCTGACCGGGCTGCCCAACCGCACCCTGTTCCTGGAACGCCTCGACCAGGCGCTCGCCGCCGAGGCCGACGCCCAGCGCTTCGGCGTCTGCTACCTGGACCTCGACGGCTTCAAGGCCGTCAACGACAGCCTCGGGCACGTGGCGGGGGACCGGATGCTGCGGGCCGTCGCCGAGCGGCTCCAGGGCTGTGTGACCTCCCCGCACGAACTCGTCGCCCGGGTCGGCGGCGATGAGTTCCTGGCGCTGGTCACCGGTCCCGCCGCGCAGGCGGACGGCACCGCGATGGCCCGCCGGATGCTCGCCGCGCTCGCCGACCCCGTCCAGGTCGAGGGCCGCGAGCTGCGGGTACGGGCCAGCATCGGCGTCGTCGACGGGCGGGCCGGGGAGATCTGCCGGGCCGAGGTGCTGCGCAGCGCCGACATCACCATGTACCGGGCCAAGGCCGCGGGCGGCAACCGCTACGAACTGGCCGACGCCGACTCCAACGCCCGGGTGATCGCCCGTCACAGCCTCAGCAACGGGCTGCCGTCGGCCCTGGAGAACGGCGAGTTCTTCATCGAGTATCAGCCGCTGGTACGGCTCACCGACGGCACCGTACGCGGCGCCGAGGCGCTGGTGCGCTGGCTCCACCCGGTGCACGGGGTGCTCGGCCCCGACCAGTTCATCCCGCTCGCCGAGGACACCGGCCTCATCGTGCCGCTCGGCCGCTGGGTGCTGGAGCAGGCCGCCCGGCAGGCCCGCGACTGGCAGGACGCCGCCGAGTGCGACGCCGAGCGGCTGCGGGTCAACGTCAACCTGTCGCCCTGCCAGCTGAGCCACCCCACGCTGGTCTCCGACACGGTGGCGGTCCTGGAGAACGCCGGGCTGTGCCCGAGCGCCCTGTGCCTGGAGGTCACCGAGAACGACCTCATCGGCGCCGACGAGAACGCCCTGCGGCCGCTGCGGCAACTCGCCGACCTGGGCGTGGACATCGCCCTGGACGACTTCGGCACCGGGTACTCCAACCTCTCGTACCTGCGCCGCCTGCCGGTCAGCACCCTCAAGCTGGACCGCTCCTTCACCCGGGGCATGCAGCGCGCCCCGGCCGACCCCGTCGACGTCAAGATCGTGGAGGGTATCGTCTCGCTGGCCCACACCCTCGACCTGGCGGTCACGGTGGAGGGCGTCGAGACGGCGGTGCAGGCCGAGCACCTGCGGATGCTGGGCTGCGACACCGCCCAGGGCTGGTACTACGCCCGCCCCGGCCCCCCGGAGCGGCTGCACACCCTGGCACTGGCCGACGCCAGCTGAACGCCCGAAGGGCGGGCCGGTAGCTCCGGCCCGCCCATGGGCGCTACTGCTATGCGTCCAGCAGCCTGGAGCGGATCAGGAAGCGGACGCCCTCCGGCGCCTCCAGCGAGAATCCGCTGCCGCGCCCCGGCACCACGTCCACCGTCAGATGGGTATGCCGCCACCGCTCGAACTGCGAGGCGGACATCCAGAAGCCCACCGGCTCCTCGACCCCGTCCACCTCCAGCTCGCCGAGCAGCACATCGGACGCGCCCGTACGGAACTCGCCGCGCGGGAAGCACATGGGCGCGCTGCCGTCGCAGCAGCCGCCCGACTGATGGAACATCAGCGGTCCGTGGTCCGCCCGCAGCCGCCGGATCAGCTCGGCCGCGGCCTCCGTCAGGGCGATACGCGAGACCTCCGCCATGGCTAGAAGAAGCCCAGCTTCTTCGGGGAGTACGACACCAGCAAGTTCTTCGTCTGCTGATAGTGGTCGAGCATCATCTTGTGGGTCTCGCGCCCGATGCCCGACTGCTTGTAGCCGCCGAAGGCGGCGTGCGCCGGGTAGGCGTGGTAGCAGTTCGTCCACACCCGGCCCGCCTGGATGGCCCGTCCGGCCCGGTACGCGGCCGTGCCGTCGCGGGTCCAGACGCCCGCGCCCAGCCCGTACAGCGTGTCGTTGGCGATCTCGATCGCGTCCGAGAAGTCCGCGAACCGGGCCACCGCCACCACCGGCCCGAAGATCTCTTCCTGGAAGACGCGCATGTGGTTGCCGCCCTCGAAGATCGTGGGCCGCACGTAGTAGCCGCCCTCCAGCTCGCCGCCCAGCTCGGCGCGGGTGCCGCCGGTGAGGATGCGGGCGCCCTCCTGCTTGCCGATGTCCAGGTAGGAGAGGATCTTCTCCAGCTGGTCGTTGGACGCCTGGGCGCCCATCATCGTGTCGGTGTCCAGCGGATGGCCCTGGACGATCTTCTCGGTACGGGCCACGGCCGCGTCCATGAAGTCCTGGTAGTGGCCGTCCTGGACCAGCGCACGCGACGGACACGTGCACACCTCGCCCTGGTTGAGGGCGAACATGGTGAAGCCTTCGAGCGCCTTGTCGAGGAAGTCGTCGTCGGCGGCCGAGACATCGTCGAAGAAGATGTTCGGGCTCTTGCCGCCCAGCTCCAGGGTGACCGGGATCAGGTTCTCGCTCGCGTACTGCATGATCAGGCGGCCGGTGGTGGTCTCGCCGGTGAAGGCGACCTTGGCCACCCGCGGGCTGGAGGCCAGCGGCTTTCCGGCCTCCACGCCGAAGCCGTTGACGATGTTGACGACGCCCGGCGGCAGCACGTCGGCCACCCGGTTCATCCAGACGTGGATCGAGGCGGGCGTCTGCTCGGCGGGCTTGAGGATCACCGCGTTGCCCGCGGCCAGCGCCGGGGCGAGCTTCCAGGCGGCCATCAGGATCGGGAAGTTCCACGGGATGATCTGGGCGACGACGCCCAGCGGCTCGTGGAAGTGGTAGGCGACCGTGTCGTCGTCGATCTCGGAGAGACTGCCCTCCTGGGCCCGGATCGCCCCCGCGAAGTAGCGGAAGTGGTCGATGGCCAGCGGGATGTCGGCGGCCAGGGTCTCCCGTACCGGCTTGCCGTTCTCCCAGCTCTCGGCGACCGCCAGCTCCTCCAGGTGCTGCTCCATGCGGTCGGCGATCTTCAGCAGCACCGCGGCGCGCTCGGCGGGCGCGGTACGGCCCCAGGCGGGCGCGGCCGCGTGTGCGGCGTCCAGGGCCCGTTCGACGTCCTCGGCGGTGCCCCGGGCGATCTCGGTGAACGGCTGCCCGTTGACCGGGGACGGGTTCTCGAAGTAACGGCCCCGGGCGGGGGGTTGGTACGCCCCGTCGATCCAGTGGTCGTAGCGCGGCTGGTAGCTGACCACCGATCCCTCGGAGCCGGGGTTTGCGTAACGCGTCATGGGGGCGGCCTCCCTGTCGTACCTGCGGGCTCCGCCCGCCACGGGACGGGCGGAGATGAGGGGAGGCTAGACGCGGCAACGTTGCGGCAACGTTGCGTACCCGTGGCCGTCGTCTTCCCGGGTGTCACTCTCCAGGCCGTACACCTCGCGCAGCCGCCGCACCCGCGCCGCCGGGGCCGCCCGGGCGGGGGAGTACGGCGGATGGGCGGCCAGCAGCGCCTCGGCCACCTCCAGGTCGTCCTCGCCCCACGGGGTGTGCGCCCAGCGCCGCAGCAGCTCCGGGTCGTCGCGGGACAGCACGGCCCGCCGCAGCCCGTCCTCCAGGTCCCGCCGCATCCGGCACACCCCGGGCGCCTCCGACATCGGCAGCAGCGGCCCCGGATACGCGCGCAGGGCGGTGGCCACCTCACCGGCGGCCAACTCCTCGGCCGCCACGCCCACATCGGTGCGCACCGGTCCGCACAGCCGGTACGGGCGCGAGCCCAGCAGCGGCCCGACCAGCCGGCGCAGCCGGGACATCTCGGCGCGCAGCGTCACCGGGGACCGGCGGTCGGCGCGCGGCCCGTACAGCTCCAGCGCCAGCCGGTCGCCGCTCAGGCCCTCCGGATGGCCCGCGAGCAGCACCACGATCTCGCTGTGCCGCCGCCCGAGCCGCAGCCGCCGCCCCTCGGTGATCAGCAGCGCCTCGTCGCGGCCGAGCGCCGTCAGCGACGCGCGCGGGCCGCGCGCCGGGGGCGCCAGGGCGGCCAGCTGCGCTTCGGCGGCGCGGGCGGTCGCCTGGACCAGGGCGAGGCTGTGCGGGGCGGCCAGATGGTCGCCGCCGGTGAGGTCCACCGCGCCCAGCAGCCGCCCGGAGTGCGGGTCGTGGATCGGGGCCGCGGCGCAGGTCCAGGGCTGCACACTGCGGTTGAAGTGCTCCGTGGCGAAAATCTGCACCGGGTGGTCGAGGGTGAGCGCGGTGCCCGGAGCGTTGGTGCCCGCGTGGCGCTCGTCCCAGCGCGCCCCGGCCACGAAGTTCATCCGCTCGGCCCGGTGGCGCATCCCCGTGTGCCCCTCCACCCAGAGCATGCGGCCGAGGTCGTCGCAGACCGCCAGCAGATGGGCGCCGTCGTGCGCGATGCTCCCCAGCAGCTCGCGGAAGAGCGGCATCACCCGGGCCAGTGGATGGTCCGCCCGGTAGGCCTCCAGCGCGTCGTCCGCCAGATCGATCGGTGCCGCGCGCTCCTGCGCCACCCGGGCGTCGGCCGAGCGCCGCCAGGAGTCCGCCACCACCGGGCGGACGGCCGGGCCCAGGGCCCCCTCCGTCAGGAACGCCTCGTGCGCGCGGCGCACGGCGCGGGTGCGCTCCGCCGGATCGGTGCCGGATGCCATCGCCAGCCAGGGATTGACCACGGGGCCTCGCTCAACGGTACGGAGGGTCGGGTGGGACGGAGGGTCAGGTGGGTGGGGTGGTGGGGATGGCGCAGCAGCCGGGCGTGGGGGCGGGGGCGAAACCGGGCGGTGAGGCGTAGCCGCAGGAGTGGCAGATCTTCCACCCGTCCTGGTTGACGGCGAGTTGGCCGCCGCAGCTCGGGCACTGCTCGGAACTCATGATCGATCCTTTGGTTCAATACGCGACGGGCCGGTCAGGGCCGCCCCAGCGCTCAGATTTCCTTGTGAGGCGGATGCCCCGCAATAGTCAGAACAAGCCGCGTTGCGATACGGCTCCGGTGGCGGATCGGTTCACCGGAACGCAAGGAGCCGGGGGCCTTGAGGCTCCCGGCTCCGCGCGCTGTTTCCCTCGGTCAGGGATCAGCTGTTTCCCTCGATGAGGGCTCAGTTGATGGCCTTGATCAGCTCCCCGTTGGTGGTGTCGCCGCTCAGCTCCCAGAAGAAGGTGCCGCCGAGACCCTGCTGCTGCTTGTAGGTCATCTTCCCGCCGATGGTGGCGGGGGTGTCGTAGCTCCACCACTGGTTGCCGCAGTGCGCGTAGGCCGTTCCGGCGACCGTGCCGGTGGCCGGACACTTGCTCTTGAGCACCTTGTAGTCTTCGATGCCCGCCTCGTACGTCCCCGGCGCGGCGCCGGTCGCGGTGCCGCCGGGGGCCCCCTGGCTGACGCCGCTCCAGCCGCGTCCGTAGAAGCCGATGCCCAGCAGCAGCTTCGAGGCCGGGACGCCGAGCCCCTTGAGCTTCTGGATCGCGGCGTCGGTGTAGAAGCCCTGCTGGGGCAGGCCGCTGTAGGAGGTGAGCGGCGAGTGCGGGGCCGTCGGGCCCTGGGCCGCCCAGGCGCCGAAGAAGTCGTACGTCATCGGGTTGTACCAGTCGACGTATTGCGCGGCGCCCGCGTAGTCGGCGGCGTCGATCTTGCCGCCCGATGAGGCGTCGGCCGTGATCGCGGCGGTGACCAGGTTGTTCTGGCCGAATTTGGCGCGCATCGCGGCCATCACGTTCTTGAACGCGGCCCGGCCGCTGGTGTCGCAGGTGTTGCCGCAGGCGTTGGGGTACTCCCAGTCGATGTCGATGCCGTCGAAGACGTCCGCCCAGCGCGGGTCCTCGACCAGGTTGTAGCAGGACTCGGCGAACGCGGCGGGGTTCTTGGCCGCCTCGCCGAACCCGGAGGACCAGGTCCAGCCGCCGAAGGACCACACCACCTTGAGGTTCGGGTGCAGCTTCTTGAGCTTGCGCAGCTGGTTGAAGTTGCCGCGCAGGGCGCCCGCGTCCCAGGTGTCGGCCTTGCCGTCGACGCTGCCCGCCGCGTCGTACGCCTTGTCGTAGTCGGCGTAGGCGTCACCTATGGCGCACTTGCCGCCGGTGACGTTGCCGAAGGCGTAGTTGATGTGGGTGAGCTTGTTGGCGGACCCGGAGGTCTCCACGTTCTTCACGTGGTAATTGCGCTGGTAGATGCCCCACTGCGTGAAGTAGCCGACCACCTTGTTACCGGCCGCTGCCTTGGGGGTGGCTGCCTTGGCGGCGGTGGGGGGTTCCGCCGGGGCGGCACCGGGGCTGGCCGTCGCCGCGCCCGCCAGCAGGGTGGCGGTCAGCACCGCCGTCGAGAGGGCCGCGAGTGCTGCCCGTAGTCCGCGTGGTCTGAGCATGGATTCTCCTCGGTGGGGGGTGAGGGGAGACGAAGTGCCCGACGACCTGCCCCGATATTGACATGAACGCGCAGGGCAGGGTGGGAGAACGGTAGAAGGACTAGACCAGTGGGGTCAATGGTCTGGGCCAATCCCGTCCGGGCAACACCCGGACGGAGGAACTTTGTTGAAGATCGTCATACCGGTGACTCGGGCCCCTCGATCGGGCATACTCCAACCGCCACGGTGCAGGTCATCACCCGTTCGCGACCCGACGGGAGGACCGGCTCAGCGGCAGGACACGGGCGGCGCCGCCCCACCGGGCGCGTACGCCGCCGCCGCGCCCTACAGGGAGAGGAGAGCGCCGCCATGACCGACCACGGCCCGCAGCCGGTGGAACGCGAACTGCCCACTGAGGAAGCCCGCGACCTGATTTCGCTCGTCCGCGAGCTGACCGAGCGGGAGATCCGTCCCCGCGCCGCCGAGGAGGAGGCCGCCGGGCACTTCCCCCGCGAACTGTTCACCCTGCTGTCCCAGTCGGGGCTGCTGGGGCTGGTGTACCCCGAGGAGTTCGGCGGGGGTGACCAGCCGTACGAGGTCTACCTTCAGGTCCTGGAGGAGCTGGCCGCGGCCCGCCTCACCGTCGGCCTCGGCGTCAGCGTCCACACCCTGGCCTGCCACGGCCTCGCCACGTTCGGCAGCAAGGAGCAGCTGGCCGAGCACCTTCCGGCGATGCTCGGCGGCGGCCTGCTCGGCGCGTACTGCCTCTCCGAGCCCGCCTCCGGCTCCGACGCCGCCGCCCTCACCACCCGGGCCACCCGGGACGGCGACAACTGGACACTGGAGGGCGGCAAGGCGTGGATCACCCACGGCGGCATCGCCGACTTCTACACCGTCCTCGCCCGCACCAGCCCCGAGCGCACCCGGGGCATCAGCGCGTTCCTGGTGCCCGGTGACGCCCCCGGGCTCTCCGCCGCCGCCCCCGAGCGCAAGATGGGCATGAACGGGTCACCCACCGCGCAGATCCACCTCGACCGGGTCAAGGTCTCCGGCGCCCGCCGGATCGGCGAGGAGGGCCAGGGCTTCGCCATCGCCCTGTCCGCCCTCGACGCGGGGCGCCTGGGCATCGCGGCCTGCGCGATCGGCCTCGCGCAGGCGGCCCTGGACGAGGCGGTCGCGTACACCGCGCAGCGCAAGCAGTTCGGCCGTCCGATAGCGGACTTCCAGGGGCTGCGCTTCACGCTGGCCGACATGGCCACCCAGATCGAGGCCGGGCGCGCCCTCTATCTGGCCGCCGCCCGGCTGCGGGACGCGGGGCGGCCGTTCTCCAAGCAGGCGGCCATGGCGAAGCTGTTCTGCACCGATGCGGCGATGCGCGTGACGACCGACGCGGTCCAGCTGTTCGGCGGCTACGGGTACACGGCGGACTTCCCGGTCGAGCGCTATATGCGCGAGGCCAAGGTCCTGCAGATCGTGGAGGGCACCAACCAGATCCAGCGCGTGGTCATCGCGCGCCATGTCGCGGGGCCCGAGAGCCGGTAGACGGGTCGTACGAGCGGTCAGGGGGCGCGGCACCGCCGGGCCCCCTCCGTTGTGCGTTCGCTACGAGCCGCTGTGCGTTCGCTACGAGCGGGACGCGGCGTGGCGCGTCGTCAGCGGCGTCCGGATCGGGCGTGAGCCGGGGCCGCCGATGTGCGAGAACGGCTGCTTCCGCCAGTCCAGCCCCTCCGGCAGCGTCAGCAGCAGTGCCGCGTCCTGCTCGTGCGCGTCCAGCGAGGCGTCCGCGGCGGCGGCGTCCGCCACCCCGCGCCCGGTGCCGGGGCACACCGTCAGTCCGAACGGGTTCCACGGAGACGGGCACAGCGCGTGCTCCGGGAGTACGTCCTCGTCGGCGAGCAGGGCGATGGGCTGCGCGCAGTCCGGGCACATGACCCGGAACATTTCATACGTTTCGTAGGTTTCGATGTCGCCTTCGTCGAGGCGCTCAACGTAGGGCATGAGATTTCCCCCTCGGGTGGGCTGGCCAGGCGCGTCGGCCTCGACCACAGCAAGCATTTCCCTCGCCGTCGCATAGGTAATCGCGGCATCCCATAGGACACTCACGAGGAGATGTGGTGTTCGTCACATGCCCCGTGCAGATGCTGCCTGCCCACTGCCCGTCCGAAGCCGGTTCGCGGGGTGCGCCCGCTGTGCCCGGAGGCCTCCGACCACATAAGGTGATCGGCTGTGGAGGAGTTGGACAGACAAATCGTGGAGCTGCTCGTCAAGGACGGGCGGATGAGCTACACGGACCTGGGGAAGGCCACTGGCCTGTCCACATCGGCCGTGCATCAGCGGGTCCGCCGTCTCGAGCAGCGGGGAGTGATCCGCGGCTACGCGGCCGTGGTGGACCCGGAGGCCGTGGGGCTGCCCCTGACCGCCTTCATCTCGGTCAAACCCTTCGACCCCAGCGCGCCGGACGACATCTCCGACCGGCTCGCCGAGGTACCCGAGATCGAGGCGTGCCACAGCGTCGCGGGCGACGAGAACTACATCCTCAAGGTGCGGGTCGCCACCCCGCTGGAGCTGGAGCACCTGCTCAGCCGGATCCGCTCGCTGGCCGGAGTCTCCACCCGCACCACCGTCGTCCTGTCCACCCCGTACGAGGCGCGCCCGCCGCGCGTCTGACCGCCCTGCCGCACTGACCGACCCCGTACCGCCCCCGTACGGGCCCGGCCGGACCTGTGGTCCCCGGCGCCCGGATCGTCCGAAAACCGACCCCGCGAGGCAGCCCGCCGTGAACGACCCGACCCCCGCCCAGGCCGCCGAAGGCCGTACCGTCCTGCTGCGCGGGGGCGAGGTGCACAGCCCCGCCGACCCGTTCGCGACCGCGATGGTCGTCGAGGGCGACACCATCGCCTGGGTCGGCTCCGAGGGTGCCGCGGACGGCTTCGCGGACGGCGTGGACGAGGTGGTGCGGCTGGACGGGGCGCTGGTCACCCCCGCGTTCACTGATGCGCATGTGCACACCACTGCCACCGGGCTCGCCCTGACCGGACTCGATCTGACGGGCGCCCCGACCCTCGCCGACGCCCTGGAGCGGGTCCGTGCGCACGCCGCCGCCCACCCCGCCGACCCGGTGCTTCTCGGCCACGGCTGGGACGCCAGCGGCTGGCCCGGTGGCCGTCCGCCCTCCCGCGCCGAACTGGACGCGGCCACCGGCGGCCGCCCCCTCTACCTCAGCCGGGCCGATGTGCACTCCGCGGTCGTCACCACCGCCCTGCTCGACCGCGTCCCCGGCATCACCGGACGCACCGGCTACCACCCCGACGCGCCGCTGACCGGGGACGCCCACCACGCCGTGCGCGCCGCCGCGTACGCGAGCGTGACGGAGCGGCAGCGCGAGGACGCCCAGCGCGCCGCCCTCGACCACGCCGCCTCCGTCGGCATCGGCTCCCTCCACGAATGCGCGGGCCCCGCCATCTCCGGCGAGGACGACCTCACCGGGCTGCTGCGGCTCGCCGCCGCACGGCCAGGACCCCGGGTCCACGGCTACTGGGCCGAGGCCGTCACCGGCGCCGCCGACCTGGAGAAGGTGCGGCGGCTTGGCGCCGCCGGGGCCGCCGGAGACCTCTTCGTGGACGGCGCCCTCGGCTCCCACACCGCCTGCCTCCACCAGCCGTACGCGGACGCGCCGCACACCGGCACCGCCTACCTGGACGCGGCCGCCGTCGCCGCCCATGTGGCGCTCTGCACCGAGGGCGGCGTCCAAGCCGGGTTCCACGCCATCGGCGACGCCGCCGTCTCCGCCGTCGTCGAGGGCGTACGGGCCGCCGCCGACAAGGTGGGCCTGGCCCGGGTGCGCGCCGCCCGGCACCGCGTCGAACACGCCGAGATGCTCACCCCGAAGACCATCGCCGCCTTCGCCGACCTCGGCCTCACCGCCTCCGTCCAGCCCGCCTTCGACGCCGCGTGGGGCGGCGAGGAGGGCATGTACGCCCAGCGGCTCGGCCCCGAGCGGGCCCGCACCCTCAACCCGTACGCGGCGCTGCTGCGGGCCGGGGTGCCGCTCGCGCTCGGCTCCGACAGCCCCGTCACCCCGCTGGACCCGTGGGGCACCGTGCGGGCCGCCGCCTTCCACCGCACCCCGGAGCACCGGATCTCCGCCCGCGCCGCCTTCACCGCCCACACCCGCGGCGGCTGGCGGGCCATCGGACGGGACGACGCGGGCGTCCTGGTGCCCGGCGCGCCCGCCGACTACGCGGTGTGGCGGACCGGGGAACTCGTCGTCCAGGTCCCCGACACGCGGGTGGCCGGGTGGTCGACCGATCCGCGCTCCGGCACGCCCGGGCTGCCCGATCTCACCCCCGGCGGCCAACTGCCCGTCTGTGTGCGCACGGTGGTGCGCGGACGCACCGTGCACAGCCGTCCGGACGAGTGACGGAAAAGCGCCGCGTACCGCCGAACGATGTCCCACCGGCCTGTCGCGGCGGCTGAACATTGTCCGTACTGACCTGGTCATTTGAGGAAACGGCGCAGGTCATGCGACTGTTGACAGAGTCCGGTTGGTGGCCGGTAGGTTCGGCCCCGTCCACCACAGGACAACCCGACCGGGGAATCTTCACGCAGTCGTCGAACGCCGCTGGGCCAGAGGGAGACGCGCCGCCCAGGCCGTCACCACTGGGAGCCAGGTCCAGCGCACGGGGGCGAGGGAGGGTCGCCGGGTCGGCAGGTGCGACCCGGGAGGGGCCCGGACGCTCAGTAGACAACGGCTCTCGGTCGACCCGCAGCCAGCGGGCCCCAGGTCGGCCCGAAGGGCGTCGGGCCCCCATCCGCACGCACACGGCGGACCGCCCCCCGCGAGGGGGCGGCATCCGCCGAAATCGCGACCCCGGTCCGCAGGGAGATCCCCGGACTCCTTTGCCGCGATTCCTCCGCGTTATCCACAGGTTCCGCACCTCGGGGACACAGCCGCGCGCCCGCGTTATACGGTCACCTCACCACAGCTTGATTGCAGGAAGGCCGTACACCGTGCCCTCGGGTTCCGACACCACCGCCGAAGCCGCCTCGTCCGGCCCGGCCGAAGAACGACCGGACGGGCCGCGAACGTCCGCCGCCGCGCCCCGACCGGGCGACGAGGGGGACGCCGCGGCGGAGGCGTCCACGCCCCCCGGCGGGGGCCGCCCCGGCCGGTGGCGCCGCCTGGGCGGGCTCGCCCGCCGCGAGGCGGGGCGCAGCGCGCTCGCGGCCGCCGCCGGGCTCGCGCTCGGGCTCGCCTTCCCGCCGTTCGACCTGTGGCCGCTGTCCCTGCTGTCCGTGGCGGCCCTGAGCCTGCTCACCCACGGCCGGACGGTCCGCCAGGGCGCCTGGACGGGGTTCGCGTTCGGGGTGCCGTTCTTCCTGCTGCTGCTGAAGTGGCTGAGCGTGATCGGCTGGGACGCGACGATCGGCCTGTCGGTCATCGAATCGCTCTTCCTGGTGCTGATGGGCGCCGGGTTCGCGCTGGTCTCCCGGCTGCCGGTGCCGTCCCTGTGGCCGCTGTGGACGGCCTGTCTGTGGGTGACCCAGGAGTGGGCCCGGGACCGGGTGCCGTTCGGCGGCTTCCCCTGGGGGCGGCTGGCCTTCGCCAACACCGGGTCGCCGTTCACCCCGCTCGCCGCGCTCGGCGGCGCCCCGCTGGTCACCTTCGCCGTCGCGCTGACGGGCGGTCTGCTGGCCTCCGCCGCGCTCGCCCTGTGGCGGCTGCGGGCGGACGGCCGGATGACGGCGCGGGGCGCGCTGCCCGCCGCCGGCGCGGTCGTCGTCGCGGCCGCCGTGACCGTGGCCGGGTTCGCGGTGCCGATCCCGACGCAGGCGGACGACAGCGTGGACGTCGCCGTCGTCCAGGGCAATGTGCAGCAGGCGGGCATGGACTTCCTGGGCCGCCCCATGAAGATCCTCAACAACCACGTGAACGCCACGCTCGACTTGGCCAAGGACGTCAAGGCAGGCCGGATCAAGAAGCCCGACCTCGTCATATGGCCGGAGAACTCCTCCGACCTGGACCCCTTCCAGTACCAGGAGGCCTACGCCCGGATCGACGAGGCCGTGCGGGCCATCGGCGTGCCGGTGCTGGTCGGCGCCCTGGTCGACCACCCCTCCAAGCCGGGGTACGTGTTCAACGAGGGCATCGTCTGGGACCCCAAGGACGGCCCCGGCGCCCAGTACACCAAGCAGCACCCGGTGCCGTTCGGCGAGTACGTGCCGTTCCGCAAGGAACTCAGCAAGATCATCACCCGGCTGCAGCGCGTCCCCCGCGACTTCTTCCCCGGCGACCACACCGGGCTGCTGCAGGTCGGCCCGGCCAAGCTGGGCGATGTGATCTGCTTCGAGGTCGCCTACGACGAGATCGTGCGCGACACGGTCAACGCGGGGGCCCGCGCGATCGTCGTCCAGACCAACAACGCCACCTACGGCGAGAGCGGCCAGCCAGAACAGCAGCTGGTCATGTCCCGGCTGCGGGCGATCGAACACGGCCGTCCGGTGATCACCGCGGCCACCAGTGGGATCAGCGCGGTCGTCGCGCCGGATGGCACGATCGAGCAGCGGACGAAAGAATTCACGCAAGACGTGCTCACCGCGCGCATCCCGCTGCGTGACGGTACGACTCTCGCCGACCGCGTCGGTGCGACCCCGGAGTGGGTGCTCGCTATGGTGGGCGTTCTGTCCTGCGCGGCCGCGATCATGATCGGCCGTCGGGGACGTACGGACGAGAAGGGGCAGCAGCCGTGAGCGACGCACGCGAGGCCGAGGAGCCGACCACCCAGGCCGACCAGCCGCGCACCGGGGCAGACGAGGCCGACGGGCCAGGCACCGAGGACGGGGGTCCGGAGCCGCGCCGCACCGGCCAGGACGACGGCGGACGGCGGAAGTACGGTCCGCTGGGCACCGTCCTGGTGATCATTCCGACCTTCAACGAGGCGGAGAACATCGCGCCGATCGTCGCCCGGGTCAGGGAGTCCGTACCGGACGCCCATGTCCTCGTCGCCGACGACAACAGCCCGGACGGCACCGGCAAGGTCGCCGACGAACTGGCGGCCGACGACGACCACGTCAAGGTCCTGCACCGCAAGGGCAAGGAAGGCCTGGGTGCCGCCTATCTGGCGGGCTTCCGCTGGGGCATCGAGCACGGCTACGGCGTCCTGGTGGAGATGGACGCGGACGGCTCGCACCAGCCCGAGGAACTGCCCCGGCTGCTCACCGCGCTCAAGGGTTCGGACCTGGTGATCGGCTCGCGCTGGGTGCCGGGGGGACGGATCGTCAACTGGCCCAAGTCCCGCGAGTTCATCTCCCGGGGCGGCAGCACGTACTCCCGGCTCATGCTCGACGTGCCGATCCGCGACATGACGGCGGGTTACCGGGCCTTCCGCAAGGAGACCCTGGAGGGGCTCGGCATGGAGGCCGTCGCCTCCCAGGGCTACTGCTTCCAGATCGACCTGGCCTGGCGCGCCGTCAAGGCGGGCTTCCACGTCATCGAGGTCCCCGTCACGTTCATCGAGCGCGAGCGCGGCGAGAGCAAGATGAGCCGGGACATCGTCACCGAGGCGGCCTGGCGCGTCATGTCCTGGGGCGTGGGCTCACGGGTGAACAAGCTGCTGGGCCGCAAGGACCAGTAGTCCCGGGGGCCCCTGCGCGCTCGGAGTAGTCCCACGGGCGGCACTCCGTCACCTGCCGGACACTGAAGGCGGAAGGAGGCGGAACATGCCCAAGATGACCATGAAGAGCAGCAAGAGCAGCAAGAGCAGCAAGGGCGCACAGCGCAGGACGATGGCCCCCAAGGGTGCGAAGTCCGGCGGCATGGAGGCGCGTACCAAGGAAGACCTGTACCGCGAGGCCCAGAAGGCCGGGATCGAGGGCAGGTCGCAGATGTCGAAGAGTCAGCTGATCTCCGCTCTGCGCCGTAATCGTTGATCCGCTAGCGGATCCCCGGGACGGCCAGCGCGGCCGCCCCGGTGCGGGCGGGCCGCCGCACCGCCAGTGCGGCCAGGCGATGGCGAGGGCTGTGGAGAGCAGCCCGAGCAGGAGCCCGGCCGCCGACCAGTGCGGCGGCACGAACGCCGGGGCGGACGCCGCGCGTCCGCCGAGCACCGCGTGCCGGTAGCCGGAGCCGTCGGTGAACAGCGCCCCGGCCCGGCCCACGGTGTGGGTGTGCGACGGGACCAGCCCGGCCGCCAGCGCCCCGGCCAGCAGCACCGCCGGTACGGCCAGCATCGGCACCGGGATGCGCCCGAGACGGCCGCCGGTCTCCGGCTCCTCCACAGCGGCAGCGCGATCGCCGGAACCCCGAGCAGCGCCGTCCAGCGCACCAGCCGGGAGCCGGGCCCTGCGCGGCGGGGAGCAGCGGTACGAGTGCCACCAGCCAGACCCCGGTCAGCGCCAGCGCCAGCACCTCCAGCACACCCACCTCTGCGGCGGCGGGTACCCGGACCGCCGCCGATTCCCCGTGGATTCCGTCCGGGAGTGCCTGGATCCACGCCCCCGGGGTCCGCGCAGCGCTCGGGTCCGGGCACACTTGGAGGCATGACGACCGGCGCATCTCAGCAGAGCGACCCGACCCGCCCGAAGCGCAGCCGTGCCCGCACTTTCGTACCGCTGGGCGTCGCCGCCTGGCTGGTGCTGGAGATCTGGCTGCTGACCCTGGTCGCGGAGGCGGCCAGTGGGTTCACCGTCTTCCTGCTGCTGATCGCGGGCGCGGTCGTGGGCGCGGCCATCGTCAAGCGCGCGGGGCGCCGGGCGTGGCAGAACCTGGCGCGGACGATGCAGTCGGGCGCCGAGCCCGCCGGGCAGCCGGGGCGCACCGGGAACTCGTTCACCATGCTCGGCGGGCTGCTGCTGATGATCCCGGGGCTGGTCTCGGACGTGGCCGCGCTGCTGTGCCTGTTCCCGCCGACGGCGGCGGTGCTGCGGCGCCGCACCGAGAGCGCGCTGTCGCGCCGGATGGGCTACACGCCGGGCTCCCTGGGCGTCGCCTTCGGGCCGGGCGGGCCGGGGCGCCAGCCGGGCCCTGGCGAGGGTCCGACCGGGGGCTCGCGGGACGGCCAGGTCATCCAGGGCGAGGTGGTCCGGGACGATGTGAGCCGGGACGACGCGGGCCGGAGCGACGTGGTCCGGGACGACAAGGACTGATCGAAAAGCGCACAAGGGCCGGGGCCACTGCTCAGCAGTGGCCCCGGCCCTTGTGCGTCAGTACTGCCGTGTGCGGCTCAGGCAGACTTGCGGCTCGTGTCGCGCGGATGCACGGCGATGTTCATGGCGCCCGAGCGCAGGATCGCCAGCCGCTCGGCCAGCACCTCCTCCAGCTCCTCACGGGTACGCCGCTCCATGAGCATGTCCCAGTGCGTGCGCGCGGGCTTGCCCTTCTTCTCCTCTGGTCCCTCGCCGTCGACCAGGAGTGCCATGGCGCCGCACGCCTTGCACTCCCACTCCGACGGGATCTCCGCCTCTACCGAGAACGGCATCTCGAATCGATGTCCGTTCTGGCATGCGTACTCCACCGCCTGGCGCGGGGCCAGATCGATGCCGCGGTCGGTCTCGTAGCTGGTCACCACGAGTCGCGTGCCGCGAAGAGCTCGCTCACTCATGAATCGTGCCTCCCGGGCTTCTCGCCCACAGGACAGGTGTCGCTGTCGTCGTCATCCGGTCAACGTCCGGTCGGCGGTGAAGATTCCCGTACTGGGACATGCGTCGCCCGTCGTGCCGCCCCGTTGTTCTACCCACAGGCGCCCGGTTTGTCACATCTGGCAGCAGATGTCACCCAGCGTTTCTCATGCTTTAGCGCGCAGTAACGGTCCGCCTGGTGGGCCAAGGGCGTACACTACCGCTCCGCGTGCACGAGGGCTAAATCAGGTCACGGATCGGACTCCGTGAACCGCCCTGTGCCACCACCGGTGAACTCTCCGTCGCCCCGCCAGGAGCGCCACCCGCCACGCCGTCCGCCGCGTCGCCGGTGGCTGAGGGTATCGCGAACAGCCTCAGGAAGTACTGCGAAAGCGGCCCGATGGCCAGCGCGTACAGTACCGTGCCCACCCCGACCGAGCCGCCCAGTGCGAATCCCGTGGCCAGCACCGCCACCTCGATCCCGGTCCGCACCAGCCGGATCGACCGGCCGGTGCGCTGGTGCAGCCCCGTCATCAGGCCGTCCCGTGGCCCCGGCCCGAACCGCGCCGAGATGTACAGCCCGGTGGCCGCGCCGCCCAGTACGACCGAGAACACCAGCAGGGGGGCGCGCAGCGCCAGCGCGTCCGGGTGCGGGACGAGCCACAGGGTGGCGTCCACCGTGACGCCGATCACGATCACGTTGGACACCGTGCCGAGCCCCGGCCGCTGCCGCAGCGGAATCCACAGAAGGAGTACGGCGACCCCGACGATGATCGTCACCGTGCCGAACGAGAGCGGGGCGCGCTTCGCGATCCCCTGGTGGAACACGTCCCATGGGTCGAGCCCGAGTGCGGCACGCACCTGGAGCCCCATGCCCACGCCGTAGAGCACGAGTCCTCCGTAGAGCTGGATGAGGCGACGGGTGAGGTGGCGGGAGCCCCCCGAGGCTTCCTTGGACAAGGCGTACTCCTGAGGTGTGTGGCCACTTCTGTGCGGGCTGGTGCCATTGGCCGGTGGCATGTCACTCTGATGCCTGGAAACAGTCCAGTTCCATGGCCAATCCGGGAAAGGTGGACCGCATCCGATGAGTCCGTGGACCTCTGCGGTGGGGGCACCTCAACTGGCCCGGCTGCTCGGCTCCCAGCACCCCCGCGACGCGACGGCCGCGAGCCCGGCCGAGGCGCTGAACGGCGGCCGCCGCGTCCCCGCCTACCGCGCGCTCGCCGACGGCGTACGGCTGCTCCTGCTGGAGGGCCGCGTCCCGGTCGCGGCCCGCCTCCCCGCCGAGCGTGAACTCGCCGCGGCGCTCACCGTCAGCCGCACCACCGTCGCCGCCGCCTACGAGGCGCTGCGCGGCGAGGGGTTCCTGGAGTCGCGGCGCGGCGCGGGCAGCTGGACCGCCATGCCCGCCGGGAGCCCGCTGCCCACCCGTGGACTCGACCCGCTGCCCCCGGAGTCCGCCGCCTCCGTCATCGACCTCGGCCATGCCGCACCCCCCGCCCCCGAACCCTGGCTGACCCGCGCGACGCGCGGCGCCCTGGAGGAGCTGCCGCCGTACGCCCACACCCACGGCGACTACCCGGCGGGGCTGCCCGTCCTGCGCCAGGCCCTGGCCGACCGCTACACCGCGCGCGGCATACCGACCATGCCCGAACAGATCATGGTCACCACCGGTGCCATGGGCGCCGTCGCCGCCACCTGTCGCCTCCTCGTCCGCCCCGGTGAGCGCGTCGCCGTCGAATCGCCCAGCTACGCCAATGTGCTGCAGCTGATGCGGGAAGCGGGCGCCCGGCTGGTGCCCGTCGCGATGACCGACAAGCTCGCGGGCTGGGACATCCCCGCCTGGCGCCAGGTCCTCGGCGCCGCCGCGCCCCGCATGGCGTACGTCGTCGCGGACTTCCACAACCCCACCGGCGCGCTCGCCACCGAGGAGCAGCGCCGCAGTCTCGTCGATGCCGCCCGCGCGGCGGGGACGGTCCTGATCGCCGACGAGACCATGACCGACCTGCGGCTGGACGACGACATCGCGATGCCCCGCCCGGTCGCCGCCTTCGACCCGGCGGGCAGCAACGTCATCACCGTCGGCTCCGTGAGCAAGTCCTTCTGGGCCGGGCTGCGCATTGGCTGGGTCCGGGCCGCGCCCGACATCATCCGCAGCCTCGTCGCCGCCCGCGCCTACGCCGACCTGGGCACGCCCGTCATCGAACAGCTCGCAGTCGCCTGGCTGTTCAACACCGGCGGCTGGGAGGAGGCCATCGAGGTCCGCCGCGCCCACGCCCGTGACAACCGGGACGCGCTCGTGGACGCCGTACGACGCCACCTCCCCGACTGGGAGTTCACCGTGCCGCACGGCGGGCTCACCCTCTGGGCCCGCACCGGCGGCCTCTCCGGCTCCCGTATCGCGGAGACCGGCGCCCGGCTGGGCGTCCGTGTCCCCTCGGGCCCGCGCTTCGGCGTGGACGGCGCCTTCGAGGGCTACGTCCGGCTTCCGTTCACTGTGGCGGGCGCGGTGGCCGACAAGGCCGCCGCCCGACTGGCCGCCGCCGCGGACCTGGTGGCGACGGGCGCCACGGCGGAGGCGGAGACCCCGCGCACCTGGGTGGCCTGACCCGCTGCGGGGGTCACGTGCTGGTGGCCACCGCCCGCTCGCCCGGGGAGCCCGCGTCCGGGGTGGGCAGCAGCCGCAGCACGGCCCGCCGCTGGCCCTCGCTCGTCGCGTCGTCGTACGGATCGGGCGTGGCCGGGACCTGGAGCCGGTGCACCGGGCCCGCGCCGAGCCGGGCGTACCCCCGGCCCGCCGGTACCTCCGGGACCGGGGTGGTGGGCGGCGGGGCGCCCAGTACGGCGATGGTCTGTTCGAGTGAGGCCGGTCCGAGGACGACCCGGGCGCGGGTGTGGAACCGTACGGCCTCGCTCAGCCCCTCCACCGCGTCGAGCTGCTCGGCCACCACGACCCGTACGTTCGCGGCCCGCCCGTGCCGCAGCGGCACCTGGAGCAGCTCCTGGGGATCCGTACGGCCGTCCGCCGCCGCCACATGGCTGAGCGCGGACGGCCGGTCCAGCACGATCCACAGCGGGCGCTGGACGTCGTCCGGCGGCGGGTGGCCGAACTGGCGGGCGCGGTTGGCGGCCAGCAGCCGCCGTTCGGTCTCGTGCCCGGCCCACTCCAGCGTGGCCAGCACCCCGGCGAGCCCGCATTCGACGGCCAGCACCCCGGCCCGGCCGCTGAGGCACGCGTACTCGCCGCTCCCGCTGCCGTCCACCACCAGCACGTCGCCGTGCGGCAGCGCCTGCAGCAGGATGGAGCGGAGCAGGGTGGTGGTGCCGCTGCCGGGGCGGCCGAGCGCCAGCAGATGCGGTTCGGTGGAGCGCGGCCCGGTGCGCCAGAGGACGGGCGGCACATCCCGGGTCGCCGCCGCGCCGGACGTATCGGCCGCATCATGAGTGTTGTCCGCGCCGGAGCCGTCGTCGGCCGTCTCGTCGTCGACGCCCTCCAGCACCGGCAGGGTCCGCCGCACGGAGGACGCGTCCGTGAAGCCGAGCACCGTCTCGCCCGGCGCGGTCACGAAGCGCTGGGCGCAGATCGCGGTGGACAGGGCGGGCAGCACCTCCAGGGTGAGCCGGTTCGCCTCCTCGTCCCAGGTGAACAGGTACTCCCGGTCGCGCCCCGACTTCGCGTACAGCAGCTGTTCGATCCGGGCCCGGGCCTCGGGCTCGCCGTCCGTGAAGTACGCGGGATACCGCAGCAGCAGCCGCGTCAGCCGCCCGTCCTCGTCGAAGGTGAACGACTCGAAGGGGCGCGACCACTCCCCGCCGTGGCCGTAGAGCGGATCCGGGTCCTCGGCGGCGGCGAAGTACGGCACCAGCGCCTCGTAGATCAGGCCCAGCCGCTCGGTCTCGTCGGCGCCGGGCCCGGGGGCGGCGGGGGCGCGCACCCGCCCGGCCCAGCCCGCGGCGCCGAGCAGGCCGATCACCGAGGCCAGCGGCCCGTACGGCAGCAGGAAGACGACGAACACGCAGGCGGCCGCGACGAAGAACGCGGGCCCCCGCTGTTCGCCCGGAAGCTCCGCCCACCGGCGCCGTCCGCCCGCGGCGAGCACCCGCAAGCCCCGGGAGAGGGCGACCAGCGGGTGGAAGACATCGGCGGCGCTGTCGGCCGCGGTACGGGCGAACTCGCGGCCGCGGCGGAACGGGGCGCGCCCGGCGCCGCCGAAGCGGAGCCGGGGAAGCGGTAGTCGGCCCACGTCAGATCTTGATCCCGCCCAGCAGACTGGCGAGGCTCGCGCCACCGGCCTTGATGCTCGGGGCGATGGCGGTGCTCGCGAGGTAGAAGCCGAAGAGGGCGCAGACGACGCCGTGTGATGCCTTGAGGCCGTCTTTGCGGAAGAAGATGAAGACGACGATGCCGAGCAGGACGACACCGGAAATGGACAGGATCATCTCGGTCTCCTGGCTGGTGGACTGGCTGGGCTGGCGGGCGACTCTCACCGTGAGTCATTTCAGGGTCACAGCATGTATCCATCCGGGGAAAGGTGCAAATGGGGAGATTGGCTGCGCGGGCGCCACAATGGTCACGTGCCGGTGATCACATGCACAGATGGCGCGTGCGCGGGTAGCGGCATGCACAGGCAGTGAACGCACAGCTAGCGAAGCCGGAGGCGATACGCGATGAGCGCACCGAACCCCGAGAGCGAACCCGCTCACGACCCGGAGGTGCTGCAACTGGCGGCCAAGGTCTTCGACCTGGCCCGGCACGGCGACACGGACACCCTCGCCGCCTATGTGGACGCGGGTGTTCCGGCCAATCTCACCAACGACAAGGGCGATTCGCTGCTCATCCTGGCCGCGTACCACGGCCACGCGGCGGCCGTCTCCGCCCTGCTGGAGCGCGGCGCCGACCCCAACCGGGTCAACGAGCGCGGGCAGACGCCCATCGCCGGGGCGGCCTTCAAGGGGGAGGAGGAGGTGCTGCGGGTCCTGCTGGCCGCCGGTGCCGACCCGCGCGCGGGCTCGCCCTCGGCGGTCGATACGGCGCGCATGTTCGGGCGGGACGATCTGCTGGCGCTGTTCGGGCCCGCGACCTCGTAACGCCCGTAACCTGGCGGCCCGTGGAGGCCGTGCCGCCCCTGGAGATCGTGCCGCCCCTGGAGACCTGTCGCCGGACCGAGGCCGCCGAGGTGAATCGAGTTGGTCCTCGGCGGACCTTCCGCACCCGTATGATCGGTATCCAGTCCCATGTACGGAGTTGGGGGCGCGATGACTGCCACTTGGTGGCTTATGCAGGGCGAGGCCACGGTCGGCGAGTTACGGCAGTACGGGGTCGACCAGCCGGTCTTCCTCTGCCACTTCACGCCCGGACCCGCGTGGGAGAACGCCCGGGACAAGTTCGAATCGTGGTCGGCGCTGCGCGGCCCGGACCCGGACGGGAGCCGTACCGCCCAGGTCATCAGATCCATCATGGACCTCGATCTGCGGCTGGTCCCCACGGACGGCAGCCCGTCGATGGCGCTGTTCACGGAGTGCATCCTGCGGATCGACGGCCACACGGCCCGTCTGCGCTGCTGAAATCCCCTGCCGCGAGGGCCGCTTGACCAGCGCCGCTTGACTAGCTGTCCGTCTTGCCGAGGACGAGGACCTGGATGGCCAGCACGGCGGCTCCCCGCGCCCAGTCGTGGAAGTCGGAGACCTTGGTCTCCAGGTCCACCGGGTCCGCCAGCGGATGGCGGTGGGCGGCGATGGTCTCCTGGATGGTCTCGCCCGCCACGTCGACCAGGCCGACCCCCTCCCCGGCGAGCAGGATTTTCTGCGGCATCGCGAAGTTGGCGATCTGCGCCACCAGGACGCCCAGCCCCCGCGCCGCCTCGTCGACCACCCGGCCGGTGACCGGGTCGCCGGACGCGGCGAGGGCGAGGATGCCGGGATAGTCGATCTCGCGGCCCAGCGCCGCCCGCACCTGGTAGCGGATGCTGGGGATGGACAGCAGGGCCACCGCGCTGCCGCGCTCCCCGTCCGGGGTGAGGGGGCCGTTCGGATCGATGATCCAGCGCTTGCCGAGACCGTGGCCGTCCTCCGAGCCGCGGACCAGGGTGCCGCCGATGACCAGGCCGTATCCGATGCCCGCGCCGATCGTGAGCACGACGAAGCGGTCAAGGCCGCGCCCCGCGCCGAACCAGGTCTCGGCCTCGGTGAGCGCCACCACGTCGTTCTCCACCACCACCGGCAGCCCGGTGCGCACCTCCACGAGCTGGGCGAACGGGACGTCGTCCCAGTCCAGGAAGGCGGAGTCGACGACGGTGGACCGGCCCCGGACATGGCCGCCCACGCCGACGCCGATCCCGGCCAGCCGGGGGAAGTCGCCGCTGAAGTCCTGGACGAGGGCATGGAGGAGGTCCGCCACCTCTTCGGGGGCATGGGTGTCCAGCGGACGGGTCCGCTGGGCCACGACCTCGCTCTTCAGCGTGGTGACCACCCCGTACACCGCATCACCGGTGATCTTGAACCCGGCGAAATAACGGGACTCGGCCACGATGTCCAGCGGCTGGGAGGGGCGCCCCTGCCCGCCCGGCCGGGGCGGACGGGATGAGGCGGGCCAGGCCTCCTCGACCAGCAGCCCGGACTCGATCAGCGGCTTGGTCAGCCGGGTGAGGCTGCCCGCCGACAGATCCAGCCGCCTGGCGATCTCGCCACGGGAGAGCGGTCCGTGCATCAGCACCTCGATCGCCACCGCCCGCTCGGCGGGACTCAGCGGTGCCCAACTGGCCGCCAGCGCACTCATCGAGCCGTCATCATCCACATCCCGGAGCCTATATATCTTTCCCGACGAAAACAATGCCGGGGTCCGGGGCTGTGGACAACGGGTTTTCCACAGCTTATGCACGGGTCTTGACAGCTCTATTTTTTCGTCACGAAACTAAACGGCCATGGACCACGTCATGGACAAGGGAGTCTTATGGCCATCGCCTCGCCCCGTCGCGAGGGCGCCCGCGGCGACGGGCTGCTCGCCGCCGCGTTCATCGCACCCGCCCTCTTCGGGTTCCTCGTCTTCCTCCTCTGGCCAACCCTGCGCGGCATCTATCTCAGCTTCACCCGCTTCAACCTGCTGACCCCGCCGGAGTGGGTGGGCCTGGACAACTACGTGCGCATGGTCAACGACCCCATCTTCTGGGACTCGTTGCGCGTCACCGTCGTCTACGTGGTCATGAACATCGGCGTGCAGACGGTGGTGGCCCTCCTCATCGCCGTCCTGATGCAGCGGCTGACCCAGTCGGCGCTGGTGCGCGGCATCGTGCTCACCCCGTATCTGGTCTCCAACGTGGTCACCGGCATCGTCTTCCTGTGGATGCTCGACACCCAGCTCGGCATCGGCAACCAGCTCCTCGGCGCCCTCGGCCTCGACCACATCGCCTTCTTCGGCAGCCAGGCGTGGGCGATCCCCACCATCGCGCTCGTCAACGTCTGGCGGCATGTGGGCTATACGGCCCTGCTGCTCTTCGCCGGACTCCAGGCGATCCCCAAGGACATGTACGAGGCGGGCCGGATCGACGGGGCGGGGGAGTGGCGGATGTTCTGGCGCATCTCGATGCCGCTGCTGCGGCCGATCCTCGCCCTGGTGCTCATCATGACCGTCATCGGATCGTTCCAGGTGTTCGACACGGTCGCGGTCACCACGGACGGTGGCCCGGCCAACGCCACCAACGTGCTGCAGTTCTACATCTACGGTGCCGCGTTCGGACGCTTCCAGTTCGGCTACGCCTCCGCGATGTCCGTCGCGCTGCTGATCGTCCTCAGCGTGATCACCATCGTCCAGTACCGGCTCACCAAAGCCGGTCAGACCGACCTCGGTTAGGGAGGCCCGTCATGGCACTGGCGACATCCACGAAACTCGATGCCCCCAGCCCGGCCACTACCCGGACCGCGATCAAGGTGCGGCGCAGGCCCTCGCCCGGCCGCGTCCTCGCCTGGATCCTCATGGGCGGGGTCATGGTGGTCACACTCTTCCCCTTCTACTGGATCCTGCGGACCGCGCTGTCCACCAACACCGCGCTCGCCGCCCACCCCGCCTCCCTGCTGCCCGCCGACATCAGCCTGGGCGGCTTCGCCCGGGTCTTCGGCCTGCAGAGCACCAAGGACGCCCTGGCCCAGGGCGGCTCGGGCGGCAGCCTCAACTTCTGGCGTTATCTGCTCAACTCGATATTCGTCTCCACCCTGGTCACCGGCTGCCAGGTGCTCTTCTCCGCCATGGCCGCCTACGCCTTCGCCCGCCTGCGATGGCGCGGCCGGGACAAGGTGTTCGGGCTGGTGCTCGCCGGGCTCATGGTGCCCGCCGTCTTCACCCTGCTGCCGAACTTCGTCCTCATCAAGCAGCTCGGCCTGGTCGACAACCTGCTGGGCATCGCGCTGCCCACGATGTTCATGACGCCGTTCGCCGTCTTCTTCCTCCGCCAGTTCTTCATGAACATCCCCGCGGAGATCGAGGAGGCCGCGCTGCTGGACGGCGCGGGCAAGGTGCGGGTCTTCTTCCGGGTCATCCTGCCGATGGCCGGAGCACCGATCGCGACGCTCTCCGTCCTCACCTATATGACGTCCTGGAACGACTACTTCTGGCCGCTGATGGTCTCGTACAGCGAGAGCTCCCGGGTGCTCACCGTCGCGCTGAGCATCTTCCGCGCCCAGTCGCCGCAGTCCGGAGTGGACTGGGCCGGGCTGATGTCGGCGACGCTGGTCGCCGCCCTCCCGATGCTCCTGCTGTTCGCCGCGTTCGCCCGGCGCATCATCAACTCCGTCGGCTTCACCGGAATCAAGTAGGAGGCGCAGCGATGTCACCAGCACGAACCCTCCGCGCACCCCGCGCCCTCCGTACCGTGGTCGCGCTCGGCGGAGCCGCCGCGCTCACCTTCGCGGCGGGCTGCGCACCGCAGGGCTCCTCCTCGGCCGCCACGCAGCGGACCGTCAGCTACTGGCTCTGGGACGCCAACCAGCTGCCGGCCTACCAGGCGTGCGCGAAGGACTTCGAGAAGAAGAACCCCGGGCTGACCATCGATATCACCCAGGTGGGCTGGGACGACTACTGGACCAAGCTCACCGCCGGATTCATCGCGGGCACCGCGCCCGATGTCTTCACCGACCACGTGTCCAAGTTCGCCCAGTTCGCCGACCTCGGCGTGCTGGCCCCGCTCGACGAGCTGCCCGCCACCAAGGGCATCAAGAACGCCGACTATCAGCCCGGTCTCGGCGCCTCGTGGGTCGGCCAGGACGGCCACCGCTACGGCGCCCCGAAGGACTGGGACACCGTCGCCCTCTTCTACAACAAGAAGATGGCAAAGGCCGCCGGAGTCTCCGCCAAGGATCTCAACTCCCTGGCCTGGAACCCCCGGGACGGCGGCTCGTTCGAGAAGACCATCGCCCATCTCACCGTCGACCGTAACGGGGTCCGAGGGGACGAGCCGGGTTTCGACAAGCACCATGTGCGCACCTATGGCCTGGCCACGAATGACGCGGGCGAGTCCGACGGCCAGACCCAGTGGAGCGCCTTCGCCGGCTCGTCGGGCTGGAGTTACACCAACAAGCGCCAGTGGGGCGATCACTACAACTACGACCAGCCCGCCTTCAAGGACGCCATCAGCTGGTACTTCGGGCTCGCGAAGAAGGGGTACCTCGCACCGTTCACGGACTTCTCCGAGTCCAACGGCCCCGAGGTGCAGCTCGGTTCCGGCAAGGCGGCCATCGCGATGCACGGCTCCTGGATGATCTCCACCTTCGCGGGGCTGAAGGGCGTCGACGTCGGCACCGCCGTGACCCCCGTCGGCCCGTCCGGCCACCGCGCCACCATGATGAACGGCCTCGCCGACTCCATCAGCAAGCACGCGAAGAACAAGAAGGGCGCCGAGAAGTGGGTGGCCTATCTCGCCTCGAACGCGTGCCAGAAGACGGTGGGTGAACACGGCATCGTCTTCCCCGCGACCAAGGCGGGCACGGCAGCGGCAGCCGCCGCCTACAAGAAGGACGGCATCGACACCACGGCCTTCACCAAGCCGGTCGCCGACCGCACCACCTTCCCCTTCCCCATCACCGACTACGCCGCCGACATCAAGGATCTGATGGGTCCCGCGATGCAGGACATCTACGCCAACGGTGCGTCCGTCTCCGGTGTGCTCGACCGCACCAACCAGCAGATCAACTTCCTCTTCGACCAGTGACTCTTTGACCGAGAAAGGGCCCTCCATGCCGTTCACCCTTGGCATCGTCGGCGCCGGGCAGTTCGCCGGCCAGTTCGCCAAGCTCTTCCAGGCCCACCCGGGCGTCGGGGACGTCACCGTCACCGATCTGCTGCCCGAGCGCGCGGACCGGCTGGTCTCCCAGTACGGGCTGGCCGGAACCCACCCCACGTTCGAGGCCATGCTGGAATCCGACGTGGACGCCGTCGCGCTGTTCACCCAGCGCTGGACCCACGGCCCCCTCGTCGTCCAGGCCCTGCACGCCGGGAAGCATGTGTACTCCGCCGTGCCGATGGCGGTCAGCGAGGTGGAGATCGCCGCCATCATCGAGGCCGTCCGGGAGACCGGGCTGACGTACATGATGGGCGAGACCAGCCAGTACAACCCGGCCACCGTCTACGCCCGGCAGAAGATCGCCGAGGGCGGCTTCGGGCGGCTCTTCTACGCCGAGGGCGACTACGTCCACGACATGGACCTCGGCTTCTACGAGGCGTACCAGTACAGCGGCGGCGCGGACTGGAAGTCCACCGCGAGCTATCCGCCGCTGCACTACCCCACCCACTCGGTCGGCGGGGTGCTGGGCGCCTGGCAGACCCACGCGGTGAGCGTGTCCGCGATCGGCGTCCGGGACGAGCGGGGGGACGGGGTCTTCGACAAGGAGGTCAGCCAGTTCGACAACGACTTCTCCAACGCGACCGCGCTTTTCGAGGCCGCCGGGGGCGGGTCGTTCCGTATCAACGAGTTCCGGCGGGTCGGCTACCCCTCGCACATCCGTGAATCGCGGTTCCGCTTCTTCGGCACCGAGGGCAGTCTCGAACAGCTCGCCACCGTCAGCTTCTGGCAGGACAAGAAGGGCGTCCAGGACGTCTCCGCGCACCTCCAGCCCGCGCCGACCCTGTCCGCCGACGATCCGTCGCTCGCCGAGGTCGCCCCCGCCCTGCGGGACGCCTTCACCTCGGGCAGCGCGCCCGTGCACGACCGGTCGCAGCTGCCGAAGGAGTTCGCCGAGCTGCCCAACGGGCACGAGGGCAGTCACCACTTCCTCGTCGACGACTTCGTCACCGCCGTCACCACCGGCACCCTGCCCACGGTGAACGCGTGGGTCGCGGCCCGCTACACCCTGCCGGGCATCATCGCCCACCGGTCCGCGCTCCAGGGCGGCACCCGCCTGGACATACCGGACTTCGGCGACGCCCCCGCGTAACCGACGGGCGTAACCGGCACACGAGGAGCCGGACCGCCGGGGGCATCGCCCCACGGGGTGGCGGTCCGGCCGTATAGCTTGATCCTCATGGACATCGGTGATGTGGTCGAGGACTTCGAACTTCCGGACGAGAACGGCGCCACCCGTACCCTGAGCGGGCTGCTCGCGGGCGGCCCGGTCGTGCTGTTCTTCTATCCGGCGGCCTTCACGCCCGGGTGCACGAAGCAGGCGTGCCATTTCCGCGACATCGCGGCGGAGTTCAAGGAGCTGGGCGCCCAGCCGGTCGGCGTGAGCGCCGATGTGGTCGAAAAGCAGGCGGAGTTCGCCCGCGCGTACTCCTTCGGCTATCCGCTGCTGTCGGATCCGGAAGGGGCGGTGCGGGAGCGGTTCGGGGTGAAGCGCGGCATCGCGGCCGTACCGACCAAGCGGGTCACCTTTGTGATCGACACCGACCGCCGGGTGCTGGAAATCGTCAAGAGCGAGTTCCGGATGGGGGTGCACGCGGACCGCGCGCTCGACGCGCTCCGCCGCCGGGCGGCGCAGAGCTGAAAACACTTGCGGGGGCGGTGCGTTGGACCGCCCCCGCAAACCTTGTGAGCCCTCTAGAAAGCGCTTGCCGAGCGGCGTAGGGTCGGGCCGCCCGACCCTACGCCGCGCCGCACGCGCCGAGCTGAGGAGCCTCCATGAGACGCGCCGGTACCGCACTGCTGGCCGCCACCGCCTGCCTCGCCCTGCTGCCCTGCGCCCCGGCGTGGGCCGGAACCTCCGGCCACCACCCCGGCCACGCCCTCCGCGACTGCACCGGCACCGCCCCGATCACCTGCCACCTCGACGTCGCCCCGGGGACGTACGACGTCACGGCCGTCCTCGGCGGCGCCGACGCGGGTAGCACCACCGTGACCGCCGAGTCGCGGCGCACCCTGCTGCCCGCCACACCGACCGCCGCCCGGCAGCGGCTGAAGGTGACCTTCACCGTCGATGTGCGCGAGCCGGAGGGGGAGCCGACCGGGCCCAGCGGTTCCCCCGGGCTCGACCTCACCTTCGGCGGCGACGCGCCCCGCCTCACCGATCTGAGGGTCACCGCGAGCCGCCGCCCACAGCTCTTCCTCGCCGGGGACTCGACCGTCTGCGACCAGATCGCCGCCCCGTACACGGGCTGGGGGCAGCAGCTTCCGCAGTACTTCCGGGGCGGCCTCTCGGTCGCCAACTACGCCGACTCCGGCGAGGGTTCCGGCTCCTTCCTCGCCGATCCCCGGCTCTTCCCCACCATGCGGCCGCTGATCCGCAGGGGCGACACCGTCCTCATCCAGCTCGCCCATAACGACAAGCAGACGACCGCCGCCGACTACCGCGCCAACCTCACCGCGCTGCTCGACGGGGTACGGGCGCACGGCGGCGAGCCCGTGCTCGTCACGCCCATCGTGCGCCGCTGGTTCAACGACGACGGCACCCTCGACAACGGCACCGCGCTGCACATCAACGGCCTCGGCGTGAACCTGCCCGCCGAGATGCGCGCCCTCGCCGCCGAGCAGCGCGTCCCCCTCATCGACCTCACCGCGCTCACCCGGCAGCTGGTGGAACGGCTCGGCCCGGAGGACTCCAAGGCGCTCTACCTCTACAACGAGGCCCGCGACAACACCCACACCTCCGCCCACGGCGCCACCGAGTTCGCCCGGCTGGTGCTCGGCGAGCTGCGCGCGCAGCGCCTCGTCCCCGGCGGGGTGATCCGATGACGTACCCGTTCCCCATGCCCGCCGAGGACCGCGCCACCAGCCCGTACACCGGCTGGACCCGGGCCCACTGGGAGGCCGCCGCCGACGGGCTGCTCGCCGCCGTCACCCCGTACGCCACCCCCGGGCAGGCCCTCTACCAGCTGCCGGGCCTCCGGCCGAGCTGGTCGGGCGCCCGCTCGGACGGGCTCGAAGGGTTCGCCCGCACCTTCCTGCTGGCCGCGTTCCGCGTCGCGGGCGCGCGCGGCGCCGACCCGCACGGTCTGCTGGAGCGCTACGCGGCCGGGTTCGCCACCGGTACCCGGCGGCCCGGCGGCGACGGCCCGGAGGACTGGCCCCGGATCGCCGACCGCAGCCAGCCGCTGGTCGAGTCCGCCTCGATCGCGCTCGGGCTGCGGCTCACCCGCCCCTGGCTGTGGGACCGCCTCGACGACGGCGTACGCCAGCGCGTCGGCGGCTGGCTCACGGACGCGCTGACCGCCACCCCCGTGCCCACCAACTGGGAGCTGTTCCCGGTGGCCGTCGGCGGCTTCCTCGCCGACGCGGACGTGGCACCGGAGGCCGCCCGCGCCGCCGTCGCCCGGGGCCTGGAGCGCATCGAGCCCTGGTACACCGGCGACGGCTGGTACAGCGATGGCGCCAACCGCGCCTTCGACTACTACAACGGCTGGGCCCTGCACCTCTACCCGGCCCTCGACGCCTGGCTGTCCGGCGACACCGACCGGCTCGCCCGCTACGGGCAGCGGCTGGCCGCCCATCTCGCCGACTACGCCCACCTCTTCGGCGGCGACGGCGCCCCGCTCCACCAGGGCCGCTCGCTCATCTACCGGTTCGCGGCCGCCGCCCCGCTGTGGCTGGGCGCCCTCACCGGGCACACCCCGCTCACCCCGGGCACCACCCGCCGCCTCGCCTCCGGCGCCCTGCGCTACTTCCTCGACCGGGGCGCGGCATCGGACGGCGGGCTGCTGTCGCCGGGCTGGCACGGCCGCTACGAGGAGCTGGCCCAGCCCTACTCCGGGCCCGCGTCCCCCTACTGGGCCGCCAAGGGCTTCGTCGGGCTGCTGCTCCCGGACGGCCACGAGGTGTGGACGGCCCGCGAGGAGCCGGGACCGGCCACCACCACCGACCTCACTCGCGCGGTGCCCGGCCCGAACTGGCTGCTCCAGTCCACCGTGGCCGACGGCCTGGTACGGCTCCACAACCACGGCAGCGAACACCTTCCGCCGCCCGGCGACCCCGACCAGGACGACCCGTACTACGCCCGGCTCGCCTACTCCACGGCCACCGGGCCCGTCCCGTACGGCGCCGCGCCCGACAACCACTTCGGCCTGCTGAGCGGCGGCGGCGACCGGGTCTCCCTGCGGACCGGGCTGGAGCCCCTGGGCACCGGGGAGGGCTGGGCCGCCTCCCGCCACCGCGCCCGGGTGGTGGGGGAGGAGCGGTCGGAGGAGGTCCGGATCACCGGCCTGGTGCTGGCGCACGGCGCGGCGGAGGTCCGCGTCCACCTGGTGGCGGGGGCCGCCCCGGGCCACGCCGTACGCCAGACCGGCTGGGCGACCCCCGAGGCCCCGGACAGCCCGGAGGGCCCGGACAGCCCGAACAGCCCGGACAACGGCCCGCGCTCCGAACTCCTGCCGCTGCACGGCCTGCTGACCGCCGATCCGCTGCCCGCCGCCGCCACGGCCTTCACCGGCCACGCCGTCGCCCCCGCCCTCACCGGCGAGACCACCGGCGGCGCGGCCGGTGACCTGTTCGTCTGCCTGGCCCGGCTGACGGCCGAACCGGACCCGCCGCCGCTGGAGACGCTGGCCCGCGTGGACGTGGCGCTCGCCGCCGACGGCTACGAGGTCCGGGTCGCCTGGTGGGACGGCGCCGCCTACCGCGCCCGCCTGTCGGCCGAGGCGGTCCGCGTCGACCCGTCGATCCCGGCCCCGGCCAGCCGGAACTGACCGACTCCGCCGCCCAGCGCTGGCCGCTGCCGAGGCGGCGCAGCAACTGGCCCGCGTTCTAGCTGGGGACAAGACAACACCGGCGGACCGCCGCCCAGGGGGACGGTCCGCCGGTGGCGTCACGCGCTCAGCCCAGCGGGCTGAAGGTGAACGAGAACTCCGCCGGGGCCGCGCGCAGCCGGTGCGGCTCCAGCACCCCCGGGCCGCAGGACTGGCTGCCGATGCCCTGCTGGCCGTGGTCGAGGTTGACCCACACCGTGTCGGGCGACGCCACCAGGTCCGGGGTGTGCTCGGCCGCGTCCAGCTGCTCCGTGGTCCAGCGGCGGGCCGTGAACCAGAACGGCGGGTGGCCCTCGATCCGCAGGCCCGCACCGTCCGGGGCGGTCAGCCGCGCCCAGCGCACATCGGCCCGCGCGCCGTTCTCCTGCGGCCGCACGTACGGCGTCTGCAGCTCGTCCACCGACAGCGCCCAGCGCCCCAGCCGGGAGGCGGCCCGGGTGTCCGGGTACGCCTCGCCGGGACCGCCGCCGAACCACTCCGCCGCCCCCAGCGCGGCCGGGACCCCGAGCCGCACGCCCAGCCGGGGCAGCGGGCAGGGCCACTCGCCGAGCGGGGTGACGGAGACGGCCAGCCGCAGCCGGTCGCCCTCCGCCGTCCAGCGGTAGACCGCGCTCAGCCCGAGGTCGGTGGCCGCCGGGGCGACCCGGGTACGGACGGTCAGCTCCCGGTCCGTGAGGTCCACCGCGTCGACCCGGTGCCGCAGCCGGTGCAGACCCAGCTGCCGCCAGATCAGCCCGTAGCGCTCATCGGGCTGCCAGGACGCGCCGTTGTCGTTGTCGGTGGGGGCCCGCCAGAGGTCGAGCCGGGGACCGGTGAGCGTGAGCCCGCCGAGGTCGGCGAGGGTGCCGGTCGCGGCGTCGAACGTACCCGGGCCGAGGACGATCCGGCCCCCGCCACGGCGCGGTGCCGCCACGGCATCCACAACGGCCGTCGCGGCGGCCACGGCGGGCAACTGCGCCCAGGCCACCACATGCCCCGCCCCGCCCCACGCCGTCCCGGCGGCGAGCCGCGCCTCGACCGTCCAGCGGGTCTCGCCGCCCGGCGCGGTGTCCGGGGGCGCGGGCAGCTTGAGGTCGGCGGACGCGCCGGGGGCCAGCGGCGGCACCACCAGCTCGCCCGAGCCGACCGCCACGCCCTCGGCCTCGTACGCCCAGGTGAAGGCGAGATGGGACAGGTCGGTGAAGTCGTGGCCGTTGGTGATCCGGACCGTCCCGGTGGCCCCGTCGCCCTCGATCCGTACCGGCTCGATGACCTTCTTGTACTCGATCAGCCCCGGGGACGGCGTGCGGTCGGGGAAGAGGAGCCCGTCGCAGACGAAGTTGCCGTCGTGCAGCTCCTCGCCGAAGTCCCCGCCGTACGCGTAGTACAGCGTGCCGTTCGGTGTGTGCCGGGCGAAGCCGTGGTCGATCCACTCCCAGACGAACCCGCCCTGCAGCCGCTCATGCGACTCGAACAGCCGCTGGTACTCGCTGAGTCCGCCCGGCCCGTTGCCCATCGCGTGCGCGTACTCGCACTGGATGAACGGCAGCGCCCGGCGCTTGGCGTCCAGCGCGGGGTCGCCCCACGGCGGCTCCGTACGGGTACCGATCCGCGCGACCTCGTCGTGCGGCGCGTACATCCGGGAGTAGACGCCGGTGTCGGCGCAGGACAGATCGCCCTCGTAGTGGATCACCCGGGAGGCGTCGCGCTCCCGGATCCAGTCGGCCATCGCGGACAGCCCTCGGCCGGTGCCGCACTCGTTGCCCAGCGACCACATCACGATGGACGGGTGGTTCTTGTCGCGCTCGACCATCCGGGCGGCCCGGTCGATCAGCGCCGGGGTCCAGCGGTGGTCGTCGACCGGGTTGTTCCGCCAGTCGAGGTCGACGAAGCCGTGGGTCTCCAGGTCGCATTCGTCGATGACCCACAGCCCCAGCTCGTCGCACAGGTCGAGGAAGGCGGGGTGCGGCGGATAGTGGCTGGTGCGCACGGCGTTGATGTTGTGCCGCTTCATCAGCTCCAGATCGTGGCGCATCGTCGCCAGGTCCAGCGCGCGGCCGGTCTCCGGGTGGAACTCATGCCGGTTGACGCCCCGGAACAGCACCCGCTGGCCGTTGACCTTGAACACGCCGTCCTCGACCACGACCGTACGGAAGCCGATCCGCAACGCGATCGTCTCGCCCGCCGTCGTCAGCGTGCCCTCGTACAGCCGTGGCGTCTCCGCCGTCCACGGTTCGACGGGCAGCGTGGCGCTCTCCCCGGTCGCCAGGTCCAGCCCCAGTTCGGGCACGCTGACCCGGCCGCCGCCTGGCTCCGCGTCGACCCGCAGCGTGCCCGCGCCGCTGACGTGGTCGTACGAGGCGTGCACGAAGAAGTCCGCCACGGCGCCCGCCGGGCGGTGCACCAGCGACACCTCGCGGAAGATCCCCGGCAGCCACCACTGGTCCTGGTCCTCCAGATAGCTGCCGGAGGACCACTGGTGCACACGCACCGCCAGCACGTTCCCCGACGGCTTCAGCAGCCCGCCGACCGCGAACTCATGCGGTAGCCGGCTGCCCTTGAAGGTGCCCAGCTCCTCCCCGTTGAGCCAGACCCGGGCGCACGACTCGACGCCCTCGAAGCGCAGCACCGCCTCCCCGTCGGCGGGCCAGTCGCCGGGGAGGTCGAAGACGCGCAGATGGTCACCGGTCGGGTTCTCGGTGGGCACGCGCGGCGGGTCCACCGGGAACGGATAGTTCACATTGGTGTAGATCGGCGCGCCGTGGCCGTGCAGCACCCAGTGCGCGGGCACCGGGATCTCGTCCCAGCCTGAGGCGTCGTAGCCGGGGCGGGCGAAGGACTCGTCCTCGGCCGTCGCGGTGGGCGACAGCCGGAACGCCCAGGTGCCGGAGAGGCTCAGCCGGGCGGCGTCGGAGCCGGGGGCCCAGGCGCGCGGCGGCAGGCATCCGGTGCCGGGGGAGACGTCCTCGTAGTAGGGAAGCGGCGGCGTGTGCGCGCGCGAGTTCATCGTTCTCCTCGGTCAGCCCTTGATACCGGTCTGTGCTACACCCTGCACAAGCCAGCGCTGCAGAAACACGAAGACGAGCACAAGTGGCAGGATCGATACGGCCGTTGCCATGAAAATCAAGTGGATGTTGATTGTCTGTGCGGTCATATACGAGGACAGCGCGACCTGGACGGTCCACGAGTTCTGATCCTGGCCGATCACCAGCGGCCACAGGAAGGCGTTCCAGCCGCTGATGAACGTGATGACGGAGATCGCCGCGAAGAAGTTGAGCGAGTTGGGCACCACGATGCGCCAGTACGCGCCCCAGTAGCCCAGCCCGTCCACCCGGGCCGCCTCCTCCAGCTCCTTGGGGAAGCCCAGGAAGTACTGGCGGAAGAGGAACGCGGTGAACCCGCTGAACAGCCCGGGGATGATCAGCCCGCGCAGCGAGGAGACCCAGCCGAGGGACGAGACCAGGACATAGCTCGGTACGAAGGTCACGGCCGCCGGGACCATGAGGGTGAACAGGACGGTGTACAGCACCTTGTTGGCGTGTTTGTACGGGATGCGGGCCAGCCCGTATCCGGCCAGCGAGCACACCAGCAGCGTCCCGAGGGTGTGCAGCACGGCCACCACGGTGGAGTTCCACAGCGCCTGGGCGAAGGGGACGGACGGGTCGTCGAACAGCTCCTTGACGTTCCCCCACTGGAGGTCACTGGGGAAGAACGCCCAGTCCTCGCCGGTGATGTCCGCGTCGGTGGACAGGGCGTTGCGGATGATCAGATAGAAGGGGATGACGAACAGCACGGTCGCGACGCCGAGCGCGACGTACAGTCCGGTGCTGCTCATGACGGAGCGCGGGGTGCGCTTCTTGACCGGTGCCGTGATGGTCACTTGTCGTCACCCTTTCCGAGGCCGAGGAACTTGCCCTGGACGAGGGTGACCATGGCGATCAGCAGGGCGAGGATCAGGGCGCCCGCGCTGGCGTGCCCGTAGTCCTGGTTGGCGCCGAGCGCCTGGAGGTACAGCTCGACCAGCGGTGGGCGGCCCCAGGTGGCGCGGCCCTCGTCGAGGATGTTGTAGAACTCGTCGAACGCCTGGTACGCCGCGATGAGCAGCAGCAGGATGACCGCGACCGAGGTGGCGCGCAGCTGCGGCAGGGTGATGTGGCGGAACGTCTGCCAGCCGGACTTGGCACCGTCGACGGCCGCCGCCTCGTACAGCTCGCGCGGGATGTTCTGCAGCGCGGCCAGGAACAGGATCATGTAGAACCCGCACTGGAGCCACAGCCGGGCGGTGCAGATCACCAGCCAGTACCAGGGCGGATGGGGCGAGGCGAGCCAGGCGACGGAGTCGACGCCGAACCAGCTCAACACGGTGTTGACCATGCCGTAGTGCAGCCCGTTGAACATCGACATCTTCCAGACCAGCGAGGCCACGACGAAGCTGCACGCGGTCGGCAGGAAGAACACCGAGCGGAAGAACGCCTTCATGAAGCGGATGCGGTGGACCAGCAGCGCGAGGGCGAGGGAGAGCGCGTAGGTGATCGGGACGATGAGCGCGGCGAAGATCGTGAAGTTGATCAGGCTGTCCACGAAGTCGCCGTCGCCGAGCATGTCGGCGTAGTTGGCGAGGCCGACGAACTCGGTGGGCGCGACGGTGCCCTTCGCGTTGTGCAGGCTCAGCCAGAGGCTCCAGCCGATCGGCACATAGACGAAGATGATCAGCCCGATGAGGAACGGGCTGGTGAACAGCCAGAAGTTGAGGGCGCGGCCGCGGCTGCCGCCGAGTCCGCGCAGCCGCCGCCCGGCGGGGGCCGACTTGTGGGGCCGCACGGGGGCGGTGCTCTGGGTGGGTGTGGTGGTCGCCATGTCAGTGGTCTTCCGGCCGAGGCCTAACCGAGCTTCTTCAGCTCGCGCTCGATCTTCTTATCGGCCTTGTCGAGTTCGGACGCGGGACTCTTGCTGTCCCGCACCGAGTTGACGACCGCGTCGAGCACGATGTTGAACATGCCCTCGGTCCAGTACGGGTCGTCGAAGATGCCGTGGCTGTTGAACAGCTCGACCGCCTCGGCCGCGACCCCGTCCTTGAGCTTGTCCGCCCCGGCGGCGATGCTCTTGCGCGCGGGAATGTGGAACCCGTAGTCCAGGGCCCATTCCTGCTGGTATTTCTTCTGCTCGATCCACAGCCACTTGACGAAGTCCTTGGCCCCGTCGACGTCCTTGGCCTTGGCGGAGACGTACGTGGACCAGCCGCCGTTGTAGACCACCGGGCGGCCCTTCGCCCCCGACTTGGGGAACGGGAAGATTCCGAAGTCGTCGCCGAACGCCTTCTGGATCGCCGGTATCGCCCATATCCCGCACCACTGGATCGCGCACAGCCCCTGCACGAAGCTGGTCGGGTCCCAGGTCTCGGTCGGGGCGCCCAGCAGCAGCGACTTGCTCTTGTACAGCTCCCGCGCCTTGGTGAGCGTCTCCTCCAGCTCATCCGTGTGGTACGCGATCTTGTGGTCCTCGGTGAGGTAATGGGTGCCGTTGGACCAGACGAGCGGCTTGCTGATGGTCTTCAGGTTCTGGCCGATGTAGAGGCCCTTGATCTTGCCCTTGGTCAGCTTGTGGGCGATATCGATGAGTTCGTCGAAGGTGGTCGGGGGCTTGACCCCGGCGTCCTCGAAGAGGGACTTGCGGTAGAAGAAGAACTGCGGGTCGTCGATCATGCGGATTCCGTAGATCTTCCCGTCCACGGAATTCGCCGTGATGTCCTCCGGCAGGAAGTCATCCTTGACGTCGGCGATGATGTCGTCCAGCGGGACGATCTGCTTCGAGCGCACCAATTGCAGATCGGGGTGGTATTCGAAGACATCCGGGCGGCCCGAACCCAGCAGGGAGGTCGCCAGCTTGGATTCGTACTCGCCCGGCACCCATTCGATGGTGACCTTCGCCTTGTCGTACGCGTCGGCGAACTTCTTGGCGGCCTGCTGGGTGCCCTGCTCCCCGTAGGCGTGGTACATCTGCTTGATCGACTTGCCGCCGCCACTGGCGCGGCCGGTGTTCGACCCGCAGGCGGCGAGCCCGCCGAGGGCGGCCACCCCGCCGACGGCGCGCAGCACGCTGCGGCGGTCCCAATCCCTGGCATCCCTGGCTCTGTTCACTGCCGACATGTGACGTCCTTGTCTCGGTTCACGTTCTCGGTTCACGGCCAAGTGCGGTGGTGCAGCGGGACGTTAGCCATAGACGAAGACTTCGGCAAGGGGTTGGACGAAGTGGGCGGCGCGACTTTTGGGACGGTTCGAGGATTCGAACGACCACGGGAATGGGATCGCTCCCACACCTCGTTACGAGGGCGCGCCGAGGGCCCTCGCGGCCGTCGCGCGGCGCTGCTTCTGGCTCACGGACGCGAGCTGGCCCTCCAGCACGAAGGTCGCCGCCCCGAGGCTCACCGGGTTCGACGGGATCGGGCACAGTACGATCTCGGTGCTCGCCAGCGGACGGCCCAGCGCCCGCCCGGCCACCGCCGCGCGCACCTCGGCCAGCAGTCCTTCGCCGAGCGCGGCCGCCACCCAGCTGCTGAGCACGATCACTTCCGGGTTGAGCAGGTTGATCAGGTCGGCCAGGCCCGCCCCGAGATAGCGGGCCGTCTCGCGGACCACCCGCACGGCCACCGGGTCGCCGTCCGTCAGCCCCCGCCCCAGGGCCTCGATGGTCGCCGTCTGGTCGTCGGCGCGCAGCAGCGGGCTGTCCGGGGCCAGTTCGCGCAGATTCCGCATGATGCCCGGCGCGCCGACGTACGTCTCCACACAGCCCCGGTTGCCGCAGTGGCACTGCCGCCCGTCCAGGATGAGCGTGGTGTGGCCCCACTCGCCCGCGCTGTTGCTGACCCCGCGGTGCAGCGTCCCGCCCAGCGCGAGCCCGGCGCCCACGCCCGTACCGAGGTTCACCACGACCGCGTCACCCCGCCCGCGCGCCGCGCCGAACCACTGCTCGGCGACCGTGCACGCGCGCAGCGGGTTGTCCAGGTAGAGGGGGTACGGGATGTGATCGGCCAGCAGGCTCAGCAGCGGTACGTCGTGCCAGTCCCAGTTGGGCGCGAACACCGACACCCCGCCCTCCCGGTCCACCTGCCCCGGCATGCTGACGCCGACGCCCAGCACCCGGTCGGGCGCGATGCCCGCCTGCCCGGCCACGGACGCCACGGCGGCGGCGATGTGCGCCACCACCTTGGCCGGGTCGTTCTCCTCCGGGCGCTCGGGGCGCAACTCCTCGTCGGCGCGGGCGAGTACGGTCAGGGCGAGGTCGAACAGCTCGACATGGATGTACGTCTCCGCGACGTCCACCCCGATCAGCGCGCCCCCGGAGGAGTTGACGGCGACCAGCCCGCGCGGGCGGCCGCCGTCGGAGTCCTCGTAGCCGACCTCGACCAGCATGCCCAGCTCCAACAGCTCGCCGACGAGGTTGGCGACCGTGGCCAGGCTCAGCCCGGTCGCCGCGGCCACCTCCTGCCGGGACACCGGGGATTCGGCGACGATGTGGCGCAGCACCCCGTAGCGGTTGGCGGTGCGTATGTCGCGGGACGTGCGCTTCACGCCGGAATCCCCTCTGTGGCTCTCTGGCTCGCTGGCTTTCGCGGCTGATGCCGCGCCAGGCTAGAGCGTCCGCCGGACCATAGACAACCCCTTCGCACAACCCTTGTACGAAGCGTCGGGGGCGCGGAGCCGCAGGAGAGACGGGGTGAACGGGGCAAGGTGGCGGGGTGGTTGTCGTCAGCGGGGTGCGAGCACCTGCCGTACGACGGGTCCGGCGGCGTCACCTCCGTGTCCGCCCTCCGTGACCACGGCCGCCGCGGCCATGTCGTCGCGGTAGGCGGTGAACCACGCGTTGGTCTTCGCCTGGCCGTCGATCTCGGCCGAGCCCGTCTTGGCGCCGATGTCGCCGCTGACCCCGGCCATCGCCGTCGCCGCGGTGCCGCTCGTCGCCGTCAGCCGCATCATGCCCTTGAGCTGCTGCACGGCCGCCGGGCTCAGACCGCGCTGTGCCGTCGCGACCGTACGCCGGTCCATGGACGTGGGCACCAGCACCGGCTGTTTGAAGACGCCCGTCCGCACGGTGGCCGCCACCGACGCCATCGTGAGCGGATTCATCTGGACCGTGCCCTGCCCGATGACCGCCGCGGCCTTGCCGTCCCCGCCCTCCGTCGGTACCGAGCCGTCGAACGTCGTGACGCCGACCCGCCAGTCGAGCCCGATGCCGAACACCGCCCGCGCCTCCTCCGCCACCCCGTCGTCGGGTATGGAGCCCGCGAGCGAGACGAACGCGGTGTTGCAGGAGGCCGCGAAGTCCTGCGCGAAGGTGGCGCTCGGGTTCTCGCTGTCCTCGACGTTATGGAACGTCATGCCCTGCGCGTACGACGCCGTCTTCGGGCACGGCACCCGCTGGGCGGGCGTCACCTCGCCCGACTCCAGCAGGGTGGCGGCGGTGATGATTTTGAACGTCGAGCCGGGCGCAGTCTGCCCTTGCAGCGCGGCGTTGAACTCGGCCCGGTCGGAGTTGGCCACCGCGAGGATCTCCCCGGTGCTGGGCTTGAGCGCCACCACGGACGCTCCGTTCCGCTCGCTCACGGCCGCCTCCGCGCGCCGCTGCACCTGCTGGTCCAGCGTCGTACGCAGGCTTCCGGGCTTGCCCTTCGCCACCACATGCAGCGTCGTCCCGGGCGACCCGTCGGCCCTGACCACCGTCACCTCGATCCGGGCCGCGCCACCGGCCTTGTCGCCGTAGCGCGACCGCAGCGAGGTCAGCACCGGATCGAGGGAGGGATGGCTGCCCTGCTTCAGCTCCTTGCCGCTCCGGTCCAGCACCCGGACCGGCTGATCGTCCGCCAGGCCCGTCTGTAACGTTTCATCAGGCGCGAGCTTGGGGTGGATGACCGCGGGCTTCCAGTCGACCAGCGGCTTCCCCGTCGTCCGGCCGCGCACGACGGTCAGCTCCGAGTCGTACGTCCACGTCGAGCCCTTCCCCTGATACGCGATCTCCGCCTCGACCCGGAACGGCACCGTGGCGCTGTGGGCCTCGCCCGCCGTGAGCGTCAGCTTCGTCACCCGGCCGTCCTCGCGGTAGCGGCTCAGCGCGGTGGTCGCGCTCTGGGCGTCGTTCGTGTACGCGGCGGCCTTCAGGTCGTTCTGATCCGCCCACGCGGCCAGGAACTCCCGTGCCGTGTCCTTCACATCGGCCGGCGTCACCGCGCCGTCCGGAACCGACGGCCCACTGCCGCCGGTCAACCCCGTATAGAGGTTGTACCCCCCGATCCCCGCAACCCCGATGAACCCCGCTAACGCCGTACCGAGTACGACTCTCCCCGCTGCACGCATCGCGTGACCCGCCCCCAGGTGTGGTCGGCGGTCTGCTTCTCAGGCCGCCTGCTCCATCTCACCGCGCAGCGCCCGCGTGTACACCCCGAGGAGCCGCCCGTACTCCGCCCGCTCGGCAGGCCGCAGGGCCCGCCCGGCCCGGGCGCGCAGAAAGACGCGTATCGCCTCGTTGGCCTGGTCGGTGGAGGTGGTCAGTAAGGCAGGGCTCTGGGGAGTAGGAGTCGGACGCATGACCAATAGAGTAGGGGCAGCCACTGACAAGCGCTGTGGCCTAAACCTCTCAACTGGGCTGTTACCCGCGGTATGTGAGGAACAACGCATCCTCGGCGCGAGTGTTCCCCTGACGCCCGGTCTGGCATATGCCCCGGCCCGGTCTGTGCGTTGTGCCTGGTCACACCTTCCGTACCACCGTACCGGTGGCGCCTAGCCGGTCGGTGTGGTCGTCCGCCGCGCTCTCGTCCGTGATGACCGCGTCCAGGGCGGAGGCGGCGGCGACGAACGCCAGGGCGGTGCGGGTGAGTTTGGCGGCCTCGGCGACGGCGATCACGCGGCGGGACGAGGCGATGGCGGCGCGCTTCACGGCGGCGTCGTCCATGTCGTAAGCGGTCAGCCCGTCCGTGGCGTTCAGCCCGCAGCAGCCGATGACGGCGGTGTCGAAGCGCAGCGCGGCCAGCGACGCCTGGGTCAGCGGGCCGGTCAGCGCCAGCTCGCCCGGCCGGGGCCGCCCGCCGGGCACCAGCAGCGTCACCTGCGGGGCGCCGGTCAGCGCGTTCACCGCGTGCAGGGACAGCGGCATCACGGTCAGCCGCCGGTGCTCCAGCACCCGGGCCACCTCCAGGCAGGTGGTGCCGCTGTCGAGGACGACGGACTCCCCGTCGGCGATCAGCCCGGCGACCTCCGCGGCGATGCGCCGCTTGGCGTCCAGCCCCTCGTGGGCGCGCAGCGCGAACGGCGGCTCCTCGCCGCGCAGCAGCAGGCTCCTCGCCCCGCCCCGGTAGCGCTCCAGGACGCCCTGGGCGGCCAGCGTCTCCAGGTCGCGCCGGATGGTCATCTCCGAAGCGCCGGTGAGCGCGGCCAGCTCCGCGACCCCGGCGCGGCCCGCGCTGCGGACGGCCTCGGTGATCTGCCTCAGTCGATCTGCGCCTGTCATGATGCGATTGAACACATCTGGCGATCGAAAGGCAATCTTACGAACATCTTCTTTGTTCGCTACGTTCGATGCATGGAGAGATCGCTGCGGGCCGCCCGGCTGGCCACCTTCGCCTACTTCGCCCTGAACGGCTTCCTCATGGGGATGTGGATCGTCCACATCCCCGGCATCGAGCACCGCGCGGGGACGGGCCACGCCGTGTTCGGCTGGCTCCTTCTGCTTCTCGGCGCGGGAGCCTTCGCGGCCATGCAACTCGCGGGGCCCCTCACCGACCGGTTCGGCACCCACGTCGTCGTACCGTTCGGCGCGGCGCTGTGCGGCGCCACCGTGATCCTGCCGGGCCTGGCCACGAACGTCTGGACGCTGGGCGCGGCCCTGCTGGTCTTCGGGGTGGGCAACGGCTGCCTGGACGTCAGCATGAACGCCCATGCCGTCGAGGTCGAACGCGGCTACGGGCGGCCGGTGATGTCCGCCTTCCACGCCACGTACTCCCTCGGCGGCGTCCTCGCCTCGCTCGTCGGGGCCCGTACGCTCGGCTGGGGCTGGAGCCCCGCGGCGACCCTCGCCGGGACGGCGGCCCTGGGCCTCGCCGTCGCGGCGGCGGCGTCCTTCGGGCTGCTACGGCCTGCGGCCGCTCCGGAAACGGAGACCGTCGCTTCGGGGGCGAAGACCCGCTACCGGACGCCCCGCCGCATCTGGGGGCTGGCCGCCCTGGCCTTGATGATCATGCTGTGCGAAGGCGTGGCCAACGACTGGAGCGTGCTCCATCTGCGCGACGTCCTGGACGCGCCCGCCGCCACCGCCGCCCTCGCCTTCGGAGCCTTCGCCACCGCCATGACGCTCGGCCGCCTGCTCGCCGACCGCGTGGCCGCCCGGTTCGGCCCGGTGGCCATCCTCCGCTACGGCGCCTCCGCGGCCGCCCTCGGCATGACCGTGGCCGCGCTCTCGCCCTGGATTCCGCTGGCGCTGCTCGGCTGGACCGTGTTCGGTGTCGGGCTCTCCGGCTGCGTCCCCCAGCTCTTCAGCGCGGCAGGCCACACCGACCAGTCCACGGCGGGCGCCAACGTCTCCCGCGTCGCGGGCCTCGGCTACCTCGGCGTGCTCGCGGGTCCCGCCGTCATCGGCCCGCTGACCCACCTCGTACCGCTCAACCTCACCTTCTTCCTGCCGGTGGCCTTCTGCGTCATCGCCGCGTGCGCGGCGGGCATCCTGCGGGCTCCCGGGGCGGTCGTTCGAAAAGCAGTTGCCCCGGTGGGCGTACGGGGGTCGGATAGTGCCCCATGACCCCCATCGACGCCGCTCTCGTGCGGCGGCTGATCGCCGGACAATTTCCGCAATGGGCGGCGCTGGCCGTCGAACGGTTCCCGTCCGGCGGCACCGTCAACGCCGTGTACCGGCTGGGCGATGCCATGGCCGTACGGCTACCACTGGTGGCGGGCGGAGCCCAGGACGTATCGACGGAACGGAAGTGGCTGCCCCGCCTCGCACCCCTGCTGCCCACGGCCATCCCCGAAGTGCTCGGCACCGGGGAGCCTGCCGAGGGATATCCCTGGCCGTGGTCGGTGCACCGCTGGCTGGCGGGGGAGAACCCGAAGGAAGGCGCACTGAGCGAACCGTCGCTGCTGGCCAAGGACCTGGCCGGGTTCGTGGCCGCGATGCGGAACGTCCCCCTGCCGGATGCCCCGAGGGCCTACCGCGGCGGCCCCCTCGCCACCCTCGACACGGAGACCCGGGCGGCGATCGAGCAACTGCGCGCCATCCCGGAGGAGGACGTCGATTGCGACGCCGCTCTCGCTGTATGGAACGACGCCCTGCACACCCCCGACTGGGACGGGCCGCCGGTATGGCTGCATGCCGACCTGATGCCGGGCAATCTGCTGGTGGACGCCACCGGTCGCCTCACTTCGGTGATCGACTTCGGCTGCATGGGCGTCGGCGACCCGGCCTGCGACCTCTTTCCGGCCTGGGGCCTCCTACCGCCCGATGCGCGGTCCGCCTTCCGTGACGCGCTGGCCGTGGACGACGCGACCTGGACCCGAGGCCGAGCCCGCACCCTCTCCCAAGCCCTGATCGCCCTCCCGTACCACCGGACGAGAACCCCGGCGATGGCCCGCAACGCCCGCCACGTGATCCGAGCGGTCCTGGGCGAGGCCTGAGGCCGCTACCTCCGCCACCCCAGCGCTTCAGGGCTGAATTCGACGAGACTCGCCCACACGATGTCCGCCCCGGCCTCGCTCAACTCCCCGGCGGAGCTACGGCCACTGGCGACCCCCACGGCCAGAGCCTCGGCATCGAGGGCCCCGCGAACATCGTGCGGCGTATCCCCGATGACGACGGTCCGCCTGCCGTCGAAGGCGTGCCCGTACTTCTCCGACGCCCGCTTGCGCGCCAGACGCACGAGGTCGGCTCGATCACTACCGTCGTCGCCGTATCCGCCGACCTCGAAGTCGAGCCCGTCGCCCAGGCCGAGGGCGGCCAGCTTGGTGATGGCCACCGGGCGAAGATTGCCGGTGACCGCCGACTGCACGGCGCCCCGCCCGGCACACGAGCCGATGGCCTCCCGAGCACCGGGCAACACCACCCCGACCTCGCGCATCCGCCCCTCCAGCCCTTCGGCTGCCGCCGTGAGCGCGGCGTAGAACTCACCGAATAGCGCTTCCGGCTCATCGATCCCGTTGAGGCGCAACGTCTCCACCATGATGGCCTGCTCGGTGCGCCCGGCCATGGCTGCCAGCCCGCCGAGCCGTTTGCCTGTCACCTTCTCGAAGGCCCGCTCGTAGAGGCTGCGACTCACCCCGTCCTTGATGCTGACCAACGTCTGGTCCACGTCCCAGAGGATCAGGACGGGTTCGGGGGTGCGGGCGGCAGGCATGGCGACAGCGTAGAGGTGAGCCCGGGTGGCGTGCGACGGGGCCACCGCCTGCCGGTGCGGTCGGCGGCGGCTGCTCGCAGAAGGTCCAGGACGAGGCAGCCGGGGTATGCGCCGAACGCCGGGTACTCGTGCCGGTAGTAACGAGACCAGTAGCTCACCACTCGGCGCTCGGTCCGCGCGAAGAACGCCGGATTCCGGGCGACGAAGGCCCCGTACAGGTGCCGCTGTGCAGACCCCGGCGTGGCTACGTCGGCGATGCCGCTGCGGATCGCGTCCAGGATCTCCACGACGTATTCGCCGACCAGCTGCACTACGAATGGGACCACCCATGGCTCGTGCGAGCGGACGATCTGCTCCAGGTGGCGCTGGCGGACCATTCCGTCATGGTGGCGTGAGTACAGGCAGTGGAGGATACCCACTTGTGTCGCAGTGAGCCGGTGCTCCGCGTCGGCGGGTGGCTCATCGTTGTAGATCCGGGAGGGGATGCTGACGGTCTCGCCGGACACGTCGACCGGGAACGGCGACATGAAGGGATGCTGCGGTTCTGGCATGACGGCCAGAACGGCGCGCACGTCATGCACGAGCTGCGAAGGGAAAGCCCCCGCGAGGTCAGCGTTGGTCCCCGTCATGTCGGCGATTGAGAAGCGGTTTGATGCGTGACGTGTTCGGGTGTCATGCCTGACGCGGTAATGAACTCGGCCAGGAGGCCGCGGGCGTCGGCGTGGCCGAACGCCGTCAGGATGTAGCCGGGCGAGGGCGCGTTGTGGATCTCTCGGACTAGGGCTGCCAGGGTCCCGCTCGGGAGTGCGAATGCGAAGGTGAACCATTCGCCGAGGTCGTCACGGGTGGTGTCGGCGCATCCCCGCAGCGACTCCAGCCCCTCGGCCGTGACCGCCAACTGGGCGACGTACGTCTGAGGCGATCCGCGGAAGTCGGTTGCCGGAATGCGCCTCGCTCGCTCAACTCCACTCAACGATCCAACCGCCCTCGACGAAGAACGCTTCCAGCGACTCACGGTCCTCCACCCAGTAGTCTCCACAACCGTTCCGGAAGTCTCGATCGCAGGCCATCAAGATCAGATAGCTCGGCGGAGAGTCGGGCAGCTCCTGGACCTTGACGTATTTTCCTGCCTCATCTCCGGCGCAGATGCGTCCAACTCTATCGACCGGTGGCGACCTCATGTTGCTCACGTGACGGAAAGGGGCATCTTTCAATATGGCTGGTACTTCGGAGTGCGTTTCATGAAGAAACTCGATGAAAATCGTGGAATGTCGCCCTTGGTTAGTGGGAGGTTGCTTGAGAGAGTGTTAGCCATCAACTCGAGGTGATGGCGCCCGCGTCATCCATACGGTGATAGACGGCTGCCTTGGCGGCCGTCGAGGGATTACGAGAAGCGGTCTACTGCTGCCCTCCTCGATCCTCCAGTCCATAGAATCGGAAAGTTTCCGCTCGTTGCTCATCGGTGGTCACAACGTCTTCGGCGGAAGCGGGGGCAAAAATGTCCACGGTTTCATCATTGATGGTGCGAGAGGCTGGATTGAACGTATATGCGAACCTTCCGTCGGTCATTTGCGCCTGCATGCCAGAAAGTACGATGTCCGGGCGGGCTCCTTGGCAGCACAGAAGGAACCCCTCGGCTTCCAGGTCTTTGCGCAGCTTTCTGAGACATGCTGTCAAATGATCGCCTTCATACGAGACGGGAGCATGTCCCGCTCGTGTCATCTGTATGGAATGGGGTGGCGATGTGGAGAAAGTCAAGTCTACTGTCTGAGTGAAGCCGTCGCCTCGTTTGGCGATCAGTGAAACTGAATCCGTCATTGCTATCCCTTGAAGTGTGGGTTCGGTATCCAGGTGCCCTTTGAGTCCCATGCGCCGACAATCTCGGAGGCGTCTATGGAGCGGGGGTATGCGAACTCAAGTTCATTCATGTGAGGATTGCTAGGGAGGCGAACATTCACGTCGACCCCGCCGTCTCTGGCCGCGATGTGGAAGACGTTGCCGTTGCTTGTTCTTTGTCGACTCAAAGCGTGTTCTAGGGATTCTGTAGTCGATACGTATCCGGAATGGGGGGTGAAGTCGCCCGCGATTCCGTATACGTGTTCCTCTAGGTTCAGGTTGTCTCCTCGTGGTTTAAAACCATCTTGGAATATCTCGTCTATGGTGCGTGAGTCTCGACGATAGCGTTCGTAAGGCGCGAGACCGAAGGGGTCGGTCCAGGTGTGGGGGTTGTGGACGTAGGTTGCGGGGTTGGGGGCGGGGGTTAGGCCTAGGGGGTCGGGGGATAGGTAGCGGGCGGAGTCTGGGTCGTAGTAGCGGTGGAAATTGTAGTGGAGGCCGGTTTCCGGGTCGAAGTATTGGCCCGGGAAGCGGAGTGGGGTGTAGGCGGTGCTGTTGGCGGCCCAGGTGGTGGTGCCCCAGAGGGTGGAGCGGGTCTGCCAGACGACGGTGCCTGATTCGTCGACGAGTTCGGTTGGGGCGCCGACGAGGTCGGTGATGATGGCGAAGAATCGGGAGTCGATTTCGCGCTGGGTGGTTGCTTCGGTGATGCGTTCGGTCTGGGCTATGGGGCGCAGGCCGTCGTGGTCCCATGTGAGAGTGACTGGGTTCGGTAGGTCTGGGGTGGCGGTGGTTTGTTCTATGAGAATGGGGCCGTCCCAGGTGAAGTCGGTCTGCTCCAGGACGGTTTCGCCGTCGGTGGCGAGGCGTTGCTTTGTGGTGCGGCGGCCGAGGGGGTCGTAGAGGTAGCGCCACACCGTGCCGTCGGGGGTGGTGACACTTGTGAGGCGGTCTTCGGCGTCCCAGGTGTAGTGCCAGGTGTCGGGTTTGCGAGACAGGCGGGTTCTCTGGCGGAGAGTGAGACGGCCTGCGTCGTCGTGTTCGTAGCGCCGGCTGCCGGCGCGGGTTATTCGGGTGCCGGTGTAGGTGCGTTCGTGGGGTGCGCCCTTTGAGGGCCAGGTTGCTTGGGTTTGGTTGCCTGCTTCGTCGTAGGCGTACGTCTCGGTCCAGCCGGAGGCGCGGACCGTTGTCACGCGGCCTGCCGCGTCCAGGTCGAAGGTGCTCGGGCCGTTCAGGCGGTCGTTCACGGCGGTGACGTTGCGGTCTGCTCGGTGGGTGTAGGTGCGGTGTTGGATGGGGGGCGGTGTCGGATCCCCCGGCAAGGGACTGGGCGGTCAGGCGGCCCAGGGGATCCCAGGTGTTGGTGAGGGTGAGCGTGTTGCCGATGCGGCGGTTTGTCTCGCGGCCCGTGGCGTCGTGTTCAGAGGCCAGTGCGTGGCCACCGGCGGTCAGGGCGGTGCGGTTACTCGCAGGAGTTCCAGGACGAGGCAGCCGGGGTATGCGCCGAACGCCGGGTACTCGCGCCGGTGGTAGCGAGACCAGTAGCTCACCACCCGGCGCTCGGTCCGCGCGAAGAACGACGGGTTGCGCGCGATGAATTCCCCGTACAGGAGCCGCTGGGCGGATCTCGGCGTGGCTACGTTGGCGATGCCGCTGCGGATCGCGTCCAGGATCTCCACGACGTATTCGCCGACCAGCTGCACGACGAATGGGACCACCGAGGGCTCGCCGGAGCGGACGATCTGCTCCAGATGGCGCTGGCGGATCATGCCGTCACTGTGGCGTGAATACAGGCAGTGGGGGATCCGCAGCTGCGTCGCGGTGAGCTGGTGCTCCGCGTCGGCGGACGGCTCGTCGTTGTAGATCCGGGAGGGGATGCTGACGGTCTCGCCGGATACGTCGACGGAGAACGGCGACGTGCGGGGATGCTGCGGTTCCGGCATGACTGCCAGGACGGCGCGCACGTCATGTACGAGTCGCGACGGGAAGGCTCCCGCGAGGTCGGTGTTGGTCTCCGTCATGTCGGCGGCGGAGAAGCGGTTTGATGCGTGACGTGTTCCGGTGTCATGCGTGACGCGCTAAGGAACTCGGCCAGGATGTCGCTTGGCCGATCGCTGTCAGGATGTAGCCGGGCGAGGGCGCGTTGTGGATCTCTCGGGCTAGGGCTGCCAGGGTCCCGCTCGGGAGTGCGAATGCGAAGGTGAACCATTCGCCGAGGTCGTCGCGGGTGGTGTCGGGGGATCCCCACAGCGACTCGAGCCCCTCGATCGTGACCCCCAGCTGGGCGACGTACGTCTGAGGGGATCCGCGGAAGTCGGTTGCCGGAATGCGCCTCGCTCGCTCAGCTCCAGTCAACGATCCAACCTCCCTCGGCGAAGAACGCTTCCAACGACTCACGGTCCTCCACCCAGTAGTCGCCACAGCCGTCCCGGAAGTCTCGATCGCGGGCCACCAAGACCAGATAGCTCGGCGGGGAGTCGGAGAGTTCCTGGATCTTGACATTCTTCCCTGCCTCGTCCCCGGTGAGGATGTGTCCGACCTCCATGTGGCCGGCCATCAGTCCAACTCGTGTACTCGCTCCATGTGCTCGATGATCTTGACCCTGGTGGCCGTCAATCACCGAGTTCAGACTTTGCCGCTCGAGCGATCTCGCGCAATTCTTGCCATTTAGGGGAATTTCTGAGTGCCTGCTCATTCCGCAGGCTAGCTTCACTTTCTGTCATCGCTGCAAGATGATCATTGATCGGTTTTATGGTGTCCAGTTGTCGCGGCAGGGAGCGCGCCTTCCCTCCTTTTCCCGGACGCAAACTGGTATACGTCGTCGAATTCTAGGGCGAGTTCGTCCACGCCCACGCTCAATTGGCTGATGTGCTCGAGTTGCTGGTCCGAGTCCCAGCCTAGGGCGTCCAGGGTGGCTATTAGTTGCCGGTGGAATGTGGCGCGTTGAAATTCCATCATCGCGTGACTCCTCCCAGCCTCTTTCCCTGTGGCACCCATCACCTGGCTGCCATTGAAGTAATCGAACAGTGTCCCGTCCAATGGCTGACGGTCCACCGACCAGTAGGCGTCGGAATTGCTAATTTTTAGGTTTTCCCCAGGAGGCCGTAAGGAAGTAGATCCACCAGACGGGGTTGATGAAGTTGAGCCAATTTTTCCTGTTTCTGAGGTGGCGTTCCCAATAGGCGTCTTGCTCCTCTGGCGATCCGATGTAATTGGGCGGACAATATCCGAAAATTGGAACCAAATCGCGTACTGTAGGTGGGCGCCACATGTGTAGCATGTAGAGCATCCAAGCGCCGTGCGATGCCGAAAGTCCGGAAGGTCTGACATTGATCCTGGTGCCGTTGCAGCAAATTTTTACTCTCTTTGGGGCGAGGTTGCTGTGCATGGACCGCAGGGCTTCAAACGCGTTACTCCCTGTCGCCTCGGATTCGATCCCACGAGGAGACTTCAAGCGTAGATGCCATGGTCCGTCTCCTTCGATTGCAACCTTCCACTCGACCTCTTGGCCGTCAATCTGGACACGTACTGGGAGCTCTTCGTTCATTGTCCGAATCCAGGATTTTCGATAGTTTCGCCTGTGCGCATTCCGTAGCGCCACCTTTCTGCGCGAACAATATTGCTCGGGTCGATATTTCTGTAAATTACTTCTCTCTCGGACGGGAAGCCGGTCCCGTTTATGAAGGATCGAACAGCGCCGCCCATCGCCCGATTCACGTCTACGCCGTACCCGTTTCCGCGAATCTCGTACACCCAAGTTCCGCGCCCCTGGGCCGATTGGGGGAAATTGCCTGCCTGGCTGGCGCTCTTACTCGTGCCTACCCAATTGGATGGCGTGTCGTGGAGTGCGTACTGGCCGATGTCCTCATTGGTGCCTTTCGGTGAAAAGCCATTCTGGAATACCTCGTCGGGATGTCGTGCGTCCCCGCGGAAGACCTTCCCTGGATTGATCACAGCCCTGCGGCGCACGTTGAAATCGTCCGCGACCCCCTGGCGGCACGGAGTAAGTCCCTCGGGGTCACTTGCCGCAAGCGGGTTATGGACGTAGGTTGCGGGGTTGGGGGCGGGGGATATTCCTAAGGGGTCGGGGGATAGGCAGCGGGCGGAGTCTGGGTCGTAGTAGCGGTGGAAATTGTAGTGGAGGCCGGTTTCCGGGTCGAAGTATTGGCCCGGGAAGCGGAGTGGGGTGTAG
>NZ_JBSFGE010000035.1:0-89709 GCF_053596435.1 Streptomyces sp. NPDC001700
GCGCCGTCGACCTTCGTCCAGGCACCCTCCAGGCCCACCTCCTCGGCCTCGATGTCGAGGTCCGACAGATCCCAGGAGGTCACCGGCTTCTTCTTGGCCGCCATGATGCCCTTGAACGACGGGTAACGGGCCTCACCGGACTGGTCGGTCACCGACACGACCGCCGGAAGCGACGCCTCCAGGTGCTCGGTCGCGGTGTCGCCGTCGCGGCGGCCCTTGACGGTGCCGTCCTCGACCGAGACCTCCGACAGGAGCGTCACCTGCGGGACGCCCAGGCGCTCGGCGAGGATCGCCGGCAGCACGCCCATGGTGCCGTCCGTGGAGGCCATGCCGCAGACAACCAGGTCGTAGCCGGTCTTCTCGACCGCCTTGGCCAGCACCAGCGAGGTGCCCAGCGCGTCGGTGCCGTGCAGATCGTCGTCCTCGACGTGCACGGCCTTGTCGGCACCCATCGACAGCGCCTTGCGCAGCGCGTCCTTGGCGTCCTCGGGGCCCACGGTCAGCACCGTGATCTCCGCGTCGTCCGCCTCGTCCGCGATCTGGAGGGCCTGCTCGACCGCGTACTCGTCCAGCTCCGAGAGCAGGCCGTCCACATCGTCACGGTCGAGCGTCAGGTCCTCGGCGAAGTGCCGATCGCCGGTGGCGTCGGGCACGTACTTCACACAGACAACGATCCTCAAGCTCACGCCGGCTCTCCTACTGCATCGTCTCTTCCGGGCTGCCTTGTGCTGGCAGCATAGGCGCCCTCGGGGGCTCTTCCCGGTCGGTTGGCGGCCGGGGACGGCCCATGCACCGAACGAAATATTACTCGCCAGTACACCCAGGGTGTTACCCGTACGCAACCCGGTTGAACTGTGACCTTGCCAACGGACGATCAGCGGCGGCTCAGTCGCGCAGCGCGTTGAAGCGCCCCTGGTGGTACAGGAGGGGACGGCCCGCTCCCGCCGGGTCGCCCGCGACGACCTCGCCGATCACCACGCGGTGATCCCCGGCGGGTATCCGGGCCACCACCCGGCACACCAGCCACGCCAGCACCCCGTCCAGCACCGGCACCCCCTCGGGCCCGGTGTGCCAGCCGGTGTCCGGGCCGAAGCGGTCCGCTCCGCTGCGCGCGAACGTCGCGGCCAGCTCCCGCTGGTGCTCGCCCAGGACATGCACACCGACGTGCTCGGCCTCGGCGATCACCGGCCAGCTGGACGAGTTCTTGCCGACGCCGAACGACAGCAGCGGCGGCTCGGCGGCGACGGACGCGAGGGACGTCGCGGTGAAGCCGACGGGGTGATCCCCGTGCGCGGTGACCACCGCGACACCGGCGGCGTGCCTGCGGAAGACGGAACGGAAGAGTTCGGGGGCGCTGAGCCGGGGCGTGCCGAGGTCGGGCGAGGCAGTCATGAACCTGTCCTTCTGCGGTGGGATACGAGCGGGGGGAGCCGTGCTGTCGTCGTCGCTCACCCGCCCGGACACCGCGCACTCGCGGTCCGCACGAGATCCACGTGTACGCGTCCGTAGAGAAGAAGAAGTCCAGGCCGCATGACGTCACCCTGACCATCCCCGCAGCGCACCGTCAAGTACGGACCGGTGGAGGGCATTCCGCGACTAGGGCATCCACCGGGATCTCACACCGGATCAGACCGCCTCGCCGAGCGCCGCGATGACGTCCGCCGTCCGCGGCTGTCCGGCCGCGCGGCGCACGATCCGGCCCCGCGCGTCGAGCACCAGCACGGTGGGCGTCCGCACGATGTCCAGCATCCGTACGAGGTCCAGATGCGCCTCGGCGTCGATTTCGAGATGAGCCACGCCATCGACCATGTCGGCCACCTCGGCCAGGACCCGCCGGGTGGCCCGGCAGGGCTGGCAGAAGGCGCTCGAGAACTGGACGAGGGTGGCCCGGGTACCCAGTTCCGCTCCGAGCTGGGCGGCCTCGAGCTGTTCGCCCCCGTCTGCCTCGCTCTGCCCCTGCACGTGTCGCACGCTGTCCTCCGAATTCGATGCCGTCATAGGGTGCAGCGATACGGGCCTTTAGGGGATTCCCCAGAGCCTGACGTGATGAGGATCTCGCGGACTGGCGGGGGCCCGCGCTAGCACAGAGAGATGACATAGGGCACCATCTGCCAGAAGCCGGGAAACCTACGGCTGCGTAACTTCCGCCGGGAGAGCCCTCCCAGGGAAAACGATGAAGGGTCCCTCTATGGCAGAGCTCGTCTACCCGCCGGTGATCGGCGCGGCCCGCACCATGTTCAAGGCGCTGGACCTGCGTATCGACATGAAGGGCATCGAGAATGTCCCCGAGCGGGGTGGCGCGGTTCTGGTGAGCAACCACATCGGCTATCTCGACTTCGTGTTCGCCGGGCTCACCGCCCGTCCGGCGAAGCGTCTGGTGCGGTTCATGGCGAAGGAGGCGGTCTTCCGGCACAAGGTGTCCGGACCGCTGATGCGGGCCATGAAGCACATCCCGGTGGACCGGGCGGCGGGCATGGACGCCTACAAGCACGCCCTCAAGGCCCTGCGCTCCGGCGAGATCATCGGCGTCTTCCCGGAGGCGACGATCTCGCGCTCGTTCACCCTCAAGAACTTCAAGTCGGGCGCGGCCCGGCTGGCCCAGGAGGCGGGCGTTCCCGTGCTGCCGGTGGCCCTGTGGGGGACGCAGCGGCTGTGGACCAAGGGCCAGAAGCGCGCGCTGGGCCGCAACCACTTCCCGATCACGATGCGGGTCGGCGAGCTGATGGAGGCCGACCCGACGGAGCCGTCCGACACGCTCACCGACCGGGTGCGGGGGCGGGTGCAGGAGCTGCTGGAGGCGGCGCAGCGGGCGTATCCGGTGCGGCCGAAGGACGCGGACGACACCTGGTGGGTCCCGGCCCATCTGGGCGGTACGGCCCCCACCCCGGCGGAGGCCATCGCTCTGGACCGCGGGCGGTAATACCGCGGCCGATGCCCGGCGGCCGTCCCCCGGCGGGAGCGGCCACCGGGGGTGGAGACCGCTAGCGCTTCATCTCTTCCTGAAGGGCCGCCACGAAGCCGTCGACGTCCTCTTCCCGGGTGTCGAACGAGCACATCCAGCGCACGTCGCCCGCCGCCTCGTCCCAGAAGTAGAAGCGGAACCGCTTCTGGAGCCGTTCGCTCACGTCGTGCGGCAGCCGGGCGAAGACCGCGTTGGCCTGGACGGGGTGCAGGATCGTGACGCCGTCGACCGCGCGCACCCCCTCGGCGAGCCGCTGGGCCATCGCGTTGGCGTGGCGCGCGTTGCGCAGCCACAGATCGCGGGCGAGCAGCGCCTCCAGCTGGACGGAGACGAACCGCATCTTGGACGCCAGCTGCATGGACAGCTTGCGCAGATGCTTCATGGCGCGCACCGCGTCCGGGTCGAGGACGACGACGGCCTCGCCGAAGAGCATGCCGTTCTTCGTACCGCCGAAGGACAGCACGTCCACGCCCGGCACATTGGTGAACGAGCGCATCGGCACGTCCAGCGCCGCGGCCGCGTTGGCTATCCGGGCCCCGTCGAGGTGGACCTTCATGCCGCGCTCATGGGCGTGCTCGCAGATCGCGCGGATCTCGTCCACCGTGTAGAGGGTGCCCAGCTCGGTGTTCTGGGCGATCGAGACGACCTGCGGCATCGCCCGGTGCTCGTCGTCCCAGCCGTACGCCTCGCGGTCGATGAGCTCGGGGGTGAGCTTGCCGTCCTCGGTGGGCACGGTGAGCAGCTTCAGTCCGCCGACCCGCTCGGGCGCGCCGCATTCGTCGACGTTGATGTGCGCGGTGTCGGCGCAGATGACCGCGCCCCAGCGGTCGGTGAGCGCCTGGAGCGCGACGACGTTGGCGCCGGTGCCGTTGAAGACCGGGAACGCCTGCGCGTAGGGGCCGAAGTGGCTGCGCATGACGTGCTGCAGATGCGCGGTGTAGTCGTCCTCACCGTAGGCCACCTGATGGCCGCCGTTGGCGAGGGCGAGCGCGGCGAGGATCTCCGGGTGGCCGCCCGCGTAGTTGTCGCTGGCGAAGCCGCGTACCTCGGGGTCGTGATGACGGCGCGCGTCGGTGCTCACGGCTTGGGGGTCAGCCACTGGCGGGTTCCGTTCACTTCCCGGGCGGGCCGCTCCCAGACTCCGGTGATGGCCTCGGCCAGCTCCGTGACGTCGGTGAAGCCCGCGAACTTCGCGTTGGGGCGCTCCGCGCGCATGGCGTCGTGCACCAGCGCCTTGACCACCAGGATGACAGCCGCGGCCGCCGGGCCGCCCTCGCCCCCCAGCTTGCGGAACGAGTCGCCGAGCGCGAGTGTCCACGCCTCGGCGGCGGCCTTGGCGGCGGCGTACGCGGCGTTTCCGGCGGTGGGCTGGGACGCGCCCGCCGCGCTGATCATCACGTAGCGGCCGTTGCCGGTGCGCCGCAGGGCGTCGTGGAAGGCGAGCGAGGTGTGCTGGGCGGTGCGGATCAGCAGATTGTGCAGGGTGTCCCAGTCGGCGAGGGGGGCGTCGGCGAAGGTCTTGCTGCCGCGCCAGCCGCCGACGAGGTGGACCAGGCCGTCGACGCGGCCGAACTCCTTCTCGGTCCGGTCGGCCCAGGCGCGGGTGGCGTTCAGGTCGAGCAGGTCGACCGTCTCCCCCGTGACGCGGGCGCCGCCGTGGGCGTAGCGCGCCGCGTCGACGGCCTCGGCCAGCCGCGCGGGGTCGGAGTCGGAGGCGACGACGGTGGCACCGGCCTCGGCGAGGCGGCGCAGCGTGGCGCGGCCCGCCGGGCCCGCCGCACCGGCCACCGCCACCACGGCGCCGTCCAGCGGCGTCCTGCCGCCCGGCTCGTTCGGGCTCGGGCTCGACGTCGGTGTGGTCATGCTTGCTGTCTCCTCTGCTGTGGGACGGTTCGCCGTGTCACGGCTCACGCGGCCGCTCGTATGTCGTCGTCGCCCGCCGTGATGCCCTTGGTGGAGGCGACCACGTCCCGCAGCTTCTTGGCGAGCGCCTCGTAGAACATGCTCAGCGGAAACTCGTCGGGGAGCACGTCGTCCACGAGCTTGCGCGGCGGCTGGGTCAGGTCCAGCGCGTCGGGGCCCTTGGCCCAGACGGAGCCGGGGTGCGGGGCGAGATAGGTCGACACCAGCTCGTACGCCTTGAACCAGTGGACGAGCTTGGGCCGGTCGATGCCGTCCCGGTACAGCTTCTCGATCTCACCGCACAGCTGGTTGGTGACCTGCGCGGCGCGCGACCAGTCGATGTGCAGGGTGTTGTCTGTCCAGCGTACGACGTCGTGCTGGTGGAGATAGGCGAACAGCAACTGGCCGCCGAGTCCGTCGTAGTTGCGGACCCGCTCACCGGTGACGGGGAACCGGAACATCCGGTCGAAGATCACGGCGTACTGGACGTCCCGGGCCTGGGCGAGCCCCTCCGCGTCGAGCTTCACGGCCTCCTTGAAGGCGGTGAGGTCGCAGCGCAGCTCCTCCAGGCCGTACATCCAGAACGGCTGGCGCTGCTTGATCATGAAGGGGTCGAACGGCAGGTCGCCATGGCTGTGGGTGCGGTCGTGGACCATGTCCCACAGGGCGAACGCCTCCTGGCAGCGCCGCTGGTCGGCGAGCATGTCCCGGATGTCGTCGGGGAGTTCGATGCCCAGCGCCCGGACGGCGGCCGCGCTGACCCGGCGGAAGCGGGCGGCCTCGCGGTCGCAGAAGATGCCGCCCCAGGTGAAGCGCTCGGGGGCCTCGCGCACGGCGATGGTCTCCGGGAAGAGCACCGCCGAGTTGGTGTCGTAGCCGGAGGTGAAGTCCTCGAAGGCGAGACCGAGGTAGAGCGGGTTGTCGTAGCGGGTGCGCTCCAGCTCGGCCAGCCAGTCGGGCCAGACCATGCGCAGGACGACCGCCTCCAGATTGCGGTTCGGGTTGCCGTTCTGCGTGTACATGGGGAAGACGACGAGGTGCTGGAGGCCGTCGGCGCGCGTCTTGGCGGGCTGGAAGGCGAGCAGCGAGTCGAGGAAGTCGGGGACGCCGAAGCCGTCGTCGGCCCAGCGGCGCAGATCGGCGACGAGCGCGCGGTGGTACGCGGCGTCGTGCGGGAGCAGCGGGGCCAGCTCCTCGATGGCCGCGATCACCCTTTCGAGGGTGTCGCGGGCGCGGTGGGCCGGTGGTGCCCCCTCGGCGTCGAAGTCGATGGAACCGTCCTTGGACTGCCAGGGGCGAATCGTTTCTACAGCACCTTTGAGGGATGGCCAGGCCTGGTGTTCGATCACACGCTCCGCAGGCAGAATGCCACCGTCCGCTATGGCGGACGAAAGAATTTCCGTCATGACGACTCCTTCACCGGAGAACCTTCCGTGTAGACACCGTATCCGTGGATGACCTCGCCACTCAAGGGCGGGCAACGGAAATCGTCCTGCGTCACCTCCGTCCCGCCGCTGTTTTTCCTGCCCCATCCGCCCCGGACCATGCCACGGCCGTGCTTGAGCGGCCCTGCTGGAGTCGGCCGTTAGGCTGAGCGCCGGTCCGGACAGCCCGTGACTCCACACACAACCGAAAACCGACACAAAGCCCGACAGAAGAGCGAGATCACGTTGACCTTTCTCACCATCGGACACCGCGGAGTGATGGGCGTCGAGCCGGAGAACACCCTGCGCTCATTCGTCCGGGCCGAGCACGAGGGCCTGGACGTCATCGAACTGGACCTGCACCTCAGCAAGGACGGCGCACTGGTCGTCATGCACGACGCCCACGTCGACCGCACGACCGACGGCAAGGGCCCCATCAGCGACTTCACCCTCGCCGAGCTGCGCGAACTCGACGCCGGGGACGGTGAGCGGATCCCGGTCTTCGAGGAGGTCGTGGACGCGGTGAAGGCGCCGATCCAGGCCGAGATCAAGGACGTGGCCGCCGCGCGGGCCCTGGCCGAGGTGCTGACCAGCCGCGATCTGCTCGGCCGGGTCGACGTGATCTCCTTCCACGACGAGGCCCTCGCCGAGATCCGCACCCTGCTGCCCAGCGCCCGCACCGCCCTGGTGGCCAGCCGCTACGGGCTCGACGCCATCGACCGGGCGCACGCCGTCGGCGCGCGGACGCTTGTGCTCAACATCCGCCGGCTGACCCTGGAGCTGGTGGAGCGCGCCCACGCCGCCGACCTCAAGGTCATCGGCTGGACGGTCAACACCCCGGACCATCTGAAGCTGGCCCGCGGCCTCGGCCTCGACGGCGGCACGACCGACTTCCCGGAGATCCGGCGGGCGGTGCGCTACACGGCGTGAGCTTCTAGGGGTCAGCCCAGGCGCTTGACCAGCAGCTCGAACGCGAGGTCCGGGCGGCGCGGCAGGCCGAAGCGCTCATCGCCGTACGGGAACGGGGTCGTCCGTCCCGTACGGGCGTAGCCGCGCCGCTCGTACCAGGCCATCAGCTCCTCGCGGGCGGTGATCACGGTCATGTGCATCTCGCGGGCGGCCCACTCGGCGGCCGCGAACCGCTCGGCCTCGGCGAGGACCGCCTTCCCGAGGCCGCCGCCCTGCAGGCCGGGGCGGACGGCGAACATGCCGAAGTAGGCATGTTCGCCGCGGCGCTCCAGCTGGCAGCAGGCGATCAGCTCGCCGTCCCGCTCGACGACCGTCATCCGGCTGTCCGCGCCCCGTACGACGGCCGCCACGCCCTCGGGGTCGGTGCGCTGCCCGCCCAGGATGTCCGCCTCCGTCGTCCACCCGGCCCGGCTGGCGTCCCCGCGGTACGCCGACTCGATCAGCGCGACCAGCGGCCCGACGTCGGCCTCGATGGCCCCTCGGTAGGTGAGCGCGGAGGTGTCCACGGCGGGGGTGCTCATGGCGGGAGTGTTGGGGGCGTTCATGGCTGTGCGTCCTAGCGGCCGGAGATCCGTCGAAAGGACCTTAGGGGATGTCTTCCGGATCATGCCGGGCTCCCGACGCCGCTGTGACATCAGCCGCTGCCGCGGCGGGCGGCACCTCGCGACCCCGCGCTCGTCGCTCCCCCAGCTACCGCTGGGAGGTGCCCCCTGACGCCGCTCGCTGATCCGGCCTGATCCGAAAGACACCCCCTAGCGCCGCCCCGCCCGGCGCGGGGTGCGTAGGGTCACGCACATGGTGCACGTACTGAGCGGCCGCACACTGCTGCGGCCAACGGACCCCGAGCGCTCCCGGACCTTCTACGGCGAGGCGCTGGGACTGGCGATCTACCGTGAGTTCGGGACCGGCCCGGAGCGCGGCACGGTCTACTTCCTGGGCGGTGGCTTCCTGGAGGTCTCCGGCCGCTCCGAGACCCCGCCCGCGCCGGGGCTCCAGCTGTGGCTCCAGGTCGCGGACGCGGAGGCGGCCCACGAGGAGCTGGCGGCCAAGGACGTGGAGATCCTGCGGCCGCCGAAGAAGGAGCCGTGGGGGCTGGTCGAGATGTGGATCGCCGACCCCGACGGCGTGCGCATCGCGGTCGTGGAGATCCCCGAGGACCACCCCCTGCGCTACCGACCGGGCCTTTAAGCCGGGCCTTAAGCCACGCCGAGCAGGCGCAGCCCGGCCGCGGTGGCGGCTGCGGCCAGGACGACCACCAGGAACGGCGCCTTGCGCCAGGCGAGCACTCCGGCGACCGCGACCCCGGCGGGGCGGGCGAACCCGGCGGGTCCGTGGCCCTCGGTGAGTGCCGTCGTCGCCACGACCGCCGCCAGCAGCACGATGGCGGCGGTCTCCATCAGCTTCTCCGCCCGGGGCGGCAGCGTGATCCGGCTGCGCAGCAGCGGCCCGGCGAGCCGGAGGGCGAACGTACCGGCCGCGAGCGCGAGGATCGCGGCGGCCAGGGTCAGGGAGCCGGGCACGGGCGCTCCTCCTTGGGGTCGTTCGGCTCGTTCTCGGGGTCGTTCGGCTCGTTCTCGGGGTCGTCCGGCTCGTTCGCCTTCCTCGGTACGGCGGCCAGCGCCACTCCGGCCAGGGCGAGCAGGACGGGCACTCCGGCGGGCAGGAACGGCGTGGTGGCCAGGGCGATGACGACACCCGCCGGGACCGCCCGGCGCTTGTCGCGGTCTCGCAGCGCGGGCAGTACGAGGGCCAGCAGGATGGCCGGGAACATCGCGTCGAGCCCGAACAGATCGGTGTCGTCGATGGCCGTGCCGATCAGCCCGCCGGTCACCGCGCCCAGCGGCCAGCACAGGAGAACGCCCAGGCCACAGGCCCAGTAGGCGGCGCGCTGCCGCGCGATGCCGTCCTGGGCGAGGGCGAAGACGACGCTCTCGTCGTTCATCAGATGGCTGCCGACCAGACGCCGCTTGCCGCCTCCGAGGACATCGGGCAGGGCCAGCCCGAACGGCAGATGGCGTGCGTTGACCACCAGCCCGGCCAGCACCGCCGCGAGGGGGCTGCCGCCTGCGGCGATCAGCCCGACGAACAGGAACTCCGACGCCCCGGCGAGCACCAGCACGCTCAGTCCTGCCGGGACCCACAGCGGAAACCCCGACGCCACGGCGATCGCCCCGTACGACAGGCTGGTGACGCCGATGGCCAGGCAGACGAGCACGATGTCCCGCAGCAGCACACGATCGAGCGTTCTCCATATCGAATGCATGACGCTTATAATGAACACCACAGGCGGCGTTCGTCAAACCGAACAGAAGACGCATGGAGCGAACGGATGGCACAGGAAGTACCGGCGGCGGCTTCGGCCAAGGTCCCGATGGACTCGATCGCGGCTGTACTGCGACGCGAGCGCGGCCGGGCCGGGCTGTCGCTCACCGAGGTGGCCCGGCGCGCCGGAATCGCGAAGTCCACCCTGTCCCAGCTGGAGTCCGGCAGCGGAAACCCGAGCCTGGAGACGCTGTGGGCGCTGTGCGTCACCCTGGACGTGCCACCCTCGCAGCTCCTCGACCCACCGCGCCCCCGCGTCCAGGTGATCCGGGCCGACGAGGGCGCGTCGCTCGCCTCCTCGCAGGCCGAATACAAGGCCGCCCTGCTGTCCGCCAGCCCGCCCGGGGCGCGCCGGGACATCTACCGCCTCAGCGCCGAACCGGGCTCGGTGCGCGCCTCCGATCCGCATATGCCCGGCGTGGTGGAGCACATCCTGCTGGCCACGGGCCGGGCCCGGGTCGGCCTCGCCGTCGAACCGGTGGAACTGCGCCCCGGTGACTATGTCGCCTATCCGGGCGACCTGCCGCACATCTTCGAGGCGCTCGAACCGTCGACGCGGGCGGTGCTCATCTCCGAGCACAACTGAGCACAACTGCCGCGTCCGCGCGCTCCCCCGCTGCGCCAGTGCGCTCCCGTAACCGGGTCCGCGCGCGGGCAATCTCCCGGCATACGTACGTCCGCGGCGTTCCGGACCGGGAGGTGTGCCGTGCACGGACCTCCACTGATCGGCTGGCTGCTGGTCGCGCTGTGCGCCGCCACCGGCACGTACTGCCTGCTGCGCGTGCGCGGCGAGCCGCCCGGACCGAGCCGCCGGGGTGCGCGCGCCGAGGCGCTCATGGGGTGGGGGATGGCGGCGATGGCCGTGCCGTCCGCCGCCCTGGACCCGCGGCCGTGGGGCCCGCCCGTCTTCGCGGCGGTGTTCGGCGTGGCGGCCGTACGGGCGGTGGGGCATCACCATCCGCATCACGCCATAGGGGCGTTGGCCATGGCGTACATGGCGCTCGCGATGATGGCGCACCCCACGGGCGGCCACGGCCATGACGCCTCCATGACGGCAGGCGACGACATGACGCCGGGTGGCATACCGGTGCTCACGGGCGTACTGCTCGCCTACTTCGCGGTCTACGCCGTCCGCTCCGGTCTACGGCTGCTGCCGATGACGGACGGCACGGTGACAGCCATCGGCCCGCCGCCCGAACTGCAGCACGCGTGCCGCCTCACGATGGCGATAGGGACGATCGCGATGCTGCTGACGTTCTGAGCGCGCCCCCTGCCGGGGCGCGCGCCGGGCAGGCCGGGTACGCCGGGTGATGAGGCCCACAAACCGTGGCGTGCGTCACTTCGCCCGCGCGGACATACCCGGGCCGACCGCCACGACCATAGGCTGACGGCCATGATGGTCCCGCTCGCGCTGATGGGCCTCGGCGCACTGGTGGCGGCAATGGCGCCGCGCCTGATGTCCCGTTCCACCTGGGTCGACCGCGAACCCGTACTCGCACTGTGGGTATGGCAATGCGTCGTCGTCGGAGTGCTGCTGTGCTGCGCCTTCACCATGGCGCTCACCGCGGCGGCGGCCTCGGAGGCCGTCCGGGGGAACGTCTTCGCCCCCGCGCCGAGCGGTGTCGTGGAGGCGTACGCGCTGTCCGCGTACGGCCCCTGGGCGGCGCCCGTCGCCCTCGCCCTGGCCTTCGGCGCCGTATGGTCCGCCGTGATGCTCAGCCGCGAGATCGGCCGGGCCCGCGCCTGGCGCAGGCAGCACCGCGCCGAACTCCTCGTCCGCTCCCCCGTCTTGCCCGGTGAGGAGCCCGCCGGGGAGCGGCTCGTCGTCCTGGAGGGCGACAAGCCGGACGCCTGGTGGCTGCCGGGCACCACGCCCCAGCTCGTCATCACGACGGCGGCCCTGCGCCGCCTCAAGGGGCGTCGGCTGGACGCCGTGATCGCCCATGAGCAGGGCCACGCGCGGGCCCGTCACCACTGGCTGCTGCACTGCTCCGGCGCGCTCGCCGGGGGCTTTCCGCAGGTCCCGGTGTTCGCGGCCTTCCGGGACGAGGTCCACCGGCTGGTCGAGCTGGCCGCCGACGACTCCGCGTCACGGCGGTTCGGGCGGACGACGACCGCCCTGGCCCTCGTCGAACTGAACGAGGACCGGGGGGTGTTCGGCCCCTGCCCCAGCGGACTCGCACAGGTCCCGCAGCGGGTGGACCGGCTCCTGGCCCCCGCGGCGCGCTTCACCCCCGTACGCCGTCTGCAACTCACCGCCGCGGCCGCGCTGGTCCCCGTCGTCCCCCTGCTGGTGACCCTGGTCCCGGCGCTGCGGGTGCTGGGCTGAGCCTCCGGGGTACGGCCCACCGCCGGCGTACGGCCCACCTGCGTGTTGGCCCCGTACGCCCGGCGTCGGCGATCATCGACACCATGCAGCCGCAGACCCCCCACCCCCGCCCTCTCCGCGTGGCAGCGGTGCTCAGCATCCTGTTCGCCGTGCTGCTCGCCCTCGTCGCCGCCCGCTGGGGGCCGCTGATGGGCACGGACCGGGACCTCATCGTCCCGCTGCACCGCTCCGCGCTCGACCACCCCGGCTGGACCCAGACCAACAGAGTGCTGACGGACTGGGTCTGGGACCCCTGGACGATGCGCGCCCTGACAGCCGTGATCGTCCTGTGGCTGCTGCTCCACCGGGAGCGGACGCCCGCCCTGTGGGTCGCCGTCACGGCCGCCGCCGGTACCGCCCTCCAGCAGGGCATCAAGGCGCTCCTGGACCGCCCCCGCCCGCACTGGGCGAACCCGGTGGACTCGGCCCACTACGCGGCCTTCCCCTCCGGCCACGCCCTCACCGCGACCGTCACCTTCGGGCTGCTGCTGTGGATGCTGAGGCTGCACGGCGCCCCCGCCGTCTGGCAGCGCCTGGCCACCGCCGTGGCCGCCGTCTCTGTGCTCGGCGTCGGATTCACCCGCACGTACCTGGGCGTCCACTGGCCCACCGACATCCTCGGCGGCTGGCTGCTGGGCGCGGCGCTGGTCGCCTGGGCGGTCGCCATGTACCCGTCCACAGTTATCCACAGGGGCGAGCGGAAATCTCCCTCCGATGGGAAAGTTCGTCCATGAGCAATCTCGATCCGCGGCCCGCGGCGACCATCTGCGGCGGCCGCGCCGACGTCACCGCGCGGCCGGTTCGCGAACTGCTGGCCTCCAAGCAGGTCCCGCTGGGCGAGTCCACCGTGGTGCGCCGCCTGCTGCCGAACCTGGGCCGCCGCATGATCGGCGCCTGGTGCTTCGTCGACCACTACGGCCCGGACGACATCGCCGACGAGCCGGGCATGCAGATCCCCCCGCATCCCCACATCGGCCTCCAGACGGTGAGCTGGCTGCACGACGGCGAGGTGCTGCACCGGGACAGCCTCGGCAGCCTGCAGACCCTGCGCCCCGGCGAGTTGGGGCTGATGACCTCGGGGCGGGCCATAGCGCACTCCGAGGAGTCCCCCCGCGACCACGCCCGGCTGCTGCACGGCGCCCAGCTCTGGGTGGCCCTCCCCGACAGCGACCGCCACACGGCCCCCACCTGGGAGCACCACGCCGAGCTGCCCCAGATCACCGGCGGCGGAGGCCTCCGCGCCACCGTCATCCTCGGCGACCTGGACGGCGCGACCTCCCCCGGCACCACCTTCACCCCCCTGATGGGCGCCGACATCACCCTGGCCGCAGGCACCACCACCCGCCTCCCGGTCCGCCCCGACTACGAATACGCGGCCCTCACCATGTCCGGCGAAGCCGAGGTAGACGGCGTACGCCTGCCCCCCGGCTCCCTGCTCTACCTGGGCTGCGGCCGAAGCGAGCTTCCCCTGCGCGCGGATGTGGACAGCGCGTTCATGCTGCTGGGTGGCGAGCCCTTCGAGGAGAAGATCGTCATGTGGTGGAACTTCATCGGCCGTCACCACGACGATATCAAGCAGGCCCGAGAGGACTGGGCAGAGGGCCGCCTCTTCGGCCAGGTCCACGGCTACGACGGCCCTCCGCTACCCGCTCCCGAACTCCCCCCAGTACCACTGAAACCGCGCGGACGCATGCGTTGACCTGCACTTTCACCGAAGGTGCGCTACCACCGAGCGCTTGATCATTTATGGTCGACATCCAGCGGCCACGTGACATGGACACGCCTCTTGTCGTCGCTTCACCGGGGCATCCGACGAGCCCCAGGTTTGACCGTCTGTGACAGCCTCTGGCAGACCTTATGCTGACCCAATGCTGACTTTCCTGACTCATCATCAGGTCAGAATCGTCCGCTCGATCCACCCGAGGGGCACCCCACGCGAGACGGGGTCGGAGCCAGGTCGCGCTGCGCGATGCTTGAGCGACGGTTCTTGCTGACCGCTGCAGCTGACGATGAGATCGGGCAGCAACGTGGCACGCGCCGCTTTTGTTGCTCCTCTACAAGCCGGTAGGAGTGTCGAGGTGCGACGCAGGAGACGGCTGTGATCAGATGCGGCGTGCGCAGGCTGGTGCTGATCTCGCGGGTGTCCTGCTACGAGGCATGCAGATGTCGGACCGCACCGAAGATTTCGGCGCACGCCCTTCCCTGCTGATCGACCATTGACGCCTCGCACCGGGCCAACGACCAGAGGCCCATTTCAGCCCTGCCCTACCCCAGGGAATAAACGGATAGCCGTGTCGATTCTCGCCCTGCAGGTGATCGCGCTGGAGCAGGGAGGAGTGCATGAGCGACCTGAAGGTCTTCCGGGTCAGAGGTGGCCGGGCGACGGTAGATTCCGGGTGCGTCGATGGCGGTGGAGCGTGAGCTGCAGTCGCTGATCGAGGCCAACATGGAGGCAATGCTCGGCATCCGGTTCCTGGCCACGGAGTACCGGACCGGTGGGCACCGAGGCCGGGTCGATTCGCTGAGGCTCGACGAGAACGGCACCCCGGTGATCATCAAGTGCAAGCGTTCGAAGGACCAGAACGTCTGCGTCGGTACCACGCTTGCCCTCGACGATGACCAGCGCTCCAGTCTAGAGATCTTTAAGCGTGTGGGTCATGGACCAACCGGCCACATCAAACGCGCCGGCGTCGCCGATCGCAACGTACAACGAGATTCATCATGACCGGGGGCGCATCACCCCCCGCTCGCCGGCACCGCCCGCCCATTGCAGCAATGCTTGAATTTCCGCCCCCTCCGCATCATGCATGGACACGGCGCATTCCTGCGTGGCCGCACCACCGCGAACGGCACGGCTGCACCAACAGCCTGCCCGAGGAGGATGGCGCGGTTGAGGTACGTGGGGTCGTCCGCCACCATGCCCGGAAGGTTCCGGCCGGCGACGACGATCAGCGAGCCATGGTGGGCCCGCTCGTACCAGGGAGGTAGGAAGTTGAGCGGCATCCCCGACAGGAGGTCGCCGTGGGGGCTGCTGAGGGTGATTTTGTTGTCGACCAGGCGGGCCTGAAGGTCCCGGGCGGGGACGGGTGGCAGGTCGCGGAGGTCGAGGGGTTTGCCGCCGTTGTCGGTGTACAGGGTGCGCAGGTTGGTGAAGCCCGATTCCAGGAAGAGCCGGAGATGGACGTCCTCGATGCGGCGGCTGCCGTTGATCGCTCCCCAGCCGCCGTGGCAGTCGAGGACGATTCCGGCGCGGTCGCCGCCGAAGAGGATGCATTCGGCGTCGAAGCGATCCGGGGAGCGATCGGGGGCCGGGCCGGTGAGTTCGATCACGTCGGAGAGGTGGCAGTGGGAGTGCGCGAGCCGGAGCATCGGGTGGTGGACGTCCGGGTGGCGGAGGTAGAGGAGTTCGGCCTCGCCGGACTCGTCGATGATCAGATTGCACATAGTGCAGTACTGCCTGGAGGTGGCGAACCGAAGCGTGAGCGACTCCAGGTCGAATGCGGCCAGCGCCTGCTGCACGGTGTCGGAGATCCGCACGCTGCGCAGCCGGGGCAGGGCAGGGGACGGCACCACGGCGTCGTCACGACCGTCCCGGAGGGCGCGAGCGCGGAGTGATTCGAAGACGCGCAGGTCGACCGGGCCGCCGCCCACAAGCTCCACGAGGCTGGGCACGGTGCCATCTGGCTCCGTCTCAAGATGGAGTGCACCCAGGAAGACCAGGGCCTCGCCCGCCTCCGGCCAGTTGCCGAGCGCCTGGTGGAGCGCGAAGGTCTGCCGGGCGCGGGAACGCGCGGCCTCAAATGCGTGGAGGGCCTTCTCGGCGCGGGCCATGTTGAACAGGCAGGTGGCGCGCAGAGGGCCGTCGTCGAGGCGTTCGCTGATCTGCAGGGCCGTGTGGAAGGACGCGGCCGCGGCGGGATGGTCGCCGGCCTCGGCGTGGCAGGTTCCGAGGTTGGTGTGCAGGGACGTCAGCACGCTGTCCATGCCGAGCTTTTCAGCGAGCGGAACGCTCTTGGTCATCAGGGCGACGGCTTCGTCCCGGTTGCCGGTATGCAGCATGCACGTCGCGGCCTGCGCACGGGCGGAGAGGAGGACATGGAGATCTTTGTGCTCGGCAGCGGCTCGCGCGGTCTGTTCGTACTGGTCGGCGGCTTCAGCCCACCGCCCGGCCCGTGCGTGGATGTTACCCAGTGCCATCCGGCAGTGCAGGACGCCATCGACGTCGTCGTGCCGCTCACAGCCGTTAAGTGCCCTGGTGATCGCGGACAGGGCTTCAGCGTGCAGGCCGCGTCGTGAGTGGAGGACGGCCAGGGCTCGTGTCGCCCGGGCCCGGGTATGGGGTGTGGCGGCGTCGCTGAAGTCGGAGACCACGGATCGCAGCATGCGGGCGCCGTCCTGCCACTGCCCCGCTACGACCAGGGCTTCGCCCAGGGCCGCCCGGACCTGGGCGAGTGCCCGACTCTCGTCGGTGGCGGCGAGAGACTGCTCCGCTTCGGTCAGCAGGCGGACGGCGTCTCCGATCCTCCCCCGGTGCCACAGCAACTGGGCTCGCCTCTGCAGGACCTCTGCCTGAAGTACCGGGCTGCCGGACTCTTGGGCCATGTCCGCCGCGACCTGGAACTGCGACTCCGCCGTGTCGTGGTGCCCGATGCCGCCGCTGTACGAGGCGAGATAGGTCAGGGAGCGCGCCGCATGCTGATGGTCGCCGATTCCGATGGCGAGCTCGGCGCACTGCGCGAGGTAGGTCGCGGCCTGGTCGAGATCAGCACGGTGCGCGGCATCCTCACCGAGCCGGAACAACGCCCGGACCTGGCCCTGCACGTCACCCGTCTCCTGGTGGATGGATAGGGCGGCCTCGAGGGGCTCGGCCGGAGCCGACTCCGGCCGGGCGATGGCCGGGACCGCCGCGAGGTCCATCAGCGCCTGCGCCTCCCATTCCCGGCTGCCGATGGCCCGTGCCCGTTCAATGTCCCGAACGGACTCTTCCGCCGCTTCCGCCTCACGGCCAGTGCTGCTGAGCAGTGTGGCGATCGATCGAGTGGCGAGCATTTCGCCGAAGCCGCTGCTCCGGCTCAGGTCCCGGCTGTTGCGCAGGTAATTTTCGGCCCGGCGGGTTTGTCCGACCGCCAGGTAAGCCTGGCCCAGGTGCCCTAGGGCGAGCGCGAGTACCTGATGATGGCCGACGGTCCGCCAGTAATGCAGTCCGCTTCGCAGGTACTCGATGGCGTCGCGGGGCCGGCCCAGGTTGATCAGCAGCGTCCCCAGGCCGAGCTGCGCCATGAACAGGTGCTCGGCATCGTTGGCCGCGCGCGCCGTTTCGGCGCAACGGTGGTACAGATCCACCGCATCCTGGCTCTCACCGAGGTGCCCGGCAACCACGGCTCGGTTGTACAGCGCGGTGGCCGTCCAATGGACGTGACCGGCCAGCTCCCCGGCCTCTTGTACGCACTGGTAGACGCGGTCCAGCTCCTTCCAGTGGCTGGCAATCCGCAGGTGCTCGGTGAGCGCGAAGGCGAGAAGCAGCAGGTGGTCCCAGGTTTCGTAGTGCCGGGCCGTCTCGACGAGAGCGACTGCGCCGGGACGGTCCGCGTCCAGCGACCGCAGCGCTTCGGCATTGCTCTCGGCGGGGACGGTTGCCTCCTCGTCCAGGAAGCCGATCGCATCGGTAGACGACCGCACACGGACGGCTGTGACGAGACAGGAGTGACGGACCACATCCGCCCGTTGCGTCTCCGACCACGGCGCGGACGTCAGCCGGGCGAAGCGGTGCTGAATTTCGTGCATCACGAATCGGTCGTCGTCGAGCTGCTCGATGAGGCTGAGCTCGACCAGCGAATCGAGGAGCGCGGCTGTGTCCGCGAGGCTGACCTCGTTGACCTCGTCCAGCGGAGGCGGTGCGATGCTCGCTGCGACGACCTCGACGGTGAAGGACATGTGCGGCAGGACGCCGAGCGCGGAGAAGACCTGTGCCTGGTCGCGTTCAAGCGCGTCGAAGCTCTGCTGAAACACGGGCTGCAGTGCGGTCTGGCCGGCAACGAGGGCCTTGACGCTGCGGTCGGGGTTGGTGATCTCGGACAGGTAGCGGTCGGCGTTCACGCGGGGCCGACGGGCCAGGTGCGCCGCGGCGATATGCAGGGCAAGCGGGTGACCGGCGCACGCCGCGGACAGCGCGGCCGTCTGCTTGCCGGTCAGCCGGCCGGGGCCGGCGACCGACCGTACTAGCTCCTCGCTGGGCGCGGCCGACAGTGGGCCGAGGTCCATGAGGCGGACCAGGCCGCTGAGCCCGCTGAGCTTGACGCGGCTGGTCCCCACCAGCGCGAACGGGCCGTCGACGGAAAGGATCTCAAGGAGCGCCTCCTCCGAGACGATGTCGTCGACGAGCAGCAGGACACGCTTGTCGGCGAGCGTCGTCCGTAGCAGCGCCAGCTGCTGATCACGGCGGTCCGGCAGGGGAGGCTCGGGCGGAAGGAGCGCGTGAAGTATCGACGACACGAGGTCCGTGGGGTTGGTCGACAGCGCGAGATTCATGTGGAACTGGCCGTCCGGGTACCGCTCCGCGGCCAGCCGGGACATGCGCAGGGCGACGTCGCTCTTGCCGATGCCAGGAGCCCCGGTCACCACAACCGCCGCCCGGCCGCCGCCGTCCGCGCGCCGCAGCACCTCGAGGCCGACAGAGATCTCCGCCTCGCGCCCGAACAGGCGCGGGCGCCGCTCACCGGGCAGGACGGAGTCCTGCACCGAGCGGGACTGTGGAGACGGCAGCGTCACACGGACATCGCCCGCTACGTATCCGGAGATTGCCACCCCACCGTGCGAGGCGTGCGCCGCCCCCGTCGCGCTGACCCAGACGGAACCGGGCGCGACGGCCGCCGTCGCCGCGCTGACTCCGGTGATCGCGGTGCCGCCGTCCGTCGCTCGGGCGTCGCCGCTGTCCCGCACCTCAGCGCCCGGCCGTGCGTCGCCGGACCCGTGCTCGTCCTTCATCAGCCCGCTTCCCCGAGACTAGCTGTAATCGATCCCGGTACCGGCGCTGCTGCCGGAGCCATCAGCCGTCGCGTCACCAGTCCGATCCACCCGTGCCGATCCTGTGGCCACCCCACCGGGCCTGCGGATCCCGGTGTGCGCCGCCCCACCACCGGACGCCCTCGCTTGGCCCGTATCTGTGGCCGAGTCCCCCTGCCGGGGCTGCAACCACGCCCACACCAGCGCTGCGACCCCGGTGCCGACCTGCAACGACGCCGCGATCAGCTCCCCGGTCCCTGGGCCGTTCAGTAACCACACCATCGGTGTCACCGCGATGCAGGCCACCCCGACCACAATCAGCACGATCTTCCACGGCTGTGTCACGCCGTCCCACCTTCCCCCTAGCCAGCCTTTCCGCAGGTATACCAAGGACATTCATACCGTAGCCACTGGTTCCGGCGGTCCGGTTTGTACCTCGTGCGATCCGTGCGAACGCTGACGGCCAGCACGAGCGGGCTGACGTAGGTGTACGCGGCGAAGTGGACGTTGATTACCAGGAGAGAGACGGGAAGGCGGCCGACACAATCGGCATGTCCAGCTCGTATGCGACACGCCCATGCATGACATGCGGCAACGGTGTCTTTCGTTCATACTGGACCGTTGGGTTCATTATCCGATGGCATCGTCGGCTGACGGTCTTCGAGGGCCCGTCGAGCTTCTGCGAGCTGTGACTCGGCATGTTGCAGAGCGGCGATCAGCTTCGGGAGCCCTGCGTCTACGGCCGGGCCCCCATCGGCACCATCGGTGTACGTCTCGAGGGTGCGTGCCAGCCGAAGGAGAGCGTCCCGGGCCGCTCGTTGTTCGTCCTCTTCGAGATACTCCGAGAGCTTAAGCCACTTGGCCTCCTTGTCGGCGGCTTCTTGGGCAGCAAGCGCGACAATCTCACCTGCTACGCCGCGGGCGGTCTCTTCAAGGCCCAGCGCGAGCCGGAGCAGTGGTGCTCCGACCATGTCGTCCTCGCTGGGTTCATGCCCAGGCGGGAACATCCGGTAAAAGCTCCAGGGGCCTTGGGGCTCGCTCAGTCGCTCCAATGCTCTGAACACGGGCTCGAACGCCCCCAGCGGTGGAGCCGGGAATGGCAATGCCATCCGGTGGTTCCAGAGCGCGAGTATGGCGGTCGTAGCTTCGCGACGTACGCCGTCTGCCTCTGCCCCCGTGGCGTTCTCCGCCTGGGTGATCAAGTCACCGATGTGATGGGCCATCCAGCGGCCCAGGACATCACTTTGGGAGAGACTTTCGGCGATCTCCTTGCCAAGTTCGAGGGTCCGCTCAAAGCTCGCCGCATCCTCCGGAGTCATCGAAGAGGTAAATCTTGTAGGATCGTTCACGCGGGGGGAGGGATTCGTCATCGTCTTGGCGGGACCCTATCGTGTAGCTCTGCTCGTGGTCTTTGTGAGTGCGGTCGATCATCACTTCGACGATCAGGCTGCGTCCGGCCAGATCCAGCAGTTCCTGAAGCGCGTCGCGCTGAATTTCCAGCCGCCGTCCCTGAGTTCCTGTCAGACGGCCCGAACTGGTCGCGGACGTATCGTCCCAGTAGGTGCTGCGAAGAGCGATTCCACCGACTCGAGTCCATTCGCGCATATCTGCGTCCGGTTCCAGTCCGAGCAGATTCATGAATTCACCAGAAGGCATATAGGGCGGGTACTTGATCCCTGCGGCCAGCGGATCTTTACTGTCCATCCCCTCATGTCCGTCAGGATCCACGATCCAACCCGTCAGCTGGAAACCTTGTACGTCGAACTGGTAGTCGCTGTCATTGGCGTCGGGAATGCGGTAGCCCATATAGGAAGGGGCCGTCTGCAAGGCGCGTACCAGTGCCCTGGCCGTCGCGGAAGTGACGAGGGCACTACGGATCAGCACTCCCTGCGCAGCTTCATAGCCTGCATCATCGGAGCTTTCCCACACCGTGACCCATCCGTCACCCGCGAAGAGACGCTCGCTGAAGTGCCTGCTGTTCAACCGCCAGACCCAGTCGGCGTCCAGGTCGTCCTTTCCCTCCAAGATGCTCTGCGGTGAGGGATCCCGTCGGTCGGCAAGCCATCTGCCGTCGTCTCGGGTGACCCGGAAATCGCGAAGCCAGTCGGTGAACTGGTCCAAGTCCGCCTCGCTGTCCCGGTACACGGGATGAACCCTGAGCAACTCCCCGGCCACGCTCCACAAGGCGTGAGTCGAGAGATAGAAGTCCAGGTCGTCGGCGTCCGGCCGGGTCGTACGGTAGGCGAAGGTGCTCCCCTCTCTGTACAGCCTGAGGGTGTGGCGCGGGTCGTCCTCGTGGGTGCCGCGGTAGGGAAGCCGCCAGGTGTGCGTGATCGTGCGCCCGGCGAGACGCAGGACAGTCTCCTCGGAAATCCCAAAGGCTTCACCGAGGGGCTTGCACCAGTCGTCCTTGAAGTCCCAGGAGAAGCGGAAGCCGCTTGATTCGGATTCGTGGGTTTCCTCCTCCGTACCGTTTCGCCTTCTTGCCCCTCGCTCCTCCCACGACTCAGTGAGGATTTCCGTCGGGATGTTGATCCCGCGCACGATGGCGAGTTCCTCCGTGCTCAGGATCCCCGGGCCGGACGAGGCGAGTGCCAGACAGATCGCTTTCGCGCTCTCCTGCATCACGACATGCGGTCGGTCATCGAAAATCACTTTCCGCAGCAAGGGCTCGAACTCTGCCAGTGTCCGATGTGTCGCGGGGTTCTGAGCAGCCCGTGCGAGAGCGAGGAGCAGCCACTGGCGGGCGTGCCGATCGTAGAAGGGCAGACGGGCATCGTGGAACGGGGTCACATCGAGCGTGCCGAGCGCGAAACGTAGGAGGGCGTCCAGCTCTTCTTGGCAGTCGAGTTCGGTGAGGAGCCGGACGCAGTGTGCGGCCCGCCACCTGGCGTCGTGCTCGGAGTCGCCGAGGACGGCCCACAGATAGCCTGCGAAGCACTCCGCAGCGCTGGTCGGTCCAGCGGGAAGGTCGGCGAACCTACCGTCGCCCGAGTCCTCGGGCGAGAGGTCAGCCAGCATGGTGCCGAAATCGTCGAGGACGATCTGCGCCTGCTCTCCGGTAAGCCGTGGGGCGAGTCGGGCTGCCAGGTGATGACAGTCCTCGGGGGGAAGCACGGCCGACTGTGAACCGAGTTCTCGAAGAGCCGTCGCGAGCAAATCCGCATCAGGTTCGTCGGCCAACCTGGCGAGTTCTGACAGGTCGATGGGGTCGTAAACCTTGGTGGTCAGCTCCCGACTGAACCGCGCCGCGGCCGTGTCCGCAAGATGCCTCAGTTGCCGACGTGCCGCCCGTGGCAGCAGCGACAGCTCGGCCAGCCTCTTGACCAGTCGCGCGTAGTCGAAAGTGTCGAGGTTGGGGTTGGCCTGGAACGCGGCGAGCATGTCGTCGAGTTCACGCAGGGGCGCTGTGACCGCTTGGTCTATGACCTGCTCCATATGCAGCAGGCGCCCCGACGCGCGAACCAGTTGGCGGGCTTGCTCCCAGCCTTCGGCGGTGGAGAGGTCACACGCCGCAAGGGCGTCCTTGACCTGCCGTGCACGCGCCAGTCGCTGGTCGTCCTGCTCCTCATCCGGGGTCCACCGGCCCGAGTTGTGATCGCGCGACACCGGGAAGGCAATGTGGCGTGTGCCAGCGGCGAGCAGCGTTCCGGAGAGGTCGATGTCCAGTTCGCCAGCGGTCTGGTCGAGACGTTCGAAGGAGGCACTGCTGAAGCGTCGTGCCCGCAGGAATTGTCCCAACGTCTTAGCGATGCGCTTGCCGTCGCCGGGAGTCTCACGCAGTGCTCGCTCGGCGAGGCGGAGGTCATCGACGTGGTGCTCGCCGAACGGCACCAACGCCAAAGCGGTGACAGCGGACGGAGCGAGCGGGCCAGCCTCTTCGTCGAGCACCGCCTGGATGAACGGGCCCTCGGAACAGAAGCGGCGGTCGCGCCAGCGGGAGGCGACGGTCATCGTGGTCGTGGCGCTCAAGTGGCCCATGGTGGCCAGTACCTCGGAGTGGTTCATTGCGTCCCCGAGGTAGGGTTCCAGGCTTTCGGTGAGTTGGGCGACGCGATATGCGCGGCGGTCATCATCGTGGTTGCCGTCGGATGCTCGATGGGCGACGGCGAGGAAGGCTCGCCACAACGCGTGTACATCGTCGCCCACACGGTCGGTCAGGTCGATTGCCTGGGTGAAGTAGGCGTGAGCTTCACTTCTGTCGAATCGCTGGACGGCTCGAGCGAGTTTCACCATCTGCTCCGCCTTGTACTCAGCACTCTCCTGAACCACGTCGAGCGACGCGGCCACGGATTCAGCGAGTTCGACGGCGACGTGCTGCAGCTCGTCGACAGGAGCGGCTGCTCGGACAGCGTCGATGAGGACACCATCCGGAAGGTGCCGCTGCGCACCTCGGTACCAGTCGAGCAGGTTTTGGCGCGACGCCTCGGACGAGCCGAAGGCGAGAATCCGGACACCGAGCCGGGCAATGCCTCTGTGCAGGAAGTGGGGCAGCTCCTCATGGCCCCGGCGGGACGGGGTGGGAGGCACGAGTTCTCGGAAAGGGCCGCCCGTGTCGCTGGAGGATCCGACAAGGCAGTCGATCCACAGGCTCACCCAGGCCCCGAGGGGCACGACACTCTGCTCGTGGTCCTTCACGGTACTTGAGTACGTGTGAGGCTTCTTTCGCGCTTCTCTGACATCCTCGCCAGCGAACTCGTCCACGTCGAAGGGATGCCTCCGGACCTTCGACAGCAACGCGAAGCCGCAGAGCAGCGTGATCGTATCGGTGCCACGACCCCAGCGGCTTCCGGCACCCCTGCCCAAGTTGCCAGGGAGATTCAGGCGCAGGATCCGTTCGGCCTCCCCGTCCGACAGCAGTCCATGGCGCAGGCCCATCGCGATGATCCAACCGACCGCCGTAAGTTCCTTGCTCTCTTCTGAGAATCCCGAATGCTGGCGAACAGAGACGGGTCTGCGCTGACGCTTCAGCATTCTCACCAAACGCCGCGCAACGGGTGCCTGGCAGACGAAGTTGGCCTGCCACGCGGCATAAGCGACCGCGAGCTGGAGGTATTTCAGGGACACGGCCGCGTAGCCGAGACCCTCCAGTTCTTCCGTACGGCCCGAATCGGCAAGCCGGGTGGCAATGATCACTCCGGCCTCGAAGCCCACCCAATTGGGGCGCCACCGAGCAAGGTGGTTGACGCATGCCTCCACTCCGTCGGTATTGAGGAGTCCGAAGGCGACTTCGGCGATATCCGTGGCGGTGACGCTGTGCCGGTTCGAATCGTCGTCAGGCTGCTGCACCCACGCCCTGAGCCATTCCGACGCACTGCGCAGCCGACTGCGGGCGAAGTCGGTCTGGCCTTCGGCGAACGAGAGAAGGGCGCCCTCGCAGTGAAGATTGGAGCCAGGCCAGTCGTCAGCAAGGCTGCGGTTCGCGACAACGTCCTCGATCGTGATGGCGTCCAGGAACTGGCCCGCCAGATCGGTGTTGGACCGCAGCAGGTGAAGTCGGCGAGAGTGGCCGGCGGCCAGGCTGCCGGCCTTGACGGCCAGCCGGGTCGCTTCCCATTCCTTTCCCACGCGCAGTGTGGCTTTGAGAGCGAACTGGGCCCGTTGCTGGGCGATCTCCCGTTGTTCCAGGTCGTTGCCCTCGGGGAGGGCACCGTCGGTCATCGCCAGTTCGACAAGGGTGTCGACCTGACCAGCCTCCCACAGCAGTTGGGGCAAGCTCGCAGCCACGTACGGTTCGTCGGCGGCGAGCGGGGTCAGTCGGTTGATGAAGTCGATCAGGGAGTCGCCGGTCGGACGGTATTTCGTCCGGAACCAGGTCTCGGTTGGTTCGTCACGGAATTGCAGGGTGTCACCGTCGACGAGGAGCGGGCGTCCGAGGTCGGCCGCGAAGCTGTGCACGAGGGCGGCCGATACTCCGCACAGTTCGGTCAGAACTTTGACGGGCATCCTCGGTCGGAGTGCGGCCATGGCCTCGCACAGACGGTCGATCTCCGTACTCAGGTGGTTGGCGTCCTTGCACTGGTCCACCATGCCCTGGAGGAGTTCGTCGAACAGAGAGCTGTCGGGATGCCTCGCCTCACCGAGAGAAACCAGACAGGATTCGAGGTCCGAGGCCGTGCCCAGAACGAGGGCCTGGATTCGGGGGTTGCCGCCGGTGCGCCGATGGAACTCGGCCGCCTGCGCCTCCGCGACAGGACCGAACACGGACTCTAGGTGCTGCCTGGACTCGGCGACGCCGAACCCCTCAAGCTCGATTCTGTGGACGCTGGGTGGCGGTTCCAGCAGATCGATGCGTTCGGTGCGGCACAACATCACGAGCCGCACATTGTCCGGCAGGGTCTCCCGCAGCACACCCGTGACGAAGGTCCGCTCCCCGCCGTCTTTCGCGATGAGCGCCGCGTTGTCGGCCGCGTCCACGACAAGAACCAGGAGCGCCCCTGGAGCGGAGGCTGTGACAGCCGCCGCAGCGCCCCGGACCCTGGCCATGAATGCCTTCGCGTAGTCGGTCGGCTGAGCTGTGGCGACCGGGATCAGCGGGTCGCAAAGGGCATGCGCTGCAAGTTCGTTCGCCAACTGCACCAAGCCCTGCCGATGTTGGTGGCGCGGTGAACTAGATCGCCGGTAGCCACCGTTTCCAAAGCAGTCGTAGACGAGGGTGACGGAGCCGGAAGGAAGGTTCCGTTCGATCTGTGTCGTGAGCACCGACTTGCCTACACCACCGGCCGCGTGAACAACGACGGGCCGCCCGGCGAGTCCGACGATGTCGTCGACGATCGCGCGAGTCTGCTCAGTCACGATGACGTGCCCAGGCTCGTCGATGAGGTTGGGAGCAGGCAGCACGTGTTCCGGTGGGACTCCGAGAGCAGTAAGCACGGTGGAGCGTTCGACGACGTGGTTCGCTTCGAGCGAGGTCGCGCGTCTGGTGATCATCTCCTTCAGCAGAAGGGGTTGCACATCGGGAGCACCGGGAAGAAGGCCCGTCAAGTCCAGGCGGAACAGCCCTTCAAGCCGCAACAGGCCCGGAGCCGTGGCATCCACCTCCAGGCGGCTGAAGAACGCGGCCTCACCGGCTGCGTCACCAGGGAAGTTCGCGTACTGCCTCAGGTACTTGACATCGTGCGCATACTCATGGGCCTCTCCGCCGACTGCCAAGGTGCCGATCGCTCGAAGCACCGACTCACGGACCGGCCGATTGGAAAGGAACTCGAAGGTCACCTTCTCTTCGAGCCCCGGCGACTCCTGGCGGATCTGCCTGAACTTCTCCGCGAACCCTTTGACCGTCTTCGAGAGACCCGACACAGACCACTCCTCCGTGGCCCGTACGGTCGAGTGCTTCAGCTGTCGGTACACCACACGCTTGGCCTCGTGAAGGCCGGTCGCACCGTAGTACTCGGCGATGTCGATTACGTCCTCGCCGTCTTCGCCCTGGGTGTCGTCGGGCGACACGCCCTCGACAGCGATCGCAGTCAGATCGGCGTCGGGAAGCAGCAGTTTCAGCGCCTGACGAGCCGCCCAGTGGTAATGGAACTGATCACCGTCCCGGCTGGCACGCAGAAGATCGGTGTCAGGCATGCCCACTCCCGGCATCCCTCACAGCGACGGAACGGGGCAAGGGTATCCTCACATCACAGCAGACCAAGACGGTATAAGCGCACACACATTACCCACCCCTCCCGGAGTCGGACAACGGGTCCGCTGACGCCTCCTACCTTTGACTCCATCAGGCGAACAAGCCAAGGACGATTACCCCACCCCCGTCCTCCAGACCGTACTGATCGCCCTCAGCACCGGCGATGTCAGCCGACGACGAACCTACTGGCAGGCTCCCGCCCTACCTGCGGCAGCTACTCAGTGTGCCCACGGCACGCCCCAGTTGGACTGGCTTCCCCTCGCCAGTAGCCGCAGCGCGGGCCATCTCTGGGGAGAATTTGGAGAGTACGAACAGCTATGGGGAGCGCGCGGGAAGAATCAATTAGAGCGGGCCGGAACGGCAGGTCACCTCGCTGGCCGACCCCCTTCCGGTGCATCTGCCCAGCAGGACTCAGTCGGTCTGCACTCAGCGTCGCCTGCCCTCATCCCCCATCGGTGCTTGTCACCTAGACAAAGTCTCACCTGCCCGATAATGCGCCTGACACCCCATCACAACGAGCGTCAAATGAGCGTCATTTCAGCGTCAAGATATCGCCCGTAACGCCCACACCGCACATAATGGGGACGCGCAAAACCGCAGGTCAGAAGCCCGTCGCGGCAGGCTCCAGCACCGCCACGCACTCCACGTGGTGCGTCGCCGGGAACAGGTACCGCGACCAGAGACAAGGAAAGATGCAGGTCAGAGAGCCTATCGGGCGCGCCTGCCGGTGGCAGAGCGTCAAATGAGCGTCACGGCGAGGACCAGAATGGCACTCCCCGAGACGCACCCGCACCACATGGCCACCTCCCAAGGCTTCGGCGCAGTGCAGCCCCGTCCTTTCTCATCGTGTGAGGCTGAGAAGGGCGAGGGGTCGGGTTCAGTCTCGGGATGTCCGGCGGAGGCCGGCAGGAGAATGGTTCGTCCACCGACGGCTCGCCCAAAACACCCGCCCACGTCTGACCATCAAGGTGTCATGGCCCGCGCGGCACGAACTCGTGGGTCCCATGTGCTGCTGCGGGAGACGATGGTGGTTGGGGCAGTAATCCGCCGACGTACCCACAGCGCGCATCGTGCTCAAGCGCGACGCGTCGACCCGGAATGAGTTCGCCCCGGTGAGGTCGCCCACCAGCGCGAAGGCCATGAACCTCGCCGTCGCCGACGTCGCCCTGCTCGCCGACCGCTACGCACGCTGCTGCCGGACCACGACGAGACGTCCCTCGACATCTATTCGGAGACCGCGCAGCAGCGCGCCTGAAAGGCGCAGCACTTCTCCTGGGGATGGCTTGCATGCTGCATTTCCAGCCTGGCGCGGACGAGTTCGACCGCAAGCGCCAGATCGGTGAACTGCGCACGGTCGTCGAGTCCCCCAGCTGGCCGTGCTTACCTCGCCGAAGCGTACACCGGTGGCCCCCTGCCGGCCGGCACCCGGGGATGGCAGCCCGGGCCCCCTGCCGCCCGGGGCGCGTCCTGTCCGGCACGGACATCACCTGATCCATCATCACCTATGATGTGAAAAGGGCTTACGCACCGCAGGGGGACGGGTCCGTCACGACGATCCCCGGTCGCCTCGGGCCTGGACACAGGGGGAAGTTGATGCGCATTCTTCTGACTATCGAGGGCGGCCTGGCCGACGAACTGGGCATTCTGGAACGAGCGGTGAAGGACGACCTGAGGCGCCAGGGCGTGCGCATCGTCCGCACCACTGGCGAGGTCGAGCAGGGCGCTCTGGGCGCCGTCGAAGTACTGCAGTTCCTCGGAGAGAACGTCGCGTTGCCAGTGGCGCTCGCGGCCCTCCACCAATACGTGACCGACCGCCTGCGCGGCCCACGGCGCGGCGGGCTCAAGTTCGAGGTGATCCGGACGGACCTCCCGGACGGCACCCGCCGCACTGAACTCACGATGGAGGGAGAGCCGAAGGACGTCGCCGCAGCCCTGAAGGAACTGCAGTGAGCGGAGTCCAGGGGAATCGGGACGAGGAGAAGGTTGCTCCCGCCCTGTCCAGCGCCCTGCTCCTTGGCGGTGTCACCTACCCCCAGAGCAAGTTCGCCACGGTGCCCGCCGCGGCCACCAACATCGAGCGGCTGGGGCAGCTGTTCGCGGACACCGCCGTCTGGGGTCTGGGTGGCCTGCGGCTGAACGCCAAGAAGGACATGACCCGCGCCGAGATGCTGGACACCATCGGCGCCAGTTACATGATCAGCAAGCCGGACGGGCTCTACGTCCTCTACTTCGCGGGCCACGGCCACTACGACCGCCGCACCGAGACGCTCTATCTGGCACCGCACGACACCGGCGACGTGCTGGCCCCTCAGAACTCCATGGTGTCGGTCGCCGACATATTCCGTACGGTCGCCGAGCAGGAACCGCGGGCCGAGCGCAAACTCCTCATCCTGGACTGTTGCTTCTCCGGCGGCGCGATCGAATCCGTGCCGACTGAGGCGTCGAACGCCGGCGCCGAGCGGGGCTGGTTCGTGATGTCCGCCTCCGCGAAGTACCAGACGGCACTCGGCGACTCCGGCAAGGAGATCACCTTCTTCACCGGCGCGCTGCTCACCGCTCTTGAAGGGGTCGCGGAGAACCGTCCGAGCCTGTCCGCCCAGTGGGTCTTCGACACGGTCGGCGGCATTCTGAAGGACTCCCCCGACGCCGAGGGCACCACGCTCCAGCAGCCCCAGCAGTCCGCCGCCACCTGGGCTAGCCGCCCCTGGCTGCGAAACCGCAAGCACGTGGCGCCGCCGCCCGTCCCGCACACCTACACGTCCCCGGCCGCCCAGCCAGGCTCCGCGCAGGGCTCGGCGGCGGTTCCGCGCCCGGACGGCTTCCGGGCGTGGCCCACCCCCGTGCCGGACTTCACGGGACGGGACCTGGAACTCGCCGATGCCCGCCGGAGGTTCGGGCAGCGGGTGGTGCTCCCCGTGCACGGTCCGCGGTACGCGGGCAAGTCGGCGTTCGTCCGCCAGCTGCTCTCTTCGCCCGGCATCGAGGAGGCCGCACCGCCCGGACAGCCCTGGCTGCTGGTGGAGATGGTCATCCCCAACCCCAGCGCCGAGTCCCCGGTCCTCGGTGCCCTCGCCGATGCGCTCCAGGTCGGCCTGCAGGACGTGGACCACGCCGCGGCCGGCGGCGCCGCCGACCCGCGCCGTCAACTGGTCATCGACCAGTTGCGGGAGCACGCCCGCGGCCACACCCTGCTCCTGGTCATCGACTGCGGCCGTCTCGGCTACGACTCCGAGCGAATCAGCGACGAACTCGACGAGCTCCTCGCCCACCCTTATTTCCGCGACACGGCGAACATCGTCATCTCGCGGGTGCCCGTCGAGGTCGAGGGCGGGCAACAACTGACCCAGAAGGCCCCGATACCGCTGGCCGAGCTGACGGACGACGAGGCAGGCGAATTCCTCACCAAGCTCCTGGCTTCGGAGCGGGTTGCCGTTGACGGCGCGAGCGTTCTCCGTCATATCGAGGACGGACGGCTGCGGTTGCCGGGTGAGCTCTATCGCGGAGCCAACGGTTACCGCACTACCAAGGATTCCGTCACCGGATCCGCACCCGGCACCCCGACTCCCGACCCGGAGACCGTGGCCACCGCACTGGTGGAGGGCACCACCCCGAACCTGGCCCTCATCCTCTCGGAACTGGGCTGCTCCTTCGCCCCGCCCGGCGAGCAGTCGGTCACGCCGGAACCGCTCGCCCTGCTCGCGGTGTGGAGCCTCGCCGACCGGCTGTCACTGCCTCGCCAGGTGCTGAAGGACCCGGCGGTCGCATTCCCAAGCAGGATCCTGAAGATGCTCTTGGACTCCCGGGTTCTGTCCGCCGACACCTCGGGCTCCTTCACCATCGGCCAGGCGAGCGAACATGCCCTGCGGACCCTGCTCCTGACCGCGCTCACCGGCCCCGACAATGATCCGTTCACACGTCCTGTGCTCGGCCGGAAGCGTGTGAAGCTCCTGATCCCACCGGGGCTGACCGAGAGTGGCGATCTCGACCGCCGCCTCGCCGCTGCGGCGAGTGTCCTCTTCCCCACCGCCGCCACCGCGCTTGACAAGGACGACGAACAGGCCGACAGCGTCTTCCAGGCCCAACTGCGCACCGCCCTGGGCTGGATCGAGGACGACGCCGAGAAGCGGCTGCCGACGCTGCACGAAGTGGTCTGCGACCTGGTCGTCGCCCCCAAGGGTGACGCGCTGTACCTGCCCGGCTCGAAGGAGGCCCCGCTCCCCGAGCAGGAGGAGACCACCGAGGACACCCCCACCAAGCCCGCCGAACCCCGGCCCACGCCCGCCGCCGAGCCGGTCCCGGCCACGGCCGAGGACCCCGCCCCCACGCTGCACCCGCTCTTCCAGCTCTACCACTCGGTGGCCACCCTCACCTTCGCCGCCCGTCTGGAGGGCGCGGTCGCCAAGCGGGGCGAGATGTTCATGGCGGCCGCCGAGGAGGTCGCCACCGCCCTGACCGCCTGTCGGCCGGGTCAGAGCCCGCACACCCTGCTGCGTTCCGTCGATACCTCGCTCGAGTTCACCGGCAAGCGGCTTGGCCTGACCGTCCGGCTCCTCCCGGTACGGATGCGGGCCACCGACCTGGTGTACGAGGGCGCCCTGGAGCGGGGCCCCGGGCAAGCCGGCCGGGTCACCCTGGCCGTCTCCTGGCTGCTCAACACCGCCGAGGCGTTGATCGACGCCAACCGGCTCGATGAGGCCAAGAACCTCGTCGACCGGGTGCACCTGCTGGTGACCGAGATGCTCCGGCAGGACGACAACCCGCGCAACATCCAGGCGCGCCTGCAGATGAACAGCCGTGTCTCCCGCGCCCGTAGCCGCCTGCTGACCGACCCGGCGGAGTGCCGCCGGGAGCTGGTCCAAGTGGTGCGGAACGCGGTCGCCGGGCTGCGGATCACCCACGAGCAGGGCGAGCCGCTCTCCCTGTGGTCGATGCGCCTGGTCGACGCGGCCGTGCTCCTGCTGCACCAGAGCACCGACGACGAGGAGCTCGACGAGACCCACTCCCTGGTGATGGACGCCCTGGACGCATGCTGGGGCGACCGGCGGACTTGGCCGCCCACCCTCTGTGTGGCCGTGGCACGCTTCCTGCGGAAGGTCCACGCCTGGTACTCGGAGCCGGAGAGAACACGGCGTGGTGCCCAAGAGGCGGTGACCCTCCTGGAGCAGCTCCCCCTGCTCGACGGGTGCGATCTCGGCGACCGCACCCCCCCGCGAACTGCCTGCCCCGCGCGATCCGGACGCCCCGCAGCCCTCCCTGCACGACCAAGACTCCGCAGCCGTCCTGAGCGCACTGGCCCAGTGCTACGGGTTCCTGGCGCGCGCCCTGCGCGACAGTCAGAAGCACGGCGCCGCGCGCGCCCGGCAGACCAGGGCGGCGGACCGTGCCCTGGCCGCCGTCGAGCTGGCGCCCAGCCCGTTCGCCTACTCGGTGTGGCTGCGGCAGGTCATGGACATCTGGCGGACCACGGCGCGGACCAGCGAGGCCGGCGAGGCGGCGGAGCGGCGCCGCAAGGTGTGCGTCCGGGCGGTCCGTACCTGGCTGTCGCAGGAGAACGACCACTCCCGCCCCCACGGCGTGCTCGACCTAGCCTGCCTGCATTCCGACTGGATCTCCCAGGGCAGCCTGCGTGGCGCCGCCCAGGCACCCGGCAAGGACTTACTGATGGCGCCGCCGGAGACCCAGCAGCGGGAGATCGAGCGGATCTACGGCGAGCGCAGCCGCAAGCTGCGGGACCACCGCCACCGCTACGGTCCGTCGATCGAGCTGTGCGTGATGGAGACCCGGCTGGAGCGCGAGTACCGCCGCTGGACGGGCATCTTGGAGTACAACGTCGCCCGGCAGCAGCGTAAGGAGGGCAGAGGCCCTGGGCCACGCACCAAGGTGCCCGTCGTCGACAACAGCCCCGTTCTCGCCCTCTTCAAGGACGCGTCCCGCCGCTGGCCTAGCGACGCCCAGCTGATCTCCGCTGAGGCCGCCTTCCACCGGTACGTATGGAGCTACGAGAAGGCGATCGAGCTCTACGAGCACCTGGCCCGCACCGCCCCCAACGGCGAGGTCCGCCGGATAGCCCGACTGTCCGCGGCCGAGGCCATGCTGGCGGAGGTCACGTACGCCCCGAACCGCAGCTCCGCTCAGGCGCAGGACCGGCTCGCGGCGGCCCACCAGCACCTCAGCTCCGTCATGGGCCGCGACAGCCGCTTCAGCCTGGCCGCGGTACTCGGAGCGCGGGTCGCGCTGCAGCTCAACCAGCCGGTGCGGTGGCAGCCCATCGACGAAGCGTTCGAGTCGGTGGTCGGCGGAGACTACGCCGGCACCGTCGGCCGTTTCCTGGACCGCCGCCACTACGGGGAGGAACGCAGCCCTTCTCGGCTGAGCGACCTGGTGCGCATCACCGTCAAGGGCGGCGACTCCGGGGCCAACTCACTCTCCAGCCTCTTCACCGACTACCTCGGCGACGACGAGGAGGAGGCGCCAACCGCCCCAGAGTCCGCCGAGACAGCCACCGACACGGACTCCCTGGCCCTCGCCACCCCCGCCGACCAGGACATGGGGCAGTCGGAGTTCGTCGGCGAGCTGCTGCTCACCGACTTCACCAGCGTCCAGCTGCTCGACGGCCTGGGCAAGCTCTACCTGGACCGGGCACGTGACGTGGTGGATCGGTGGGAGCAGGACGAGGGCAGGCCGCTCGATCCCACCTCCGACACCGCCCGTACGGCCGCCGCGCACGCCCGCCGCGCCTACGACTGCTTCGACGCCTGCCGCCTGCTGCAAGAGGCCCACGGCAACGAGTCCATCGTGATCAAGTTCGAGCGGGGCCGCGCCGTCACCCTGGCCGCCCGCTACGTGCACAACGCCAACCCGTTCCCGCGCACCCTGATGCGCGGCCGAAGGGACCAGATCCTCCAGGCGGCCAACCTCCTGTTGACCGCCCGTGGGCACAGCGTGGGCGGCTTCAACCGGGTCTGCTCCCGAGCGGTCGGCGACAACTATGACGTGCAGACCCGCCTCGGCCTGCGCAAGCCCCCCGTGCCAAGGCCGGGGTCCGGGCCCCAGCGGTGAAACCGCGTAGGGCCCTCTCCCGTGGGAGGGCCCTACGCCCGGAACGGGTCCGTGCGCCAGCACGCCACCGGCAGCGCCACTTCAATCCCTGTCGGGGCCGCCTGTCCGCGCAGGAAGCCCATGCCTGTGCCGAAGTCGTCGGCGAGCCGGGACTGGTACTCGCCGAACAGACAAGCGCTTCGAGAAGGGCTTCCGAGATCCGCGCCTTCTGCCGGGCAGCCCGCGCCAGAACCGGCGACGCTCCGATGCCGACCGCCGAGGCGGAATGGCTGGAGCGGGCCGAGGCAGATGCCGCGGGGCTCGATCCGCTAGACCATCCTCTGGTTACTCCACCGGACCCCGGCCAGGCGGGAGGTGCTTTGTGACCTCCCGAAGGTCGATGCCTACGCCTACCCGTGGCCGTTCGACGATGAGGGCCGCTGGGTACTCCGTGAAGACCAGCCGACCGACCAGAGGCCCGTGATCTGGCTTCGGCCCGCTCCTAAACACTTTCGCCCCTGTCCGCGCAGGACAGGGGCGAAGGAACGTTCATGCAGCGACGGTGAGCGGGGCTTCCATCCGCTCCCAAGCTCGGTGGCCAGCGTGCAGCAGCGGCTGGAGGGGGCACCTGCGCAGCTCAAGGAGCTGTTCGGCGCGGTCGATGAGCGGCTTCTGACGCCAGAGGGGCGCGGGTGGAGCCGCAGCAACACTACTTCACCTACCGGCGGATGAAGAACTTCGCCATCGTGCGCGTTCAGCCGCGCACGGAGGTCGTGGCGGTGAACCTGAATCCGGCGACGGTGGAGCTGGAGGAGGGGTTCACCCGGGACGTGACCAAGGTTGGCTGCCTCGGCATCTCGGCGGGCAAGGTGATCCTGTGCCCGCAAGCCGATCTGAAGCGTGCCGAGTACTTCATCCTGCGGAGCATTGCAGCTTCCTGATCACCTCAGAGGAAGGGACAGTCGCATACCCGAATCGGGCGTGCGACCGCCCTCTCGCGGGCTCTGCCCTCTTCCCCTGTGGCCCGCTGCGGCGTCACTCCTCGGGCCCGGCGAGGCCGAAGTCGTCCTGGGCAAAATCGCGCTCAATGCGCTGTTCGGCGTCCGCGGTGTACTTCGCCCGCGCGGTGCGTCCGGTGCGCTCGCCGCTGGTGCGTCCGCCCGAGTTGTAGGGCGGATCGGTGATCAGGGCGTCGACGCTGTTGTCGGGGAGGTCGGACAGGACGGTCAGTGCGTCGCCTCGGTGGAGGGTGTAGGGCACGCGGTTTCTCTCTTTCGGGAGCCGGGCGCGCGAACTTCTTATGGGGGTGGCGCGCGGGGGTGAGCCGCTCCAGGAATACCGAACGGCATCCTCGGAGTCAGTGATTTCGCCGGAAGTTAATCGAGAATCCCGGCCGCACCAAGCCAGAGCCAGCGTTCCATCGGTGTGTGGATCGGCTCGTTTGGTGCGGCCGTAATTCGTCCCTACAGTCTCGGGCAAGCTCATCGGAAAAGACCGGGATCTTCCCCCGGCAAGCAGTGCTGATGCGTGCTGTCCAGTCCGATGGGCGGGTTGCGTCGGCATGTTGTCGAGCGTCTCCTGACCGGAGAAAGGCGTCTTTGGAATGTGGCGGGTGAGATTACCGGAGCGGCTTTCCGCCGCTCTGCGATAAAGCGACCTGGTGGTCGGGATGAACTGGTCCCGGCCACCAGGTCGCCGCCCCCTGAACGGGGATTTCGGAATTTTAACCGGCGCGGTTCCGGTGGCCTTTTCGACGAGAGCGCCCGCACCGCACCGCCTATGCACAAGGAGTTGCCGATGCGGCACGCCATGGCACGCCCGGCGTCACAGCCGGGTACGCGACACGCCCCTCACCCCGCCCCTGTCCCGCGCCCGTGAAGGCCCTGTTCGTCGTCGGTACGGTGGTCACCGCGCCGATGCTGCTGATCGCTCCGCTGGCGATGGCGATGACCGGTGCACACGACGCCGACGCGGCCTGTAAAAGAGCAGGCGGGCGGCGACGTTGACGCTATGGCGGTCGCGAAGCAGGTTCGCTCGATCCTCTCCGGGAGCAAGGCCGGTTCGGTCCGCGTGTCCGGGCTTGATGCTCCCAAGGAGCAGGTCCCGAACGCGCAGAAGATCCAGGCCACCGGCGTCGCGCTGAAGATTCCGCCCCGGGGCCAGGTGGTTGCACTGGCCACTTCCCTGCAGGAGTCGGGGCTGCGGAACCTCAGCTACGGCGATCGTGACTCGCTTGGGTTGTTCCAGCAGCGCCCCAGCCAGGGCTGGGGAACAGCACAGCAGGTCCGTGATCCGGTGCACGCCTCGGCCTCGTTCTACGAGCATCTGACGAAGGTCTCGGGCTGGCAGTCGATGACTGTCTCCCAGGCCGCCCAGGCGGTCCAGGCGAGCGGGTTCCCGGGCGCGTACGCGAAGTGGCAGCCGCTGGCAACCGCCCTGCAGAAGGCCCTCGCCAAGTCCCTCAGCGGCGGGGGCGGTTCGGGTAGGGGCGCCGATCAGGGCGACGAGTCCGACGCGGCTGCCCCTGGCGGGTGCGAGAACGAGGACGGGTCGTCGTTCGGCCCGATGCCGAAGGGGTCCATGCCGAAGGGCTACACAATCCCGACGTCGGCTTCCAAGCCGGTGCGCAGGGCGGTCCGTTGGGGCCTAGGGCAGCTCGGGACGCCGTACCAGTGGGGCGGTTCGTGCGCGGATGCGCACGGCAAGGACCCGATGGGCCGGTGTGACTGCTCCTCCCTGATGCAGGCGTCGTACAAGGCGGGCGGCATCAAGCTCTCCCGGACCACGTACACGCAGGTCGAGGCGGGTAAGGCGGTCAGCCCGCATCGGTTGAAGGCCGGGGACCTGCTCTTCACCCGCGGCTCGTCGGTCCGGCCGGAGCACGTCGGCATGTACATCGGGCGCGGCCTGATCCTGCAGGCCCCGGGCACCGGTGACGTCACCAAGATCACCCGGCTCGGCGAATGGCTGCCGTCGATCCTCGCCGCGCGTCGCGTCGCTTGACACACTTTTTCCTCCCCTCCCTCTCGCACCAACTCCGGGCTTCCGCGCGCCCGAACTCGAACAGGAGTTTCCTTTGAAGCTCGCGCAGCGTATCCAGCACCTGGCCTACGACCCAGGCGTACACCCCAAGGAAGGCGGTCTTCCCGGCCTCGACGTACTGAAGAAGGTGATGGGCAGCATCAACCTATACGGGATCATTGCCACGGTCGGGGCCTTGGCTCTCTCAGCGTTGATCTGGGCCTGGGGCCACCACAGCGGCGGTCCCCAAGCCGAGCAGAACGGTAAGAAGGGCACGACGATCGCCGCAGGTGTCGCCCTGCTGCTGGGGGCGGCGAATGGGATCGTCGCGTTCTTCTCGGCACTGGGGGCGCAGGTCCACTGATGTCGAAGAAGCGATTCCCCAACTCTTCGGGTCGGCCCGTCGAGGCGTCGTCGGTGCTGCGGCGCTCGGTGCTGATCGGCGTCATCCTGGCAGTGCTGCTGGCTGCGGCCGGTCTTGCCGCGTACCTCACCCGGCCCGATGCTCCGGAACCACGATCAGGTGGGCACCCGAAGTCCACCGCTTCACCGCAGTCGCCGACGCCCCGTCCGGGTGCGGGCGAGGCCGTCGGCGCGCCGCCTCGCACCAGCGATCCGGTGACGTTCGCGAAGGCGGCGACCAAGGCGCTGTGGACGTATGACACCCGGCGCTTCTCCCGGGCCGGGCATCTGGCCGGGCTGGAACAGTGGATGACCGGCGAGAAGAAGTACGCCGACCTCAAATCCGTGACGGGTCAGGTGCCCGGCCAGGCGCTGTGGGCTCGGATGCACGGCAACCACCAGCACGCCACGGCCCAGGTGAACGAGGTCCACTTCCCCGAGGCGTTCAAGTCCGCCATGTCCCAGGACCCCGGCGCGATCACCCAGGCGTACGTCTACGCCGTGACCGTGACCGGCAAGCAGTCCATTGCCTGGAAGGGCTCCGGTGCCGGGGCCGAGCCGCGCTCGACCACGCTCGCCGTCCAGTGTCGACCCCACCACCACTGCGCTCTGTCCGGAGTCCTCCCGGAGGTCGCCCCATGATCAGCGCCGATCTGCTGAAGGAGGTGTCCGATGGGAGCCTGTGACCTCCCTCTGATGAACTCGGTCTGCGGCGCCGTGCGTGGCGTGGCCGGGAAGACCGGCGAAGCCATCACGGACGGCATCGGCGCCTGGATCGCCAAGAGCATGGGCGAGGTCGCCCAGTCCGCCGCCGGCCTGGCGTCCAAGGGTGTGGACGAGACGACAGCCGTCGACCTGAACGCCGAGTGGTTCCGCCACAACTACGAGCTGGTCTTGCCCATCGGGCTCGTGCTCACCGTGGGGACGTTCTGTCTCCAGCTCACCCGGGCCGCTTGGCGAAGGGATGAACGCGCCCTCGCCCAGGCCGCGTTCGGAACGATCGTCGGCGTCTTCTTCGCCTTCGCCGCCATCGCCTGCACCACCGTCGCCCTCACCGTCGTCGATGCGCTGAGCGCCGGGTTGTTCCAGGCAGCCAACAGCTCTGTCGATGACGCAATCCGCCGCGTGATCAAGGTGAACGAGCTGGGGAGGATGTACGGCCTGGGCTGGGGTATCCCCACGTTCGTCGCGCTCGGGTGCGCGGTCGGGGCGTTCCTGTACTGGGCCGTGATGGTCGCCCGCAAGGTCGCGATCCTGGTGCTGGTCACGCTCGCGGTCTTCGCAGGTGCTGGCGGGGGTTGGGAGGTCGCCAAGCGCTGGCGGCGCGGCTGGATCGAGGCGACCTCCACTCTGATCGTCTCCAAACTGCTGATGACGATCGTCTTCCTGCTCGGCGTCTCCGCGATGGGCAAGTCCGACTCCGACGGCGGGATGGCCGCGCTCTCGGACGCCATGGCGGGTCTGGTCGTGATGGTCCTCGTTCTGCTCTGCCCGTATGCGACGTACAAGTTCGTGCACTGGGCCGCCGACGGCGGTGGGCACGACGACCTGCACCGCTCCGGCGTCGCCGGATTCGGCACGGCGGCCGGGGCGGCGAAGACCGCGGGGTACGTCGCGATGCAGGCCAAGACCGGCGGGATGGCACCCCAGGGACCGTCGAAGGTTCCCGGTCAGGGTGCCGGGGGCGTTGCCTCGGGGATCGACCCAAGTGGCGGCTCCGGTGGCGGCCAGGGCAAGCCGAAGCAGACCCACTTCCGCTTCGGCGAGGACCCGAACGCCTCCGGCGACAAGGGCAGGGCTCTTATCCGCCGTCCCCCGACCGACGGTGACCGGGGCCAGCCGCTCATCCGTCGGCCGGGTCAGGGAACGGGTTCGGATGCCGGCGGTGGTGCGCAGGGGGCGCCGGTCTCCTCCGCTCCCACCCCGCAGGGCGCCTCCGATGGGTCGACGGGGACGATGCACCGGCCGTCCTCGGCGGACGGGCCACCGCCATCCAGCGGTCCGCCTCCGCAGGGCGGTGCCACGCCCCAGCGGTGGATCTACCGCAACCGGCCGAGTGGTTCCGGCTCCTAGAGCCTCACCTGACGGGGGCGGGCTCAGGCCCCGCCCGACCGCCCCCGTCCCCCCTTCTCTCTTCCTTCTCCTCCGCTTTCAAGGACGGCCCTGTCATGCTCTCCGAGACCTCCCAGCCCGACGGCCCGGCCACCGTGAAGTTCCCGCATCGCACGCGCCGGGGCGTGTTGATGGGGCTCACCGTGCCGCAGTTGCTCGGTGTCGCGATCACCGGTCTGCTCCTGCTCGCAGTCCTGCTCGCCTCCGGCGTCGTCGGAGCGCTGAAGCTGATACCGCTGTGGGCCCTGCTGCTGGCGGCCGTCTTCGTGCGACACCGCGGACGATCGCTGGCCGACTGGGCGCCGGTCGCCATCCGGTACGCACTGCGGCGTGCGAAGGGCCAGTTGGTGTGGCTCGCCCGGGCCGATACCCGTCCCTGCCGGGAGGGACTGCTGCACCTGCCCGGTACAGCCGCCTCGCTCCGCGCCGTCACCGCCCCCGACGGCCGCTTCGGCGCGGTCCACGACCCGCATGCGGGCACTCTCACCGCTGTGGTCCGCGTCTCGGCCCGCGCCTTCGCGCTGCTCGACCCGGGCGCCCAGTCCGCCAACGTGACCGGCTGGGGCCGCACGCTGGCCGCGCTCGCCCGCACCGGACACGTCGCGCGCATCCAGGTACTGGAGCGCACCGTCCCCGACAGCGGTGACGCCCTCAACCGGTACTGGCACGAGCACGGGAACGCCGAGACCCCGCTGGCCGGGGCCGTCTACCGCGATCTGCTGGACGCCGCCGGACCGGCTGCCGCGCCGCACGAGGCGTACGTCGCACTCGCCCTCGACATGAAGGCCGCCCGCCGTCTGATCAACCAGGCAGGTGGCGGGCTCACGGGAGCCTTCTCCGTGCTGAGCCAGCTCACCTCCACCTTCGACCAGGCCGCCCGTGACGCCGGGCTGGCACCCGGCCCGTGGGCGTCCGTATACGAGATGGCGGCGGTGATCCGTACCGCCTACGATCCGCAGTCCTCTGCCGCGCTGGACCGGTGGTCCGAGACCGGACGCCCGCAGGCCGATCCCGCTGCCGCCGGTCCCGTGGTCCTGGTGGAGAAGGGCGACCGCGTCCAGACCGACTCCGCGCACCACACGACGTACTGGGTCGAGAACTGGCCCCGGACCGAGACCAGCCCGGGCTTCCTGCACCAGATGCTGTTCACCTCCGGGGTGCGCCGCACGCTCTCCCTCACCTACACCCCGAAGGGGCTGGACTCCGCGCTTAGGGACGTGCGGCGCAAGAAGTCGTCGATCATCGCGGATGCTGCCGAGCGGGCCCGCAAGGGCCAGGTCGACTCCGAAGAGGACGCCGTGGAGTACGCCGACGTCAAGGAGCGCGAACGGCAGCTGATCGCCGGACACGCGGATGTCGCTCTCACCGGGCTGCTGACCGTCAGCGCCGATTCCGAGGACGCACTCACCTCCGCCTGCGCCGCGATCGAGACCGCCGCCGTCTCGACCATGACCGATCTGCGGCGGCTGACCTGGCAGCAGGCCGAAGCTTTCACCCGAGCCGCCCTGCCCCTCGCCCTCGCGGCGTAACCAACCCGCCCGCCCCCCTGTGCCACGCTCGACCGAAGGTCCCTTCCCCATGCCGACCGACTCCCTGCCCGATGCGGCCTCGGACTTCATTCCGTTCGCCACCGCCGCGCTCGACTTCCACCGGGCGATCAACATGCCCGTCGCCCCCATCGCGGCTTCCCGCGCGGAGCTGGACTCCCTGCACGCGCACCTGGCCGCCCTTTACGGGCTAATCGACGCGCACACCGCCCGCACCACCCCTGTGGCCGAAGTCGAAGGCGACCACCTGCGGGCTTGCCGCATCCGGCTGTGGCAGGCAGCCGACCACCTCCACTCCGCTTTCCACGCGGCCCCGCACTCGGACACCGGCCGCCCACCTGCCCGGGAGGCGTGCCGGACCCGGCTTCCCGAGGGCACACCCGACCTCACGGTGTGCCAGCGCCACCTGGCCACCTCCGTCCGGGTCCGGCGGGATCACACACCGGCCGATCTGCGCGACCCCTTCACCGGCCTCATCCGCCACTGACCACCAGGAGCACGCCCCGGCATGGCCCCCTCGATACGCACCCGCGCCACCGCGAGCCCACTGTTCGTCCCCCGCAAGACCAACCGCCGCACCTCACGTGCCGAGCGAGCCAGGTTCGCCACCGCCCGCCACCAGGCCCGGCACGCCAGCCATCCCGAGCCTCGTCCCGCGTATTCCGGCGTCGACCCCGAGCTGCGGGCCACCTATCCCGCAGGAGGCCGTCCGGGTTCTGCCTCGGCCCGGGGTGGCAGTCTCCAGCTGCCCGCTCACCGCATGACGACCGCGACCGCTTCCGGCGCCTACCCCTTCCTTGCCGAAGGCGGCCTCGGCGCACAAGGCATCTACGTAGGCCGGGACGTCCACGCGGAAGCCGCCTTCTGCTACGACCCGTTCTCGCTCTACGGGCGTCTCGACGGGTTCACCAACCCCAACATCCTGCTCGCCGGGGTGATCGGGATGGGCAAGTCCGCCGTGGCCAAGTCCCTCGCGGTCCGTGCCGTCGCCTTCGACTATCAGATCTATGTGCCGTGCGATCCGAAGGGCGAGTGGACTTCCGTCGCCCGGGAGTTGGGCGGCCAGACCATCGCGCTGGGCCCCGGCCTGCCCGGACGACTCAACCCGTTGGATGCCCCGGCGCGGCCGAGCGGGATCAGTGAGCAGGACTGGCGTAGCGAGGTCCGCAAGCGACGCCTTCTCCTCCTTGGATCGCTTGCCAAGACGGTGCTGCGGCGCGATCTGCATCCGATGGAGTACACCGCGTTGGACGTCGCCCTCGACGAAGTCGTCGCACAGGCCGAGACCAGCGGGAGCACTCCGCTGCTGGGGCAGATCGCGCACGTCCTCGGCACGCCGGAGCAGCTCGACGCCGCCCTCGGCGAGCCCTCCGGCCGCCTCGGGCACGCCGCCGAGGACCTCGCGCACGCCCTGCGGCGGATGGTGCACGGCGACCTGGCCGGGATGTTCGACGCCGAGTCGACCGTCGCCTTCGACCCGAGCGCCCCGATGCTGTCCATCGACCTGTCCCGCCTGGGCGGCGCAGGCGACGACACCGCACTCGTCCTGGCGATGACCTGCGCCTCCGCGTGGATGGAATCCGCACTCGCCGACCCCACCGGCGGACGGCGCTGGGTGATCTACGACGAAGCCTGGCGCGTCATGCGCCACGTCGCCCTGCTGGAGCGCATGCAGTCCCAATGGAAGCTCTCCCGAGGGCTCGGCATCGCCAACATGATGATCATCCACCGGCTGAGCGACCTGCTCACCGCAGGCGACGCGGGCTCCCGAAGCCGCGCCTTGGCGGAGGGCCTGCTCACCGACTGCTCCACGCGGATCATCTACCGCCAAGAGGCAGACCAACTCGCCGCAGTCGCCTCCCTGCTCGGGCTGACCGGCATCGAGGCCCAGGCCGTCTCCGCCCTCACCAAGGGACGCGGCCTGTGGAAGGTCGCAGGCCGCTCCTTCATCACCCAGCACCTCCTCCACCCCCGCGAGCGCGAACTGTTCGACACCGACGCCCGGATGCACGGCTGACCAGCCAGAAGGCCAAGCGGGCGGTGCCCAACACCGGAAGCGGCGCCGCCTGCCCGACCATGCGAAGGAATCCACGATGCCTCTCGATCCGACCACCCGCGAGTCCCTCCTCGCAGTGATCCCGGAGGCCGCCGCGCGAGGGCGCAAGGCCCTGGAGGACTGGGACGCCGTCTCCGAGGGCCTGTGCGATGAGAACTCCGAGCCGCTCGACGAGCGGTACTACGTACGCCAGAACCAGCGCGACGCCGAAGCCTGGGCCGCCTTCAAGCCCTTCCTCGGCCACGGGCCCGAGCTGCTCGCCCAGGCCGAAGGGGACTTCCGTACCCTCCACCAGGACTATGAGGACCCTGACTTCGAGACCATCGATCGCCGTAGGTCACAGCTCACGGCCTTGCGTGACGCCGTGCAGGGGGGCCGACAGGAGCGCGCTGCCTGGGAGTACGCGAACGAGATGATTCTCCGCGACCATCCCCGGGGCCCCGAGTTCCGGCGCAGGGCGGAGATCCTGCGTAACGCCGAGGGGTGGCACTACGCGATCACCTTTGCCACCAACGCCGACGTCCTGGTCGAGATCGACCAAGCGGCCCGCGCACGTCCGGACACCGGCCGCACCCGCACGGCTCAGGCCGACGCCGCCCGCGCCCGCTCCACGACCACGGCCGCCCCCACCGCGTCCACACCCGCCACCGGCCCGTCGGCACCCGCGCAGTCCGGCCCCGAGAGGACTTACCGGACGCGCTAGCGGAAATCTCCGGCACCACCAAACTCCGCCTCCTGGTGGACCCTCGTCGCCACCACGCCCCCGACCGAGAGAGGTGCAGCACTCGTGACGGAAGCTCCGCACATCACCATCGGCCACCACCCCCATGCCGGTTTCGTGGCCGCCCCCTCCCACGATCACCACGTCACCGACCACCTGCTGCGCCGGGTCGGCTTCGAGCGCCTCCCCGACAGCCGCCTCTACACCCTGCCCGAACCACACCGTGATCCGGTACGCCGCGTCCAGCTCGCGGTTCAGTCGCTGCGGGCCGCGCACCAGAACGTCAGCGCGGATGCCGCCTACGACCTCCATCCCGGCGAGCGTCCGCCACTGCCCGGCGCGCCGCCGAAGGAGCTACCCCTTGTGACGAGTTCCGCCCAACAGCGACGGGGCCAAGCAGCGGCCGCCACCTCGCCCACCCGCTCGGACACCGCAGCCTCGCAGCGCGGCTCGCTCATCGAGAGCGCGTACCGGACCGGACCGGCTGCCGCCCGGCAACCCGCGCACCACCGGTAGGAGAAACGTTCTTGTGTCCTTTGAGCTTGAGCCCGATGTCGCCTTCGGCCGCACCACCGACTTCGGGATCGCCGCTGCCATCGCCTATGACCGGCCCTTTCTCGATGAGGTCCTGCGCAAGCACCACTTCGAGTACAACGCCGAGCTGGATGTGCATCTGCTTCCGCACAACGCGGCGGTCCAGAACGGTGGCTTCCGCCACCTGTGAGTTCCAGGACGTGGGACTGTCGGTTGCCGCCGACCCCCGCGCCGTGGTGCCGCCGGACGGTGACAGGCCCGGGCCCGAAACCGTTCAGTCCGCGGGCGCGCTGCCCGGGAGGACCGCGAGCTGCGCGACCCCGTCGAGGTCGCCGAGGTCATCCGGGATGCGATGGACGAGGGCATCGGCGTGGTTGGAGAACTGGACCGCACCTCGTCGGCACCGTAACCGCCTGGTGCAGCTGCCTCGACTCCGACGAGGGCCGGAATATGGCCCTTCACCTGCGCAGCATCACGCACCTGGTCACTTCCCTCCATGACGAGTTCATGGGCGCGGTGATGGAGCTGAGGACATGAGTCAGGGGGCACCCAGGAAATCACCCTCCCGCTCTCGGCTCCTTCTGCCCCGTTGCCGCCCGCCAATCGCCACACCCGCTGAAAGGAGCCTGCTCCATGCCCGTGAAGAAGATCTGGCCCATCGACCACGCCTGCGGCCACACCACACAGGCCGATCTATCCGACCGCTCCGCTGACCGGCGTGCTAGCTAAGCGCGCTGGCTCGCCTCCCGTGACTGCTACGAGTGCTGGCGTGCCTCTCGGGACCAGGACTCCGAGTCCAAGGCCGAGTGGCTGGCGAAGAAGCGCGCCGAGGAGGCAGCCGAGGCCGAGGAGTGGGCCGAGCAGTACCGGATGCCGCCGCTGGATGGCAGCGAGCGCGCGGTCGGCTGGGCCACGCGCTGCCGCCATCAGCTCGTGGCCGCTGCCTACACCGCTCTCGTCCTCGAAGGCGAGATGGACGAGGCCGAGTGGGAGGCCATCGAGGAGTCCGTACGGCCGCTGACCCGAGCCGGGTGGTGGATCGACAACAGGGACGCCGAACCGGCGGACCTGCCTGAGCTGCTGGAGGCCGCCAGCGAGGCCGACCGCCCCAGCGAGAACCCCCACTTTTAGCCCCGGAGATTCCCGTGCCGTCCGTACCCGACACCCCGCGCTTGCCCACCGACCCGGTGGGCAAGCGCACCTTCGGGCACCAGATCCTCACGCTGACCGACCAACTCGCCGGAGCCACGACGTACGACGAGGCTGCCGAGACAGCCGAGCACGTGCTGGACGAGGCCGACGGTGTGCTCGCCCAGCTCGGCCAGTTCTTCGAGGCCGCCGTGGAAAAAGCGAAGGAATCCGAGACCGACGAAGGCTGGGAGCTGGCCTACAAGTTCGAAGACGCCGGCGCCACGCTCACCGCGCTCAGCGACGAGCTGCACGACGCAGGCGACCGGATGCGGGATCTCGACCCGCCCCCTGCCGCCCGCTGGCAGAACCAGGTTGCCCGCTACTACGCCACCGCCCCACAACGCCGTCCGGGCGCCGCGAGCCCGGCCGCCGACGTACCCGACCCAGCCACCGCGCAGGTACTCGTCGAGCGCACCCCGTACGTCCGCCGTCACCGCTAGGAGTCCGCCCATGAATGCCCGCAGAGCCTCCCTCGCCCTCGCCGTCTCCCTTTTCACTCCCGCACGTCTCTGGAATTCGTCTTGTCTGCTGCGCGAACCAGGACGCCCTCGACCACCACCGGTACGGACGTCCTGCTCTATCTCCTGCTCGGCCTCGCCGCCCTCGGCATCGGTGGTGGCTCGCTGGCCTGGCTGTTCGGCAACCTCACCAACGCCGCCGTGGGCAGCGGGCCGTGGGCTCCGCTTGAACCGACTCAGGCCCTCTTCCACCCCGAGGTTCTCTGGCCGCACCTCTCCCGGCCCGCCCTGCTCACCAGCTGCTACGCCATTCCCGCCGTGCTGCTGCTCGCGGCCGCCGTGCTCGGCGCGAAGCTGTGGCTGTACTTTCGCACCAATTGGCAGGGCCTCGCCGACCACAGCGACCTGGGTGATCTGCTGCCGAAGAAGGCTGCCGCGAAGGCCACCGGCCTGCGCCCCAGCTTGAAGGACACCAAACCCAAGAACATCGCCCCGAACGATCGCGGGGTACTGCTCGGCTCGCTGAAGCCGGGCTCGGCGGAGGTCCGCTCCTCCTGGGAGGACGTCCTCCTCGCCATCATGGCGCCCCGGTCGGGCAAGACCTCCGGCCTCGCGATACCCGCGATCCTCCGCGCGCCCGGTCCGGTGCTGCTGACCTCCAACAAGGCAGCGAAGGACGCCTTCACCGCGACGCTCGATGAGCGCGCCAAGGTGGGGACCGTGTGGACGCTGGACCCCCAGCAGATCGCGCACGCCGAGCAGACGATGTGGTGGGACATTCTCTCCGATGCCCACGATCTGACCGGAGCCCGCCGCTTGGCGCAGCACTTCGTCACCGCCTCGGTCGACGAGTCCAGCGCTGGGGACTTCTGGTCCACTGCCGCCGCCAACACCTTGACGGCCTTGTTCCTTGCGGCTGCGCGGGGTGGGCGTCCGGTCACCGAGGTGACCGCCTGGCTCGCGTCCCCGGCCGACCGGACGCCGATCGATCTGCTCACCGATGCTGGTCTGGATGCGGTGGCCGCCCAGTTGCAGGGCACCGTCGCCGGAGCCGTGGAGACTCGTGACGGCATCTTCGAGAACGCGCGGCAGTACGCGAGTTGCCTGCTCGATCCGCAGATCGCCGCCTGGGTCACCCCGCCCCAAGGCGCAACGAAACTGCGGGAGTTCAAGCCGAAGGAGTTCTGCAGCAGTACCGACACGCTCTACCTGCTGTCGAAGGATGGTGGTGGTAGCGCGTCGGCGATCATCGCCGCCGCTGCCGACGCGGTGATGCGGGCGGCCGTCATCCAGGCCGAGCGCGATGGTGGGCGCCTCGATCCGCCCCTGCTGGCGATCTTGGATGAGGCCGCCAACGTGTGCAAAATCCAGGACCTGCCCGATCTGTACTCCCACTTGGGCTCGCGGGGCGTCATCCCGATCACGATCCTGCAGTCCTACCGGCAGGGCCAGCGCGTATGGGGCGAGACCGGGATGGACGCCCTCTGGAGCGCGGCGACGATCAAGCTCATCGGCTCCGGGATCGATGACGCGGACTTCGCCGACAAGCTCTCCCGTCTGGCCGGGGACCACGACGTGCGGACCCTCTCGGTCTCCTCCAGCGAGTCCGGCAAGTCCTCCTCCGTGAGCATGCGGCAGGAGCGTGTGCTTCCGCCGGACGCGATCCGGGCTCTGCCCAAGGGGTCGGCGCTGCTGCTCGCGACCGGGGTCCGTCCGGCCTTGCTGGATCTCAAGCCCTGGTACCGCGAGCCGGACGCCGACCGGCTCGGCGCCGCCTCGAAGCAGGCGACGGCCGCCATCACCGAGCGCGCCCTGGCCAAAGACCGGCCCGGCCCCGACCAGTACGGGCCAGCCGCATGATCACCGCCTGGCTCCACAGCACCCCGACGAGACGACCGGGCTTCGCGACCACGTCCTTCCACCCGATCTTTCCTCGCGTCGAGGTGCTTGATGACCTGCCCCGAACCGTCCCGGGCCACCGCCCATTGCTCCGAGGGACTGGCCGACAGCCCCGCCATCCGCCATAGCGAGCGCTGGTGGCTGGTCGCCCCCAGCGGCACCGTCCCCGCCGACCCCGCGCTCGCAGAGGAGTTGGGCTCTCTGGCGGCCGACATGGACGCCGCGAACCGTGCTGTCGCCCAGCTCGTGCGCGATGAGCCCGACCAGGGGCTGGGGTGACGCCGCTGCTTCAAGCCGAGCGGGCGGTCCTGGGGGCGGTGTTGCTGGAGCCACGCCAGCTCGGCCGTCTGTCCGGATGGCTGCGACCCGAGCACTTCTACCGGCCTGCGCATTCCGCGCTCTACGCCGCGATGCTCACCCTCCGCGACGGCGGCCACCCGGCGACGAAGCCCCCGCCGGACACGCCGGTCCCGCTGTCCTGGCTGAACGATGTTCGTCAGGGGGCAAGTACCCGCACGCGTGGCGTGACCACCGCATACGTCCACTCGCTGGTCTCCGTCTGTCCGCGCCCGGCGCACGCGCCGGTCTACGGGCGGATGGTGCTTGAAGGTGCCATTCATCGCAGCGTCACTCAGCACGCCGTCCGCCTTCACCAAGCCGCCCGCGCCGACACCGCCCGCGGCAGCGGCGTCACTGAGACCCTGCACCACGCTCAGGTCCTGCACGACGTGCTCGACGACCTCGCCCGCAGCTGGGGGACCGAACCCCGGCCCGCGCACCAGCACACCACCTCAGGCCCTACAGCCACGGCTCCGCGACAGGGCGGGGAGCGGGCGCTGGCCGACGAGCAGTTCCTCCTCGGCGCGCTCGCTGCCCACCCCGACCAACTTTCCCAGGTAATCGGCTGGCTCCACCCCGGCGACTTCGCCGATCCCGGGCACCGGCAGATCTACCGCGCGCTCGGAGCACTGCAGCACCGCGGCGAGCCCGTGGACGAACTGACGGTTCTGTGGGAGTGCCAGCGCCGAGGCGCACTCGCTGACGGCTCACTCAATGCCGAGCGCGTGCGTCACATCTGCCACGTCCCCTTCGCGGGTTCGGCCGAATACTTCGGCGAGCAGGTCCTCGACTCCTCCCTGTTGCGCACGGCCGCCACCTCCGCCCGGCAGGTCTGCGGCCTGGCCGAGAACGACGCACTCGCTCCCGGCCAGCTCATCAGCCATGCCCTGTACGCCCTCGTCCCGCTCGACGAGGTCAGCCGACGCCGGGCCGCCACCGAGGCTGGACCCGCACCGGATGAGGCCACCACGAAGGCGTCGGGTGTACCCCCTCCGGCCCGTGCCGCCGCAGCACGGGCTCGCAGCCTCGCACCTCGCGCCGAGCACAAGGCCCCGCCAAGCACGACCAGGCCTGCGCCCGCTACCTATGCCCGGCGTTCCCGAAGGAGTTCCCCGTGACAACTGACGGCGCTGGGCAACGGTGTCGTACCGCAGCAGGCCGTGAGGGCACCACGGATCCTCGCTCCGCCCACGGCCGCCTGCCGCCACCGCTCCGGCGGCTGAGCCGCCCTTCTACACCTGGCTTCCCGGCCGGGCCAAACTCTCTTTTCTCCGGATTCTCGACGCCCCAACACCCGAGTACGAAGGGGATGTCGATGCCGGAGTCCGTCGACGAGAACGAGCCAGTGCGGATACCGGACCATGACCTGGACGACCTCGTCTCCACGGTCAGTGGTCTGGTCGCCGCCTCCCGCAAGCAGGCCGAGACCCTCGCCCGGCTCACCGACGAGGAACCGTCCCCGCCCGACGGCGAAGAGGAAAGGCCCGGCCGGGAAACCGCTACGCCTCCGATCAGCGAGAGCGGCCCGGCCGAGGCTGCTTCCGTCTTCGTCCTGGCGCTGGCCGGACAGGCATACGCCGAGGAGCTGGCGGCGCTGAAGGTCTGGGTGGAGGACCTGCTGCTGCCGGTCTACGGACGCGAGATCACCTCCACCCGACCGTGGTGCGCGCAGTGGACCAAACACCCCGAAGCGGTGGCCCGTCTGCATGCGCTGTGGCTGGCCTGGCAGCAGTTCACGGACGCCGAGGCCGGGCTCAGCGGGCCGTCCATGTGGCACCGCGACCACCTCGACCCCGCCCTGCTGCAACTACGCGCGCCAGACGGCCCGTTCAGCGCGTGCACTACCAGCCCTACGCGGCCCAACCACCGTCTGCTGCCAGCCCCCGATCCCACGGCGTACAGGGATGCGGCATGAAGGCTCCGGGCTACCGCATCGTCCGCTTCGAAGCGGCCTCCGACCATGTCGAGCACGACTTCATGCACGCGACGCTCTCCGACGACATGTACACCAGGCTGGCCGCGCGCCACGCCCCCGACGAGAGCTTCCTGCTGTTCTACGACCGCGCCGCCATCTGGGGTGTCCCCCGCAGGGCGGGGTACGTCAGCATGCACGTCCAGCGCGATCCTGGCGAGCGCACCTTCATCTTCGAATCCACCCGTCGGCCCGCCGTCCCGCTCGTACGGAACTGGCTCATCTCGCAAAGTTTCCCCCGTGCGGCGAGCGAGCTGGGCCACACTCCCGGCCCGCGCCCGGCCGATGCCCCTACCTCTCGGTTGGAGGACCGGCCGCTGCCGCTGGCCTCGGCGCCTGCGAGCACGCTGGAGCGGCGGGCCACCGCCGCCCGCACGCCCGCCGGTGCCGCCGCCAGTCACGGCTCATCCGCCCCGGCCGCCGCGCTGGCTCCGGCCCCGAGCCAGGGACGTACGCGAAGGGGGCCTTCGTGAGTCGGGCCCGTTTCGCCTTCGCCGCCCACCCGGAGGCGCTCGCCGATCTCCGCAATGCCCCGGAAAGCATCCGTGACCTATCCCTGCTGGAGCTACAGCACCTGGTCCATGGCAACGAGCGCGGCGCTGCCCTCGAGCGTGAACTTGCAGGCTGTCACAAGGTCTACGTCGATCCGGAGACGCGCTGGCGCCTGGTCATCCAATATCGGGACGCTCCCGCCTCCTCCCAGCACGACCGGGAGATCTACCTCCTGGCCGTGGGCGAGCGGCAGGACCACGCCGCCTACCGCAGTGCCGCCCGCCGCCTGGAACGCGAACGCCAGGCCGCGGCCCACACATCACCCACGCATAAGCGTCGTACTCAGGCCGCCAAGGCCCGTTCCACCCCCGCCGCAAGCACCCGTACGGAGGCGGCCACCCCGCCTTCGGCTGCCGACCCCGTACAGCAGCAGCGCCGTCGCCGCGTGCGCTGACCAGATTCCCCGAATGACGCCCATGCCCTACGACCCGGATGCCCCGCAGTGACGCGATTACCACGCTTCCCTGCGCCATCTCGCCAGTTCCGGCGGCGTCGGCGACCCCGCCTTCGCCCGGTTGGCCATTGGCCGCACCACCACCTCGACGACGGACCGTGTCAGCTCCTCGCCACCTCCCCCCCGACCACCGCATCCACATTCGTTCCGGAGAACCACCATGCAGAACCCCCACTTCCGGCCCCGCCCCCGCGAACCAGATCCACCACGCCATCGGCGCGCTCGCGCCGTTGTGGATGCGACTAGGACCTGCCGCAGCAGCACAGCTGCCGGGCCGAGGTAGCTGCCGTCGTACAGCCACCTGCTGACATGGCCCTCACCGCATCCCCCGTCGGTGAGGGCCACATCTGTCGCCGCCCGCGGCACTGCCAGTGTCGGCCTTCGCTAGGCAGTTCAGGCGAAGGGAGAACTGCCGGTGCTTGTTCCCGGGTAAGCACCGACTCGGCATTGCCAGGTGCCCGATTCATCAGGGTCTTCCCAGATGACCTCGCCTTGTGTCAGGCGAGGTCTGGCTGGCCGATGACTACCGGGAACCGCTGGAAGGCCCACGGAGTAGAGCTCGACATACGCGTCCGGGATTCTGTCGGCGAGTTGGTAGAGGATACTCGCATCCGTTCCGCTGACGTCGACGGAGAACCCCACCCCCATGCCCGAGCTGTCGGATACCAGCACGTCCACGTACCGTTCTGTGCTGGCCACGGCGTACGTGGTAGTTGGTTGCTCGGCAACACCGGCCCAGTGAAGGTCGTGCAGCACCTTTTGGGCGAGCCCTTCGATTCTGGACAACCCCGCCTCCTTCTCCTGTAGGAACTGCACCATCTTCACGTAGGCGAGGCACCATCGTCACCATGGAGTCCGAGTGAACTCGTCGCCGATTGGTCAGATCAGCGTGATCGTGAATTCGAACACTGTGTTGATGGTGCGGGTTCGGTTACCGGCCATGGGGAATTTGTCTGTCGACTTGAGGACGTAGTGTGCGGTCTTGGCCTTGAAGGATGAATGGATCGTGTAGTTGGCCGGGACGCTCCGATGCGTGTCACGGTAGCCGAACTGCCGCCCGTTCTGTGTCGCCGTAGCGACTTCATTCATCGGCCCCGTAGCAGCACCTGCCGTCCTCCGGTTGAGCTTGTGACTCCACATGAACCGGATGTTGGAGGATCCGTACTTCACCTGCGCAGTGAAGTGGCCATACTGACTGTTGGCCCTGTAGTCGGGGTCCTGCGGCGTGAAGAAATGAGTTGCCGCGCTGGCCGTCTTCGTTTCGGGCTCAGCCTTACCCTTCGAGGATACCCAGCTCTTGGAATGCTCGGTGATGGTCACTTGGTAAGCCCTGAGCGGGGAGTGCTTGGACGACTCGGAAGCGGACGCAGTGCCGGTCAGCGGCAGTAGCGTGAGCGCAGCGAGAGCGATGCTGGAAATGACTCGGACGTGCTTCACGGTTCCCCCTTGTCGTGTTGCGGTGAAGTGATCCTACGCATCAGCACAGCGAACTGCATCTGCATTTTCGACTGTTCAATTTGCAATCATCGAGAGGGAACGCTCCACTCGCGCCACCATGCTCGATATCTCATTCCTCGATTCACCCAACCGCAGGCGGGGCATGGAGGGGATCGTCCCGGGTACTCAGATCCCCTAAGTAGCCGGGCTCACCCAACGTTGGGGAACGGACAGGAATCGTCACCGGATCGCTCCCCGCCAGCCTCGTTTACGGCGGCGCGCTGGGCGATGATTCCCGCACCAGGCACGAATGCCAAATCGCTGGCGGCAACACGCATTCTCGCGGCACGGAGCGGATGTACCTGACGGCTTCGTTCTACTGAGCTGGTACCCGACGTCCGATCACGCTACGGAGGTGTCGGCCCGTCTCGGCGCACCTGTCGGGATCGACGCGCACCTGGTGCCACGGCAGCTCAACCAGGTCGAGGTCCCACGGTAGTTCTCATTGACCGCGGCTTGGCTCTGGTTAGCCCGACGGCTGAAGATGAGGCATGGATCAAGGGCAAGCTGCAATCTGGGCAGCAGCGATCGGCATTCCTGGCGTCATGCTGAGCGGCGTACTGTCCTACCGAGCTGGTCGCCGACAGGTGCGTGACCAGGGGGCCAACGAGCATCTGCTGTGGCTCCGGCAGCAGAGACAACTGCTCTATGTCGAGTTTTTACACTCAGTGGACCTTTGCCTGAAGGTACTGGAACGCTATAGCGGCGAGATCGTAGGCGTCTCCGACCAACTGGATGCAGGTCGGGTGGACGCCGACACCTACGACTTTGCACCGCTCTACCTGCCCGGTGATGTCTTGCAGCGCATCGATGAGATGAGTAAGAGCCGGGATGGTCTGCTGATGCTTGGTCCAGATGAAGTCGATGAGCGGGCGCAGGCCTTGTTCACTGCCGTCTTGGACTACCAGAGTGCCCATAGCAACGTGCTGAACGCTCTCAGGACAGGCCCTCAACCAGATGAGCACCCTGCCTGGTCAGCCCTTGCTGATGCCGATGACACAGCTGTGGCCCGCCGTAGCGACTTCATCGCTGCTGCACGCGCTGCTTTGACAACGCCGCCGAAATGACCCGCCGGGCGACCAGGTCACGTCGCTCTCTGCCCGGGGCGATCCGCTGGCCACCGGACCGTCTGTGGGCCGTCCAAGGGAGACCGATGACGACCAACGAGGACGGTTGTCCGGAGCGACGGTCGCAGGCCACAGGAATCAATCGGCGACACTGGTACGGCCATGCCTAAGCCCAGCGATCTGGGTCGCCGACGTGACGGTCGCGCCGCCGCCGGTGTAGTTACCCGCACGTGCCAGCATTGAGATCATCGGGGAGATAGGTACCGGCCAGCGTGCCGTCGTAGCCGACGGCCCGGGCGACTGCTTCAAGGCTCGGGCACTTTTGGCCACCTTCGCCCGCCATGGCGTCGAAGTCGGCCCGGGTCAGCTCGGGCTCGTGCCACTCATGGGCACAGCGACAGCGGAGGAAGATCTGGTTCCGGCGGTCGCAGATGACCAGCCAGTCGCGGCGGGCGCCGCACTTCGGGCACATCACGGTGATGCCGGTGATGGTGATCGGGTCTGCGTGGGTGGTGGTCTGTATCCGGATGGAGTCATCCGGTCCGCTCGCTGTCTGCAGCCGCGGCAACGGGTCGTCGACGGACGTCGGCAGGGGGGCTCTGGGCTGCTGGAGTTGTTCTGTGGGCATGCGCATCGGCTCCTTGTGTTCCTCTGACCAGCCCTAACAGGCGAGGTCGGGTGTCGTCCAGACTTTTGTGCCGCGTCTTCAGCGCCTCGGTCGGTGCTCGGCCGAGGCGGGATTCCGCGTCGGTGTGGCGGGGTGTGTCCTTGGTGGCTGGGGCTGTTGCTTTGTGATTCGTGTATCGGCGCGGCGCTGTGACGGGTCCGCGGGGAGCCGTCCGAGGCGGCGGAGCCGCCAGACCAGGACGTCGGTGACGCGGTCGGCGGTGTCCAGCTCGCGCCATCCGACGGCCTTCTGGAGCAGGGCTTCGGGGTCGTGCCCGGCGCGCTCGGCCTGGTCGAGGGTAGCGACCAGGGCATCCCAACCGCGCTCGCGACGAAGACTGCCGGTGCGCCCGGGAAGAGCGGCTTCGATGGTGCCGACGTGACGTGTTCGCACGCGCTCGGGCAGGCGGCGCCCCTGCGCCCGCATCGCGCGCATCGGTGTGGTCGCAGCGGTGCGGTAGGCCGCCCGGAGCTGGTCGGCGGATTGCCTCGCTGCGGCTGCTTGTTGGGCATGCTGGCGGGCGGAGTGCCAGCGGGCGGCGGCGACGGCGGCCACGACCAGGGTGGACAGGAGCATGGCGGTCGCGCCGCCGTCCTCGCCTCGTCCCAGGGCGTCGCCAGCTCGGATAATGCCGCGTGCGGCAGAGCGGACAGCTCGGTCGTCGGCGCGTTCGGCCCGGGTGTGCCATCGGGTGGCCCGTTCGAAGGTGCGGGCCGCTTCGGTCACCTGCTGCCGGGTGGAGGCCGGAGAGGTCTGGGCGAGTGCGTCGAGAACCTCTCCGACTCCGGAGAGCTGTGCGGCGACTTCATCTTCGTTGCCGTCGGCGAAGGCGATGGTGGTGTGGGCGTCGAGGATGCCGGTGGCTTCGCGGCGGGCCTGCGCCGGACCCCGGCCGCCACGCGGATGGTCGAGGGTTGGTGGATCGTCGGCTTCGTCTTGAGGGCCGAGACGTCGGCGGATCTTAGGGAGGGAGAGGTCGGGGGCAAGACGGGAGCCGGAGAACCAGATCGGCTCACCTGCGCGGTTGCGGTCGCCGGGCAGGGCGACTTTGTAGCCGAGCACGTCACCGGAGGGGGCGAGGCGACGCTCGATGCGCACCCCTGCCTCGGCCAGTCGGCGGAAGAACTCGGCTTCGCCCTCGGCTCCGGCCATGGCCTGGCGGACGTGGTCACGTAGAAGTTCGCGAGAGGTCGCACTGCGGCCCGCGCGTTCGGCCTTGGAACGCTCGGCGCTGGTGGGCCGCTGGGCAGCCGTACCGTCACCGGCATTGAGCTCCCTGAGACCGAAGTCCGCTTCGATCGCTCGGCATTCGGCCTGCGCGCGCGAGAAGTCGTTGTGGCGGCGCGGGGCACGCCCGTCCTGGCGCTTCAGTGTGGCAACGATATGGATGTGGTCGTCCGCGTGGCGCACGGCAATCCAACGGCAGGCTCGGTCGTCGCCCTCTTCGGAGATACCGGTGGCGTGCACGACGCGACGGGCGACCTCTCCCCACTCCGCGTCCGACAGGTGCCGGTCCCCCGGATCGGTGCGCACGGGACAGTGCCACACATGCCGCGCCGGGCGGCGGTGCTCGGATACGGCCTGGACGGGAAGGTCGAGCCGGTCGGTCAGCTGCTTGAGCGTCGCCTCCGGGTCCCGGCCGGGGTCGGGTGCCAGCTCTGGCATCCAGGAAGCGACCAGGTGCGGGTCGGTGTGCTCGTCGCGGCGGCCTGGACCGTAGAGGTAGGCAAGCAGGCCGTACGTGCGGCCGCCGAGAGAGATGTCGGGCACCACCGCGTCAACGCTTCGCGATCTCGACGGCGGCGCCTTCGACCCGGGCAGCGGCTCGCAGCACGAGGGCAATGGCGTCCTCCGCATTCGGAGCCTCTCCGCCGGAGTTCAACGAGCGGGCCACCTGGTTGAGGTTATTGCCGACGCGAGCGAGCTGGGCGGAGGCGTTCATCAACTCCTCGACGAGGGCACGCTGATTCATCAACCAGCTCTGCGGCCCTTCCTGAGTTCGGGCGACAGCGACGGCGGCATCGGCGAGAAACCCCGCGACCCGCAGACCCACGGTGGAAGCAGCACGTTGGACGTCAGCGAGTTCGTCGGCGGTCAGGCGGATGCTGCGCAGGCGGTCGCGTCGCTGGGACTGGCGCATCCGCGGACGCATGTGCGCTGCAGCAACTGCACGCGGCGGCTTCTCCTCCCCCGGTTGCGATCCGCCCTCGGTCGCAGCCTCCAGGTTCGGCGCCCCCTGGTGCCGGGCCTCCCCCGACCCACCGGAGACGGGGGCATGCCCTTGTGAAACTCGCTCGGCGGCTTGTCCGGCGAGAGTGTTACGCAAGGTATAGCTTGCTCGGCCTCGTGGCGGGTGGTCGTCGGGGGGACCCTGGTGGGCGGTGTCCAAGAAACGTGGCTGGGTCATCGTCAGCGTGCACCGTCCTGGTCCCGCAAATCGAGTTGGCTCCAGTACTCGATCGCGGCGTATACAGGGCCCAGCGCGCGGCCCGCCTCGGTCAGTAGGTACCAGGCACCATGATGGGATCCCGTCCGGGTGGCCAGGCCGTCGTGCTGCAGCCGGGCCAGCCTCCTTCCCACATATCCGATTCCCAGGTGCAGTTCATGGGCGATGTCGAGCTGGGATGCGGGGCCAATCGCGTCGAGAGCGCAGACCGTGGCGGTGGACTGGCGCAGGCGCAAACGCCGTGCGGCGTCCTCAATACGTTCGGCAGAAGCCGTCTCACCGAGCGTGAGGTGCGCATGCGACCACACTTCCAGAGCTCGGTGAACCGACGTGAGGGCGTCGCCACGGGCCGTAAGTTGGTAAGAAACGTCCGTGTGGTCACCGATTCGTGTGACCAGGCCAGCGGTGTGCATCTCGTTGAGCATCGGGTACGGGTTGGCGATGAACGGCAGTGCCCTGGCGATGTCGCATCCCCGCATAGGAGTTCGCCCCTGAGGCAGCGTCTGGATGATCCAGGTGGTCCATTTCCGCGCCAGGACGCGCAGAGCTTGTTCCACGCGCTGCGCATCAATGGCGCCGATCTGTGGGGCGGTGTGCAGGCCGGTGGTGGGCATGATGACGTCTCCTTCGTGACGGGGAGTGGACTAAAGCGTGAGAGGTATCAGCGTCGGTGGCTCACGGGCCGAACCGGGGAAGTGCTTCTCCGAATTTCGCGGAGGAGTTCAGCGATGTAGTCGAGGGCGAGAACCGGGTGGTGCAGCGTGCGAGGCGGGCTCGACGGTGCTCGCCACACCGTCCAGCTCTCGTCCGGACCAGACTGCGCACGGTGTAGGTGGCCATGAGCGGACAGGACGGCCAGCCAGGCGTCGATCTCGTCATTGGTGGGTGGCGTGGTACGCACGGCGAGGTCTCCTCTGCGGAGGCAGAAGTAGCTGGAGGCGAGTGAATTGACCGGCGGGGCGGACACCCCGCTCGCGGTGTCCGGAGTGACCGGATGGGGTGTCCACCGGGTGGCTTCGCGCGGTCAGCCGGTGGGGCAGAGTGTCTGCTTGTCCGCCTCGGCACGGAGCTGCTGCATCAGCTCGGTCAGCCGGTCGTTGGACAGCGGGCGCCCTTGTCCTCGTATGGCGTCGGCGACAACCTTGCGGGTCAGCTTCCCCGTGTCGGTGACCGCGCGGCGAGCGATCGGCAGCAGTTCGTCCGTCTCACCGGCGGTGGCCAGGTCCGCCGTCTCAGGCTCGTCGTCCGGGCCAGGCGCCGAAGCGGTCGGGGCCGGGCGGTCCTCGCCAGGAGGGTCCTGTCCTGGGTGGACAACTGCACGGTGATCGGGGACACCGGCGGACAGCGCGGGCGCCCGGTGGCCGGTGACCGGCCGGGCGGTGTCCTCACCGATCGAGGTGTCCAAGGTTCCACCCGCCATGACCGAGGTCTCCGGGACCGCGGGGTGACCGGACGGAGCGGCAGCACGGCGGGCGATAAGGATGTAGAGGTGGACGGCCCCGGCCAGGGCCAGCGGGGCAAGCGTGGACAGGACGCCGACCGTGACGTCCCCAAGCCGCAGCCCTCCGCCATCGGACTGATCGTTAAGGCGGACGGCGTGCAGAGCGTTAGCCCAGATGCTGGCCACCGTGGCAGTGCCGAATAGCGCCCAGACGTAGCAGCGGGCGGCGAGCGACGCGCTGCGCATCACCAGCAGGGCTCGCACCCCGTAGCCGATGAACCCGTCGATCACGAGGGGGAAGATCCACGTCAGGACCCCTCGGATATGGATGGCGACGGCCATCTGCTGGAGAGCGTCGTAGGAGAGCGCGCACCCAGCGGCACCCAGGGCGATGATGGCGGCGCGGTCCCAGCCGGTGATGTGCACCGGTATCGCGTCGGTGTCGTTCACGCAGCTGTCCCGAGGTCGTCGCAGCTGGAGGACCGCGGTACCTCGGTCAGCCCTTGGCCCTGGCGCTCATGCTCGAAGGAGCGGTTGCGGATCTCGCGGCGGACCTTGCGATAGAGCTTGTCGGCGTGCTCGTCGGAGATCTTCAGCAGCCAGGCGAGGCGTTCGGCCGGGGCATCGGCCTGGTAGGCGGCGCGGGTGACCGCGCGGCGCTCGGCATCGGTGAGGTGGATGTCGCGCCCGGCGAGGGTGGCGTTGACCCGGGCGTAGTCGAGGCGGCGGGGGAGGTTGCGGTGCAGCGGGTCGCGTTCCTCCTCGGTCATCCCGCCTCGGATGCCGTCGCGATCACCGGCCTCCAGCGCGGCGTCCAGGCAGGTCTGCTTGACCGGGCATTGCTGGCACAGGGCCTTGGCGGCGCGGATGCGGTCCATCTCGTCGGGCTCCGGGAAGAAGACTTCCGGGTCGACGGGGTTGTCGGGGGTGGAGAGGCAGGCGGCGTGGTTCTGCCAGGTGTGGTCGCCGAGGGTACGCAGTTCGGCGGTCCGGGTGTGGTGCATGGGTGGTCTCCGGTCGCCCGGGGGCACGTTCGGGCAGGGCTCGGCCCCGGGGGTCGTACGTGAAGGGAGATGTGCTGGTGGTCGTCAGACGGCGGCGAGTCGGTGGCGCTCGGCTGCGATGGCCCTTCTGCGGTCCGGGCCGTCGAGGATGACCTTGTCGGTCATCTCGGTCAGCCGGGAGGCGACGCGGTCGCCGATGTGCGCGCGCAGGTCAGCCATGCCGAGGTTGGTGGTGACCAGCGTCGGGAGCATCGCGGTGTAGCGGCGATCGACCAGCCGCATCGTGATCTCCTCCGTCCACTCGCTGCTCTTCGCGGCGCCGAGGTCGTCGATGATCAGCAGTGGGCAGCGGGCCAGGTCCTGCAGTTCGCGCTCCCCGTCGCTTCCCTGGCGAGGCCGCAGTTCGGCGTAGAGGTCGGCGGCGGTGGTCGCCTTCCACCGCAGGCGCACCCCGGCGGCCAGCAGGGACCGGACTGCGCCGTACGCCTGGTGGGTCTTGCCGGTGCCGGTGGTGCCGACGATCAGCAGCGATCGTCCTTGGGCGATGCCCGGAGCCCCGGAGGGTCCGGGGCGACCGGCTTCGATAACCTCGCGGACCCAGGCGTCAACGGCCGGGTGGTCGGCGACGGCGGTCTGGTAGCGGGCCGGAATACGGGCCTGCGCCGCCTCCAGGGCGGGGCTGGGTTCCGCAGGGTCGGTGACCGGAGCGTTTGGGTCGATGCCGCGGGCCTTGAGGATGCCGGTCAGGCGGCGGGCGATGCCGCCGACGGGCTGGGCGTCGTGGTCGCGCATCACAGCTCCTCGGCGTAGGCGGTGGCAGGGTCGGCGGGGTTTGCCCAGGCCCGGTGACCGCGCACAGTATTCGCGGATTCCCGCCGCACCAAGCCGTTCGTGGGGGCGGACGTGGCGTTCATGGCTTCGTGGACCAGGCTCGGCAGAGTGCTCGGGTGCAGCCCCTTCGCCCGGTGGCCGGCCAGTCCGGCGCGGATGTGCGCGGGGCCGATGCCCTCCTTCAGCAGCTTGGAGACCTCGCGCCCGAGGTGGCCGAGCACGCCATTCGGCGGTCGGTGGGCGCAGGAGGCGGCGTACTCGCTGATGAGCTGCTGGGGGGAGACGGACTCCGGTGCGTGGGCGCTTGCGCCCCCCGAAGGGGAAGATCCTAGATCCACGTTCCTAGGTCCTAGATCCGGACCGTGAGTGTTCACCGCAGGCTCACCGCATGCTCCGTGAGTGCGCGGTGAGGGCTCGCTGCATGCCTCGCGGCCTGCGTTTTCGTGATTCACGGAGGGCTCATACGAGATGCCGGAACCCTCACTGAGTCCGCCGTGAACCTGCACTGCGGGCTCGTGCACGGTGTCCTGCGTCTGCGGTACATCGTTCGGGCTGGAGTGGCCGACGTCGTGCTGCGGGCAGACGGGATGGCGCACGCCGCTCGGACGGTTGATCTTCTGATGCTGGCGCCAGGTGACGATGTGCAGGTACCGCTTGCCGTCCTCGCTCCCGTAACGGCAGATGAGACCGGCCGCCGCGAGCTGAGTCAGGTCGTCCTCGACGCCGACCGGGCCATGCTCGGGCCGCAGGGACCACAGCAGTCCAGCGAGAACGGCAGGCTGGTCCCGGAAGCGACCGTGGTCATCGGCCTGGGTGAGCAGCCCGAAGAACGTGCGTTCTGCTGTGAGCGACACCTCGGCGAGCGACTCGGAGGCGAACGCCTCGGGCTTGATCGTACGAATCCGGGCCACGTTCAGCGCCCCCCGGAAGCGACGGTGGCTCCCTCTGCCCTGGGCCGCAGGACGTGGAGATCACGCTGGGAAACGCGGAGGGCCCGAGCGCCGGACACCCTGTCGGCGAGCGGTGGCCGATGCATGCTGGGGTGAGGTGCTGTGTCCTCGGTGGTCGGGACGGCGAGCGCCGTTTCGCTGGGGAAGTCGGGCATGCGAGAATCCTTCGCTCGTAAGTGGGGAAGGGCGGCCGCTCTCATCGAAAAGGTCAGCCGACCTGCCCCAGTTATGAATCCGTGGCCCCTCGGGGTGGCGGTCCCGGCGCTCGGAAGCTGCTACTTCCGGGCGCCGGGCTTGGCTCCCCTCCGGTGTGCGCCGGGTCGGTGCTCGGGGTCTGGTGTGTCCTCCTTGCGGACTATGCCTCGGCGGCCCTCCCGTCAAGGGACCAGGGCCGTATGGCCCCTGCCGACTCAAGTCCAGGGCATCCACCTGCAGCACAACACTGCAATGGCGAAGCCACGACTTCAACGTACACCGCAGTTGCGCCATCTCGTCAACCACAGTGTCGCCGCCGACCCCCGAGCTGGACATCGTCACCACTGGACTGGATACGATCAGGGCATGGCGGAGGGCGTGAAATGACAGACAACAGCGAACGAACGTTCGCGGAGCTACTCGACTACCTGTTCCAAGAGGTGCACCCGCAGGAGCGAGGGCCCTACACCTATGCCGAGGTCGCGAAGGGCATCGGGGAGAAGTCCGGCCTGGCGATCTCAGCGAGCGCGATCCAGCAGCTCAGGACCGGCACGAACACGAACCCGAAGATGCAGACGATCCGGGCCCTGGCGGCCTTCTTCGGCGTCCCGGCCGGGTACTTCTTCGACGAGCAGGTGGCCGAGCAGACGCGCGCCGAGATCCAGGTGGTCGCCGCCATGCGGAATCACGGCGTGAGACGAGTCGCGCTGCGCGCCGACGGCCTCAGCCCGTCAAGCCTCCAGATGGTCAGCTCGGTGATCGAACAGGCCAGACGGCTTGAAGGCCTCGCGGGCGAATCCGAGGACAGCGACCTACTCGACGACAAGTAGCCCTCCGCCGTCCGGACTGGCTGCTCGCCGCGGCCACCCCACCGCCGCCTCCATCCCACCCCGCTCTCCCCCAACCGCCTCCTGCTCCAGATCGGCTTCGAGACCGCCGTCACTCTTCGATCTCCATGAGGACGATCACTCGAAGCATCAGACTCCGCATCGGGGTGAGAGCAACGATACGCACCGGCACCTGCGCATTCCCACGATGCGGAAGCCTGACTCTGCGCAGTTCACCATCTGCATGGTCGTAGACCTCACGACGGTCCCACATTTCGCGTACCTCCGGGCTGCCATGCAGGATGTCGCTTTCCAATTGACGCAGGGATTCGTTCTCCGGGAACTGAATTCGTGCGTATCGGATCTGCCCGAGGTAAGTTCGCACCCATTCGTCCCGCCAGTTCACCAGTTGGTGCTTTGCTTCGGGTCGGGTGAAGGCCCACCGCATGAGGTTCGCCTGATGGGCAGTCCACGGAAACCATTGGCGCAGCGCATCATTGGTTCCCAAGATGTTCCAGGCCAGATCGGACACGTAAGCGGGGTTGGGCGACTGGTTGTCGATGAACCTCTGCAGGAGTCCATCCATCTCCCCGACCGCACCCGCTTCAGGGGTGGCGGGTGGGGCCGGCGGTCGGCCGAGGACCTTTAGGTACAAGGCGTGACGCTCGGCTCGACTGAGCCGCAGCACGTAAGAGAGTCGGTCCAGGAAATCCGCCGAGTAGTTCGCGTCTTTGCCGCGTTCCAGGGAGCGGTACCAGCGCACGCTGACGTTTGCCAGGCGGGCAACGTCGGCCTGCGACAGGCCTTCACCCCTCCGACTATGTGCCCCGAGCCCAGGAATCGCACGAGGGTCCACGCGTCTGCGCCATGATCGCAGCAGATCAGATAGCGACTCCTCGTCAGAACCCAGATCAGCCCGCCCTTCCCAGGAGTCCATGGAATGAGACGCTAGGACGCTGCATCAAGTGAAATGTGCCACGACACGCCGGTCCGGCGTCAAAGTGATCTTGCAATCATCATTCAGGGTAGTCGGGCATTACGGGTGCTGCGCATTTCAAAGGCGTCGAGCAGGATGGTCAACGTCTTGCCCGTGGCGGCAAATCCGTCGCCTCATCGGTTTCTTGACGCTGTACCCCCATGAGGCACCCCACCGCACAGGCTTCACCATCCGTAACCGGAAGTACTTGTTCCGGGGAACTGCGAGTTCCGCCTTCCCCTTGGCAGTCTCGCCCTCAGCACACAAGCAGGTGTTACAGCCAAAGCGCGAGGGAGGACTCGTATGCCCTTGCCGCAACATGGTTCCGAAGCCCGACTGCGCCGCGCGGGCGAGGAGCAGATCGACCAGTTGCGGTTGCCCTACCGGTTCACAACTCGTGAGTTGCGGGATTCCATTTCGCTAATCCGTGGCAAGCCGATCATCCTGCGGCCCCTGAATACGCTGGGCTCCGTCGACGCACCGTGCGGCATCCGCCTGGAGACCGCCGAGGCAGATCTCCTCTACTACGAGGAGGGGACCTCGGTTCACCATCAGCGCCACATCCTCACACACGAGTTGATGCATGTGTGGCGCGACCATCCGGGGAGCTTGGAGGTCGACGCCGAAACGGCCGGGGCCCTGGGCGTGAACCCGGCCCTGGTCCTGCGAATGACTGGGCGCACGAATTACTCCACGCAGGACGAACTGGAAGCGGAGATGCTGGCCACCATCATCCGCCAGCGGATGTACCGCGAACGTGAACGTCCGGCCCCAACGCCCCAAAAAGGCGTGGACAGTTGGGACGCACTGTTTGCGCAGCCCATCAAGAGAGGTCGCTTCCGGCAATGATGAACGTTCTCTTCCTCGGGATGGCGTGCATCCTGGTGTCGGCCGCCGCCTTCTGGGTTTTCGCGCGCGGAGCGCCACGCCCGGCGGGGAGCTGGGCAATGGGCGCGCTGCTTGCCTCCTTCTCACTGGCCTTCGTCTCGTACGCGCCATTGTTTGGGGACGCGGTCGAGTCCGTCGTACCGGATGTCGCCCGCCTGCTCAGCAACTCCGCGTCCCTGGCCGCGGCCACCTCTGTCCTGGCTGTGTCGCACCAGGTCAACCTCGACCCCGTTGAAGCAGGACGACGCATCCGCAGCCGCCTTGCTCTCCTCGCCGGAGCCGTTCTGAGCATGGCGGTGCTCTTCGCGGTCGAGGGAATGACCCATCAGTCGCCCCACGCGTATGCGGTCTATCTGTTTGTGTACCTTGCATACCTGGGATTCGCTGTCATTGACTTCCTGCGCCAGGCCCTTCGGCAGTCGAAGTCGGCCCGCAGAAGGTGCGTCCGGATCGGAATGCGCTTGGCGGCCGTAGGCTGCGTCTTCGCCCTGACCTACACGCTCTACAAACTCACCAGACTGGTCACGCTGAGTCTGGCCTTGCGCCTGTTTCCGGAGCGAAGAGATTGCACCACGCTGTTCTCCTCACCCTGTGTCTTCAGCGTGACCGCTCCCGCGGTAGCCGTTCTGCTGATCTGCGTCGGACTCACATTGCCCGCCATCGTCTATCCGATCAGCCTGGCTCGACGCCGCCGCTGGGAAAGGCGGTCGCTGGCCGCCCTCGAACCGCTGTGGCACGACCTCACGACTGCGCTGCCCGACATCGTTCTCCCCGCAGCAGAAGATGACGAGGACGAATCAGCGGACTTCGACTTCCTCCTTCAGCGGATGGTGATCGAGATCAGTGACGGGATCCTTGCCCTGCGGCCGTACCGGTCCCGGAGCGCGGAGGAAGCAGCCCGTAAGTCGATCGCCGTCGGGACCCGGCAAGGGGCGGCTCTGGTGGAGGCGGTGATGGTGCGGAGTGCACTGGAACGTCTCCGCGCAGACTCCCCGCCGGACGAAAGCGCAGATCTACCAGCGTCGAGCACTACTGACCGGGGCGGTGACCTTCGGGCCGAAACGGAGTGGCTGCTGGCCATCGTCGATGCCTATGTGCACGCCCGCATCTCCCGTGTCGCAGATGACGAACCCTTCGAGCGGATTGGAACCTGATCGCGTGAACGATTCCCCGCAGGACCACCAGCAGCCGCACGACCGCAGTGGCGCCCAGCAGTCCCAATGCCCTGTCCAGTCCGTACGGAGCGGCTCGTCCGGGCACACCAGCTACCTCGTTACCGGATACGCCGAAGCCAGACAGGCACTCGCCGACCCACGCTTGTCGAAGAACACAACTGCCTTCTTCGCCGACAAGGGCTCCAAGCGCCAGCTGCACCCCGCCGTCTCGCAGAACATGCTGGCCAGCGACCCTCCGCAGCACACCCGCCTTCGCAAGCTCGTGACTAAGGCCTTCACGACGGGCTCCGTTGCCGCGCTGCGTCCGTTCATCGAGCAGGTGACCGATGATCTCCTGGACGCGTGGCCCACGCATGGCCAGGTGGACGTCGTCGCCGACCTGGCCATGCCCCTTCCCGTCACCGTGATCTGCGAACTTCTCGGAGTGCCAGAGGACAACCGGGCGGACGTCAAACGCTGGTCCGCCGATCTGTTCGCGGCAGGCCAGCCCGAGCGGATCGACGCGGCCTCGCACACGATGGCCCAGTACATGGCGGACCTCATCGCCGAAAAACGAGAGCACCCGGGCGGCGCACTGCTGGACGACCTCATCCTGGTCCGCGACGGCGAGGACCGGCTCAGCGAGGAGGAGCTGGTGTCCCTCGCCGTTCTCCTCCTCGTCGCCGGGCACGAAACCACCACCAACCTCATCAGCAGCGCACTCCTCGCACTTCTACAAAAGCCCGCGGATCTGGAACGGTTGCGCCACGAGCCAGACCTCGTACCGGGCGCGCTGGACGAACTGCTTCGCCACAGCTCCCCCGTCAGCATGGCCACGTTCCGGTACACCACGGAGGCCATCACCCTCGGCGGCACCGAGATCCCCGCCGACGCCCCGGTGCAGGTGGCCATCGGAGCCGCCAACCGCGACCCCACCCGGTTCCCCGCACCCGAACAGGTCGACCTCGAACGGGACGCCTCCGGACACCTCAGCTTCGGCCACGGCATCCACCGGTGTCTCGGCGCCCCGCTCGCCAGAGCCGAGGCGGAACTCGCCCTCCAGAAAGTCCTAACCCGCTTCCCGAAACTCCGGCTAGCGGTGCCCCCGGAAGACCTGATCTGGCGTCCCACCCGCCTGGTTCAAGGCCTGACCGCGCTCCCTGTTCTCGTCTAGGCCAACCTCTCCGCTTACCTTGCGGCACGCCGTGTCCAACACCGGGGTGCTGCTGCCGATGGGTCTCATTGCCGCTCATTGCCAGAGGCATAGATCATCGCGACGAGAACGAGCAGAGTGGCGGCCAGCGCGCGGACATCCCCCGGGCGCCACCCCTCCTGAAGCGCCACGATCAGGACTGCAGTGATCGCGTAGGGCCAGGAGCGACGGGGTGAGTTCAAGGTAGACCTCCTATTGTGTCGGGAAAGTGATGGAGGTCCACTGTCTGGGCTAATGTGATTGTCCAGTCGCCGAACATGGCGTTGCTGCACGTCGGCATAGGAAACTCGTGGACAACCACGGTGTTGTCTGTGGAAAACGCAGGAGGCCATGGGGTGGGGCGGCCACGAGGTCGGGCGAAGGGCGCAACGTCCGAGGCCAATGCGCTTGCGGAGTGGTTACAGCGGCTCACCGCTGGGCTGACACTGGAGCAGTTGTCGGAGCAGCTTCCGTACGGCAAGTCCAAGTGGGGGCGATACCTCAACGGGCAGGACCTTGTGCCCGAGTGGTTGTTGGAGAAGGCCGTCGCACAGCGGATCGGAGAACCGAAGTTGCGTTCGCTCCGATTGGCCGAGGGTCGGGCTCTCTTGCAGGCAGCCGAGGAGGCTGCGCACAAGCCGGTGCCGGAGAGAAGGCCTGAGGCAACCCTCGCAGAGCTTTCTCTGCGTCTGGACGACGCGCGAAAGGGCCAGCTTGAAGCTCAAGCAACGCTCTTCAATGCCAACCACCTGGTTGGCGCGCTGCTCGCTACGGTGGCAACCCTGCAGAAGCGCTGTGCGGTTTTGGAAGATGAACGTGATCAGGCTCATCAGTTGGCGAAGGCGGCGTACCAGGACCAACTGCACCAGTCCGTGTCACGTCTTGCGACTGCAGAGAAGATGCTGGAGGAGGCCCGACGGGAACGTGCGGACGCGGAGGAAATCAGACTCGCCGCCCAGAGGGTTAGTGAGCGGTACGAGCGGGCTCTCTCCAAGCTGGAAGCTCACCAGCCCGTGACGCCCCCCGAGCCTGCTCCAGCCCATGAGGGCATACCGGCAGTGCCACCGTTGTACGAAGTCGATTACGACTTGGAGGCAATGGGAGACCAGCTTGAAGCCCAAGGCCAGAAACTCGCCTCCTTGCGCCAACAACTGCACCTATCAGATCAACCCACGCAGGTCGACCCGCGGATTGTCCACGGTGAAGTCGTGGACAACGCGGACAACTCCCCAACCAGCACCAATGAAGTGCAGGCGATGAGTGAGCGGCGACAGATCTCCCCCGGCGCCGGTCCAACCGACAGGACCAGTGGGTCACTTGGGAGCGAAGCGGCGCTGCCAGGCATAGCCGAGCTGCGCGCGCTGTCGGGCAAGGTCGACGTGGCGCACAACCGCCTGAAGCTGCTGTACGACGCGGGCGTGTCCATCGGCACCACGCTAGACGTGGTGCGTACCGCGCAGGAGCTGGCGGAGTACGCGGTGGCCCGGTTCGCCGACTACGTCTCCGTCGACCTCGCGGACTCAGTCATGCGCGGCGAGGAGCCGCATCTGTGGGCCACGGTGGCGGACGACCGCACCACACCCCTGCGGCGTACGGCGCTCAGCGGCATCCGCGACGACGTACCGCTCTACCCGCTCGGCAAGCTGATCCGGTTCACCCCGAACGCGCCCCAGGCCCAAGGCTTCCGCACCGGCGCCGTCACGGTCGTACCCGTTCTGAGCGACTGCGAGGGCTGGCAGGAGCAGGACCCCGACCAGGCCCGGAAGATCATCGACTGCGGCATCCACTCGATGATCACGGTCCCGCTGCGGGCCCGCGGTGTCGTCCTGGGCGTGGCCAGTTTCATGCGCGCCGAGAAGCCCGAGCCGTTCGAGGAGGACGACGTCTCGCTCGCCGAGGAGCTGGTCACCCGGACCGCCGTCAGCATCGACAACGCCCGCCGCTACACCCGCGAGCACACCATGGCCGTCACCCTCCAGCGCAGCCTGCTGCCGCGGGTGCTGCCCGAGCAGAACGCGCTGGACGTGGCGTACCGCTATCTGCCCGCCGAATCGGGCGTCGGCGGCGACTGGTTCGACGTCATCCCGCTGCCGGGCGCCCGGGTGGCGCTGTTGGTGGGCGACGTCGTCGGCCATGGGCTGCACGCGGCGGCCACGATGGGGCGGCTGCGGACCGCCGTCCACAACTTCTCCACCCTCGACCTGCCACCGGACGAGATCCTGTCCCACCTCGACGACCTGATCGCCCGCGTCGAGCAGGACGAAGGCTACTCCGCCCTGCTCGACGCCGACGGCGGCGGTGAGGTGATCATCGGGGCCACCTGTCTGTACGCGATCTACGACCCGGTGACCCGGCGCTGCACCATGGCCCGGGCCGGGCATCCGCCGCCCGCCGTGGTGAGCCCGGACGGCTCGGTGGAGCTGCTGAACGACCTGCCCGTGGGCCCGCCGCTGGGCCTGGGCGGGCTGCCGTTCGAAACGGCCGAGCTGGAGCTGCCCGAGGGCAGCCAGCTGGTGCTCTACACGGACGGGCTCATCGAGAAGCGCGACCGGGACATCGAGACGGGCATGGAGATGCTGGCCGACGCCCTGGCCCACCCCGGACGCTCTCCGGAGCAGACCTGTACGGCGGTGCTGGACGCCCTGCTGCCCGAGCGCCCCAGCGACGACATCGCGCTGATCGTCGCCCGTACGAAGATCCTGGAGCCGGGGCGGATCGCCGACTGGGAGGTGCCGTCCGACCCCGCCCAGGTCGCCAAGATACGTGTGGCGGTCGTCCAGCGGCTCGCCGAATGGGGGCTAAGCGACCTGGCATACACGACCGAGTTGGTCACGAGCGAGCTGATCACCAACGCGATCCGTCACGCCACCGGCCCGATCCGGGTGCGGCTGCTGTGCGACCGCAGCCTGATCTGCGAGGTGTCCGACACCAGCAGCACGTCACCGCATCTGCGGTACGCGGCGACGACGGACGAGGGCGGCCGGGGACTGTTCCTGGTCTCGCAGTTCGCTGACCGGTGGGGCACCCGCTACACCTCCGACGGCAAGGTGATTTGGACGGAGCAGGGCCTCCTCAGCGACAGAAGCGTGCCCCGCTGACGAACCATGCTGCAAAGCATGGCGGGCCAGTTACCGCCTACTAGGCCAGCCATCCCAAAGTTTGATTCGCCTTGTGGAAGAGAGCCTGTTCCCGCTGGGTGGGCCGAATTAGCCTTACTGGCATGACGATGAACACCGTGTCCCTGACGCACCACGACGGTGAAGAAGCCACCGCGCTGCTGGAGGAGCTGTGTGACGCGTACGCGGACGCGTACCGGTCGGAGCCGGGCGGCGAGAAGACGAGCGCGTTCCGCCGCCGGGCGGAGAAGCAGTTCACGCGGCCTGGCTTCACCCTGGTGGTCGCGCGGGCTGAGGGCCAGCTCGTCGGGTTCGTGTTCGGCTACACCCTGGCGGCCGGGGATACGCACTGGTGGGGAGGAGTTCAGCCGGAGCCGTCGGCGGAGTTCTTGGAGGAGACAGGGTCGCGGACGTGGGTACTGTCCGAGATCGAGGTGCGACGGGCGTGGCAAGGGAAGGGCGTGGGTCGGACGCTGCATGACGCGGTGCTCGGCGCCCGGAGCGAGGAGCGGGCTACGCTCGCGACGGGCCCGGACGCTCCGGCGCAGAAGGTGTACACCGGCTGGGGGTGGCAGCTGGTCGGCCGGATTCCCGGCGATGACGGCGACTACTACTCGGCCTACGACTTGTTCGTGCTGGAGCTGCCGGTCAGCCGGTAGTGGGCCAGGAAGTCGTCGAGCTTGCGCACGGCCCGGCTGCGCTGCCAGGGCGTGAGGGCTGTACGGAGGTCGGCGATGCGCTCGGTGATGCGTGGGGAGCGGTTGAAGCTGGAGATTCGGGCGATGTCGCCGACGATGGCGCTGGCCTCGGCGATGTCGCCTTGCTGGAGGTGCGCCTGGCTCTGCAGGGCGAGGGTGTGCGCGTGGTTGTGCACGTTCGTCGGGTCGATCATCGGCAGTGAGGTGCGAGCCGCGTTCAAGGCCTTGGCAGGGGTGCCGAGGGTGAGGGCGCACTCCGCTTCCGTGCCCCAGTAGAAGGACTCGTTGTAGAAGTACCACCAACTGGCCACCGGGGCGTTGGCGGTGAGGTCGCGCACCGCGGCGTGCTCCTGTTCAAGGGCGCGCTGGGCCTTGTCAGGCTGCTTGGCCGCGGCGAAGGCACGTGCGGCGACATCGGCGGCATAGCCCCGGGCGGCCGGGCTGTCGACCTGGTCAGCCCACGTCTGGGCGGCGATGGCGTGGTCGATGCCGACCCGGGGCTTGTTCTGCCAGGTGGCGAGCTGGCTCATGGTGCACAGGACGTAGGTGACCAGCTCGGTGTTCTCGGCATCGTGGGCGGCGGTGCGGGCGTCGTCGTAGTAGTACTGGGCAGCGCGGTAGTCACCGAGGTTGTACAGCTGCCAGCCGACCATCTGGCTGAGCTCGGCATACACGGTCAGCACACGTGGGCGGAGGGCTGCGGGTGCGCTGGTGATCAGGTCGGCGGTGACCTGGCGCTGAGCCATGGCAGTCTGCAGAGCGATCTGTGGGCCAAGGATGTCGCCCTGGCGACGGTAGTGCTGCAAAACGCGCTCGGAGTGGGAGATGGTGGCCAGGTCCAGACGGCTCGGCTCCTCAAGGACCGCAGCGACGCGGTCGCGTTCATCTGCGTCGGCAATGTCCAACAGCGGGGCCGCCGCGGCCACGGTGAGCGCAGTGCTGAACTTCTGGAGCAGTTCGCGGCGGTTGAGCCCCGGGTTGGCCTGCTGTACCCACATGATCAGAGCCTGTGCCAGTTCGTCGAAGCGTACGTCGTGCAGCCTGTGAACCAGGGTGCCAGCCATCTGTGGGGAAAGCATGAGCGGCTCGGCGATCAGGCCGTCCGGGAAGTCGGCCGCGGAGTACGGCGCAGTGCCCGGGGCAGCGACGGGACTTCCCGAGACCGGTGATGGTTCACGTGGCGTGGGGCCATGGTCGGGGAGATCGGCGAGCAGGTCGGAGACCGCGCATTCGTAGAGCTGGGCGAGCCGGTCCAGGGTGTCGAGCGAAGGAGCGTGGCCGGTGCTGGCCGGCCACAGCTCCCAGGTGGAGATGTTCTTGAAAGTCCTGGGATCGTCCGGCCACCGCTGGTTCCACAATTCGGCGACTTCGCGCTGACTCAGCCCCCGGGCCAGACGGGGCGCCACGCGCGCGTTGACCCGGTAACGGCACCGGATGGCGGTAGACACCTCTGACCAGGTCTTCCCCGCCGCCCGCAGCTCGGTGGCGAACTGCACCTGTTCCTGCCTGCGGCTACGTGGTTGTGTTCCCACCCAACCCTCCTTCTTCGCTGATGGCGTGCGGGATTTCATCTTGTTCAGCACGGTAGCGCGCTGCGCCGTGCGTCAACACTGCGACTTTTCTTCCTGGTTGAACCGGGAATTCACGGCCACAAATTGGCGGTCGCACTGGATGGTCCGGGCCTATGCAACAGGGCGAGAGTGGGGTCCCACTTCACCGGCGAACTGGCTCCCCCAAGGCAGTCCGAGCGGCAATTCGAGGGCTATGGCCAAAGCAGCACCCGGGCCAGGCTCAGCTCCAAGATCGATCTGCGGAGGATGGAAATGGCTCTCACTGGACTGGGCGAGGTGCCCCGTACGCGACGCCTTGGTCACGGCGAGACCGACCAGCACGTCACCCACACCAGCACGGTTCGTATCGAACGGACCTCCCAGCCCGGCAGCGAACTGACCGACGAGGACCGGGCATGGCCCGGCCGAATCCGCCGGATCGCGCGGGCCTACCTCCGCAACTGGGGCCTCGCCCCGTACACGGACCGTGTCGAGTTGCTGCTGACCGAGCTGGTCACCAACGCCTTGCGGCACGGTCGGTGCGAAGAAATCGGCGTTCGGCTGTTCCACACCTCTTTCCAGCTCTGCGTGGAGGTCGCTGACGGTTCTCCCGGCTGCCCGGTCCGCCGTGAGGCGGGCCCGGACGACGAGTACGGGCGCGGCATCGTCCTGGTCGAGGCATACGCGGACGACTGGGGTGTCACGGACGACAACACCGTGACGTGGTGCACCCTGAACTTGACGGCTCAGGACGCCTCGTGACATCGCCAGCCCTGGTCGACGCCCGGTTGAATAAACGCCTGGCCAGAGCGCTCCGGTACTTGGCCGTCGCCGCACATGGGGGCGTCAGGCCGGTGGGTGAGGCGTGGGATGTGGTGGTGACGGGTTCCGGTCCTTCCGGCACCGCCCTGCTGCGAAGTATGGATCACCACGCCCGTCCGCACCGGCATTGCGCGAGCGTCATCGCCGACCCGTCCAGCCACGTTCTGGTGTGGCTGGTACCGCTCGGGACGATGCGGATCTGGACCAACAACCACGGCCTCTGTCTGGGGAGCGGCGAAATCGCTGTTCCGCCGGTGTCCCGCCATTACCCGCTGCCACGCACATCCGCGCCGTATTGGGTGCGGCCGATGCATCAGCACCGTCTCGTCAGCCCGCCGGTGCTGGACCGGGAACTGGCTGTTGCAGCGCTCGGCGAGCCGCGGCCGAACCTCGTCGATCTGTTGCCCAGCCGGGCGAACGCGCCCTAACGCCCACCGCAACGTCCCTCGGGGACCGCGGAGTGAACGGTCCTGCGGGCCCTGAGGGCATCCACCGACTGTCAACGCCACGATCGGAAGGAAGACCCTTTGACCCGCCGACAGCCTGGTAGCCCGACGCTCTCCGGTCGCGAGCGCGAGGCTCTCCAGCTCATCGCGAACGGCATGTCCACCTCGCAGGCGGCTACCGAGATGAAGGTATCCGCCGACACCGTGCAGGGGTACATCGGACATGTAGTCGGCAAGCTCGGTACGGGCGATCGAGCATCGGCTGTGCACCAGAGCTACGTGACCGGTGCGCTCACCCCGCCCAATGCGGAGCCCGCCGGGAACCTGGTGGTGACCTCGGGACAGCTCCGCGTTCTCCAAGGCCTGGCGGACGGTCTTTCCCAGCAAGAGCTGGCCGCCAGCAGCGGGTTCTACACGGACAACGTCCGGGCCGAGGAACGTGCCTTGACCGCGCTGCTCGGCGCCAAGAGTGCAGCGCATCTCATCACCTGCTCCTGGCAACAAGGCTGGCTCGGGCCGGAATCGACTCGGGGTTCAAGGTCCGCGACCACGCCCCCGGTCGCATGATGCGCGGAGGGCTCCGGAGTCGCGGGCGTGAATTCCTCCGGCCACGGAGCCGCATGTCCCGTGGCATCCCGCTGCGGAAGAAGCTGATGGAGCGTCCGAACAGTCGAGGAGAAGGCGGCTCCACCATCAGGATAGGCACCTACAACGTCCTCGATGGCGGCGGCGATCGCTGGCGGCAGCAGGTGCAGTTCCTGTCCGGACTGCATCTGGATGTCCTGGGCATTCAGGAGGCCAAGCACTGGGATGCCCGCGGCTGCCACCGGATGTTCGCCACGGCTCGGGCCCTGGGGATGCAGCCGCTGTTCGCGCCGTCGCGCCATCACGGCTGTCACCTGGTCACGCTATACCGGTGGCCTAAGTTGGAGTGCACGGCCTTCGAGCCCGATGTGTCGGGTGGGGAGTTCCACCACGCCGCCTCTCGCGCGCGCTTCGTCGCCGGTGGCCGCGCCTTCTCCGTCGTGCATACCCATCTGGACCCGTTCAGCGGGCAGGACCGGCTCAGCGAAGTCAGTTGGCTCACCCAATACGCCGCCGCTGATCAGCACACGGCGCTCATCGGGGACCTGAACTCCATCGGTGCTCAGGACCGGGAGCAGGACGACTGGCGGCGTATCCCGGTTCACCTCCAGCCCCGACACCGTATGGTCCGGGGCGACGGGTCCTACGGCGGCACGGACCGCCGGGCGATGGCGGCGCTGATGGCGGCGGGCTTCGTGGACCCGCCGTTCCAGCTCCAGGTTCCCCGGGGACGGACCTCTGGCTACTGGAACGACACAGAGCTGTGGGATCACCGTTCGGATTACATTCTGCTCTCCCCCAGCCTCGCTCCCGCGCTGCGCTCCTACGTGGTAGCCGACACCCCAACAACCCGGATGCTCAGCGATCACCTACCAGTCGTCGCCACTCTCCATCTGGATGCCCTATGACGCAGCACAAGCACAGCGGGCTGACCGTTCCCTACATCACCTCCTGGAGCGCCGAGACAGCGTGCATCCCACCCGTGGTGCGCAAGTTCGGGAACATGGGCCCGTTCCTCGGCTACGCGGATGAGACCGCGTACGACCGGGGGCGGCATGGAGCACTGTGGGTGCGGCAGTCCCTCGCTCGGGGCAAGGGCCAACCGCTGATGGATTCGGTTCACGCGCTGCGCCAGCGGCAGGCGATGCGCCACATGCTGTGCCAGGTCTGCCGTACCCCCACGGTGGGAGCGAGCCCCGAGCGGCAGATTTTCCTACTCAAGGCAGCGGCCGGTCCACTGGTCGACGGGACACGGACGACCGCTCCCCCGGTGTGCTCGTCGTGCGCGCCTTTGGCAGCCGACAGCTGCCCCCGATTGAGCTCTGGTGGCCACGTCGCCGCGTGGGTGGAACAGGCGGAGCCCTGGGGCGTCGCCGGTGTGCTCTACGACCCCGAAAGCCTGCGCCCTGTCCACGACTACGGCCTGGTGCGAGTCGCTCACGACTCCGAGGAAATCCGGTGGATCATCGCTCACCGGGAGGTCGTCATCCTGCACGGCTGCACCGCAGTCGATGTAAATGACCTCCGGCGACCCGGCATCGGGCTTTCAAGAGCGGCGCGCCGAATTTCGTGAGGTGGATGTCAGGGTTCGCAGCTTGGCTCCCCGTAACCCTGACATCGCCTTCGGCCAACGTCGTTGCTGGTTACTGCAAGGGACCGAAAGGATTTGAGCGTGAATGTCAGCGAGGGCCAAGGGGAGAACGACATGCGATTACCGCAGGTACGTGTGACCGTAAACTCCCGCTGCGGGAGGGCGTGTTTCTACTGTCGGCCGTCAGGAGAGGCGGTAGCGACACAGCCGGGCACCGACCTGGATCCGAACCAGTTGTTGCGGTTCGCTGCCGCCGTGCGTGAGCAGGGCGTGACCGGTATCAAGCTGACCGGGGGCGACCCGGCCCTGTACGAACCCCTTGTCGAGGTCGTACGCCGCCTACGACACGAGGTCGGGTTCAGCGAGGTCGAGGTGATCTCGCGGCACCCGAGGATCGGCACCCTCGCCGGAGACCTGGAGCGAGCGGGGGCGACGTTGATGAACGTCAGTCTCGACACCCTCGACGCCGGTCTGCACAAGGAGATCTGCGGCGTCGATGACCACCGGCAGGTCCTGGACGCCATCAGGGCCTGCGTGGCCACCGGTGTCCCGGTGAAGGTCAACGTGGTGGTGATGTCCGGGATCAACACGCACGAGATCCAGGATGTGATCGCCTTCTGCGAGGAGACCGGCGTCCACAGCGTGAAGCTGCTGGACATCATCAAGGACCTTGGCGAGGGCACCGAGAGCTTCGCCCGCCGTCTGGAGATCAAACGCCGCCGTCAGCTGGACGATCTCTACGTTCCGCTGGAGGACCTGGCCGGGGATCTACGGGCACGGGCGATCGACGAGCAGGTGGTCCGGCAGGGCGGCCTCGGCCACCCGATGGCCGTCTTCACGATGCCGTCGGGCACGAGGGTCGTCATCAAGGACTCCACGGCCGGCGCCTGGTACGGCTCGGTGTGCCGGGGCTGTCCGCTCTTCCCGTGCCACGACGCGCTGATGGCCCTTCGGCTGACCGCGGACGCACGGATGCAGTTCTGCTTGCTTCGCGAGGACGTCACGGTAGATCTCGCGCCGCTGCTGGAGGAGAAAGACGACGCCGGGCTCAGGGCTCGGGTGGAGGCGGCGTTCGAGATGTATGCCGGTGCGTATTTCCGGCCCGGCGATTCCACGCCCCAGGAGCTGCTGGAGGCCCGCCGATGAGCAAGGTCTTCCTGGGGCTGCCCGACGGGCTTGCCACGGTCCCCGGAACGGCGTCGGCAGCCTCTTCGGCTGCCGGTCGGCCGACGGTGATCCTCCTGTATCCGAAGATCGACCATGAGAAGGACTACGTCTACTTCTGGATGCCCTTCTCCCTGCTGACGATCGCCAAGCCGCTCCGGGAGAGCGGTCTGGTGGACGTGGTGCTCTTCGACGGCAACCAACACGACGAGGCGGCCTGGGAACGCTTCCTGGACGAGCACCTGGAGCGGGCGGTCTGCGTCGGGGTGAGCATCATGACCGGCGGCGGGCAGATCGGCCACGCGCTGAAGATGGTGACCGCGGCGAAGAAGCGCCCGTTCTGCCCTCCGGTGGTCTTCGGCGGGCCGCACGTCAACGTCCAGCCCGAACAGACCGCCGCCCACCCCCTCGTGGACGCTGTCCTCCAGGGGCCGGGGCAGAACTCCATGCTCGACTACGTACGGTCCCTCCTGGGCCGCGTACGAAGGCGGGACGTGCCGGGGCTGCTGGCAGAGCGATCAGGCCTCGTGGTGCGGGGGAAGGCCAATCCGCCGCGCACCGGGAATCTGGGGGCCTACCCGTGGGACCTGCTCGACGTGGCGAAGTACATCCGCGACGACCCCACGGTGGCCACCCGCACCCTGAACTACGTGTCCAGCCAGGGATGCGTCTACAACTGCCGGTTCTGCTTCGAACTCACCTACCAGCGCAAGTACTCCGCGATGGCCGCCCATGACCTTCTCGATGACGTCGGCGAGCTGAAGCGGCTCTACGGCATCAACGGGGTGAAGTTCTACGACGCGGACTGGTTCGTCAACCTGCGTCGCTCCATCGGCTTCTGCGACGGGCTCATCGACCGCGGCCTCGATCTGAAGTGGGCAGCGAGCATCAACCCCAACGACGTCCACAAGGCCCGCCGCGCGAAACTGCCGCTGCTGGAGAGGGTTGCCGAGAGCGGCTGCTCCCGCTTGCTGATGGGTGTCGAGTCGGGCAATGACCGGGTCCTGTCCGACGTGGTCAAGAAGGAGATCACCCGGGCCGAGATCCTCGATGTGGCGTCCGAGATCGCCGACGCGGGCATCCTGGGCTCCTACACGTTCATCGTCGGCTTCCCAGGTGAGAGCGTCGCGGAGCAGGAGGACACGTACTCCCTGATCGACGAGCTGCGCACGCTGGAGCCCACCCCGGAGACCCGTGTCCATCTCTTCGCCCCGTACCCGGGCACGCCTCTGTGGGACGAAGCCCGCAGGGAAGGCTTCGAACCTCCCGACACCCTGGAGGGCTGGTCGTCGTTCGACTACTACCAGAGCCAGACCCCCTGGACCTCTGATGCCACTGCCGCGCGAGCCCGGGAACAGACCCGAATGCGGCTGGCGCCCGCCCGTTGAAGCCCCTACCTTCACGCCGTGTGCAGCGGATCACCGTCGTTTCGGTCGCGGTGCACGGCGGCACGCAGAGCAAGGAGACCCCGTGAGCACCGCACGCCTTCTGCCCGCTCCCCTCACCAAGGGCGACCGCATCGGCATCGTCACCGTGTCCGCCCCAGAGCCCGCACAGCACCAAGACGCCTTCGCCCGTGGCGTTGAGGCCCTGCGCAATCGCGGCTTCGAAACCGTCACCGCCGAGCATGCCCTCGACGTTCACGGCTACCGCGCGGGCAGCGAGGCGAAGCTGCTGAAGGACTTCCACACCTACATCGCCGACCCGAACATCGCCGCGGTGGTGTGCGCTGGCGGTGGCAAGAACGCCAACCGGCTGCTGTCCGGCCTGGATTTCCCGCTGATCGCCGCGCATCCCAAGCCGATCGTGGGCGTGAGCGACCCGAGCCTGCTGCTCAACGCGATCACCGCGCGCGCGAACGTGGTGACCTTCCACGGGCCCTCGGTGCTGTGGGACTGGGGAGCCGAAGACGCACCGCCGACCACGGGCGATCACTTCACCTCGGTCCTGGCTGACCGGGCACAGGCGGGCCGTATCGACGCGCCGCTCGCCTGGGCCCGTCCCGGCACCGCCGACGGCCACCTGGTCGCCGGGTGTCTATCCTCGCTGCGCTGCCTCCTGGGCACGCCCTGGGAGCCCCTCTGGCACGGGGCCATCTTCGTGTGGGAGGACGCGTTCAAGCCGGTCGAGACCCTCGACCAGACACTGACCCACTTCCGCGACGCCGGAGTCCTGGACAAGATCTCCGGCATGGTCGTCGGCGAGCTGCTCGGCTGCGAGCCGTCGGGCGGCCTCGGGGCGACCGAGATGGTCATGGACCTGTGCGGTGAGTACGGCTTCCCCATCGCCTTCGGCCTGCCGTTCGGTCACACCCCCTTGAAGTACACGCTGCCGATCGGCGCCGGTGCCCGGCTTGACTCCGGCGCCGAACACGGCCTGACCATCACCTCGCCGTGGACCGCGACACCTCTTGGGGGCGCGCGATGACGGCAGCCAGTCCCGAGGCGCGGCGGCTGTACGGCACCTTGCTGAAGGACAACCCGGCCGAGCGGGAGCTGCTCCTGACCAAAGCCGGACTGCTCCGCGCCGTGCGTGGATGGCTGCACGAGGTCGGCTTCGTCGAGGTGGCCACCCCAGTGCTGTGCCAGGACCGTGAGAGCGCCCCGATCCCGCAGTTCTCCACCTCGCACCCCCTGACCGGCCAGCCCTTCCACCTCAAGCACTCCTCCGAGGAGCACCTGCGGCGCGTGGTCATCAGCGTCGACCGCGTCTATGACCTGGGCAAAGCTATCCGGGCCGAACGTGAAGACGACCAGCACGCGGTCGAGTTCACCATGCTCCAGACCGCTGCCCGCGATGTCACCCTCGATGAAGGAACCCGTCTTGTGGCTGGCCTCGTCCACCACGCGGTCCACACCGCATTCGGCACCCTCGCCACCGTCGGCGCCGACTTCAGGGTCATCCGTACGCGCAGTGTGGACGCCGCCATCGCTGAAGCCCTCGGCTTGCCCGCCGCCCCCGTCGGGGCCGACCTCGTCGCCGCGGCACGGACCTGGCTACTCGAACACCGTGGCTTCACCGCGGGAGACACGGACTGGGCGGTGCTGGAGGACTTCGTCAAGCACGCCGTTGAAGCGCCGGTCACGACCCCGACGATCCTGGTCGGCTTCCCCTATGAACTGCGGCACAACAGCCGCATCGACCCTGCCACCGGCCGGGCGCGGCGGTTCTCGCTCATCGCAAACGGTGTCGAAGTGTGCGACGGCGGCGTCAAGCTACGTGCCTCCGAGGACTACCGGCCGATGGTCGAAGCGAACATCGCCCTGCGTACCGAGTTGCATGGCGTCCCGGCGGATCGTGGCCCGGTCGACTTCTACGCCGACATCGACCGTGATCCCGCTGACGTGTTCACCTTCGGGCTCGGCATCGAGCGGTTGCTGGCTGTATGCGCAGGCCGCACCGTTTTCGACACCCTGGCCTTCCCCTACCACTAGCCCAGCCACCGAAGGAGAGTTCGCCGCCATGACCAGCCCGACGGTGCGCGCGGTCGTGATCGCCGAGAGCCTCGCCGACGGCCAGCTCCCCCAGGAGTTCGCCGACCGGGAAGACCGCCGCTATCCGCACCTGCTCGACGAGCACACCCCGATCGAAATCATCGAGCTGACCGTGCCCGCCGGCCAGGCCCCAGCTCTCGCCCTGGCACTGTCCAAGGCCCTCGTGCCCCGGCTGTATTACGCGCATCTGCTCGACGAGGAGCAGATGCTCATCGCCTTCCCGGACACGGTGGTACGCATCGACCGCGGTAACCACGACGCCGTCGCTCACGCCCAGGCCATCGGAGCCCTCTTCGGCATTCCCACCGAGCAGATGCGGTTCGCGGAGATGTGGGACACCGATCACCCCGACTCCCCCACCCGGCCAGGAGCCGACGCACGGTGAAGCACAGCCCCGCCCCGGAAGCTCCCCTGGCCGTCATCACGGGAGCCAGCGGAGCCCTCGGCGCAGCCATCAACGCCCGACTGCACGAGCACGGCTGGACGACCATCGCCACATACCGCACCCGCCCACCCCATATCGGCGAGCGGGTGGTGGACGGCACCACCTGGGTCCACTTCGACGCAGCCGATGACGCCAGCACCGACGCGCTGCGCCACACCGTGGAGGCCCACACCGGTTGCCTGCGTGCCGTCTTCGCCTGCGTCGGAGCTCCGTCCACCAAGCGCACGGTGGCCGACACCCCCGCCGCGGAGTTCGAAGCCGTCCACCAGGCCAACGTGCTCAGCCTGGTGCGCACCTGGCACGCTCTCGCCAGCCGTGCCCGCCGCGACAATGCCTCCGTGCTCGCGGTCGGGTCCGACGCCGGTAGAGCAGCCCGAGCCTGCAACGGCCCCTACAGCGCTGCGAAGGCAGCCCTGGAATCGCTGGTCAGCACCCTGGCGAAGGAAGAACAGCCCCACGGCGTCCGGATCAACCTGCTGGCGCCGTCCCTCATCGACTCGCCCCTCGCCCAGCACGTCATGGGCCTGAAGGGCGTCACCGCCCCGAAGGGCTACTACCGCGAACTTCCTTGGGGCCGACCCCTCAGCCTCGACGAGGTCGCCGCCGCCTGCATCGACATCGCCACCGCGCCACAGTGGGCCTACGCCACCGGCCAGACCTACCCCCTCGGGGCAGCCCTCTGATGGTCAACCCCGCCCACGCCCGGCAACTCGGGATCGTCCAGATGCTCCGCACCCGCGCCCACGTGCCGGCCCGCGAGCTGGCCGACCGGTTCGGAGTGACCGACCGCACGATCTACCGCGACATCACCACCCTCACCTCCCACGGCATCCCCATCCAGGCCACCCCAGGCGCGGCAGGCGGCTACCGGCTCGCCCCCGAAGACCCGCTCGATCCCCTCACGCTCGACTCCGACCAGGCGATGCGCCTCTACGTCCTCGGATTCCTCGACCCTCCGACCGCCAGCAGCAGTACCGAAGACCGCGGCCGTGCTGCAGGTGTCAGCAGCACCATGCAGGAGGTCATGCGGCGCCTGGCCCAGCGCATCCACTTCGACACCGCGGACTGGTACTGGCGCGACGAAGGCTCCGGCCACCTGCCCGTGCTGCGCACCGCCATGCTCACCGGCACAGCACTGGAAGTCACCTTCCGCACCGACGACGGCGGCCAGGAGACCACTCTCCTCAAACCGTACGGAGTGGTCTGGAAGGCAGGTGAGTGGCACATGGTCGCCGCCCGCGCTGCCGGACCGCCGCAGCGCTACCGCCTCAACCTCGTCGACCGGCTCCAGCCGACCGACCTCACCTTCACCTACCCCGAAGACTTCACCGTCAGCGAGTGGTGGACTGCCGCCATGGAGGACTACGGCAAGGGCGACATCCGCATCGAGCTGCACGTCACCCCGGCCGCCCGCGCCGAGCTGCTGCGGCTGAGCCTGAAGTCCACCTCCAAGGTCCACGAACACGACGACGGCTCGGTGACCATCGTGCTGTACGTCGACCGCTGGGAGTGGCTGATGCCTCTCGTGACCAGCTACGGCCCCGACGTCACGGTCACCGAACCTCCCGCGCTACGTGAAGCGATCATCGCTCACCTGCGCCACGCCCTCGCGGCCTACGACACGAGCCAGGCCGCAGGGCCCGCCCCACCCGCCGAGCTGCCGCACGACGACTCCCGACTGCGATCCACCCACGGCCGCCACCCTGGAGAATGACGTGACCCCCCGCCGCCTCAACCACACCGACACCCTCCGGCTGCCCGTCACCGGCAGCGGCCCCTTCAGCTTCCGGCACACGCTGTGGAAACCCTCCCACTACGCCACCGGCCTCGAAGCCCACACCGGTACCCGCAGCTGGAGAACCCTCCGCCTCGACGATCTCCTCCTCGGCGTGACCCTGTACGCCGGAGACGACCGGAGCCTCAGGGCCAAGGTGTTCACCGACGGGGACTACACACCCGAACACCGCGACCGCCTCCGCCGTCGGCTGAACACCTCTTACGGGCTGGACGAAGACCTCGCCCAGTTCACCGAACTCGCCTCCGACGTACCGGCGATGCGCAAGCCGCTGACCGCGCTGGCCGGTATGCGGCAGAGCTGCCCCGAAGACCACTTCGAGATCACCGTCATCGCCCTGCTCCTGCAGAACACCACCGTCGCGCGCACCACGCAGATGACCCGCAATCTGCTCGCCCACTACGGCCATCTCGTCCACTTCGACGGCATCACCCTGCGGGCCTGGTTCACCCCGGCCGAAGTCGCCAGCGTCTCCGCCGAAGATTTCAAGGAGCTCGACAGACTCGGCTACCGGGCCAAGACCCTCCCCCACGTCGCCGCATTCTTCCGCGGCCACAGCACCGACGACCTGGCAGACGCAGCCAATCTCGTCCAGCTTCTCCAGCAGATCAAGGGCGTCGGCCCCTACACAGCGGCCATCATGGCCTCCCACGTCTCACGCGATCCCGCCGTCTTCGGAGACGACGTGTGGAACCGCAAGATCCTCGGCAAGCGGCTACTCGGTGCCGAAGACGCGGACCCGGAAGAGATCAAGCAGCACATCACCCACCTCTTCCCTGGCCATGCGGGCACAGCTGCGCTCTACCTCGTCGAGCACGAGTACCTCCACACCCCCGTAGTCCCGCTCCTGGCCCCTGACGCGATCAAGACCTGGAACCGGGAACTGCGGACCTCCGCCTGCTGAAGCACACAGCCCGCACACCTGTACCCGCGACAGCCTTCTGGAGACACCGTGAGCACTGTGTCCATACTCGACCTGCCAACGAAGCGGCTTGTGCTCGTACTTGACGCTTGGGCACGCAGCGCCTGCCGCTCACTTCGTACGGATACCTGGTGGTGGGTATGACTACGGCAAACGGAGACGCGTCCCCGTCACCGGATGAACCCGCGGGCCTACCCGGTCCCCGCCGTGAACCGCTGGATCTTCCGCCAGCGTCGTTGCCCACAGGGCCGAGGGACGGTGATGTGGCCGATGAGCTGGAAGAGGCCTACTGGGCGGTCTACGACGGCGCAGCTGCCAAGTCGACGGTCGGCGAAGTCCTCGTACGGCTACCGCGCATCATGCGGCAGGTCGGCCGACTGGCGTGGCAATCCGACCGGTCGGCCACGTTGGCGGTCGTGGTGCTGCAGCTGGCCTCGGCAGCGATGTCGGCTTTCGGGCTGGTGGCGTCGGTGTTCGTGCTCCGTGAACTGTTCGGTCAGGGGCCGACGCCGGACAAGGTTCGCAACGCGGTGCCGCAGATCCTTCTCGTGGTGGGATTCCTGTCCGCACGGGCGCTTCTTGAGGCTGGGGTGTCCATCGCACAGGCCCGCGTGACCCCCAAGATCCGCACGGCTCTGGAATGCGACTTCCTGCGGCTCACCGCGCATGTGCGGCTGGAGGTCGTCGATGATGCCGACTGGCACGACGATGCCTATCGCGCTTCCGACCGCGGGCTGTTCTACGCCCGGCAGATCGTCGGCCAAGTTATCTCGCTGGCTGCCGCTCTTCTCGAGCTGATCGGGACGGCCGGCGTGCTCACCTCTCTGCACCCCGTCCTCCTCCCCCTGCTTCTGCTGTCCGTCCTGCCCGTGGGCGTGGCGGCGGTACGTACGGCGCGAGCCCGGTTCCACAGTTTCAAGCGGTGGAACGCTCTGCAGCGCCGGGTTCGGGTCTTCTCCTGGCTGTTGCTGGAGCGGGACGCCGCCGCCGAGCTGCGCTCCGACACCGCACAGAACGCCCTCTTGGACGAGCACCGTCGACTGGCCGCCCGGATCGCCGAGGAGGACACGAATCTCGGGGTCAGCTCTGCCGTGCTGACGCTGGCCGGGCGGGCCGTGGGAGGGATCGGAACGGGCATCACCTACGTCGCGCTGGGAGCCATGCTGATTTCCGGATGGCTTCCCCTCGCGGCCGGGGGCGGTGCGGTCCTGGCGATCCAGACCGGGCAGACCGCGCTGCGGCGCTTCGTGGACGTGGCGCACTTGGTCTATGAGCACGCTATGTGGGTCGATGACCTGCTGAAATTCCAGGAACGCTGCCGCGAGCTACAGCCACGCCGACGTGGCCTGGCCGCACCCACCACCATCGCCGCACTCACGCTCAAAGACGTCGGCTTCACCTACCCCGGCAAGGAGACACCGGCCCTGAGCGGCATCTCGATGACGCTGCGAGCCGGAGAGACCGTCGCCTTCGTCGGCGTCAACGGCTCCGGAAAGAGCACCTGTTCACGACTGATCGCCGGGTTGTACGAGGCGAGCGAAGGCACCGTGTGCTGGGACGGGGTAGATGTGAGGGACATGGACGCCGAGTCGTTGCAGGCGAGCGTCGCCACCGTGCTCCAGGACCCGGTCCACTTCCCGTTCAGCGCCTTGGCGAACCTGACCATCTCTCGCGGCACGCTCACCGAAGCCGACCCTCAGCGGGCCTGGGAGGCCGCGGCGGCTTCCGGAGCGGACCAGGTCATCGCCGACCTGCCGGGAACGTGGCAGGCGGTGCTGTCCAAACGGTTCCGGGGCGGTCAGGAGCTGTCGGCCGGTCAGTGGGCGAAGATCGCCGTCGCACGTGGACTGTACAAGAACGCCCCCGTACTGCTGCTCGACGAGCCGACCGCGAGCATGGACCCCAAGGCCGAGCACGCCGTGTATCAGGCCGTTCTGCGGAACAAGGGAAGGGCCGATCAGATCACCGTGCTGATCTCGCACCGGCTGGCGAGCGTCGTCGAGTGCGACCGGATCTTCGTCTTCGACAGCGGCAGGATCACCGAAACCGGGTCGCACCAGCAGCTCATGGAGCTCGGAGGCGACTACGCCCAGATGTTCACCCTCCAAGCAGCCGGCTACCAGGCCGCGTCCGACTCACAGCCAAAGACGGTGCACCTGTGAACGAGCAGACATCGCCCATCGACTCCGCCCTGCCGTACGAGTTCCCACCGGCGAACGCCTCAGCGCTGATCTACAACGGGTCCGGCGAGTACCTGCTGCACCTGCGGGACGAGATTCCCGGCATCTGGGAGCCGGGATCATGGTCCCTCCTCGGCGGCGGCCGTGAACCAGACGATCGGTCTCTGGAAGAGACGATCAGGCGGGAACTGCGAGAAGAGGCCGGCCTCGACATCCCTGTCCTCGTCCCCTTCGCTTTGGAGCACGCCCGGGGCAGCGACGGCACGACCGTCCCGATCCAGGTCTTCGTCGGCCACTGGTCCGGCGATCCCACGGCCTTGGACCTGACCGAAGGCGTCATGCTGCACTGGTTCCCGCCAGAGGCCATGCCCCGCCTGAGGATGACCTCTTCGACCCGCGACCTGGTCCGCCGCCACGCCGAGCTGCTCCATGCCGATGGTTACGGCTCCGCTCCGTCGGCGGCGGACGCCAGCGCTCTCACCGCCGCCCACCGGTCTCCGCACCCGCTCACCCCATCAGCAGCGACCGCAGGCGGAAGGGCCGTCCTCAACGTCATCGGCGTCCACCTCTACCTGGAGAACGCCGACGGCGAGGTCCTGCTCGGGCTGCGCCATCCTGACTCCGCATACGCGGGATCGACGTGGCACTTCCTGGCCGGCCACTGTGAGCAGGAGTCCGCCGTCACGTGTCTCGTCCGAGAAGCACGCGAAGAAGCCGGTCTGCTGATCGACCCCGCCGACGTCACCTACGTGCATGCCGTCCATCTCGTCGACACACCCGGCACACAGCCACGCATGCAGATGGTCTTCCGCGTCCAGCACTGGACAGGTACGCCGGAAATCCTTGAGCCCGACAAGTGCATCGCCTGGAACTGGTGGCAGCCGAAAGGGCTCCCGGAACCGATCGTGCCCTACACCCGCGCCGCGATCGAAGGAATCCAGGCCGGCCGCCTCTACACCGAGATGGGCTGGTCGTGACCGATAGCCTCACGAGCTGCCGGTGGGAATCGCCACGACGTCACCCAGTTACTGCCTCTGCTGGACGCCGTCCCTCCGATCCGGGGCCTGCGCGGACGGCCCCGCCACAGGCCCAGACGCCTGTACGCCGACCGGGGCTACGACTTCGACAAGTACCGCCGCCTGCTGTGGAAGCGCGGCATCAAGCCGCTGATCGCCCGACGCGGCGTCGCACACGGTTCGGGACTGGGCAAGGTGCGCTGGGTCGTTGAGCGAGCATTCGCCTGGCTGCACCAGTTCAAGCGACTCCGTACCCGCTACGAGCGGCGCGGCGACCTCCACCAGGGCCTCCTTGAACTCGCCTGTGGCGTCATCTGCCTCCGACTGCTCCGAACGGCATCCTGAAACGCTCAGTGAGCCGGATGTCAGTGGGGCCGCATAGGGTCCGGCCCATGGCTGACACTGAACTCACGACGCTGCTCAGCGTCCTGAACAGCAAGCGCAGGCACGTCCTGGACATCCTGGAGGGCCTGGACGAGGAGGCGCTGCGGCGCCCGGTTCTGCCGTCCGGATGGACATGCCTTGGGCTGGTGCACCATCTCGCTCTGGACGACGAGAAGTTCTGGTTCCGCGCGGTTGCTGCGGGGGAGCAAGCGGCGATCGAAGAGATCCTCGGGGCCGGGGAGAACGCGTGGCAGCCCGCCCCGGAGAAGACAGCCGAGGAGATCTTCGCTCTCTACCGGAAAGAGGGGAAGCTCGCCGACACCTTCCTGGCCGGCGCCGACCTGAGCGCGGCCCCGAGCTGGTGGCCGGACTTCTTCGGCAACTGGCACCTCGACAACCTGCGCGAAGTCATCCTGCACGTGATCACCGAGACCGCCACCCACGCCGGCCACTTGGACGTCGTGCGCGAACTCATCGACGGCAGACAGAGGTTGGTCCTCACTTGACAGGAGAGCCGCTCCGCCGACCAAGATCGCCGAGCGCGAGGTCCAGAGTTCAACTCATTCTGAAACGAGCAGTTAGGCATCAAAAGCATCGCGATGCCGCACCAGCAGCCTCCGATCCTGTCTTGCCCAGCCGGGAGCGGTACAACTCACTCCTCGTAGGTGCCGTCGCTGCTGGCGTCCCCAGAGGTGCCCACCAGCAGGCTGACCACTTGGAAGCCGCAAGGTGAGTTTGCCAAAGTCAGTGCCTACAAGGCGGGCTGGGCTGATCGAGTCGCCTGCCGACATCAAATGCGTACCGACGTGCATCCCCTGGATCAAGCAGTACGGGTACGAGCCGAGATCATGGACCGGTGGCGGGGCGTCCCCGCCCCTGGGCATCGCCGTCATCGCGTTCCACCCGGAAGCCGGAAAGGTGGAGGTGCGCCCGAATTCGGCCGCGACCGCCGAAGGCCAACATCACAGTCGGCAGACCGCACAAGAGCACGCTTGTCCCCGACGAGTCACGACTCGAACCCCAGGCATCTGTGCCTCTCCTGTCACGCGAACACCCGATGGTGCGCTACCAATAAGGAGCAGCAATGCGCCCGGAAGCAGGCGGCGTTCGCCGGCTTCGGACTACCCTCTCGTTGGTCAGCATGTTTGAACTCAGCACTCGTGCCACACGATGACTACCTACAACGATCACCGCGCCCCGGGGGCTCACCCATGAGAGGAACCGCCAGCGTGATCACGATGACTTGTGCCTTCTTCCAGGCTGGGAGCCGGCACCTCGATGTGCGCGCCGGAGTCCAAGTGAATGGAAACAGCGTTGATCGCAGGTAGAGCCCCAGGTCAACAAGTGTCGGCCCCGCGTCCGCGGGGGGTTGCTCCGTCGGCGGCCTGCTGCCCCTGTTCTTCGCCTGGTCGGCCCCGCGTCCGCGGGGGTTGCTCCTGGTCCTGCCCACCCGTCCCGACCTCCAGCTCGTCGGCCCCGCGTCCGCGGGGGTTGCTCGGCGCTGGAGCCGGTCGAGACGCTCGTACAGGAGTCGGCCCCGCGTCCGCGGGGGTTGCTCCCACCCCCTGCCCGGACCAACACCAGTCCGGACCGTCGGCCCCGCGTCCGCGGGGGTTGCTCGGTCACCCCTGCGTTCTCGTTCTTGTTGATCACGTCGGCCCCGCGTCCGCGGGGGTTGCTCGTACCTCTCGGTCTCGGCCGCGGACACCCTGGGGTCGGCCCCGCGTCCGCGGGGGTTGTTCCACATCGACGTGCTTCGTGGTGATGGTGACGGTGTCGGCCCCGCGTCCGCGGGGGTTGCTCGGGCCGCCGAGGATGTACTGGCTGCCGACTGCCGTCGCCCCCGCGACCGCGGGGGTTGCTCGGCGCCAGTCGTGGCCGCCTTCACCTTGGTCTCGTCGGCCCCGCGACCGCGAGGGTTGCTCGAGCATATGGCCTTACTCCGGTTTCCCCGGATCGTCGGCCTCGCATCCGCGAGAGTTGCTCCTGGTCGATGCCCTCGCGCTGGAAGACGGCGGGGTCGGCCCCGTATCCGCGGGGTGGGTCCCACGGCGGGTTCGGTACGGCCGCCCCTCCCGCTGCGGTCCCCGCGCACGCGGCGGTTGCTCGCCCCGGCTGGGGTCGGCCCCGCGACCGCGGGGGTTGCTCGGACATCAGCCTCGCGGGCGACGTCCCCACCGTGTCGGCCCCGCGTCCGCGGGGGTTGCTCCCACTGGACCCCGTTGGACCTGCCGCACGAACAGTCGGCCCCGTCTGCGGGGGTTGCTCGAGCGCCTTCCCCATGTCCTCGGCCTTGGTCCCGTCGGCTCCGCGTCTGCGGAGGTTACTCGGCCGCTCAGCTCGGCCGGACCACCGGCAGCCTGTCGGCCCCGCGTCTGCGGGGGTTGCTCCGCGGTCACGGCATTCGTCGGGTTCGTGATGGTGTCGGCCCCGCGTCTGCGGGGGTTGCTCGTGCTGACGGCTCGTCCGGACCAGGATCCCGCCGTCGGCCCCGCCTCTGCTGGGGTTGCTCGAAACGCGAGGCGTTGTCACGGGCGATGAGCCGGTCGGCCCCGCGACTGCGGCGGTCGCTCGCCCTGGGGCCGGTGGAAGCCGTACCCCTGGCAGTCGACCCCGCCACCGCGGGCGTTGCTCATTGAGCCACAGGATCGCGAGCGCGATCGCGATGTCGGCCCCGCGTCCGTGGGCGTTGCTCTGACGCGCTGTACGACCCTGCGGTGAACGCCCGGTCGGCCCCGCGTCTGCGGGGTTGCTCTCCACACTCGAACCGTCGAGGCGTGAGGAGAAGCGTCGGCCCCGCCTTCACGGGGCCCTCTGCATAACCAGGACGGCGTCCGGTGACACCCCAAGTCTGCGCCCGCTGCCAGGAGACGACCAGCGAAGGCCATCGTCGCCATCGCGCACAGCGCAAGCGTCAGCGGCCACACCGTCTACGCCTACCCCGGAAAATGCGCCGCCAGCTTCCCCAAACAACACGACCTTTCCACCACTCCCCCATCACCCGCCCCGCCGACCCCGACACACGTGATAACCAGCCCCGGGCTCGGCCGTAAGACCGAAACCCACACTGCGTTGGACACGGCCCTCAACCACGCCGCGAGATGCCACGACTGCGGATCGCCGAGCGAAAGCTGCGAGGTGGGCCTCGCCCTCCTGTACGCGCACTACCAAGCATGGGCCAAGCTGCACGAACAGCCTCACCCGACAACTCCCAGGAGAGCCCCGGGCCACCACGCGAATCCGGACCAGGACGACCACAGGACCAAGATCCTGGGCGACATCACCTACTCGGTCAGCCTCGCGGCCCTCATCGCATTCCCCGCCTTCACATACGCCCACCGCTGAACCAGAGCCCCGGCCGTGCCGAACCGGGGCAGGGCAAGCGCCAGCAGGCAGGCCAACCCCTCTAGCGCAGCGAGACCCGTCACCGACCCATTGAGCACCACCTGGGGACACCCGACGCCCAACTCGAAACCCCCGACGCGCCGACC
>NZ_JBSFGE010000036.1:0-72849 GCF_053596435.1 Streptomyces sp. NPDC001700
ATTTGCTCATTTCGTTCCCGGCCCGGCGCCCCGCGGGGGGCGCGCACCGCCAACCCCAGTGCGAGCGCCTCGCGTTGCGAGGCGCGGCCGGGCTCCGCCCGACCCGGCGGCCTCCGCTGCGCTCCAGCCACCTGACAAAACGCCAGCAACAAGCAAGGGGCGAGTGGGGGCATGGAGCGGGACACGGGCCTGACGCTGGAAGGGGAGCAAGGGCAGGGAGGGGTGACAGGTAGTCGGGAGAGCGGAAGGCCGAACCACGGAACGCGGGGCCGAGGTGACCGGCCGTCAGGGTGCTTTCGGGGGTGGCCATAGGGCAACAGTAACAGAATTCAGCCACATTCGAGGGATTTTCAGGGTTCTGAATGCTTCACTTTGAAGTAGTAGATAGACTCTGGACTCAGCTAGCAGCACCACTAAGGGAGCTGGACCGGTTTCCGATCATGCTTCCGCGCTACTGGTCCGAGGCCGTGACCCGGTTCCGGTGAGGTTCACCGTAGCCGACTACACGACATCTACGTGCAGGTTTCCCGTTTCCTGCCCAGGTAAGAGCCCAGGAGAAGGCAGACGGATATGTCGACCACAAGCCGAACCGATCAGCGTGAGGCGGCCCAACAGGAAGCCGTTGACGCGGTTGTCCGCGCTCTCGAATTGCCTGCAAGATCGCTTGCGCCCGAGAGGGGGCTCCGGACTCAGGTGATCATGGCGACCGGGTCCGGCAAGACCCGGGTCGCGGCCCGCAGCGCTGAGAAGCTCCGTGCGGGCCGGGTGCTGGTGCTCGTGCCCTCGCTGGACCTGCTCACCCAGACCGAGGCCGCGTGGCGCGAGGGAGGCCGTACGGGGCCGATGGTCGGGGTCTCGTCTCTGCGGGGCGAGGACGTGTCCTTCCCCAACACTACGGACGTGGAAGAGCTGGTCGACTGGGTGCGACCGTTCGACAAGGTCACCGTGTTCGCCACGTACGCCTCCCTCGGGCTCGGCACGCTGGAGCGCACCCACAAGGCCGGCCTTCCGGGCTGGGACCTGATCGTGGTCGATGAGGCGCACCGGACGTCGGGTCGGCTGGGCAAGCCCTGGGCGGTCGTCCACGACAACACCCGCATCCCGTCCCTGCGCCGCCTCTACATGACCGCCACGCCCCGTCTGTGGCAGCTGGATGAGGATGCCGAGGGCGCGCCGGGCGAGCTGGTGGCGAGCATGGAAGACGACCCGGACGGGCCGTTCGGCAGCAGGGCGTTCGCCCTGACCCTCTCGGAGGCGATCGACCGGGGAATCTGTGCCCCCTACCAGGTGGTGTGCGTGGACATCACCGACACCCAGCTCCAGGCCGCGCAGCTCCTGGGCGCAGAGGGGCGCTCGGACGAGGTGCGCGGGGCCCGGCTCGCAGCTCTCCAGACCGCGCTGCTCAAGGCGTCCTCGGAGGAGAACTTCCGGCGCACGCTGGTCTTCCACCATGTGGTGAAGGAGGCCGAGGCGTTCGCGGCCGGCCTTCCCGACGTGGCCGCGCAGCTGCACGCCGCCGACCCCGAGCTGTACCCGCGCACGATCTGGGCAGACTGGCTGTGCGGCGAGCACAAGCCGAACCACCGCAGGCGCCTGCTGGGCGAGTTCGACCGGGGCGTCGCCACGGACGGCACGGTCGTGGAGAAGTGCTTCCTGTGCTCGGTGAAGGTGCTGGGCGAGGGGGTCGACACCAGGAACTGCGACTCCGTGTACTGGGCTGACGTCCGCGGCTCGATGCCCGACCTCGTCCAGGCGGTCGGCCGCGCGCTGCGGATGCAGCCCGGCGAGGGCAAGGTCGCCAGCCTGGTCGTGCCGGTGCTGCTCGGGCCGGGCGAGACGGCGGACAACATGCTGACCAGCCGAGCGTTCGGCGGGCTAGCCAAGCTGCTGGAGGCGCTCAGGGCGCACGACGCCCGGGTGGTGGAGCAGTTGGCGCAGCAGCAGGCACCCAGCGCCTACAAGCCCGCCTCGAAGGCCGCGCAGGGCCAGGAGAGCCGGGGCGAGGGGAACGGGTCCGGCGAGTCGTCGACATCCGCGCGGAAGCTGCTGAAGTTCTCCGTGCCGCGCGACCCGGCGCAGCTGGCCGCGTTCATCAACCTGCGGGTCCTCAACCCCGAGCACGAGCACTGGCGGCGCGGCATCGAGGCCGCCGTCATCTACGCCCGCGTCCACGGCGACCTCAAGGTGCCCTTCACCTACCGGGTACCCGGCGGCGAGGACCAGGCGGTGGAGGCCGAAGGGTGGCCGGCCTCTCTGGCCGCGTTCCCCCTCGGGCAGTGGATCGCCGACAACCGGCGCTTCTACGCCCGCGGCGACATGGACGAGGACCGCGTCGAGCAGCTGGAGAAGCTGGGCATGGTCTGGTCACACTTCGACGTCGCGTGGGAGGAGGGCCTGTCCGCCGCGCGCGGATGGGCCGAGGTGAACGGGCACCTGCTCGCGCCGCTGGACGCCACCCACCAGGGCTACAAGGTGGGCATCTGGTTGAAGAACGCGCGGGCCGCCGCCCGCAAGGCGGCCCAGATCGAGCAGCGGCGTGCCGAGGGCCTGCCGGTGGAGTCGTCGGCCGGGGCGCTGTCGGACGAGCGGCGCGAGCAGCTGGAGGACATCGACCCGTCGTGGTGCCCGGCCTGGCCGGTGGAATGGCAGCGCGCCTTCCACCTCGTCCGGCTCCACCTGGAGACCGGCCGCCCGCTGCCCACCGAGTCCGGCGACGTCGTGCACCAGGGCGAGGACCTTGGCCGGTGGGTGCGCTCCGTCCGGTTCGGCTGGGACAACCTGACGACCGTGCAGCAGTGGATGTGCGAGCAGGTCCTCGGGATCGAGCCCGCGGGCGAGGACGAGAAGCCGCAGCCGCGCCGTACGCAGGCCGACAAGTGGGTCGCCAACCTCGCGGCAGCCCGGCAGTTCTTCGAGCGTGAGGGACATCTGAAGGTGCCTCGGAAGCATGTCGAGACCGTGCTCTCCGAGGACGGCTGGGAGCTTCAGTTCCGCCTGGGGGCATGGGTCAGCAACCAGCGGAGCAGGGCCGCCATGCTGCCCCCGGAGCGGGTGGAGCAGCTCTCCGCCATCGGCATGCGTTGGGCGTAGACGTCGCCCGTCACATCTTCCGCTCCCATACCCATAACAACATCGTCGGTACGAAAGCCCGGGCCAGGAGCGCGGGTCTTTTCGGCAGGCAATCGACTCGCTATCCCTATGGAGAAGAGGTGTGAGGCCCGGACCAGGCGTCCGGGCCTCTGGCATGCCCCGCAACTTTTTCTCCGGCCGCTGCTGTCCGTGCGTCGGCTTCCGGCCTTACGGGGTGAAGACGCCGATCCCAAGAGGCCGCGACGCAAGCGCCTGAGACCTGCGGCTGTCCCGCTCTCTCAACCGACTCACCCCGGAGGCAGTACCGATGACCACCCGCCAGACACCCAGGGCAACGAACGCGCCGATCGCCGCTACGCTGAACACGCCACCCTGGGCCAGGGCCGAGCCCTTACAGGGATGCTCTCAGGCAGAGAGCTGCAGGACCGCCGACCGCGAGGCGCCCCCCACGCGGACGACACCGCCAGTGGTGTCCGCCGTTTCTGTTCCTCCGCGTCGTAGGAGACTCTCGATGGCTCGGGACCCGCGCTCCCCCATACCCGCCCGCCCGGAACCGCCCAGCCCGCCCAACACCGGGCTGCCGTCCGAGACGCCGCCGCTCCTGTCGCTGCACGCCACCGTGGTGCTGCTCGTGGCAGCGTTCTTCGGCGTGATCATGGGCGGGCTCATGTTCCTCTCCGAGAAGTCCGTGCCCAAGGCCGTCGCCACAGGCTTGGGCACCTCCGGATTCATCGTTCCCGTGCTCCACAAGCTGATCGGCTGAACGGGCGGCGGGGCCGGGCAGGACGGTCCTGTCCGGCCCCGCCGCCTCTCGGACGTCAGGCGTCGCCGTCGTCCAGGTCATGCCGGCGCTTGGTCGTCAGCCCATCGCGGACGACGTCCTCAAGGGAGAGCTCGCCCAAGCCGCGTTGCGGAGCAGTGAGCTTGTCCACCGGCACATACTCCGGCCAGCTGCCGACATCGCCCGCGTACAGCACGAGCGCGAGGGTGGGCAAGGCGTGCACGAAGGGACGTCTGCTGAGGCGGTCCGTCGGCCACGCCGGTTCGCGCAAGGTGGCTGACCGACGTACGGACTGCATCCACCGCGGCACTCGGTTGTCCCCGAGCCTTCCCGGCTCCTCCGCCCGATCCGGCCGCTTCACCTCGGATTCCTTCGGCTATCGCGTGGGGAAGAGGTGTCGCCACCGCGGACCAGGTTGCCCACGGGGTCTGACCTGCAGAAACGATCGGTGTCCGATTTGGGAGACTCACACCTCCGGTCGTACCTTCGGTCCCCCACTGGGTGCAACCGCCCAGCCAACGGTTCAGCCAACCTTCGGTACACCCCCCTGCCAGGGCCGTTGAGCTCCAACGGGACGGGGCTCGTCGCCGTTGCGGTCCGGCCCGCCGCCGTCGGCCAGGCAGCCGACCAGCGGCCGCCGCAGCCCGCTCCCACGCCTCGTCGGCGCCCAGATCGCTGCGCATAGCCAAACGGGCGCCGGACGGCCGCGCGGGTGAATTTCTCCCTCACGTACGCGGGCGCGAATCTAACCGAATAAGTCCAACTTGCCTTGGTTCATGCGTGCTTGACAGATTTTCAGGTGTTCTGTCACGGTCGTGTTCGCCCGCTCCGGGCTGACCACGAGAGAGGAAGATCCCCATGGCACGACGCACCGAGTACGACGAAAGCCAGGCCGCCGGACGTCTCCGAGTGGCGATCACGGCCTTCCGGTGGGCGCGGCACACCGGCCTCGTCCCGGTCCCGGACGCCTCCTCCTACCAGTGGTCGCGGGCTGCCGTGGAGGCGATGGACCCGGACGAGATCCGGTCCGCATTCCCTCGCGAGCCGATCGCGGGCAGTGCGGCCGCGGACCGGATCGCCGAAGCGCTCGGCTCGCCGAACCCGGCCGTGTACGGCGAGCGGGCGAACGTGACCGCGTTCGTGGTCCGCCGGCTCATCGCGCACGGCTTGCTGACCGAGCTCAGCGGCAACCCGGACGGCTCGCTCCTCAACCCCGACCAGATCGACGCCGTGTGCCAGCACGAAGACCTGGCCGAGCTGGTCGCCGCCGCCATCCCGCTCGGCCCCGATCAGGCCGCCGAACGCCTCGGGGTGAGGCGAGTCGACTTCGACTGGATGCGGCGCCTGGGCTGGATCGAGCCCACCGAGTGGCGCGAGGTCCGGTTCGGCACATCGCGGGCCGGGGCGGTCGACGTACCGATGTTCACCACGGCGTCGGTCGACGCGGTGGTCGCCGCGCATCCCGAGGTCGACTGGGAGCAGCTGCGCAACGTCGGGAAAGGCCGGCGCTCCCCGCTTGCCGCCTTGGTGAAGGCGAAGGAGAGGGAGGCTGCTGCGGCTTGAGCACTGGCAGCCGGATGTACGGGGCGCGGGAAGGATCTCCTTGTCCGCGTCCCGCTGTCGTGCGGCGGTCAACCCTCACCGGGACTTGCCCGGGGTCAGAGCCACGACGCTGTCCCGGTGCGCATGGAACAGCTCTCCGCCACCGGCATGCGGCAGACGTAGCGGAGTACGGACGAACGGCGGGGCCGAGCATGACGATCCGGTCCGGCCCCGCCCGGTTTCACCCGTCCCCGCCCTGACGGGTTGTGCCCCAGTGTTGGAGTCGCTCAGCGTCGTTGTGTCTCACGCTCCGACGGAAGCTTCGTCAGGCAGCGACGCCAGCGGACGAGGAGAGATTCCGCACGTCATCCACAGCCGCAGGGCGTGGTGGGAGAGGAGATGTCCCGTGCCCATACCGTCCTCTCCGAAGCTGAGGACCTTGAGGACCGCGCGTTGCCGGGTGCCTGAAAGGTGTCCCAGGTCGAGGTAGATGGTGCGGCGGCAGGCGCGCAGATTACGCCGGTGGTTCCGCCAGCGGAAGGTGACCAAGCCCGCGTGGACACCGGTCAGGGTGAGCTGGCCGGAGAGGTACGCCGAGCGAGCGTCCCAGAGCCAGACCATGTGGCCGTGGTCCAGTTCGCGGCCACCGATCTTGGTCGGTGACATGCTTGCGTGCTGGACCTCCACCACGCATCCCTCGATGGTGACGATGTCCGCGATGTGCGCGCCGCGGCGCTGCTCCCGTTGGTTGGTGGGGACCATGTTCTTCCAGTAGTCGTGCCAGGCCGCGGAGGAGAGCAGCATGGAAGGCGTGGCCATGGTCACAGCATCACCTCGAGGTTCTCGTCGGCTTCTACCGCGTACGGGTCGAGGCCGAGCTTGGTCAGTTCGTCTTTCCCGGTTTCCGGTGCGGCTTTGGTGCGATTCTTCGCCGCGGTGAGATCGGCAAGCTCGTCTTGCAGGAGCTTCTTCTCGGCCCGAAGCATCTTGCGGACTTCACGGCTGTCGTGCTCCTGTTCCAGCAACCGCCGGTGCTCGGCGTTGATGCGCGCCAGCCGCTCCTTGACGTCCCTGATCTTGGCGTCGATGACATCGATCGGGAACAAGGCTCGCTGTGTGGGCAGCGGCGGGCCACTGCAGGAGATGATGTCGCTGCTCCCGGTCCCCTCGGAGATCGTTGCCGTCGTGGCGATCGCGGTGTCCACGGCGTCGGCGAGCGTGGCCTCGCCGAGCTTGATGCAGCGCTCGGCCATCTCCTTTTCCAGGGCTGCGAGCCCTGGAGCGGTCAGGGCCCGCAGGTACTCCAGGGCGTTGAGCTCGCCATTGCCGGCGCCTTCGATCAGGGAGTCGAAGATGGCCCGGCGGCGCTGGTACTCGCCCGGGTGCTGCGCGAGCAGCTGAAGGTAAGTGTCCATGACCCACTGGCGGGTCGAGGCCGACAGGGCCGACATGCGGGAGGCGCTCACCGGGCGGTCTCCTTCTTTCCGTTCTCGATGGCAGCGAGCCAGTCTGCAAGGGTTCGGAAGATCTCGGTGAGTTCGTCGAGTGTCTCGTGGTCGGCGATGTTGAGGACCTGCTCTGGGTGCATCCGCACCACCTCGCGCACGGTGTTGACGCGACGGCGGAGGCGGTGCAGGAGCTGCTCGTCGCCGCTGTCCGCGCTCTGCTGGGAGGGCAGTGCCGTCTTGCGGGTGGCCCGCTCGACGTGGGCCAGGCCTTCGCGGATGTTCACCTCGGCCATGGGGTCAGTGAGCAGGGTCTCGCGCAGGAAGTCAGGACGGGTCACGCAGGCGAGGACCGCGGCCCGGACATCCTCGCGATCCATCTGCTGCAAGACCTGCTCCGGGGTCAGGTTCAGTACGGGCTGTACCGTCGGCTGGCTGCCGAGCGCCTGGCGGTATCGAGGCACGGTGACCCGTTCCCCACTGCCGGCGGCTTCGTCCAGCAGCTGGAACAGCGTCTGCCACCGCCCGGCGGCGGACGCGCTCCCATCGTCCACCGCTGCCTCACGGATCACCGAGTAGGGGACCAACACACCGGCTTGGGCAAGACGATCCCTGATCTCGCCCGTGCAAGCGGCGGCGACCCTGCGGTACTCCCGGGCTGTATCCAGGCTGATGCCGAGGACTGCGGCGAACCCCTTCAAGACCTCGTAGGTACCGGAGTTCACCCCGTTTCCCGCGGGGGGAGCGACCTCCAGGAGGAGGTCGCCGAGCGCCAGCCGGGTCGTCTGCCGCTCACCGGTGAGCAAATCGTCGCGGGCCACCAGCTGCCGACCCCGTTGCTCCTGCTCAGGATTGAAGCCGTTCTCACGCCGAGCCCGAGGCTCGACCCATTCGTCTTCCATGGCTCGGAAGGTATTGATGGCTACCGACAATTCAGGGCACTTCATCACTCGGATAGTCCAAGCTGTCGCTCAAGCGGCGGCATTTCCGTGCCGCGATTCACGCATACGGCCGAATGATCGCTCCGATTCAGCGCTGCGTACTGCGGCACGCCCACCGGCGAGAGCACCGAAGTCCCGCCCCAGACACCCCCACGATGACCGCGACCACCGCCCCAGCGGTCAGCCCAACGGCCGGCGGTACGCGCCTGGCCGCCTTCCCGCCACCCCCGCAGGCTTCCGGCCGGGCTTACTCGTTCAGCGCGAGAGCCTGCGCATCGCCGAGCGGCTGGCCAGCGAGACGGCAGAGCAACTCCCGGCACTCCGCCCTACCGCGGCGGCACCGCTCAGCGCGGTGCACCGTGACCTCGTCCGGGCTCGCGCGGAAGCTGGCGCTGCGCGTGCTGCTCGTCCTGTCGGCGCCCAGCCGAAGCGTCCTGCTCCTGCGGTGGACTGCTGTTGGCGGCCTGGTGCGTGTCCTTCCTCAACGCGGCGAACCGCTGGCCGACGCGCTCAAGGTGGCTGAGTTGTTCGGTGGTCAGCTCCAGCGCCTCCAGGTCGGTGCGCAGGGCCGCGACATCGACCACCGGGCGGGCCCTCGTCGCGGGCCGCTCCTTCTGGGTGAAGAGGGTCAACTGCTCGGGCATCGCGGCCTGCTGGTGCGCGACCGTGTCGTACAGGGGGCGGCCAGCGCGACGCGCGGTGCGCAGCCGGGCGGTGAGCACAGTGATGGCGATGACGGCGCGGTAGTGGCGCAGCGGCACGCGCGGGATGTCCCACTCCCCCGGCTCCATCGGCAAGACGGGTGCGGCCGGGTCGCCGGCCGGTGGCCGGTCTCCGCCGAGCGCGGCGGCTAGTGCCGGTGAAGGTGGTGGGCTGGTGGGTGCCCAGCGGGCAGTGTAGAGGCGGTAGCTGGGCGATTGGCCGCGCGCGGTGCGGGGCTCGGTGATGTCGGTGCAGTGCTCGGCGAGCGCCTCGTTCACGATGCGGTCGTCCAGGCCGGGCTCGCGGCGCCGGCCGCGCAGAACGAGGGCGAGGTGGCGGCGGGCTTCGGCGAGCAGGTGGCGGCGGTGGAAGTAGCCATCCTTGTGCATCACGAACACGGTGGCGGTCACGGCGACGGCCGCCAGGCCAACGTCGACCATGGCGGCGACGCGGGCCCGGATCGCGGCAGCCGCGGCGCGGGCGCGCTCGAGGAGGGAGTCGATGACGTCGGCGCCGGCGGCGAGGAACGCGCGCGCACTCGTCTTCCAGTCCTCGCGCAGCTGCACGAGGGAGCGGGCCCGCGGCTTGGCCGGGCGGGTCTTGCGGGCGGCGATCCGGTTCAGCTTCGCCCGGGCCCGCTCGGAGACCTGGGGCGCGAACTTCAACTTCCCGTCGTCGTCGGTGGCGGTGACGTACTCGTGCTCCAGGTCCTTCAGACAGGCGGCGATCTGCTCGCTCCGGCGAGCGGTCCAGCCGATCAACTCGTGCGGAACACCAGCCACCTCCATCACCGGGCGGCGCCCGGCGGTGACGATGCGCGGCTCGGAAGCCAGCCCCAGCGCCTCACACGCCTCAGCCATCACGACTTCGTTGTAGAGCGCCGACGCGGCGACGGCCGACTCGTACAGGGCCTCGGTGTGAACCGACCCCCAGGCACCGCCCTCGTTCGGGTGTTCCTCGTCCGGGCGTTGGGCTTTGACCGACAACAGGAGGTGATCGTGCAGCAGCGGCATCCCGGAGCGGGCCTCGTAGTGGCGGAAGCGCGCGGCAACCAGGCCGTGCGCGGGACGGGTGCGTTCCACCCCGTCGGCGCCGTAGCGGATGACGGCGACCTCGTCCTCGATCCAGGCGAGCACCACGGCGATGGCCCGCTCGTGCGCGTCCTCGATCGCCTTCCGTGTCTCCTCATCTCCCAGCGCCCACAGCAGTTGCAGGGTCGGCTGCAGGCGGAAGACCAGATCGACCCCGGTGACCTTCACCTTGCGGCCGAGCGCCCCGGCCCGGCGCGCGGACGCGGGGGTTTTCCCCGCTGCCAGTTGGCCGGCCTCGATCTGGTCGGCGTGCGGGTGCCGGCCTTCGCCGAACAGGCTGCGCAGCTGCTCCTCGGTGGCTTCCTCCCCGAGCGCGAGGCCGAGAGCGGCAAGACCCCGGCCCATCCAACGCCCCACCGGGACCCCGGCCTCCTCCTGCGCCGTACGAAGCGGCCTGTGGGCCGGACGGCGCCCGTCGCCGACGACGACCTGGCGCAGGTAGTACCGGTACATCTGCCCGGCAGTGATCTTCGCGATATCCATCATGCAGACCAGGCCACACCGCCCTGAACTGCAAAAACGGGCGATCAGCTTTACGTCCCGCCAGGCGGGAGCGGCGGCTGAACTCGTCTTCCCGAGTGCCCGTCAGGCGGGAAGCGGCTCCGGCCGGCGAGCCAGTGTCATCGCTCTCCAGCACCACCCTTCACACACCACAGACACCCACCATCACCACCCACAGGCACCCACCAACAACCGTCGAAGAACACCCACCACCACCCGGCACCATCCCTCTCCCACCGACCAACCCTCAGCCCCCGGTTACCGCCGGGGGCTTCGTCGTGCTGCCCCGGAGGAGACCTTCGTGCCCACCTTCGAGACCCTCCCCCGTTTCACCGCCGACCTCCGCCGCCTCACCCCCGCACAGCGTCGACGCTTTCGCCGCGTCGTCCTCGACACGTTCGTCCCCGATCTCCGCACGGGCCGCCCCTTTCGGCCGGGCCTGCGCATCAAGGGCGTGCAGTGCGCGCCTGGGGTCTACGAACTCACCTGGGCGCCGGACGGGCGCGCAACGTGGTCCTACGGCCGGGAGCGGGTCCGCGGCGCCCGCCACATCGTGTGGCACCGCATCGGCACGCATACCATTTTCACCGGCCCGTAGCTGGGGGGTGTGGATCGGAGTTCGCCTCACCGGGCTCGGCACGCCGGTGGCCAGTAGCACTCCGGATCGCTCTCACCGGTTCGCTCCACTACCGCGCTATGGTGCTGCCGTCGCCGCTGTGGCGGCCGCCGCCCGTCCTGACGCTCCGGAGCACCCCATGGCCCCCAACAGCCCGCACGTCGTCGAGGCTGGCCAGTTGTACGTGGCCTGTACGGGGTCGCGGATCGTCCGGGTCCTCGACGACTACACCACCGGTTCCGCGGACGTGCCGGTCGAGGACGCTGAAACGCTGCTGCCGCTTCGTCCCGAGCCCCTGCGCCTGTTCCACGCCAGCCCACGTACCAGCGCGGGCCGGTTCCGCCGTATCGGGTACGCGCTGATCGGCGCGATCCCGCCGTACGACGGGCGGGTGTCCACGATCTACAGCCCGGCCCATGCCGCCCGGCGCCTGCCGGTCTCCAGCCGGTGGTGGCTCGCCTGCGGTACCGACACCGACCGCACCTCCCGGCACCTGCCGCAGGACACCCCGGTCGCCTGCCCCCGCTGCCAGGACGCACTCGCCCCGTAGCTGACGACATGCCGGGGCCCCGGGACGTAATGGCTGTTTCCCGGGGCTCTATTGCCGTTTGGCGGGTCAGTGGTGGTGCTGGAGCCACCACTCGATCCACCAGAAGCCGAAGCCCGCGGCGCCGGTGCCGATGCCATAGCAGGCGCCGCGCAGCAGTTGGGCGGCGATGGCGCGTCGGCGTCGGGCGAACCAGCGTACGAGTCGGTCGATTCGCCGGTTCCTTCCCGATGGTTCGGAGTTGAAGCTATTGTTCACGGAAGGTGCTCCTCTTCTGCGGGGTGCATCGTCGCGAGGGGCCCGTCTCGACCCTGGCCTCGGAACCGGGGGTCGGTGAGCTGGGCTCCTTCGTGTTTCCAGTGGTGTGTCAGTGGCGGCTGGCGAAGGCGTGGAGCCGGTCGGCGAGCTGCTGGTCGGGATGGCCGACGAGACCGCCGTCTTCACACGCGAGGCGATCGACTTCCGCGTCGAGGTCGGCAGTCGGGGCCGCAGCAGCTCCGTCGTGGTGGCGGATGTACCGCTCGAAGGTTTTGAAGAACCTGTCGTCCAAGGCCTCGATGCCCTCGCGGGTCCCCTCCGCGGTGTGCTGGTCCCGCTCGCGCTTGGCCTCCAGCAGCCAGTGGGCCGCTTCGCGATCCTCGCCGCGGCTGAGGTGGTGCAGGTGGAGGCAGTAGGCCGCGCCGCGGACATCCGCGCCGGCGGCCAGCTCCCACCAGAACTGGGCGCTTTCGGGATGGCCGGTCAGGTGGAGCAGGCAGGCGAAGACCTGCGCACCGTGCACATCCAGCGGTGCGATGGTGTAGATGGGGCTCGGGGCGTTCTCGTCCAGTTCGGTGACCAGTTGGTCGACGTGGGCGGCGGCCTTGGGGCTGGTGAGCCACCAGCGGGTGACGGCCTTGAGTCGCTGTCCGGTGTCCGGCAGTCGCTGCGTCTCTGGACCGGGCAGGTGGTAGCCGGCCTCCCGCGCCAGGCGCCGCAGCCCGGCGGCCACGTCGAAGTGGTGTTTGTGGACCGGCGGGGCCGCGTCGGCCAGCAGTTGGTCAATGGCGGTCATGTGCTACTCCCCCTTGTTCTGGTTCCTGGTCTTGCGGGTGGTCCTGCCGGTCTTCTTCATCCGGCCGGGCTTGCCCAGCGCGTGGGCCAGGCGCTCGCGGGCCTTGCGTACGTGGTAGTCGACGGTGCTGGTGGTGACGCCCATGTACCAGGCGACGTCCGCGGAGCTCTTGTCCATCCACGCGCGCATCACGAAGGCGTCGAACTGCCTGGGCGGCAGCTTGGCGACCGCCTTGTAGACCGGGTTGTCGATGGTGGTGAGCCGGGCTTGGGCGTCGATCAGGGCTTGGGATATGACGACGCGTCGCACGATGGCCCAGGTCTGCTGCTGGAGGTTGCCCTCCTTCAGCAGGTCCTCCCAGTGCCGCAGGATCTCGAGGAAGACCCGATGGATCGCTTCCTCGGCGGCCTCGAAGGTCTTCAGGTGAATCAGCGCGTACTGGTGGTACGCCACCTGGTTGGTGATGTAGTGCGCCTCGAACTCCAAGGGGAGGGTATGCGGCGCCCGGACGGACGGGCTCCCATCGTCGAACAGGTCGGTCACGGAGGTGGTCCTCTTCTTCGAAGACTCGTCGGGCGGCGCCCGTTATTCGGACGCCGTAGGCCAAAGGTGGCCTGGACACCAGCTAAGCCGTATTGACGCGTAGAGACGCATGAACGAGCCGACCAAAATCACTACGCGAAACACTACGAATGCGGAAGGTGATATTCATACCCTTGAGTAACCACCCGTGAACTGAGCGTTTGCATGAAACGGCCCTCTTGGGAAATCACGGGAACGCCCCCTTCCGTGGCGCACGTCACAGTCAAGCGGGGGCGCGCATGGGGCGCACGCGCCCCCTGATACCTCCCGTTCGAGTGAATTCCGGCGGAAGTCACCAGACCTGAGGGGGGGAGCCGGACGCTCAGGTGACCGCGCGACTGGCGGCCCGGAGGCGCGGGCGTTTCTCCCGGTGACGCCGGTGCCCGATACCTCAGCATCGCCATCTCGGGCGCTCAGATCCGCCCGTCGAACCCGACTCCCTCATCTTCCGCGTCCCCGCGCGCCTGGTCACGCCGATCGAGGGCACCGACTACTCGGCAGTGCCCACCAAAAGGGAACGTCTTCCTCGGCGAGCACCCCACTCTCCCGCTGCCGTCCCTCAGGGGCGCTGGAGTGTGCAGCATCTGCCCGCGCCCGCCGGGAGCGCCGGCCGCCGCGTCATTCACCACGAATCCTGCTGGGTGCCGACCGACGGCGCGGACCTCACGCACGACCAGGTGCTGCGCGAGCTCGCCCGGCCGGGCAGCGAAGCCTGCACGGCCTGCCCCGCCCGGGACCTCCTGCCCAGCTAACTCCGACGGTGCGGGCGAAGGCGAGGTACGGCCCGCCGCGTTGGGTCCGGTGGATGGTGTCCTCCAGCGCCTTCATCAGATCGACAGCGGGCTCAGGCTCGAACGGCTCGCCCCAAAACAGCCCCTGCAACTTCGCTTCGACAACCTGGTCGAGGGCCGCCCCACACTCGTCATGCAACACGGCGATGTCCACGCCGGCCAGCTGCTCGATCAGCTGGCCGTGATCAAGCTGGTGCGGCGGCGCCTCCTTGCCCCAGATCAAACGCAGCGACGGCACCGGCCCTCGACCAGCCGTCGCTGCGCCTGTCCTCCGAGCCGCCGACCAGTCTTCCGCAACACCGACTTCGGCAGCGGCCGTACAGGCCACGCCAACGGCTGTGCTCAAACGCGGGACTTCACGTCCTTGCGGTTTTGCTCTTCGAGCATGCTGACCAGCTCGAGGCGGTCCGCGAGCGAAGTGCGGTCTCGGATGAGTTCAGCGAGTGCCGACAGGTCCCTCCATGGCACCGTCTGGACAAGGTCTTGCTCATCGCAGTGATCTGCCGATTCCTTCTCTCGCGCGGCGGGCAGTGCGGGCACGGCTGCGGCGGTTGAAGTAGCCGTGGTCTTTGGCCTGGCCTCTGTCGTCCTGGTCGCTCCGCCCGACGACAGCTCTGTGGTCTTCAGGCCTGTGTCCTGCTTTATCACGGCGTGATGATCGTCGGTCTTCTGCTGCGGGCCTTTAGGGGAAGCGTCCTTGGTTGACGCCCTCTTGCGGTCTCGCTTCTGTTCTGCGCGCTGCTTGGATTCTGCAGCTCGGGCGTCCGCGGTGGCCCGTTGTTCTTCTGGAGCGAGCTTGCCGAGGTTCCGTACGTGCTCGACGTGGCGCTGTCCGTTGGCGAGTTCGGCTTGAAGGTCGGGGGAGAGCTTGAGCAGTGACAGCTTGGAGGAGATAGCTGCTTGTGAGAGGCCGAGGCGTTGCGAGGCTTTGGTCTGGCTGCCGTAGAACTTGACCAGTACCTCCAAGGCGTGGGCCTGTTCGAGGTCGGTCATGTCGTCGCGGTGGTAGTTGGCGACGAACGCGGCTTCGAGGAGGGCCTCGTCGGTTGCCACGCGGGTGTCGTCGACCATCACCTTGATGGTGTCCTTGCCTGCGCGGCGGGATGCTTCGAGGCGACGGTGGCCGTCCACGACGACGTACTTGGCGGCTTCGTCCAGGTCGTCGGCGCGGTCGGGGCGTTCTTGTAGGTAGGCGTCGATGCTGGCCACGGTGATGGCGTTGATGATGCCAAGTTCGGTGATGCTCTGCGTGAGGTCGTCGAGATCGCGCAGATGGTCGCGGGGGTTGTCGGGGTTCTGGCTGATCTGCCCGACAGGGAGCTCGGTGGGGTCGGGGACGCCTTCGGTGCGTGCTCCGGTGGCGGCGCTGATCGCGGCCCTTCGGGCGCTGACAGGTCGGGCCTGGCCGAAGGAAGCGCTCGCTCCGAGCTTCGCGGCTTTGGTGCTCATGAAATCTCCCGTGCCAGGGCGCGCATGCCGACGGCCTGGTCGCACTTGGGGGCGTAGGCGAGCAAGGGGCGCTTCATGCGGACTGCTTCTTTCTGTTCCTTGAGATCGCCGATGACGCCGACAACGCGGGGGTCCTTTATGTCCATCCAGGCGTCGAGGGAGGAGGTGGCGATGTAGCCGCGGCGGGCGTCGTAGTGGTTGACGACGATGCCGAGGTAGTCGACATCCAGGGCAAGGTCGGCTCGGAGGTCTTCGATCTGTGTGGTGAGGAGGGTATAGGCGTCGGCTGAGCTGTCTTCGGCCTGGACGACGGTGAGGGCGCCGGAGGAGCCGGGGGGTTCGTTGTCGCGGCGGCGGCCGTAGTAGACGGCGGCGTCCATGCTGAGGCCCAGGCTGGGCGGGCAGTCGACGAGGATGACGTCGAAGTCGGCTTCGACGGGAGCGAGGGCTCGTTCGAGGGCAGCTTCTCGGGCTCGGACGCCGGCGAGTTTGACGTCGAGGAGGAAGGCGTCGTTGCAGCTGGGCAGGAGGTGCAGCCGGTCGCCGAAGCGGTCTTCCTCGATGGGCACGATCAGGTCGCGCAACTTGCCTGCGGGCTCGCCGGCCATGTGCTTGGTGAGGCTGTCGCCGTCCATGGGGAGCGGGGTGTGCCCGAGTTGCTGGGTGAGGTGGCACTGGGGGTCGAAGTCCACGAGCAGGACTCGCAGTCCGAGCCCGGGCCGGTCTTCTGTGGCCAGCGGATCGGGGGCGCCGTCGCCGGGATCGCCTTCGCTCTCCTTGAGTAGGGCGGCGGCGAAGTGCTTGGAGATGCGCACCCGGTACAGGGTGTTCGGGTCCTCGGCCATGGCCTCGCCGGTGCCGGCGGCGACGGCGGTCTTCCCGACGCCACCTTTTTGGTTGCAGACGATGATGCGGCGGGCGGTCTCCGGGCGCTGCACTGTGGGCGCAGGGTGTTTCTGCAACCAGAGCTGAACGGCCTGGGCCAGGGCTTGGATGAGCGAGACTCTGCGGTCCGCTGCGGAGTCCTTGAGGGTTTCCCACTGGCCAAGGGGGAGCCAGGTGGAGAACGAGTCGGCACCAGCGGTGTCAACGGCGGGCGGGGTGGAAGCAAGGCCACACCAGTCGGTGATGCCTTGTTCAACGGCAGTCTGGATCTCGATACCCCGTTGGGCGGCACGAATTTTGAGGTCCTGCTTGAGCCACCCGGGGAGCTTGGAGACGACCTTTTCGCGGTCGCTAGCGGAAGCGGGAGAAACCATGCACGACACCTTACTAACGCTCATGATCGAATCAAGCATCGACGCGTTACCTAGGTAGGTCCATGGTGCGTCTGCTATCACGGCGTGATAATTCGCTCGCTGAGTCCGCGAACATGACGGTCGTACCTCTCCCCCATCGCCGTTCGCTTCTCGCCTGGACTATCACGCCGTGATAGTTCGCCCACCACGCCAGGACCCGCTGTCCGACAGCCCCGCTCACAGCACGAAGGCCAGGGCTTCGGCGCCCAAGCCGTCGAGTTCACGAGAACGTTCTACCGCCCGGGGCCGTCATCGACGTCGCCGGAGGCGGCCAGGGCGGCCGCGATCTTCGGCGGTCTCGTCCGCGTCGACGAGTGATGCCCCGTAGCACGCAAAAAGCGGCCCTCGCCGCCCGGATCGGTGTCCGGGCGGCGAGGGCCGCTGGCGTCGGCGAGCAGTTCCTCCAGTTCCGCCATTGGCTCAGCGCTTTTTGTGGAGGTAGTACTGGGCTAGGGAGATCGCTACGCCGGGGAGCCCCGCTAGTACGGCGGTCACGATCTTGACCGTGGCGATGAGCATGAGCGATACGGCGCATATAGCTGCTGCGACCGCAAGGATGAGAAGCGCCAGTCCGGTGTAGGAGCGGCGCTGGTGAGGTGGTGTCGGCGGCGGGGTGAGGCTGGGTGGGAGCGGGTTGACCGGGTAGTGACGACGCATGATCGATTCCTGCCGAGGATGGCAAGCCAGTAGGGCCCCGCATGGCGTGGGGCCCTGACGGAATGCGGCTTGATGATCAGTGGGCGGGCGCGGGGGCCGACGCGGTCTTGTGCCTGTTGCGGTGCATGGGCTGCTCCGACTCGGCGCGTTAGCTGGTCTCGTCTTCAGGTTCGGGGAAGGGCAGTTGGTGGAGCGTGGTCGTACGAGTGCGGCCCCGGGCGGGGCGTGGCGGGGTGGGCGGCTCGGTGCGGACGAGTTCGGTCTCGGGGAGGAGGCCGAGTTGTCCGGCGGCGGCCGCGCGGGCTGCGAGGGTGAGGGAGCGGGTGACCCGGTGGTGTCCGTGGTCGATCCGTAGATGGCACAGCTGGCAGGCGGCGAGCAGGTTGCTCTCTCGGACGTCTTCGGGGGTGTGGTTGAGGTGGGCGGTGGTGAGGCCGACTTCGGAGCCGGTGTCGGGGTGGTCTTGGCCGTGGACGGCCGGGCAGCGGCCGCCGGGGTGTTCCAGGCCGCACTGCCCGGAGCACTCGCAGCGGCTGCCCGCCCTCACGAACCGGATGCGCGCGCTGATCTCGGGCCAGTCGCGCGGGTAGCGGTGGGCGTTCTCGGGACGGATGGGCACTACTCGCCGCCGGCGTTTTGGTTCTGCTCGAAGGCTTCGAGCAGGGGCCCAAGGTCGCTCGGTTCGGGAGCGGTGCCCACCCAGGTACCGGTCTCGGTCCACACCGGCACCTGGGTGCTGTCGGCGTCGAACCAGCAGATATACGGTCCGTACCGCTCGATGACGGCCGTGGCCGCGGGGGCCGGGTCGGATAGGAGTGGCGCGGACTGGAGAACGGTCAGCGCGGTGACGATCAGCCGCATCGGTTCGTCCGGTGTGCGGGGCAGCTGGAGGTGGCCGGTGACACGTAGCTGGTCGCCGGGGGCCAGGTCGTGAAGCACGGTGGCCGCCATCACCGAGTCGGCGACGCTGCACGGCAGGATCATCTCATCGGCCCGCTCGTCCGTGGGCGAGACGATGAGGCGGATGTGGGCCGTGCTCCCGTGCAGGTCGCCGGGCACGATCTCGTCGTCGAGGAAGCCGTCCTGGACTATTGGGTCGGTTTCCATGGGTCAGCTGGCTTTCGCGGCCGGGCTCTGGTGGGCGGCGTCGTACGCCGCCATCACCGACTTGCGGATCATGCCCGCGTCGGCGACCTGGTGGCCGTTGGCGCGCGCCCAGGTCCGGATCGCGGTGAGTTCCTCCCGGGTGCGTCCGCTGCCGAGGCCGGGCCGGATCGGGGTGGGCGCGGAGGTCGCCGAGGTGCTCGCCGGGCGGGCGACGGAGTTCTTCAGCGCGCGGAGGTCCTCCTGGGCCTTCTCCAGCTTGGCCTTGAGCTTGACGACGCGTTCCTCGGCCTCGCGCTGCGCGTCGTCGGTGGCGCGCCGGGTGGTCAGCTCGGCCAGGTCGCCGCGTACCCTCACCGCCTTGTTGCGGATACCGGCCGTCGGGTGGGCCTCGGCCCACGCGAGCAGCTGCTCCACTGCCCCGTCGACGGCGGCCTCAGCGGCGGCTGTGGTGGTGTCGGTGGCCGTCGTCTGCTCGTCAGCGTCGACCGGCGCCTCGATCTTGTCCTCCTGGGCGCTGACAAGGGCGGTGATCTCGTCCTCGGACAGGCCGGTGGCCTCGGTGATCTCGGCGGTGCTGGCGTCGGCGTAGTACATGGACAGCGCCATCGCTGCGAACGCGGAGGTCTTCGGGGTCTGCTGCTCGGGCATGTCGCGGTCTCCTTCGAAGCTGGGCAGGAGGGGGAAAAGGGCAGTGAGGGTGTCGTCACCGCCGGGCAGGCCGATGACGTCCAAAAGGAGGGCGAGGTCCTCCTTGCTGCCGGCATGGCGGGCGGTGGCCCGAGCCGCGGCGGCCTGCTGCTCGGTGCTGGTGGGGTTGAGGGGCAGGCCCTCGGCTTCGAGGGCCTGCTGCCAGTCGGTGAACATCTACGCGACCGCCTTGGTGGACAGGGCCGCCTTGAGGACCGCGAGGTTCTGCGCCTGTCGGGCCGGGGTCATCGGCTCGCGCCACGGCTCGTACGGGGCGGGGCGGGTGGGGATGAGTTCCAGCTCCAGCCGGGCGAGGGCCTGTTCGCGGACCGTGGGTGGCAGGACGCGCGGGGCCTGCTGCCGCTTCTGGGCCTTGCGGTCCTGTTCGGCGACGACGCCGACCCAGTCAGGTCCGAGCCGCTCGGTGAGCTGCTTGCGCAGCTGCTTACGCTGGCGGGCGGTGGTGGCCGCCCAGACGCCGGTGGGTGTCAGCGGTTCGTTGGCGAGCGACCACTTCAGGCAGTCCTTGACGATCGGGCAGGCGGAACACGCGCCCTTCGCCTGGGCGAGCGCCTTCTCCCCCTCGACCCGGTCGGTGACGTCCTCGATCGCGAAGAGCTGCGGGTCGGTCTGGCAGCGGAGGGGAGCGTCGGTGTGAGGGAAGGGAATGCGGTCGTCGGCGAGCGTGATGGCCGGCGCGTTGGGGACGCCGGTGCGGTTGCCGCTCATGAGGTGCCCTCCGGTGCGTGCAGGTGGGGGAGTTGGAGGCGGATCTGCTCCACGAGGTCCTGGGTGGGCTTCCACGGTCCGAGCGCACCCGCTGTGATGGGGACCGGGAGGGCGAGCTCCTGGACGTCGGCGAGGACCAGGTGCCAGGCGCCGGGCTGCGCCCACCGGGAACACGGTTCGGCGCCGTCGGGGTCCTGGTGGCAGTCGGTGAGGCGGGCGACGCCGATGATCGAGCCGACCTCCAGCGGGCGGCCGCGGATCGCGGTGGCGACCAGGGGGTCCCGCAGCGGGGCCCGCTCGGTCTGCAGTCCGGCGTGCAGGAGCAGCCAGCCGCGCCAGGACCAGGGGCGCGGCCTGTTCTCGATGTCCTTGCCCGCGAGGATGCATGCCGCCCAGGGCTGGCGGATCGTGATGCCCCTGATCCAGCTGCCCGGTTCGGGAAGGGGAGGAGTGCTCATGCCGCACGCCCCAGTGCGTCGGTGCCCGGCCGTCCGGCGCGGCGCCCGTTGATGGACGGCACGGCGGCGTGCTGCGGTCCGGCGAGCACTGCGTGCCCGGAGTGCTTGCCGTCATACATCGCGGCGTCGGCGGCGCGCTGGAGCAGCGACAGGTCATCGATGCCGAGGACGTCGGGGGAAGCGGCGCCGATGGACGCGGCGACGTCGGCCAGCGCCCCGTCGTCGACCTCGACCGGCTGCGCAAGCAGCGTGGCGAGCTGCGCGAGACGCACTTCGCGGCAGGCAGGGCCGATCCGGGTCACGGCGGCGAACTCGTCTCCCCCGAGGCGGCCGACCGATGCGCGGCTGCCCGCCCAGGCAGTGAGCCGCCGCGCGATGGCGGCCAGGACGCGGTCGCCGGCCGCGTGGCCCAAGGTGTCGTTGATCTGTTTGAAGTGGTCGACGTCGACCAGGACCACCAGGGCGTTGTCGCCGTAGCGGCGAAGGACCTGCCGTGCCTTGATCGTGTAGCCGTCGCGGCCGAGCAGCCCGGTCAGCGGATCACGGCGGGCGGCGGCGAGCTGGCGGTGCAGGCTCACGGCGTGCACCGTCCAGCCGGTCAGCGGAACGGCCAGGGTGGTGATGAGCAGAGCGCGTTGCCCTAAGGGGCCCTGCACGCGCACGGTGGAGGCCATACTGGTGACTCCCTCTCGTCTCGTACGGGATGGGTGGCCCGAGGCAGGCGTCGGTTTCCAGACCTGGTGCGTCTGCCTCGGGGCGTATCTACAGCTCGTAGCTGCTCTTGCTGGTCCAGCTGAACGGGTTGGACCAAGGGCCGGCCTTCGCGGCCCGCCAGTCCGGCTCCCAGCCGTCGCGGACCCCGCTCGCTCCCCAGCCGCCGTCCTGGCGACCGGGGTTGGCGAGACCGGCCTTCCGCGCGGCGAGCGCCTGGTCGTAGACCTGGTGGGCGCGGGTCAGGGCCTCGCTGGGCGAGGTGGCCTGGCCGGTGAAGACGTGCAGCCCGTGCAGCGTGCGGGTGGTGTCGCGTATCGGGACGTCTACCTCGTAGAACTGCGGCTGCGGCATGACGCCCATCTCCTTCCTGTCGCTGGTCGTGGCGGAACACCGCGACCGCCCCGGCCGGGAGGGCCGGGGCGGCACGGAGGAACGCCGCGTCCGCGCGGGCGGAGTCAGCTGGTCACGGCGCCCGCGAGGATCTCGGCGTGGTCGAACGCCAGCTGCGGCAGGGAATTCAGAGGCCACCAGCGGGCGGTGGTGGCGTCGTCCCCCGCCGTCGGCGGAAGGGGCGAGGCCAGGGTGGCGGTGTAGGCGACGCTGACGTACCGGCCGCGGGGGTCGCGGCCGGGGGCGTCGTAGGCGCCCGCCTGCCGGAGGTCGGTGGCGGAGACGGTGATGCCGGTCTCCTCCTCCAGCTCGCGGACGGCGGCGGCCAGACTGGTCTCCCCGGCATCGCGTGCCCGCCGGGCAGGGCCCAGCAGCCCGCGTACGGGTCGAAGCCCCGCTCGATCAGCAGGACGTGGCCAGCCGCGAGCAGGACGACGTCGGCGGTGTAGCGGATCGCCTCGTCGGTGGTGCCGGTGATCACGAGGTGTCTCCCGATCTCGAAGAGGGTGGAGAAGTGGCCCGGACCCGTGCCGATGCACGGCCGTCCAGCGGTCCGTGTCGGCCTGCGTGGCCCGGGGCGGTACGGGGCGTCAGGCCGCGGTGGGGGCCGCCGTGTCGAGTCCGGCGCCGAGCAGCAGGCTGCGGATCGACTGCTCGTACTCGCCCGACCGGATCCGGTCGTGCATGAGCTGACCGGCGACCAGGCAGCGGGCCCGCAGCCGGATCAGGGCGACGGCGTGAGGTGCGGCACCTGCGCAGGTCGCGGCCTGTGCGGCAGCGTCCCCGGCGAGCTGGTTGGCCGCCTGGAGGCCGGCCGAACGGCGGGAGTACCGCGCCCGCCAGTACGCCCAGTCGGTCAGTGCGCGGGTGTCGTCCACCCGCTCCTCCCACGCCTTGTACGTGCGGCGGGTGCCCTCCGGGTCGGCGGCCCACTCCTCGGCCCACTGCCGAGCGAGGTCGGGCAGCTGGGCGATGGCGGCCAGGACCTGCGCGCCGCGGTGCCCGAACGCACGCCACGCCTCGGTCTCCGACACGACGCGGATCTGGTGGGACATCAGCCAGTACGGGGCGAAGTCGTCGCCCCAGTTGCCGGTCTCACCCAGCGGCTCGACGACGAACAGCCGCACCGGCCAACCCGACTCGATGCGCTCCAGGATCTCGCCGGGCCGGGTGTACATGTGGAAGTAGCTGAACGGCTTGTCGGTGTACCACTTCTTCCCGGGGCTGGGATGGTCGACGGTCTCGCCGATGTGGTCGGCGAGGTTGACGGTTGAGATGCTTTCGCCCCGGGCGCTGTAGTACCCGGCGAGGTGGGGGCTGGTGGGCGGGACGGTGCCGTCGGGCCGGGTCGCCATGTAGTGGACGACGGGCCGGGCGCTGCGTGTCATGACTTCCTCCGTGTCGGTCAGGATGTGCCGGGTGCGGGGTGGCTGGGTCAGCGGCGGGGGCCCTTGTAGCCGCGCAGTTCGTCCACGCGGGTGGCCCTGTGCGCGAGGTGCTGGGCGAGGGTGGAAAGCCGCTGGGCGTCGGCGGCGACGGGCTGGGACCAGACGAGGCCGCCGGCGAAGTGGGAGGCGTGCGCGGCCAGCTCCTTGGCCTGCTTGGCCAGCTGGTCGAGTTCGTGCTCCAGCGGGTTGGTATGCGCGGCGCGCTCGGGGAGGGGCTGTTCGACCAGCCGCTCCAGGATGACGGCCAAGGCGCCAGCGACCGTGTCCAGGTCCCCGTCGGCGAGCCAGCTGTCGATGGTGTCGTGGCCGGTCAGGTCGGGGGTGTACTTCGCGAAACGCTGCCGGGCGAAGTCGTCGGGGTTATCGGTCGACGCGACGACGAACACGAGCCGGTGGTTGAGCCGGTCCGGGTGGGCGGTGAGCTGCCGGTCGGCCGTCTCGTTGGTGAAGGCGGCGGGCCAGTCCGGCGCGGTGTGCAGCGTCCAGTCGGCGCCGAGGACGTCGGCGATGACGGCCGTGAGGCGTTCAGCCGGAGCCGTCGTGGTGATGGTGCGGGTCAACGGGTCCTCCTGCAGTACGGGCTGACGGGGCACCGCGCCGTCCCGGCCGGGGCGAGCTGGGGCGGCACGGTGCCGGGTCAGTCAGCGCTCTGCGGGATGACGGACTCCTCGCGGGCGGCGGCGGCCTCGGCCTGCCGGTTCTGCCGGATCACCTTGCCGACGATGTGGTGGGTGACCTTCTCGGCTTCGGTCTCCAGCTCGGCCTCGGCCCGGTACAGGCTCCGGGCCTTGCCCTTGGACAGGACGTAGGTGCCCATCTCGTGCCGGGTCAGGGCGATGCGGCGGTCCCAGGCGCCCTTGCGGCACAGCTGGTCGACTTCGACCATCGCGAAGACGAGGGTGGCGCCGAGCTCGCGGGGGCGGCGGCGCAGCCGCTTGGCGTTGAGCAGGATGCGGACCGTGTTCTTGGGGGCGATCACGGTGGCGGAGTACAGGTCGTTCGGCTTGGCGGTGAAGCTGAGGGTCTTCTCCATGTGGACCTCGCGGGGGATGCTCGCGGCCGCGCCCTGGGCCATGGCGGCGAGGCGGGCAATCCGGGTGGGGGAGGTGACCACCAGCTCCACGGCGTTGAGGGGGCGGCGGCCGAAGTGCTCCTTCACCAGCTTCTGGGCGGTGGGAGCGGCGTCGGCGATGTCGGCGGTCAGGCGGCGTGAGACGAACGCGCCGTCGCGGGCGATGGACAGCTGGCTGGGACTGGATATCGGCATGCTCGGTGTCTTCCGGCTCGGTGGGTGTGCTGATTGGCAACCGCACCGCCCCGGCCGGTGAAGGCCGGGGCGGAACGGGCAGCCCGTCAGATCGCGTGCAGGCCGGTGAGGTCCTCGGCCAGGACGTCGTCCTGGCCGCGGTCCTTGGTGGTGTCGGCGGTGGCCGGGGCGGCGGGGAGGCCGGCGGCGCGGGCGGTCAGGTGGTGGCGGATCTGCGCCATGCTGTTGATGGCCACCGGCGTCTCGCTGTCGCCGGTCAGCAGCGTGAAGTGGGGCTCGCGACCGTACCGGTCCACGGTGCTGGCGTAGTGGAGCCAGACGCCGGGGGCGAGGAAGAAGCTGGCTTCTCCGTCCTCGTAGCCGCGCCACCGGTCCTGGCCCCGCAGGAAGTTGTCGCCGTGGTCGATCCGGATGGCGGCGCTGGCGGCGCGGTACGCGGCGTCGTCCTCGGTGGCGGCGGTGACCTGGGCCAGGCCCTCGTCCAGGGTGTTCGGAGCGGCGGGGGCGGTGTGGGTGGTGGTCTGCGGCCGGGTGTGGCGGGCTGTGCTGATCAGGCGGCGCAGCGGCGCGATGAGCAGGTCCGCCATGCCGTTGAAGGCGACGGCGGTGACGACCGCGACGGCGCCGGTGGCCGCCAGGCGCCAGTCGCCGGACCAGGTGTCGGGGTAGTAGGTGTAGCCCGCCCAGGCGCCGATGGCGCCGCCGATCAGGACGGTCGTCATGTCTAGGCCCTCGGTGGCTGCGGCGGCGATGTCGAGGGTGGCGCGGCGTACGGTTCGGTTCATGATGGTGGGGCTCCTTCTGCTGTCGGATGTGCTCTGGCGAGGGAAGGGGTGGTGCTCCGGGGCGGCCGGGTTCTCAGGCCAGCGGCCGCCCCGGGCGCTCAGTGGCCGGCGGGGTGCGCGGCGGTGGCGCGGACGGTGTCGGCGAGCAGCACGGTCAGCTCGTGGCCGTGGTCGACGGCGTCCTCCAGGCGCTCGATGAGCTCCTGGGGCAGGCGCCGGTTGCGGGCGCCGACCAGCAGGCCCTCCAGGTAGAGGACCTCGTCCAGGACGAGGACGCGGGCGTTCAGGACGCCGGGCTGCACGGCGAGGGCGGTGGTGTTTTTCATGATGGCCTGGGCCGCGTGGTCGGCTGCCGCGGTGTAGGCGTTCTCGGCCTGCTCGGTGAGCAGGGCCTCGACCTGGGTGGTCTCGCCGTAGGCGCGGCGCCAGCCGAAGCGGGCGGCCGCGGCTTCCAGCAGGGAGCGGCGAGTGAGGGACAAGGGGGACCTCCAGCAAGGGGGTCGGTCGCCTGGTCTCGGATGGCCGGGCGGACACCGCGCAGCCCCGCACACCTCACTCCTGGGGGAGGGTGCGGGGCCGACGGAAACCGCGCGGATCGGTGGAGGTGGGTGGTCAGGACGCCTTGGGCTTTCGCAGGCGCCGGGGCTGGGCGCACCCTGCGGGGTTGTCTCCGGGCCGTCGGCCACTGTGGCTCCAGTCGCCGGGGCCGGTGCCTGCCGGGTTGACCGGTCCGGGGTCGGGGGCTTTGATCTCCTGGCCGCGCGAGGTGATCTCGAACCAAACGCCCATGGTGCTGTTCCTTCCTGTTCAGAGGTTCCGGGCGGACACCGCGCGGCCCCGCGCAGCCGTGAGGGGGCGGCGGGGCGGGGCCGTACGGAGAGCGCCGGGTCAGCTCTCGGGGTAGCGCCGGGCGTAGTACCGGATGCGGTCGCTGTACTCGCTGCGGTCGGTGCGCAGGATCTCCGGCTGGTCGACGGCCAGCTGCTGCAGCGCGGCATCCAGTTGGTCATCGGTGCGCTGAAGGGTGAGCCGGATCAGGTCCAGCGACTCGATCCAGATCTGCTCGTCCTCCACGCGGGTGCGGGTGCCGCTCACCCACTTGCTCAGCCGCTCGCGCACGGTGTCGTCGTCCGGGCGGGCCGGGATGTCACGGGGGAGCGCGCGACAGGTGGTGGCGTGCTCGTTGGCGGCCTCGGCCGCCTCCTTGAGTTCGAGCCACGAGCGGCTGGAGTACTTGTTGCTGGCCTTGACGAAGTGACAGCCCAGGCAGGCGACGACGTGTCGGTAGTCCTGCGTCGCGGTGTAGACGAGGACGACCGCGTGCGCCTGGTTGTAGTACCGCTCGACAACGGTGACGCCCTCGGGCTTCCAGGTCTCACCGATCTCCGGCCACGACTCGGGGGCCAGGGGTTCGACGGGCTCGGGGCGGCGGGCGAACAGGGTGAGTGCCATGGGTTACTGCTCCTTCTGGTCAAGCTGGGCGGGTATGCGAGCGACGGTGCGGCGGGCGGCGACGATGACGAAGGGAGTGGCGATGGCGCCAGCGATGCTGGCGAGGGAGAGGAAGAAGCCGACGGCGTATTCGAAGTTGCTCATGCCAGCGCTCCGATCACGGCGACGGCCAGCAGGGCAACCGCGGCGAGAATGACGTCGACCGCGCGCGCCAGTCGCTGGTACTTGCAGACCGCGAGGACCGACAGGCCCTTCACGCGGGCGCGTCGGGTGTCCTGGGCCATCGCCTCCTGGAGCTCGTTGTCCTCCAGCTGCGCCCACTGCGGGAACGTGCCCGGGGCGGGGCGGCCGCGCACGTTGAGGCAGGGCCGCACGACCAGGAGGAGCAGGACGGCCGCAGCGGCAAGGGCGAGTACGACCAGGCCACCGACGGCCTGCGTGAACAGGGGCAGGTTCTTGTCGGCGACGCTGGCCAAACCGGCGAGGACCGCGCCGTCGAAAGCCAGCAGCAACGACGCCTTGCTGTCGGTGCGCCCGATCTCGTTGGTGACCGAGGCGCACGCGGCGTCCAGGTTCCGGTCGGCGGTGGGAACAGGGGCGGTGGTCACGGGCGGCTCCTGGGTCGTCCGGGCCGGGCTATCCGGCTCCCCGTCACCACCCGTCCCGCGCTGGCGCACGGTACGGGTGGATCAGGCAGCCGTCAGGACCGGTGGAAGACGTTGACCACAGGGCGCAGGGAGAGGCCGCGCAGTGCGAGCGAGGACAGGATCGTCCAGGCGATGACTGCGAGGCCGGTGGCGACGGTGCGTCCGGCGGCGGGGGAGGCGTCCCAGACCATGAACGCGGTAGCCGCGCCGTAGACGATCCAGGTGATGCGCGGTCCGAAGCTGGTGGAGACCCACGAGCCGATCAGTGTGCCGACGCCGACGGTCTGCCAGATGACGAACACCGTGGTCGCGGTGATCGGCAGGCCGACCGTGTGCGCGCGCAGGTAGGCGTGCACGGGGTCGGTGATGGTGGCGGCCCACTGGGTGGCCCATGACCAGTCCTGGTGGTGGTACCAGTCGATGCCGTTGGGGACGCCCCAGGTGAAAGTGAGGACCAGGGCGATGATGCCGATGACCGCGATGGCGGCGATGGCGCCGGGCGGGATGTCGTCGACGGTCTTGATCGGCTCCGCGCGGGGCGAGGCCGGCCGTCGGGGTGGCGGTACGCGCCGGTTGTCGTTGATGGTGTTCAGCGGCGGTACCCCGGGGTTACGGGGCTCGGTGGGCTCACTCACCGTTCTTCTCCTTCGCGGTGTTGCAGGACGCCGATTTGCGACGGGCGGCGTTCTCCATCGGGGTGGGCTCTCCCAGGCGGCGGGGGGGCACGTCGTGTGCGGGGCCGGGCTGCCCGGCTCCCCGTCACCACCCGCCGTGCGGCGGGTGGATCAGGAAGCCGGTAGGCGCAGTTCAGGCGGCGGCAGCGAGCTGGCCGCCGGGCGGGGGCTGGTAGCTGCCCGGGGCGGCGGGTGTGCCGTCGTAGCACTCCAGGCAGGAGCCCAAGGTCTTGAGCGGGAGGCAGTGGTGGTATCGCCTCGCGCAGGAGGGACATGTCTGCCGTTTCGCCATGGCCTTGTCGAGGGCGACTTCTTTGGCGAAGGTCATCGGCCGGATCGGCAGCGCGCGGTCGATCTGGTACAGCCAGGCCCTGCGTGTGCCGCCGCGGCATTCGATGACGGCGACCGGGTCCTGGCCGCCGGGCCGTAAGCGTCGCTCCCGCAGCTGGCGCCGGGTCGCGAGGCCCGTGGGGGCCTGGCGCCAGCGGTAGACGGGTAGGGCGCCGGACGTAGTGGCGTAGACGTCGATGTCCCGGACGGCCGGCGGGGACGCGGTGTCAGCGGCGGCGGCCACGGTTGTGTCCGAGGCCGGTGTGGACCTGCACCTTGGCGCGGCCGCGGGCTTGGACGTTGATCGGGCGGCCGCTGCCGGGGCCGGTGGCGAGCATCTTGATGAGGACGAAGCCGCCCACGACGACGATGCCCAGAAGCACGAGCGCCTTGGCGAACTCCAACAGCGCGGCCGCCAGGAAGTAGATGCCGACGCCGGTGACGCCCAGGATGAACGCGACCAGCGCGATCTTCACCAGGAGCGGGGAGACGTAGGGCTGCGGGGCCGGTGCGGGCGGCGCCGTGTAGTAGGCGACGTGCTGGCCGTTCGGGCCGGGCACCATGACGACGCCGTCCATGCCGGCGGTCGACGGGTAGACGACGCTGCCGTGGGGGAGCGGGACGAGGTGCTGGCCGTACTGCGGAGCGGGCGTCTGCCCGTAGGGGGGCGGCAGCGGCTCGGGGAAGTAGGTGGGCTGGGGCTGCTCGCCGTAGGACGGCATGATGGATCCTCTCCTCGTTGGGGAGCTCGGGCGGTGTCATTGGCGTGAGAATTCGCCCGGGGAGGCTTCGGCCTCTTCACCGGCCCCCGAGGTGGCTTCAACATCTCGGGGGCCAGTGGAGCCGTCGAAGCGAGGGCTCAGTCGACGGTGCCCTGGTAGCGCATCGGCATCAGCGGCTCGCTGCGGTCCAGGATCGTCGGCGGGTGCTCGGGACCGGCCTCGGGCAGCAACTCAACCGGATCGTTCTTCTGCTCCGTGAAGTCGAACGTGAACTCCACGGTGCTCTCCTCTTCTTCGGGGTTGCGGGTCATGCCGCGCCCGCGGCGTCGCCTGTGGTGTCGTCGGTGAAGCCGTCCAGCGCGTCCTCGATCACCGAGGTCTCGAATCCGTCCTCGTCCGCGATGCGCTGCTTCGCGGTGCGCATGCGGTCGCCGACCCACGTCTCGGCCTTGCCGTAGTGCGCGGCGAGTCCTTCAAGATCGGGCGTGAGGCCGGACAGGATGCACTTCGCGATGTACCGCTCGGCTTCGTCCCGCTGCTGCGCGCGCACTTCGCGAGGGACGCGGCCCTCACTTTCCGAGGCGGTCAGGGCCGGGACCGCGACGAGCGCGGCCCCGTTTTCCGAGGAACTTTCCGAGGCCGGACCCGCAGAAATCGAGGTGCGGGCGGTGCCGGTGCGCGAGGCACTTTCCGAGGCGGGGCGGGCCTTGGCGGCGGCCCGCTCCAGAGCCCGCTGCCGCTTGATCTTCTCGGCCTCCTCCAGTGCGCGGGCTTCGGCCTCAGCCTGGATCCGCTTGGCCTCCGCGTCGGCCTCAGCCTGCGTGCGCAGCGCTTCGGCCTGGGCTTCTGCCTGGGCGATCTCCGCCTGGCGGGTGGCCTCCCGATCGCGCTCAGCCTGCTCCAGCTCCCACTGGGACCGGCGCTGCTGGGTCTCGATCTCGGCCTGACGGCGACGGCGCTGGTCCTCGATTTCTGCGGTGCGTTCGGCCAGTGCGACCCGCTCGCGTTCCGCCTCGATTTCTGCCTGGCGGGCCCGGGCGGCTTCCTCGTTTTCTGCCTTCCGGCGTTCGCGTTCGAGCCTCGCGTTTTCCTCGCGTTCTTCGCGGGCGGCCTCGCGTTCTTCACGCTCGCGCTCGCGCTGAGCCTCGCGTTCTACCGCTTCGCGCTTCTTGGCGTCCTCGCGTTCGCTCTTCTCGCGGGCTCGTTTTGCGGCGGCCTCGCGTTCCGTGGCCGCCGCGGCCTCGAACCGGGCGATGATCGCGGTGAGTTCGCCGCGCCGCCGGGTGGCGTACTTGCGGTAGCCGGTGGCGGCTTCGGCGAGCAGGATCAGCAGGGCGGGGGCGACGGAGTGCAGCAGGATGCCGCCAGCGTCCGGCTTCTGGGGCACGAAGTGGAAGTGGCCGTCGGGGTAGAGCGACGTCCAGCAGTTCATGACCCAGGTGGACAGCCCGGCGGTCCAGCGGAGCAGGAACGGCCAGCCCCCGGGCTTGTAGTCGCCGCCGTGCTCAGCGAGCACGCCGTCGACGTACAGGACGGTGATCAGGGCGAGGCTGGCCAGCGGGTCCAGCATCCAGGCGATGTACCAGGGGATCTCGTGAGAGACGCCGAACCGGGTCACATTTACGCAAGTGAAGATCAAAGCGCCGCCCCCGAGGGTGAGCAGCGCCTTGGTGACCATGGCGAGGACCTCGTCCAGCTTGGCGATGGACTTACGGGCCTTGGTGGCGTCGTCGGCGGTGACGGGCGGGAGGGTTCGGGGCGGGTCGGCCGCCTTCGGCCGGAGAGCGGTCGGGGCGCTCATTCTGACTACCTTCTGTAGTGTTCGCCGGGGTGTTCGGAGGACTGTTCGCCCCGGTGTCCGCTAGAGACAAACTGGTATGTTCGCGACTTATTACGTCGCTGTACGGTGCATTCCCCTAGGGAGAGAGGGGGTGCGAACAGTTCGCGGCCTGCGGACTGTTCGCACCCCGACTCTGCCTACTTTCCGTCACCTTCGGTGAGGGGGGAGCGGATCAGGTCGTACGATCCGTAGCCGTCCTCGGAGTCGTCCTTGGCGATGACACCGTCGTCCAGGAGCTGGCCCTTGAGGCGGTTCCACCAGGACCGCTGACCGGTCAGATCGACCTTCATCCAGAGGTCGTTGAGCTCCTTCGGCTCGAATGAACTTTTGCCATTGCGAACCCACTCGTCCAGGCGAGCAAAGATGGCGGCCTTGGTGTCCTCGGGCGACATCCGCTCCTCCTCGGCGACCAGGCCGGGCAGCGAGAAGACCGGCGCGTCGTCGGCCGGCGCCTCGATCTCCTGCTCCACCGTCAGGCCTTGGTAGGCGCCCGGCTCGGGGTCCTCCTGCTCGAGGATCTGCCGCAGTGCGTCGTCCAACTCCTCGGTCTCCTTTGCCAGCAGTTCCTCATCGACCTCGATGGCCACGTCGTCGTCCTCCTCGTACTGGTCGTCGTCGTACTCGGAGCCCGGGTCCGCCTCGGCTGCGGGCGCGGCCGGGGCGGGCTCCTGGGGGAAGGCGCCGTGGCCGTCGGCGTCGCCCTCCAGCAGCGGGGTGGTGTAGAAGGTGCGGTTGGTCCACAGCGCGCCGAACGCGGCCGCGGTCGTCTCGTCCATCGGGGTGCGCACGTTCATCCCCGCGGTGATGGCGGCCGCCAGCTGGGGGCGGTCCGCGTTGTAGGTGCGGGCCTTGACCGGCCACCGCTCCTCGGCGATGCCCATCCCGGCCGCGTACAGGTAGCCGGGCTTGCGGTTGCCCCAGCCGGGGAACGCCCCGGCGTCGATCGCCTCGGGCGGCAGCACGTACTGCGCGTCCGCGCCGTCCGACAGGCCGTAGGCCATGCCCGCGGGGTGGTTGCTGCGCGCCGTGGTGTCCATCTGGTCGTGCGTGGCGCGCTGGATGGAGGACAGGAACCATCCGCCGGTCGACCGCAGGGTGCGCAGCACCTTGCCGTAGGCGTCGCCGTCGGCGAAGTCCGCGGCCTCCTCACCGATGATCAGCAGGAAGTTCAGGCCGCAGCCGGGCTTCCATTTCGACAGGCCCTTGGCCGCGAGGTAGTCGCCGCGGGCCTTGATGACGGGACCCATCTGCTTGAAGAACCGGCGGGCGTCCTTCTCGTTAGTGATCACCATGTCGGCGGCGTGCCGGACATGCCCGTAGTCCTGCATGAACTTCGAGCAGTTGATGATGATGACCGACACCTCGGAGCGGGTCGCGGCCTCCGTGGCGATGATCGCGTTGCCGACGGTCTTGCCCGCGCCGTTGACGCCCTGGGCGACGCAGTGCTCGACGTTCCCGCCGCCCGCGACTTCCTGCGGGTCGTTGAGAATGCCGGGGAGGTTGAGCTTGAGCGTCTCACCGTCCTCGTAACGTCCGAGGTTGATCGGCACATCGCCGAACCCGGCGCCGAACGCCGACGGACCGGGCCAGGGGAAGCCCTCCTTGAGGAGGTCCGCCACCTGCACCCGCATCGTGATGTCCGAGCTGTCGTCGTCATCGACGGTGTGGGTGACCCGGCCCTGCCCCAGCTTCAGCACCGAGGACAAGGCCGGGACCCGGCGGGCGAACTCGTCCGCCGTCGCCCCGTCTTTGGCCTCCACCTTGGCGATGACCGTGCCCTTGCCGTTGGAGGTGACCTCCTTCAGCTCGTGCTTGGCCAGCCCGATCTCGGCCTCGAGCTTGGCCCACTTGCCGTCGCTCTTCTCGCCCGCGCTCTTCTTGTACAGGGCGGACCAGAGGTTGTTGCCGATGGAGAGCCCGGCGCCGGTGAGCATCCAGGTGCCCATCGTGGCCCCGGTCTCCAGCCCGGCGATCGTGCCGAGGGTGACCCCGGCCGTTGCCGCCGTGCTGTTGACCAGGTGCCGGATGCGCACATCCCGCTCCCGCTTGGCCTTGGTGTCGATGTGGTGGACCAGCTTGGTCAGCGCCGCACCGGTCCCAGCCAGCCCGAGCGCGGCGAGCGCAAGGCTGGCGGGGGTGGCCGACAGCAGGACGTGGCTGGTCTCGGCGACAGCGGCGCCGCCGATCGTGACGGCCCACGGGCCGCCGTAGGTGATCCATGCCTGCTTCGAGGCCTGCTGCTCTTCCTCCGTGCGGGTGTCGATCTTCTTCGCACGGGACGCCCTGCGCACCATCAGGCAGCCCTCCCGCCGGCCTCGCCGGGACGGCCCGCAGCGCCCTTGGGCTTGTCACCGATGCTGAAGCCGGGCCGCTTGCCCTTGCCCTCGCGGGCCTTCTTCTCCGCCTCGATCTCGGGCTGGATGAAGTGCCTCACGAAGCTCGCGTACATCTTCACGCCGGACAGGCCCAGCACCTTCGCCGCGCTGGCACCGGCCCGCAGCTGCGCGCCGACGAGCTTCCCGCGGATCTTGGACTGGGCGCCGAAGGTCCACCACTTGCCCTTGTACTGGGACAGGATCGCGCTGACCATGTCGGCGTCCATCCCGACGCGCATGTGCAGCTCCAGGCCGATCGCGCGCAGGATCCGGGCGTACTGGTACAGGTCGCGGTCGGTACGGAACTCGATCTTCTCCAGCTGCTTGATCAGCTGGGCGAGGTTCGATCCGAGCTTCTCGTCGCCATCGCCGTGGCTCTCGCTCATCGCGGAGTCCTTTCATCGAAGTGGGGGGGGGATTGCGGGGTTGTACGGGTCGGGGCTGCTCGCCTCCCCGCGGCCCCAGGCCAGGCGGCCCGGCACCACAGGCAAGCGAGCAATCACTTGCTGGCGTTGTTGTTCGCGTTGTCGACCGCGGTCGCGACGCCCTGGCCGAGGCCGTCGATCGCCCCGGACAGCGGGGAGGTCGCCAGCGCGTAGCCGCAGACCAGAGCGGCCAGCAACAGTCCGGCACGGCTGTCCAGGCGCCAGAAGACGTACGTGGCGGCACCGGCGATGATGAAAAGAGGCAGGCTGATCACAGGTCCTCCAGGGACGGGGAGTTGGGGACGTTCTCCTCAGCCGCGAGGGCCGAACAGAGCAGTGGCTGGTGCTCCAGTGCTCTCCACCGCCACCGGACCGGCGTGCGGGCCGGTGGCGTCTGGGCAACACGGGAAGGCGGAGCTGCGGGCCGGGCGGCGGTTCAGGCCGCCGCGGCGATGTACTCGACGCCGAGCGGCCGGTGCGGGGCGACGACGCTGTTGTCGGGCAGCAGCTCGCCGGTGTCCTCGAAGAGCAAGACCCCGTTGCACAGCAGGCTCCAGCCCTGCTCCGGGTGGAAAGCCACGAGGTGCGCGGCCTCACGGTCCGGGGACTCAGCGGGCGGGCACGGCGGCTGGTGCTGGCACGTGGACGGCACGGTCATCGGGATCACTCCTCATTTCGCGGGGCCTGGGCGCGGGTGGTTCTGTCCCGCGCACCCGGGCTGGGTGCACGGCATTCACGGGATGGCCTTGGTCCCATGCCTCGGCAGCCGTCATCTCGGCCGCTCTCAGCAGGGCAACGGCCTCCGGGCAGCCCAGGCCCCGCCGTCCTATGGCATCGGCGGCCGCGGCCTGGACAGCCCGGGCTCTTTCAGCGCTGGTCAGCGGGCGCACCTCTTGCAGGCCGACCCTTCCTCATTGCTCTCGTGGCAGTACGGGCAGTTCACTTCGCCCGTCGCGATGTGCTCGGAGATCGACGTGGTGATCACGCCGTCCGTCCAGGACCCGCAGAGCTCACCGTCCTGCGGCTTGATCGGGTCGTGGTCCCCCTGACCGCACCAGTCGCACCCGTACGCCACGCAAGGCGCCGTACGGGGCTGCGGAATCACCACCCGCAGCTCGGTGTCGGTCTCGTCCCGCATCGGACCCTCCGCCGTGTCCTCACGGTCCAGGTCCTCAATCACCTCTCGTAAACCGAGAGATGGGGATGAGAGCATGCTGATCACAGGTGCCTCCTACTCAGGTGCCTGTATGCGCCGTCCGGGTGGCCCCCCGGGCGGCGCGCCTTCGTTAGGGCGGTCCTGCCACCCCCTGCCGTCCCCGGCCCGCGTCGTACAAGCGCGTCCGGGGAGGACAGGCAGAGCAGGAAGCTCAGCGTTGAGTTCAAGGCGTGTTCTCCTCCGCGCTCTCCACCGCTCACCGGCCGCCCCGAGGGGCAGGCGGTGAACGACTGGGCAGCGCGGGGCTGCGAGTTGCTTGGGGTGCGCGGCCTCTTCCGCCGCTGCGTGGTCGTCTTGCGAGAGCCGGAACCTCGGCTCCGACGCGCCCGAGGGGCGTGTCCGGTGGTGCGGGACAGGGAGACGACGTGCCCTGCGGTGCTGTGCGATATGGACCTGTGCCTCTGTCCCGCTCGCCCGAGTTATCGCTCTCGGGGTCCTCGCGCTACCGGCGTCCGTTCCCTCGGCCAGATCCGTTCTTTTGAGTCGGCTCGTATCCCTGACGGGAGGTGGCCGACTGGTCTCCACTCACCTCGGCCGGTGTGGTCACAGCCGTCGTATCCGTGGTGGATCACTCTGTTGAGTTGTGCTGGTCACCGACGGTTCCGGCTCCCACATCCGGCGCCGCCAGGGGCGGTTCCGGGTGAGGGAGCCGGGTCCGAAGACCCGGCGGGGGAGATCAGGCCGCGAGCGGCACCGGCTCAGCGGGCGGCGGCGCGATGCGCAGCTGCGCGGCGTAGGGGAGGAGCACGTCGACCAGGCGCTCGCGCACGAAGCGGGCGACGCTCGGGTCGGCGGCCGCGATGTCGCGGGCAGCGGTCATCCGGGCCTCCCGGGCCTCGATCGCCTCGATCGCCGCTTCCAGGTCCAGGCCCTCCAACCGCTCGTGGGGGAGGGGGCCGGCCTCGTACATCGAGAGCGGCGTACCGAACGCGACGTCCGGGGCGACGTCGCCGAAATCCGGCAGCTCCACCTCGATCTCGTCCAGCAGCTCCTGGGTCTCCACGTCGAAGTACTCGGTGGCGAGGCTGGCGGCGGGGCGGCGGGTGAGGTTCATGAAGTGGTGCTCCTCTCGAGGCCTGGACAGCAAAGATCAGCCACTACGCATCACACAGATGATGCGCATTGACCAGACAATGCCTGACGCAGCGATGCTGGCACTGTGAGTCAGCAGACGTCAAGGCGAACGCACAGATCGTTTCGATTGACTAGACAATGACGATCTCGGCAGAGTAGAACTTGGGTCATGAGGCCGACGACACCGATCTACCAACGCATCGCGGACGACCTCCGGGCGCAGATCGCCGACGGCACGCTGCCGCCGGGCAGCAAGCTCCCCACCGAGGCGGAGCTCGGCGAGAAGTACGAGACCACCGCTCGCTCGACCGTCAGGCAGGGCCTGTCTGTGCTGGTCAACGAAGGGCTGATCGTTGCGCAGCGGCCCAGAGGCTATTTCGTTCGGGAGATTCGGCCGCTGGTCTACCGGCCTCAGAGCGAGTTCCGGCGCAAGCCGCCGGAAGTTGATATTTACACCCATCTATTGACCACGGACGGTGACGAGCGTCGTCCCAGCCAGGACATCGAGGTGTCGATCGTTCAGGCCGCCCCTCGAGTGCGTGAACGCCTTCAGCTTGGTGAGGGCGCCTTGGTCGCCACTCGGCGCCGCACGCGTCGCTTGGACGGCGAGGCCTACAACCTCAATGACTCGTATGTGCCGCTTTCCCTTGTGCAGGGCAGCGACTGGATGACTCCTGCCGACGTGCCCCGGGGTACCAATCAAGTCCTGGCGGAGCTCGGCTCGGAGCTGGTCCGAGCACTCGATGAGATCTACGTGCGAATGCCCACGCCGGAGGAGGTGCGCCGACTCCAGCTTGGTCCCGGCACTCCAGTCGCCGAACACATCGTGACCTCGTTTACCGCCGACGACTCGCCTATGCAGGTGACCGTCAACGTGGTGCCGGGCGACAGACATGTGATCGTGTACGAGCGCGTCAAGAACCCCGCGGACTTCGAACAGCGCCCCCGTACCGATTGGGGTGCTGAATGATCATCACTCGCGCCGAAGAAGCGGACATCGACCGGCTTTTGCGTTTCCGAACGGACAGCGCAGCCTGGTTGGCGCCGAAGGGCATCGATCAATGGTCAAAGCCGTTCCCTGCCGAACACATACTCTCGAGCATCCGAGCTGGAGAGGTGTTTCTGATCAAGGAGTCGATGGAGGCTGACGCAGCGGCAACGGTCACCCTCGACCAAGACGCGGACATCCGACTCTGGACCCCAGAAGAGCGTTCGGAAGCAGCTCGCTACGTCCATAAATTGACGGTCGACCGCAGCCACGCTGGGACAGGACTCGGCGCTCGCATTCTCGACTGGGCGGGGGATCGGGCCGCCCGAGAAGGCGCTCAGCTACTCCGCCTCGATGCCTGGACGACGAACCCCCAGCTCCACAATTACTACCTGAACCAAGGGTTCGAGCATGTTCGCACGTCACAGGACCCGAGCGTCGTCTCCGGCTGGGCGGCTCAGCGGCCGGCTGTCCGAAGTGACCATGGCTTGAGCGAACACTTCGACACCGTGGCAAAGCCCGAGTGCACCATTTCTGGTGGCCCGAATCGGTCCGAGAACCAATGACGATGCGACCAGGCGCACGGGCGGAGAGTGTTGGCTGCTGGGTGCCCCACTTTCCCGACGAACGGTCAATTTCGCTGGGCATTCCGGGCCTTCTTGGACATGCAGCGTTTCCGTCGCTCGTGGTGTCGACGCCCGGAGGTTAGGGTGATCGGTGACTTGATCAGCAATGCAAAGAGCCCCCGCAGGCCGGGCAAGGCCATGGGGGGCTCGTGGGCGGGAATTCCCGTCCGGGCGAGGCACCTGTTGGGAGGTGATCGCGGAATGCAGCGTACCCGTTGCCGGGAACCTCAGCGCACATCTTCGTCGTTGATCATTAACGTGATCACGCCACCTCACCGGCAGGTGTTTGGGCGTACTGACGCCAGCCTCCGGATCAGGGGGGTTGGGATGACCTAGGTCATCGGCCGGGGCCGCATTGTGGCTGCAACCACATAGCGGCCCGTGCGGCCCGTCTGGCTCGGTCCGGGTTGGCACCCGGCTCTGAGCGAAGTTCCGGAGCCCCTTCAGCAAGGGCTCCCTCGCGACTCCTTGGCAGGAGTCGCGTCCGCAGTACCCGGTCCCTTGGCAAGGACTGGTTCCGCAGTACCGGCCTGGCAGGGCCGGCAGTACCCCGCTCCTTTCGGAGCGGGCCTCGTGTCCACCGCTTAGTAAGAACAGGAGGTCTTGTCATAGTGCACGACCTCGGGCTGACTTGTCAGCTCCGCCATGGCGTCCGGCGGATCCCGTCGGGCGGAATGCCCGTGTGTGGTGGCGTCCCTTCCCACGGGAACGTGACATACATCACACACTCTCGGCGTCACACGGGCTCCGCACACCGAGCGTCCCGCTCGTCCGTGCTGCGGGGCCGAGCGCCTCGCGGGCCCCTCCAGACTCATGCCCTGTCGGTTGCTGCTCGGCGAAATCTGTCCACAGGCGATCCGGTCCAGGGTCGTCAGATGATCGTTTACACGTTGGTGCCCGTCCCCGTCGTCGTACGGGAGATCGGGTGAGTGCCGTGGCGGCGCGGGCCGCCTCCCCAAGGTCCGTCGACAACTCCGTCGGCGGCACCGCGCCCGGGCGGCCACCTCGGCATCGGTTGCGGTCGGTGCCGAGGCAGGCCGGTCCGGCAGTTGAGCTGGAGCTGGGCAACCCTCTCCAGCTGACGAAGACGATGCGTGCCCGGTTGCTCGCGGCGGTGCTCGCGCTGCTCGGGGATCCGTCGCTGGCTGGTGTGCCGGATACGGGGCGGCTCGGGGCGGTGGTGCTGTATGCGAAGTCCCGGGCGCCGCAGGGCCGGCCGGACGACAATCTGACGTCGATCTGGGGGGCTGAGCTGGGCCGTTGGCTGGGTGTGTCGGAGTCGACTGCTCATCACGCGGCGTTGCCGTCGTTGCGGCGGTCGGGTGCGGTGCGTACGCGGGTGGTGAGGGATGCGGAGGGGCATCCGACGGGGCTGGACTGCCTGGTGATGCCGTTGTGGCGGGCCCGTCAGGTGGGTGCCGGGCATCCGCTGGCGCTGTCGAAGGCAGAGCTGGCGGTGTTGCTGCGTTTGTGTGAGGTGCTGTTCGGTCCGGGGTGGGCGCCGAAGGACAAGGAGCCGGTTCCGGCCGGGCTGCTGGCTGCGCGTACGGGCCGGGGTGCGGCCACGGACCGGCTGGGGTTGCTGCTGATGGCGCTGTCGACGAACCGGCGGGGCTGGCTGCAGCTGTGCCCGGGGAGGGTGGACACCTCGAGGGGGCGTCCGGCGGCGACGGTGGCGCGGCTGCTGGGCTGCTCGGCGGCGGCCGGGGCGAAGGTGCTCTCCCGGCTCGAGGAGCACGGCGTCGCGGACGTCGAGCGACGGAAGACCGGCTCGGGCCTGAACGGGAAGTCGCGGGTGCGTTTGATGCCGGTTGCCGAGGCTCACGGGTATGGCGTTCGGGAGGCTCACTCGGCCGTCAAGGCGCTGTTTTCAGACCTCGCCGGTACTGCATGCGGAGATCATGGCGCCGCCGGGGATTCTGAGACCGGTGCGGATGCTGGGGATTTCGGTGCCGGTGGGGGCGAGTCGGCGGCTGTTGCAGACCTCGCCGGTACTGCAGAGCTCCACGCTGACCACGCTTCTGTGGTTACTGAGGATGTTAATGGTGCGGATGATGGTGGGTTTTCCGGCGAAGCCGTTCGGAGGTCCTGCCGTCGGCCGGAACGCGCGGGCACGCGCGAGGACCAGGTCCACCAGCAGGCTGCCACGGTGCCTCGACCCGATGGTCCGGGGAGCGCGCTGCGCGCGGAACAGACCAACCCCCCGCATTCGCCCGCTTTCTCCTGTCTGGGGGCGCTGTCGCGTCGGGTCCCGCAGGTAGCTGCTGGGTTGTCGGCGATCATCCCGTCGCCCAACAGCTACCAGCAGCAGGTCCTGGCGCGGCTGGTGCGGGGTCTGCTGGCCGAGGGCTCGACCGATGCGCTGATCGCGGAACGGTTGTGGGAGCGGCTGCGGCCGCTGGCCACCGGAGATCCGGACCGGCCCTACGCCTTCCGCAGGGATGCCCTGTCCTGGGCCTTGAGCGTTGGTCTGCCCCGCGCCCGCGGCGGGATGACGCTGGTGCCGTGCGCCCAGCGTGGCTGTTCGAACCTGACTCGCGGGCGGGCTACTGACCGGGTCCGCTGTGACGAGTGCGAACTGGCCGTGTGGCAGACCCGGAAGGCTCGCCAGGCCCTGGAAGGCGCCCTCGTGGCCCCGCTGCCGCAACCCGCCGCCCCATCGGCGCCCGTGCCTCCGGTGTCGTCTCCAGCAGCATCGTCTTCCTCGGTGAAGGCTGAGGACGTACCGGTTGACGGTCGTGTTGACCAGGACGCGGTCCTGCCCGGCCCGGTACGCGAGCAGCTGCTCGCCCTGGCGGACATCGCCCCGGATGCGGTACCGGCCGCCCGCACCGCGGCCCACGCCGCCTACCAGCCCGCCCAGGAGTCCGAATCCGCCCAAGCGCACGCCCGCCGGGTATCCGCCGCGACCGCGACCTGGTGCTCCATCACCACCCGCTTCGCTGACCAACTCGCCTCCGCCCACCACGCCGGGAGCGCCGCATGATCTTGCACCGCAACACCGACCGCCCCCTCGTCCGGTGCGACCAGTGCCCCGGGCGGCCCATCCTCCACACCCACCGCGAGGACACCGACACCCGCAAATGCGTGCGCTGCCAGGGCGAACACCGCTGGCTGCCGCAACCGCACCCGGAGGACCACCTGTGCCAGGTCTGCCGCCGCGAGTGTCCGGTGTGCCAGGCGGTCACTGATCAGGAAGGCCGCCCCTGCCGCGGCTGCCAGGGCCGCTGCCGCACCTGCTCCGCCCCGCTCCCGCCCCGCCCGGCATCCGCCGAGACCACCACCCGCGTCGAGCCCAACCAGCGCAAGGACAAGAGCCGCCGCTGGGCCCGCATCTACTACCCCCGCACCTGGGACCAGTGCGCCGCCTGCCAGCACACGGCCACCACCACTGATCCGGTCCGTGCCGTCCTCACCGCCCTCCCCGACAAGCTGCTGCACGCCTGCGGCGGCGGCGTGCCGCCCGCCGTCGCGCAGACGGTCCGCGACGAGCTGCTCCGCCACCCCGCCGCCCGGATCATCGCGCGGATCGAACGCCGCTGGTGGACCACCTGGGCCAACCGGCCCCTCGAACGCAAGGCTGACGCGGGAGACGACCCTTACCGGCCCGACGACGTCGCGATGTGGCTGCTGGCCCCCACGGCGTGTGCCGGGCGATGCGAGGACGGCTGGCACCCCGCCCCCGCCGACCGGCCGACCGAGGACGACCAGCCGTGCAGCGTCTGCCGCGGCGGATGGCTCCTGCCCGGCCACGGCCCCCACCACGACAACCAGCTCGACGACGACCAGGCGCCGGCCGCCTCCGTGGCCGCAGACCGCACCCCCGCCCAGGCGATCGTCTACCGGCCGCCGCACCGCGAATGCGAAGGCCGCGGCGGCACCTGCGGCCGACCCGTCGCCGACCCGTATACCCAGTGCCCCACCTGCCTCGGCTGGCCCCGCTGCGGCTGCGGTGCCCCCTACGACCCCGCGCAAGGCGACGCCTGCCGTACCTGCCGTACCAGTTAGGTGAGTTAGCGGAACCGAGATCCCGCACACCTGGTGATGCTCACCTCCAATGATCTCGGCCCCGGCGGCCTGTGCAAGTAGACCGCCAGCGGCCGTGATCTGTGTGGTCAGGAGCCGTCCGCAACATGTGGCGGAGCTGACAGCCGGTGCCGTACCACGGTTGCGAGGTCCAAGCCCATATGAACCTGTTCTAAGTCTCCCCGCAGCCGCCAAGGGTTTGTGGCCATGCCAAAGGGAGCCTTGCCGAAGAGGTGAGTGCCCAGATGCCCCTCTGGCAGGACACAAGATCCTGCGCTTGACGTGGCGGCGCACAAAGCGTGTCGGGTCAGGTTGTCGGCCTGCGATTCCCAGGAAACCCAGGCCATGTCACCCTGTTTGAGCTGGCACAGCGACAAATGCTGCCCAAGATGACCTCGGTATCGGGAGCACCCAAGCAACCAGATTTGGAGGCCCTCTCGCTCTCGGTTGTGATGTGCCGAGCAGGACGGCGAGCGCGGTTTTTTCCACTTCGGTCTGCCCGGCAAGCGGGGAACGGGAGACGGCTGTTGCGGCGTCTCCGCTGGAGCAGCTCGGCGCTTCCGGTAGGCAGCCTGTCGGCAGGCATCCGAGCAGAACCTGCGGGGACGTCCACCGCGCGGTGAGTTTGACGGCACGAATGGCCCCTCGCATTGGGCACACTGGTGGAACAGTGCTGCGGAGATCTCGCGTGCCCAACTGCGCAACTCGGCCGAGACGGGGATTGGCCCGTCGCTGAGTTCATCGTTCATCTTCTGGGAACGGCTGGGGTGCCGCAGTCGCGATGTGACCCTGGCCAGCTTCGCTTCCGCCTCCTTCTCGGACATCTGGAGCAGGCGTGTCACGCGTGAGAGTGGCTGGTCCAGCACGACCACCAGGAGACATAGAGTGGCTTCGGCTTCGTCGAGGGTGTCCAGTACATCGCTGATGGGGCTGACATCAGCGCGGGCAGCAGTCGGATCCCGGAAGATGCGTTGCCGCTTCACCGTTCGTTGCCTCCTTCCGCGGCGGGGAGTTCGACCACCACGTTGCGCTGCTCCGGCAATGCCGGCTGGGTGACCATCAGCGCTCCGGTGTTGACTGCGATTGTCGGAGCAACCCCAGCGGTGGCGCCAGGCCCAGTCTCTGCGGCTGTCTCCGGCGAAGCTGGGGTCTGCCCGGAGACGTTCCGCCACTTTCCCCAAGGCAGAAAGCATGAGAGGGCTCCGATCACATGGCTCAGGCCGACCAGGACGAGCGGAAGATCTTCAGATCGGGCCTTCTTTAGTACTGCCCGAATGGCCCAGGCCACCAGGGCCGTGAGCGTGATCACTACCGCGCCTACGCAGAGCACATAGGCCAAGGGGCTGGTCAGCGGACCGGCTGACAGCGCATGCACTACAACCTCCAGGAACACGAAAAGCCCCGGCCTGTCGACCGGGGCTGTGGATAAGGCATTGAGCAGGGACGGGCGGGACGCGACCGCGCGGGGCATAAAAAAACTCCCGCGCCCAAGGGGAACAGGAGTGGTGCGGATACACGTGTGTCCGCTGCAGACAGCAGTCTGCCACGCCAGGCGCTTGGGGACTAACGGCTTATCCATGCAGGTCGTTGACCTGCGGCGCCGCCTCGGCTGTCTGCGGGTTTCGTAACACTCTGAATCCCCGCGCAGCGGTACAGACGGATTCTGCGGACAGTTTCCACGTGTTGCCGCTCTGCTGACGACGCCGCGCTCGCGGCCGTGACTACCGTCCAAGACACCCTTTCGACGGCTTGGCCGAGGTTCCCACCGCCTCCGACTGGTGCCAGCGGTGGAACGGTCGACGGCACTCCTTCCGTCACGTCGGTGAGGGCGGGTTCGACATCCGGCGGTACGCGGTCGAGCTGCTGCCGGAGAAGGAATCGAAGACCTTCGTGGTCGAGCACCACTACTCCGACTCCTTCCGCCGCGCGGTTCCGCTTCGGTCTGTACGACATTGACGCCGACGAGGCGTAACTGCGCGGGGTGGCCGTGTTCGGGGTGCCGGTCACCGCAGCCGTGCTGACCCGGCCGCTGAACCCGTGGGCTTCCCGCCGGGGCGCACGAAAATCGGTGCGCTCGGACCCCGGCTGCTCCGATACTGCTGGTGACGAAAGTGAGGTCCCGTGCAGCAGATCAAGCCGAGCGCGCTGACAGCGCTCATGGCGGCGGCGAAGGACGCCGTCTCCAACGCAGCCGCCGCGTTCTCCCTCGCGGCCATGGACGTCGGTTCGAGTATGGCCGTTGAGCAACGGGATGCGCTGGTCGCGGCCTTGCGCCGCCGGCCGTCTGAGGTGCTGAAGGCCCGGAAGGAGGCGGGGGAGGTGCCGCCGATTCCGCCCACCACGCCGGCCCAGTTGGAGATCTGGAGCCTGTACGCGGACTGCGTGGGTGATCCGCTCCTTCGCGGCCACCTTCATCATCTGCTGCTCGATGCCGGCCACGGCCGCAAGCCCGACCGCGTCCGTGGCGCGGCCTCCGGCTACCTCGATGGGGCGCAGCTTCTACTGGCCGCTTCCCAGGACAGCTACGGGTGGGCACGGGCCGCCCTGTGCCTGAAGAGGGCCGGGGAGCTGGCCCTCAAGTTCAAGCAACCCGACCTTCGTGACCGCGCGACCACGGACGCCCTCGCCCTCGCCGAGCTGCTCTTGGCTGGAGCCGAGGACGACGGGCGGGCCCTGCTGGTCGTCCTGCAGGCGCTGCAGACCCTTGAGTACGACGTCGCGGACCTTGCCGAGCAGGCGGGCAGCCTCTGCACCCACGACGTGGACGCCCGGATCGGCCTCCTCGATGTGCTGCGGAAAGACGCGCCCCAGAGCCGCCACACGGAGATCGACACTGCTGTGGTCCAGACCCTCCTGGACGCCGCGGAGGCCGCCGACGCCGGGCACCGCCGCCTGTACTTCCTGACGGGGGCGGCGACCGAGGCGCGGAAGCGGGGCCTGCCCGAACTGCGGGCACGTGCCGAGATGGCCCTGCAGCAGACCAAGCTGGAGTGGACTTCCATCCGCACCGAGGGCACCATCCCGCGCGCGGTGATCGCCGGGCAGCGGGCCCGGGTCGATGCTGCCCCGGATCTGCTGACCGCGCTGTGGGCAACCGTGGCGGACGTCCACCCCGTGCTGCGCGCGCAAGCCGAGATCGAGGCCGAGACCGACAGCCCGTTCAAGGGTTTGCTGCAGATCCCGCGTTCGCGCGTCAACTCGGCCGGACCGGTCTTCGTCCGTCCGCCCGTCGAGGCCGACGACGACCTCGCCGTGGCGATGCAGGTCCGCGGCCTGGGGCTGTTCGGGATGCTGACTGCGTTTCAGCTCGACCGCATCCACGAGCGCTTTCGTCCCGACGAGTTCGAGATGATCGCCGCTCTGGTGCATGAGACGGTGTTGCCCGAGCCCCGCGCGCGAACCCTCGCCCGGGCCTTCATCTACTACTGGCTGGAGGAACTCGACGCCGCGGCGTGCGTCGCGCTGCCACAGGTCGAGCAGATCCTCCGGGAACTCCTGCGCTCCCGGGTTCCTGTCGTCTCCGTGGCCCGGGGGCAGAGCCCCGGTGGAGTCGACTTGCTGGGCAAGCTCCTGCAGAGCATGCCGGAGGCCGGGTATCCGGCGGACTGGAGCAGAGCGCTGGAACTTCTCCTGGTCGACCCCGACCGCGGGATGAACCTGCGCAACGACATCCTCCACGGCCTGGCCGACACCCCGCCCAAGCACCACGTCGCGCTCATCTTGCAGGCGGCGCTGTACCTGCTCAGCCACGCGCACGGGCAGCGCATGGCACTTGACCCGACGGCCTGATCCCTGGGACCGCAGGGCAGCCGCTCCTGGGCCGCTCCGCCGGACCCGGGAACGCACGCCACCCGTCGCCCGGCGTCGTCCGGAGCGGTTCCCTCGTACGAAACGGGCTGAACCCGGCAGCCGGCTCGGCGACAATGAAGGCCGAAGCACCACGCCGAGCACAAGGACTGACGTTGGGTCACGAACGTGAGGTAGCCCCGCCCGGGCTGCGCCGAGTACTCCAGGAGGTCGTGCACGCCCGGGAGGAGGAGGCGGTCGCGACCCTCGCCGCCTGGCTCGACATCCCGGTGCCTTCCGGCCTGTGGGGCAGGGACCTGCCCGAATGGATCAACGAGCAGCTGCAGCGGCTGCCGGACCCCAAGGTCTTCGACCTGCTGGAGCAGGCCCTGACCTCTAACGGCATGTGGGGATCGTCGACCTACGACGAGCGGGTCAACAAGATCCTTAAGGAGGCCGAAATCGCGCTCGTTATGGTCGACGGCTCCTTCCTCGAGGACGACGAGGGGGCCGAGGAACTGGACGTCCAGGACGCCACCGTCCGCCCGCTGACCCTGCTCACCGGGAAGTACGCCGCCGCCCGGAGCAACTGGTCCAAAGCCCTGACTGCCCAGAAGGCCGGGGACGACCGCCAGGCCGTCGCGTTGGCTGTCAACACCCTGGAGGGCGTCGTCAAGATCGCCTCCGGGCAGAAGGACATCAACTCCGGGCTTCGCCGGCTGTTCCCCGAAGGCGAGCGCACCCCGCTGTGGCAGGCGATCAACCAGCTGCACAACTACGGCTCCGCGATGCCTTGGGTGCGCCATGGCGGCGGCCAGAAGGACGTGGAGCTGACCCGGATTGAGGCGCTGGGCGTGGTGCGGGCCGCCGCCGTGTGGATCGTCATGCTGATCAACCTGGACAAGGAGGGCCGCTTCTAGGCCCGCCGGAGGTCCGGCGCGGACGTCCGCGGCGCCGACCTGAAGTTGCGGGAGGGCGCTAGTGAGTCGGTAGACACGGGAGGGCGAGTTCGGGCCGCAGGCGGCCGGGCTCTTGGCCGGATGCACGCACCGCCTGGGCCCTGGCGCGGCTGCGGCGGCACCCGGAGGAAGACGAATTCGCGAAGCGGCACCTGGCCGCCGGGGAGCCCGAGGGCTGAGGCTCCCTATCCACATGGTCTTGAGAGCGGTTGGATTCGTACTCCTGCGCACGCCCTTTGGGGTGAAAGCCGCTCAAATGAAGACTTCGGCGTGATGGTGCACGCCACGGTGACGGTCATGATGATCCGTTGCTGGGCCGCTGCCGCGGCCACCGTGCTGGCAACCACCGGCCTCACCGTCACTGCTCCCTCAAGCTGGGCTTCCCCCAGCACCGCGCCGCTCGCACACGTTCCAGTCTCCGCGGCGGAGCTGCCAGAACCGCCCACCCCCGAGGAAGCCCGGGCGGAGCTGGCCGAGCTGACCGTCGCGCCCGAGGACGACGTGCCTGGATACAGCCGGGCGAAGTTCCCCCACTGGATCATCCAGCAGGGCACCTGCGATACCCGCGAGACCGTCCTCGCCCGGGACGGCGAAGACGTCGCCAAGGACGATCAGTGCCGCGCGACCTTAGGGCGCTGGGTCTCGCCGTACGACGGCGTGACGGCCGACGCGGCCGCCCAGTTCGACGTCGACCACGTCGTCCCCCTCAAGGAGGCCTGGCGGTCCGGCGCGGCGGAATGGAGCACGCAGGACCGCCGCGCATTCGCCAACGACCTCGTGCACTCGCAGCTCGTCGCGGTTTCCGCCCGCTCCAACCGGTCGAAAGCCGACAAGGACCCCGCACGCTGGCAACCGCCGCTCGCCAATTACCGCTGCACCTACAGCCGCGCCTGGATCTCCGTGAAACACGCCTACGGCCTGACCATCGACACCGCCGAGCGCTCGGCCCTGGAGAGCATGCTCGCCACCTGCGCCTGAGGAAACTTCCCGGCGCGCCAAGCCCTCAGCGCGCCGGGAGGATGCCACCGCGTGGACAGGCTGCGGTCGGCGGAGAAAAGCAGGGCGACCGGCCGCGCCGCAGCCGCCGAACCCCTCGGCTCGCCAGGCTCGCCCTGTCCGATTACTGCCCGCCCGGTCCGCCGCGGGTCGCCGACGCTGGTCGTGTCGAAGGGCAATCTGGTGCCACACCGCTCTATCGTCCGCAGTTGGGCGGCAGAGGCCGCGAACGCGTAGCTCGGCTCATGGAGGAGTCATGGACGAAACCAGGGGATGGCTCGATCTGTGGCGAGGAGTGTCAGCGGACGATGCCAAGGACAGTCGGCGACTGATCGGTGACGTCTGCAGTGGAATTCGTATGGTGACCGATGATGATGGTCCTGATGACCCAGACGAGGTGATCGCCATGGCAATCGCGGGAGCTGAGGCAGCTGAGGCAACCGCTGATGGCCTGGACCATGAGTGGGCGCTCTACACACCGCAGCAAGCCGCTGTCGTTGCCTCGGCTCTGTTTGCTCAGATCGAAGCGGCCGGCACCGCCTTGGAGAAGCTGAGCGAGTACTTGCACGTCATGGACGCCCGCCAAGACGTTGTAATCCCGGAATTCAATGACAGTGAGCATCCGAACCTCAACGACGCCGAGATGGGTCTAGGAGGCGCCGGTCAAGAAGCGCGGGCCACCACCGTCGCTGCGGAGCGGACAGTCCGAGCGCTCGCCGAGACCCCTTACCTCGGGCGGCTCCCGGCACACGCCCACGAGACCATCGCAGCGGTGGCTGAATTGCTGGGCAGCGCTGCGACGCTGTGTACGGACCACCATGTGCACGACGAAGCCGAGCTCGCAGAGAACTACGACGGCGGCTTCGGGTGCGGTTGCTCGATCGCGCTGTCGGACAACACAGGCTCGCCGTGGGAGTTCCGCCGCGGTGATTCGTCATGGAACCTCGTGCGGCTTGCCGACGTCGGCGATGACGGCGTCCTGCGGAGTTGGGTGGATCTGGACGCCTCGGAAGCTTGCGCTCACCCGGGGCACCTGACGGCGTTGATTCGGGAGTGCCTTCCGACGGGCACGTAGGCGTCGGCATCTGCGCCCCGGCTGGGTCAATCCGTGCCGATCGGTTCCACAGATCAGACCCGGACTCGACATAGTCCATTCCTGCGTTTAGGTGAACGGCGTCGCTAACGTCGGCGGGCCATGTTCCAGGAAAGCGCTCATCTCGATATGGGTCGGTTCATGAATCTCAACGACATCCTGGACCGTGCGGAACTACAGGCCGAATTCGTGCAGCGACTCGGGTCCATTCCAGTGGGTGGAGGGAGGCCGCGCCTCGATGAGCAGTGGAAGCCCGTTTGGAGACTGTTTGAAACGGCATGCCAGTTCTATGGTGCGTCACAACCGGAATCTTTGGCGAAGGCTGTAAAGCTCGCTCACGAGCAGTACATGACTCCGGGAACCCTGAAGACTGCAGGGTTCCTCCACTTCCTCTACTGCACTCTCTGCCCGCAGGTCTCAAATGATCATCCCATCCCTAGTCGGACGGAGTGGGCGGCCCGGGTAATGGAGACAATCTGGGCCGGGCTCGGAGATCGGGAATTCACAAGGTTCGCCGAAGCTCTGGACGATGCTTTTGCGACCTTGTCAAACCCGGAACTGAGTCCCAGCTGACTCAGGTACTCGTCCCGGAGACCGGTTCATCCGAACGCCTGGAATGCTTCCGCCACAGCTCGGCCTGCGCCTGGAAGCACAGCACACGGCAACGCCCTGGCGCGCACGGGCGAATCTCCAGCCGCACGAGAGCACACCGTCCAGGACCTCTCGACGTGCGCTGGGAAGCCGGTTCATCGCTCAGCGAGCGCGATATCGTGGGGGACACGACAGGGAGCGAGGCAGCATGAGCGAGGCAGTAGCCGATGGACACGGCCCCCTGATCCCGCAGCCCAAGGCGACCGCGGAGGAGTTGCGTGCCGCGCTGGTGCGGATCGCGCCGAGCCAGGTGGCCGCATTCGACGCCGACCGGACGAAGGCGATGGCGGCCGCTCGTGAGCATGTGGACGCGGCGCCGATGCGGCGATTCCTGCGGCAGTGGGCGCTGACCGTGGCGATCGAGCGCCACCCCGCCCGCGCAGCACGCCTGCGCGAGCTGGAGGCACGCGCCGCGCAAGTGGAGGACCTGACGGAGGCCCGCGCCATCGCCGCCGAGGTGTCCGCCATCCAGAACGAGGCGGCGGACGAAGCGGGTATCGACCGGCGGGCTGGCGGGTGACCGGCGAGAGCGGATGGCGGTGGGAGTACGACCCCGACTTCGAGCACGTGGCGAAGGGACTTCCTGACCGCGTTGTCGCTGAAGTGGAAAGGCTCGCCGGACAGCTCGTCGACCTGGCCGAGATGGGGATCGACGTCACGGACATCGGCGAAGGCCCGCGTCCAGGAGTCGCCGGCGGCGTACGGCGCCTTCCCCTCCTCGAGGACGGGTTCATGCTGGCACTGCCGCTGCCCCGCTTACAGCTGATCGCCATCACGTACATCTGCCCGCCGTTCGCGGACCTCTAGCCCCCTCCAAACTCTCCTCGCGCTCGCCGCCGTGCCCTCCGGCCGCCGGGAACACTTCCTCCACAGCTCGGCCTGCGCCCGGAAGTACAGCACACACCCTGGCGCGCCCCCATGGCCGCCGCACGAGAGAGCCCCGCTCAGCTCTCTGGGAGGGGCGTGTGCCCGAGCGGCTGATGATGGTCGGCCGGGGCGGGGAGTCTGTCAGGATGGTGGACATGGCGAATGAGACGGCGACGCACGATCAGCGGCTGCGGGACCTGGAAGCGGAAGCATTCCGCACCGGCCGGACGCTTGCGGAGCACAGCGAGCAGCTGGCAACGATCGGCGAGCAGCAGCGTACGGCGTTCGGGAACATCGACTCCCTCGCCAACGCCGTCGGCGCGCCGGGGGACCGGTCCATAGCCCAGCGTCTGGACTCGATCGAGCGAGTCCTGTTCGCCCTCGCACGTGCGCAGGGCATCGACCCCGACACCGCTCCCTGACCCAGCCGAATCCGGTCACCCTGACGGGCATGACTACGGGCCCCGGGTCCGGCGTACTCGACCCGTCGGGCGAGACCAGGATGGCCCGTTCCGGCTCCGCCCTCGTCCGAGGGTCGGTAGCTTCCCTGGGTATGAGCGCACACCGAGCTTCGCCGGGTGAGCCGTGGCCGGGCTGGGCGACCAGCCGGGCAGCTCAGGCCGCGTACGGGAAGCACCTGGTCCGCATCGGGGAACTCGTCCCGGCCCTGCTGTACATGCACGCCATGGAGCGTCAGCGCCTGACGGCCGCGAACTCCGCCGGTCAGCAGCAGCTCATCAACGCCGAGGTCAGCGGCCTGGCCTTGGAGTGCCGGGACGACCTGCTGGAGACCGCGGCCGTCCTGGACGCGCTCGCCCTGTGCCACGGGCACGGCAGCTACCTGCCACGCCCTTACCAGGAAGACGACCGTGACCCGCCGAGGGACGTGCAGCTGCGCACCGACGCATCCGATGTCGCCGACGAACTCGTGTGCCACGACCATCAGCACGGGACCAGCACCACTGGCGATATCCCGCCTGCTCTGAAGGACGGCTGCACTGACGCCGAACGGGATGCGGTCCGCGCCTACGCCCGCAAGGAGTGGATCATTATCCAGGAGAGATGGCCTGGCCTCTGACGCCGACTGTGGCTGCATCGCGATCAGCACGACGATGAGGAACCGGCCGGGCGCGCCGGATGAGCGTGCCACGTGGTCAGTTCCGGCGACGGCGCATGTGCGGGGAGGATGGTCCGCCAGGATCTTCGGTATGGAACTGGATTCCACTGTTATCACCGCAGCCCTAGGCGCTGCTGGCATCGTCGGTACCCTCGCCGCCGCACGTATGCAGGCCCGGGCGGGACACGTCCAGGCCGAAGCAACCCGGATTGGCGCCCTCACACAGATGCAACGCGTCGGCCGCCGAGATGCGTACGCCGCGTTCCTCACTGCTGCCGACGACCTCGATCGCGTTTCGCAGCAGTACAGCGGCGCTGGTCCGTTCAGTCCCGACATCGGTACGACGTCACCTGCCACTATCGCCTGGCGTGAGCTGACAACGCACCTTGTCGAGGTCGAATTAGAAGGACCGACAACCGTATCTGCTATCGCTCATGAGGTCCGGGACGCCTGCTATGAACTCCTGCTCGCCCTTGCTGAGCTTGTCCCTATACGCCAGGCTCGCGCAGCCCGCGACGAGGTGTTCGACACCTCCCTTGACGCGATTAGGCAAGCGGAGGCCGGGTTCCGGATATCCCAGAAGCTCCATACCGCTGCGGCCGAGTCGAGAATCACCGACATGGTCAGGACTCCACCTGGGGCCCGACCCCAGGTGAGCAGCCTCGTCACTCGAGCTGCGGACCAGTACGACGCCGCCGAATTCCAGACGGAATTGCAGTCGGCTGTGCATCGTGCGGAGACCCTGAAATCTCTCCTTGTCGAGGTTGAGGCGCTACAGGCGGCCCGTGAACAGCTCAACGAGGGAAGCCTTAGTACCGCCGAGTTCGAGCAAGCTGTCGAGGAGGGGACGGAGCGCATCGAAGGACACCTCGGACTCTATGCACTTGACCGCGATCATGTGATGGCGCTTGTACGCGACGCTGCCTACGATGCGGGGGCCGAAGCCGAGGCACGCGTCGAAGCGGCGCGCTCGGCGCTCCGCGGGCCATACCAAGCGTTCCTCATGGCGGCCGCCGGCGTTCTCAGTGCAGATCCAGCTGCTGAACGCCGAGGGTTGAGGTAACGGCATGGACTGGCCAGCGGAAGGTCGTCTGTCACTGTGCTGCGCGTAGGTGGTCACGTCGGGCCGTGACCAGGCCGTGCCATCGCCGGCGGGTTTGCTGCTCTCCGTCCAGCCACCGTGCCTGTGCGGGGGGCTCTGCGGGGAGGTCGAGGCCGCCCATGAAGTGGGCCAGGTCGAGGTAGTAGGCGTAGTCACCGCTGCGGGTCAGCTCGCGTAGCCGGGAGACTGCGGCGAGCAGGGCGTCGTGGTCGCCGCCGACCCCGTAGTGGAAGGCCATCGCAAGCTCGAGGGTGGCGCCCGCGGAGGTCAGTCCGGCGACGTTGATCTCGGTGCGGAGCATGCTGGCGCGGTCCTCGATGTCGCCGGTAGTGGTTCCAGCGTCGCGGAGGATGGCGGTGATCTGGGTGGTGAGGCCGGTGGCGCGCAGGTCGAGCCCGGACAGCATCTGCTGGGCGAGTTCGAGTTCGTCGTCGGCGAGGTCGGGGTCGGCGAAGGAGAGGACGAAGGCGCGCTGCGCTTGGCAGGTGGCTCGCTCCCCGGCGATGCCGTGCTGCTCGGCTTCGCCGCGGGCGGCCTGATATGCGGCGGCCGCGCGGGTCATGTCGCCCTGGACCCACCACAGGTCGCCCATCACGCGGTGGTGGCGGCCCGCCCAGCCGAGGGTCTGGGCGGTGGCCAGGGCGGTGGGGAAGTCGCCAGCGAGGCGGGCGAGGTGGGCCAGGCCGCGGCGGGCGGCGGCGGCGAGGCGGCCGCCGCCGTCGGCAACGAGCTGCATGCCGCGGCGGGAGTCGTCGGAGCGACCGAGGTCGCGTTGGGCCTTGGCCCGGTAGTAGACGGCCATCTCGTGCAGGTCGGTGGGCAGCAGGCCGGTGTCGACGACCGTGGTGAGCCGGTCGACGGTGCGCTCGCGGTGCTCGTGCTGCCGGCGGCCGAGCGCACTGAGGGTTTCGACCAGAGCGTCGGCCGATGTCTCCAGCCCGGCGGCCGGCTCGTGTGGGGCGGGTGGGGCGAGCGGTTCCCAGATCGAGTCGCTGACGTAGGACCAGGCCGCGTCCGCGAGCCAGCCGAGCTCGAGACGGTGGTCACGGGCGAGGCGCAGGCCCTGGCGCAGGCAGCCGATGAGCAGGAGCCGACCTTGGGTGGGGCTGGTGTTCCACTGCTCGCCCAGCGCGTCGAGGGCCCGCTGGGCGGCTTGGGCCCAGTCGCGGGGTGACCAACGGTCGTCGGTGCGGTCATCCGCGGTGCGGATGGTGGAGCGGATCAGCCCGTGCAGGTGGAACGGCCACAAGCCGAAGGCGTCTTCGCTGACGAACGGCCGCTCGACCAGCCGCGTGGCCGGCGCCTCGTGGGCCATGCCCGCGGCCCGGGTCGCCAGCGCCACGTCGAAGGCGTCCAGCAGGGCGACCGAGCGCAGGACGTGCCGCTCGTCGGGGGTGAGGTCGGACAGGGTGCGGGCGATCAGGGCCGGGAAGTCCTGGTCGAAGTCGTCCGGCCTGGGGGCGTGGCCCGAGCGGCGGAGCTCCAGGAACCGCATCACCGACAGGTCGAGGTAGAGAGGCAGGCCGTGCGAGCGGCGGGTGATGACCTCGCGCACGGACGGGCCGATGAGGGGCTGGCCGTCGCGGGAGAGGCGGCGGGCGAGGTAGTCGTCGCAGTCCTCGGGGGAGAAGTCGCCGATCAGCACCTGCCGTGCGCGGCCGCCGACCGATGACGAAGGGGTGCGGGCTGCTGGGATGTCGTGGGCGACCAGGCCGGGCCAGGCCGCGGGGCCAGTGAAGTCGAGCTGGCCCTGAAGGGCTTCGTCGGCCCATTGCAGGCGGGAGCGGCCGGTGATGACGAAGAAGGCGTTCGGCATCAGCCACACCACCCGCTGGATGAGGCGTTCGAGGTCGCGGTGGGTACGGTCGCCGGTGTCTTCGAAGGTGTCCAGCAGGATCACCGGCGTCACGGCCTTGTCCGGCGGGAGCTGGGCGAGCTCCCAGGCCAGAAGATGCGGATAGTAGGAGAGCGCATCGAGGTCGGGCTCGGCCTCCAGGAGGTCGGTCAGCCGGGTGCATCCGGCGAGCGCGCGGACGGTCTGCCGCCGCTCGCGCAGAGCCCCCACCAGGGCACCGGTCACCTGCCCGATCGCCGAGCCGACGGTGCCGGGCAGCAGCAGCGCCTGGGCGACGTCCGACAGCGCGGACTGCATCTGCTGCTGGCCGGCCTTGCCGAACCGCGCCAGGCCGCCCCGGCGCAGGTACTCCTCCAGCGGTTCGCCGGGGTGGTTGTGCTCCCAGTAGCGGCGCAGCGCGATGTCGAAGGCGGGCAGTGGGCGTTCGAGCTCGGCGAGGGCGAGGCGGATGGTGAGCACGATTTGCTCGAAGTCGGTGCCGGCCGAGCGGGCGAGGTCGATGCGCACCGGCAGGATGCGTTCGCCCGGCCAGGTGGGCTGGCCCCACTGTGCGGGGCGGTGCTCGGCGCTGGTGAGGGCGGCCTCGAGTTTGCGGGACAGGGTGGTCTTGCCGATGCCGCCCACGCCGTGGAACACGATGAGGTTGTTCCGCGGGGCCTCGAGGTCCTCGACGTCGAACGCGGGGCCGGCGGTGTGGCGCAGGTGCTCGGTGAGCGCGGCCGCGACCAGCTCCCACTGCGTCTGGCGGTTCGTGAACGCCTCCGCTGTCGTCAAGCCGCGATCGTTGGAGCTGAACAGTGCCCTGAGATCCCGACCTGTCACGCCCAACCCCCCGAATCGTTGATCACCTGAACCCAACCTATGCCGAGCCCGATCCCTTGGGACAGCATCCCCTGGTACCGCGGCGTCCGCAGGCCCGTCCGCGGCCGGTCTCGGTCTGGTGTGGCACTGCCCACTGCAGTCAGCCGAGGAGACAATGGCCACCTGTAGCCAAGATCAACCCGAAGGTGGAGTGGCCGTGTCCGACACCCCGACCCCTGACTTCTCCGACCTGGACGGCGGGGGTGAAGGTCAGGCGGTAGACATCGTCCGAGAGGTGGTCCTCTGGTACAGCTCCCAGATCGCTGCCGAGCGTCGGGCACCGGTACCTGACCAGGAGCGCATCGGGGAGCTGACGGCGGCCCGACAGGAGGTGCTGGAGGACCAGCAGCGGCTGGGGACCGCCGACCCGGAGCAGACGGCCCGCATTGCCGCCGTCTACGCCGCCCGGTTGAAGGAGCTCACCGGCTCATAGCCCGTGGCCCTCGGTACCGGGAGGAGACCCAGGGGCGCGTGCAGCTGGCTGATCCTGGTCGGCTGCACCTGCGGAGGCATCAGCGGGCAGGCCAGCGCGGCGATGTCGTCCAACTCCCGGCGATGCCGCGGCAGGGCCTTGCGTAGCGCGTGGTGGAGCGCCAGGAACTGCGCGGCCTCTTGATCGGTGTACGGCCGCTGCCGCTCGGCGGCCAGGGCCCACGCCAACCGGCGGCCGCCGCCGTGTTCCTGGCGGAGCAGGGCCTGGCCGTCCCGGCGGATCACCGTCACGGCGCTGATCGCCGGGTGGGTCTGCGCGAGCTCGACGATGTCGGCCAGCGCGCGGAAGCAGGTGTCGTGCCCGGCCCGGGAGGTGAACCGAGCGGTGTTGATCCCGACTTGCAGGGCGCGGGCATACCGCAGCGCCGTCCCCAGGCGGCTGTCGGCCTCGCGCACGGCCAGGACGACCAGCTCGACGGGGTAGGCGGGGTAGACACCGGGCCGCCCGGCCGCGAACGGCAGGGCGCTGGCCAGGAACTCCTCCGTGCTGCCCGGGGCGCCCTCGATGAGCACGTCGCCGCGCCGGATGCGTACATACTCCTCGGCCTCGGCGAACCAGGCTCGGTAGTCCGCCCGGATCGCCGCGCTCGCGTTGCGGGGATCGTCGGCCAGCAACCGCGAGTAGTCGGGATGCGAGATCTTGAAGTCGTCGCCCATCAGGTGCGTGGTCCCTGGCCGCATCGACCGCTTGACCATCCTGGCGGCCATCAGCTTCCCCGCTCCGGGCTGGCCCAGCACGTAGACCGCCTGCGGGTCCTCACGGCCGATGGTGCCGCTCAAGTACGACGGCGCGATCAGCTCATCGAAGGTCCACCGGTGTTCCTCGGCCGACAGCCGGTGATAGTCCACGCCCGGCGCCGCCTGGCGTGGCTGGGCGATCCGGCGGACCGGCTCGGCGAGCGCGGCGGCACGCGCAGCATCTCGCTGGACGGCCAGGCGCCGGTCCTCGCAGGGCACATCGCGGTGCAGGCGCTGATCGGCCGCGGCCAGCCCGCGGTGGAAGACCGCTGTCTCCCGCGCGCTCCACGGCCGCGCCCGCTCGTGCGCCACTACCCGGTCCGCCGCCTCCCGCCTACGCCAGGCCTCGTCGACGAGTTCGTTGTCGTAGAGGACCGTGCCGTCGCGCCGGACAACCGTGATGCGGTCGGCCAGTTGCTCCGCCTCGATGACCGCCAGCGTCGCGAGCATCCCCTTCGCGCAGGAGTCGTGGTTTTCCCAGGACACGTACCGGCCCTCGCCGTCGACTGCCTCGGACAGGAATCGGTCCAGGATCCCAAGCTGGCTCCAGGCCTCCGACGTCGCCAGCGCCACCACCTCGATCCGGTGACGGGACCGCCGGTAGGCGGCTGCTGACGTACGGAAGTCATCGGCATCGGCGAGCGCGGACTCGACCACGGCATCGAACCCGCAGGCACGCACGTGGTCCTCAACTGCGGCCTGCCAGCGGCGGGTCTCGGGCCGGACCTTGGCTCCGGCGGAGCGGACATCGGCTGCCAGCAGCTCGCTGTAGCGCTGGTGTGTGGCCTTGTAGAGGTCACGGCAGACCCGCACCGCGCCACCGCGACGGTCCAGCACCGTCTGGACGAGATCCGCGACTTCCGTCTTCCCCGCACCTGGCTGTCCGCCGACGATCACGACGACAGGCCGATCCTGCCCGACCGCATCCTTCAAAGCCGTCGGCAGGATCACCTCCTGCAGAACGTTGTGTTCCTCTCCCATCGGTCCTCCCCGGACGACCGTCGCACTCCGCGGCTCTGTCTCCTTGACCACCGTTTGCACCCTCCCGGTAGGTCAACGAAGTGATCATAAAATCACGGATAAGAACATTGCAAATCTAAGGATAAATTCACGGGTAATTTCGTGGTAGTGTTTGGGGTGGAGGTGAAGTATGCCGACCGAAGATGAGCTGTTCGCGGCCGTGGACGCGCTGCTGGAGGGTGAGCCGGAGATGCCGCCCCCGGCAGAGCGGGCGCGGCTGCGCGACGCGGCCGGGGTCCCGCAGGCCCGGCTCGCGCAGGTGTTGCAGACGTCGACGCAGACGGTGAAGAACTGGGAGTCCGGCCGCTCGGAGCCGCGGCCGCCGCGCCGCCAGGCGTACCAGCGGCTCCTGGACGGGTGGGCGGAGCAGTACCCCAAACCCGCCGACACCAAGGCTGCGCAGCCGCCGGAGACGTTCACTGGCGCGCCCGCCCCGGCGGAAGCGCAGTCTCTGTCCACAGGCCCGGCACCCGAGGCTGCGGTCATGACTGCAACCGAGAACCCCCAGACCAACCCCGCCCCTGCTGCCGCTGCTCCGGCGGCCACGTCGCGTCCGGCGCAAGCCACCAAGCCGTCGTCGACGTCGCGGCGGCCGGCCGCGCGGAAGGCGGCGAAGAAGCCGACCGGCCCGGCGGGCACCGACCCGCGGTTCGAGAACGGCCCGCTCGCCGTAGTCGATGTCGACGACGGCCAGGTCCTGGCGTACTGCGTCGACGGCCTGGTCCTGGACGTGCCCGCCAAGTCCCTGCCCTCGCTGATCGAGTGGACGCTGACCGAAGCCAAGCTCGGGCAGGCCCGTCTGAACCGCAACGGCCGCGACGCCGACCCCGTCCTCGTCCTCACCACCGCCGCGCTGGAGCGCTACGGACTGCCCACCGCCCTGTCGGACCAGGAGCGGCGCGCCGGACGGCTCCCGGACGGCCACAAGGTGGTCAAGCAGCTCACCAAGGCGAACTGGCAGTTGACTCAGCGCGGCTTCGGCCCGTGGGCGCGGATCTACCGCCCGGCCGAGGGCTCCAAGCGCAACTGTGTCCAGCTGTGCATCCCGGCCTGGAACGCCCTGGACGTCCGCGAGTGGGACAACAAGGAGAACCCGCAGCTGCCGACGATGCACCCGGCCGACCTCGCCCGGTACCTGGGCAGCTATGCGGAGCGGGTGATGACGCCGCGCGGCACCACGGCGGTCACCGGCCTGGAGCTGATGGTCGCTCTGCGCCCGCCGACCCGTGCGGAGAAGGACGAGGCCACCGGCGAGTTCAAGCGGGCGTTCAACGCGGACGCCCTCACCCAGCTCTACGACATGGTGGAGTGCGAGGTCCCCGACGAGCACCCCATCCTCAAGGGCAAGTTCGCCCGGCACCACATGCGGACCCCGGCCGAGATGCTGATGGAGGAGCCCTACGACTGGTGCCGGCCGCTGACCGATGAGGAGTGCGCGAACCACTACCTGGTCGCGATCGACATCAACATGTCGTTCGCCGCGGCCGCGAACGGGCTCATCGTCGGGCTGAACGGGCCGACCCACCGCACCGACAACCCGAAGTTCGACCCGGCACTGCCCGGCTCGTGGCTGGTCGACCTCTCCCACGTCGACCTCTCGCACGTGGACGTCGGCGGCCGGACGATCGACGGCAACCGGCTCCCGAGCCCGTTCACGCCCAAGGGCGACCGGCCCACCGGCCCGGCCTGGTACGCCACGCCCACCGTGCAGTACGCGGTGGAACTGGGCTTCGAGGTCGCGCCGATCGAGGCGCACGTGCGCACCCAGACCGGCCGCTACCTGGACGGCTGGTACAAGCGGCTGCGCGACGCGTACGTCGCCACCATGGCCGACCTCGGCGTCACCACCGACCTGGGCGGCCAGGAGTTCCTGGAGGCGATGGCCCGCTCCAAGCAGGTCGACCCGACGATGGCGCTGCTTGCGGGCGCGATCAAGGCGACGGCGAAGGGCGGCATCGGCAAGCTGCGCCAGCGCAACCGGGGCCAGGTGCCGTACTACGAGCCGTGGCCGGCGCTGAACCGGGAGACGTGGCGCCCCGACATCCGCGCCGCCGTCCTGGCGAACCAGCGCATCGGTCTGCACCGCAAGCTGATGAAGACCGCGGCCGCGGCCGACCTGTACCCGGTGGCGATCGGCACCGACGCCATCGTCTACCCCTCGCCCGGCCCGTCCCCGCTGGACTTCATGCCGCATACCCCGGAGGGCAAGCCGGTGCCGGGCACGTTCCGGCTCGGGGTCTCGCCGGGCATGGTCAAGCACCAGGGCACCCAGACCGTCCTGTGGGCCGAGGCCCAGTTCGAGGAGGCAGGAGCGGTGTTCAACCTCGCCAACCTGATCAAGAACGACCCGACAGCCGGGGAAGGGGAGTAACAGGTCATGGTGGACTCGCTCGGGAACAGCCTGGACCGCGCGCTCGAAGGGGCATTCACCCGCCGCATCCCGCAAAGCGCCCAGGCCCAGATGAAGTACCTGGTCAAGCAGCTCAAGGGCACCAAGGCGGTCGCCGAGGCGCTCGGGGTGTCCCAGCGCACCGTGGAGCGGTACGTCGCGGGCAAGCTCAAGCGGCCCCGCCGCGACCTCCGTGCGCGCATAGAGCGCGAGGTCAAGCGCCGGTGGCAGCCGCAGATCCGGGCGAAGGCGAGGAAGAAGGCGGCCTCCACCGACGGCCTGGTCGTCTCCACCCGCGCCCGCTTCGGGTTCACCGCCGCCCCGGGCACCACCGACGACGCCCGCATCCGCGACATCACCCAGGCCCTCCCGCCCGTCTACGCGGACCGCCTGTTCACCGCGCGGGAGCAGGGCGCCACCGAGCAGCAGCTCCAGCACATCGCGGCCGAGGGCCTCGCGCAGATGTACTTCCGCGCCAACAACAGCCGCGCGGACGGCCTGGGCGTGGAGTTCACCGACGTGGAGCACATCGACATCGCGCTGTAGCGGGGCAGTGCTCCGCTGGGGCACCGTCAATGGCACCAACGACTTTGAAGGGGAGCAGAGTTGACCGCCTACACTCATCCCGAGCTGAACCTGACCGACCCGACCAAGGGCTTCGCTCACTTCGTCCTCTACACCGAGCCGCGGATCGGCGTGGCCGGCGCCGCCTGGAACGCGACCGTCAACATCGAGCGGCCGACCCCGTACGTCCAGGAGTGGGTGGACCGGCTCCAGCAGTGTGAGCCGAACGCCCTGCACACCACGCTCGTGGCGAGCCAGGAGATCCCCAAGCTATTCCACCCATGCGTCGACCAGGACCCGGCCAGCCCCTCAGCGCTGGGCGACGGTTGCACCTGCTCCCGCACATTCATGGACCTGGAGCTCGGGCTACCCGTCATCGGCAAGCACTTCCGCAGCGCACGAGGCGGCAATGACCGGTGGACCTAAACCACGTACGCGCCGCTGGATCTGCGCCCCGATGACGTCGTGGCCTCCGTCGTCATCGACCGCGGCGGCCTGTTCTGGGCGCGGACCACCGGAGGCATGCTGACGGTCCTTCCGATGCTGGAGTCGTACGGCTACGGCGCCGGGCCGATGTCCGGCACCGGGGGCGCCAGCGCGTTCGCCGCGTACCTCCAGCAGCTCCTCAACTCCGTGGGGCAGGACGCTGCCGCCCGCGGCCGCAACACCGCTGCCCCATCCCCGCAGCTGCAAAACTGGGTGCGCAGCGACGCCGCCCGCAGCGGCCAGGAAGTGTCGCTGGACGACCTGGAAGTCACCTCCTGGGGGTTGTGACGCCCGGACGCGGATGAGGCCTCGTACCGGCACAGCTGCACCGGTACGAGGCCCTCACGCGGTGAGGGCACGCGCGCGTCGGCGTGCCCAAGGGCCTGCTGCCGCGCCTGACCACGATCGCTACGGGGCGACGGCTCTCGGCCATCACACACCGCGAATCAGGCAGTCCTTCCCAACAGTGGTGTGTCGCTGTACGGACACCGTGATGATCGGCGGCATCAGTCTGCTTCACCCGCAGCCCACCGGGAGGTAGCCGCTCGTGTCTGAACGCATCACCCTTGCCGACGACCCAGATCTCGCCCACCTGATCGACTTGATCGACATGCTGCCGCGCCCAGAGGTAACGGTCTTCTGGGGCGAAGGTGACTACAGCCTCGGCCGTAAGTTCGGCTACCGGCTCAGGGCCATCCTCAGCGGGCAGGGGCGCGCAGAAGACGTGGACTATCTCGCGGTGTACGTGCTCAAGTACCTCGGAAAGGGCAACGAGCACATTCCGCAGGAGGAGATCACCAAGCGGTTGCGAGGAGTGGGGCCCCTGCCTGCCGCAGGGCATGCGTGGGTGGAGGACGCCACCCGGACTGCGTGGACCTTGGTCAGCCGCTACAGCCTGCCGAGCTGGCGGGGCGTCCGGAGTACTCCCGGTGACGCTTGGCGCACAGCGAATACCTGAGCCGCGCGGCCCCGCTCCTCGTCTGCCCCGCGGGCATGGTGTCCGACGGGGACGGCATCCGGCACAAGGACAGCGATGTCCGTCCGCAGAGGCCCTGTACCACGCAACTGGCGTTGGTGCAGGGCCTCATACGCGCATCTGCGGGGGCTGCGTCGGTGCGGTCCCCACCCTGGGCGTGCCGGGTTCTCTCAACCTCGGGTGGCGGCCACCAGCAGTCCCGTAACAGTGGCCATGAACATCATCGCGGTGAAGGCACCGGCGACCGGGGCGGACCAGGTGGGCTTATGGAGAAGGACCACCAGGACGCCAACGCCGACGAGAACCGTGACGACGACGAGCAGCAGGATCGCGAGAAGGGCCATCAATGTCATCCCTGTTGCTCCTCTTCTTGGCTGGGCTGCCACAGCCCAGACAGCGGTAAGGCGCACTGCTGCCTGTCGCGACGGCGCTGTTCGATGGCCAGCCTTCGGACTCTGCGACGAACGCGTTCCCCGAAGGCTGGCGGATTGTCAGCGCCGACATGCTCGGCAGCCTCCGCCCAGGTCTTGATGCCGGGCAGTCCAAGGGCCAAGACCACCTCGCGCTCGGCGGGGTTAAGGCACACCAAGAGGCGGGCGAGGCGCCGATCGCCCGGGATACGGTCGAGCAATGGGTCCTCCGGGCAGGTGTCCTGTGCCAGCAGGTCCCGCAAAGTGAGGTTCTCGCCGCAGGGCGTTTCCAACAGGACGACGTGCTTCCCCTCGACGCGGCGGCCTTTGATCACCCTGGCGCCGGTCCGGCGCTGCCACAGTGGTGTCAGCTGGCGATGAATAGTCTTTGTCTCCGCGAGCAAGGCGTCCAGGGCACTGGTGTCCAGGCCCTCACCAGACAAGCTGTCCGCCCAGGAACCAAGCAAGGCAGTCGACACCGCCTCCTGCCACCGGTCGCTCTGGCCCACGCCCAAGGCCCAGGTGGCTGCTGAGGGAGGGTTCGCCAGGCCCGTGCCGCTGATAAGCGCCAACCGTGCAGCCACTGCCACGATCAATCGCTGCTCGGAGTCAGGCACCTGGTTAAGCAGTTCTACCCGGGGCCGGGATGTCTCGTGGCTGACCGTCCCCTCCTCCATGCGCAGCCTCCACCTGGGCACGGGGCTGAGAACGAAACAGGTGGTCATGGTGCATGCTCCTTCGGCGATCGCATCAGCTTCACCTTCCAGACACCGCAAGCCCCCGGAGCGACAACAAATCTTGATGCTTGTTGCGTGATGTGTGACATGTCAGACGCACCGGCGCTACTACGCCGGTGCAGGACCTTGCGGGCGTCTGCGGGGTGATGTTCATGCACGCGTCGAGCGCCAAACACCCTCACTGGGGCCCCGCCGGGTTCGGCCCCGCCTGCCCGGGCAGCCACAGACCGAAAACCCCGGCGTTCGAACGTCGCTGCTCGTACCGCTCACCGAGCCGCTTGAGCTTGCGCCGCACCCGGTGGCCGAAGGCATCCGAGAGGCCCGTACTCTGCGCAGCCTCCTCCCACGAGGCGGCCCCGCTCAAGGCCCAGGCGCGGGCAACCGCCTGCTCGTCGGGCTTCAGCCAGCGGAAGACCGTGGCCGCCTGCTTCTCGTCGGGCTCCCAAGGCAGCGCGGTGTCCTCGGGGCGGCTCGGGTCGCCCAGCATGTCGTGCAGGCTGCGGCCGCCGGCGAGCTGGTGGTCGAGCATGTACACGCGCCCGGCCCGCGTCTTGCGCTCCCACAGCGGCTGCAGCTGCTGGTGCACGGTGTCCGACTCCCGCTTCAGCCGCTGCAGGCAGATGTCGACGGCACCGCTGAAGGTGTGGTCGTCCAGGGCGTTCACCCAGTCGCCGATGAGCGCCATCGAGACCGCCTCCAACCAGTCCTCCGTCACCTTCGAGACCCCCAGCCACGTCCGGGCGAACTCATCGACGGCAGACTTCCAGTCGCCGTCCACACGGCTCTTGAGGATCGCCTGGCGGGCGTTGAGCGCCGCGAACACTCCCGTCTGGCCGTACTCACGGGCCCAGCGGTCCGCGCTGGTCTTCATCTCGACGAGGAGGACCAACCCGTTCCTGACCCAGATGATGTCCGGCTCGCGGGGTGTCTCGAGCCGCAACCGGCCGGTGACAAGGGCCAGCGAGCAGATCTTGTCCTGCCACCGGACCACGTCCGCGACGGCCTGGCCGAACTCGACCACCTCCCGTCGGGCGCCGCGCAGTTCGGCGGCGAGCTGCGAAGCCTTACTGATCATCTGCGGGCGGGAGAAAGAGAAGGGGACGTGCACGAGCTCCTTGGACGGTTCCGGCTCGGTAGCGGGCGTCGGGAGGCGGGATGCGGCATCCTCGCCGGGGACAGTCGTCATGTAGTGATACTCCTTGCGGGGTGGGAACTAGCTCTCACCCCTCGGGCCCGGCAGAGCGGTGATCCGTCAAAGAATCTCGGATCAACACCTGTGACGCCTGTCACTTCAAAGGTCCCTTCCATCCGGAAGAGCCGACACCATCAGCTGGTCCGCCCGGCACGCCGACGCGCCCACCAGGGCAGCCGCGGTGTGGTCGCCGCGTTGACTGCCTGGCCGAACGCCTCCAAGGCGGCCTCCAGGCGGGCGGCGTTCTCCACGTCCCCGGTGGCGCGCAGCAGCTGCTCGGTGGCGGTGACGACGGCCGGTTCGGAGCAGCGCATGAGCGGGGCGGCTGCAGTGGCGACCCGGGTGAGGGGCTCTCGCACGGCGGCCGCGGTCTGCTTGGTGACAATGCGCTCGCGGCTCAACAGCTCAGCCGCGTGCCCGAAGCCGACGAGTCCGCTCTGCATGTCCGTGCCGCCGGCGATTCGGGCTCGGGCGGCGCCGCCCGCGAAGGCGAGCATGGTCAGCAGGAACGTCCTGGCGCGCTCGGCCGGCCCCTCCCACAGCAGACGGTTGGCGGCGGCCGCGCCCTGGAGTTCCATCACCGCCACCGTCATCGCATCCGCCTGCACCCGCAGGGCACCGATCTCGGCCTGCTGCTCCTGGCGGTTGCGGGCTCGGGTGGTCAGCCATGACGCCAGGACGGCGATGACCGCCCCGGATACGAGCGAGCTGGCCAGCTCGATCAACTTGTCCATCCCCGCAGGCTGGCTGCGCGCTTGCGTCGATCGCGGAGTTGTTGCGGGTCTGACGCACAAGCTGTACGTACCTGTTGCCCCAAGTGAAAATGCAATGACCCGAACAGCGTGGATAGTGCGCGTATTCTCCGTAGATCGCACACGTGATCAGGGGAGGGGATTCTTGTGGCTGTTCATGCCGCCACAGCCGATGGTGATGACGACGAGGGATCCGGCCCCGGCAAGGAGGTCGAGCCGAAACCGACGAGTTCCGACCCCGCAGTGGCGGCCGTCGCAAAGATCATCGACACCAGCAAGATCTACGGTGATCTCTTCCGCCAGTTGCAAGCAGGGCCTGCGTTCCAGGTCACGAAGTGGCTGAAGGACCAAGACCTGCTGCGTACCCGGAAGTTCGTGGCCGACATGCACAAGAACATGTTCCCGAGCCCTTTGGCGGGATACGCCGCAGGCCTGCGGTCGATGGACCAGCTGGCGGGGAGGGAGCGCAACAAGTATCTGAAGGCGATGGCCATGCTCAGCGAGTCGGCCGTCGGGCCGGGCGTCTTGTCGGCTTGGCGGACATCTCTCCAGGTCGAGAGCGTCGTAGGCGAGATCCTCAAGGGTCCTGTCTTCAATGTGCCGATGCCCCCGGTGTGGGCTACGGAGGAGTTCCGCAAGAGCCTGGGGCTCATAGTCCACCGCCAGGTGTACATGACGGACTGGCTGGCGCGGATCGACGCCGGACGCGGCCTCCTCTCGGAGATCAGCAGCCGTCCGTTGTCGTTGTACCGGGACTATGTGGGCGGCCTCGAGGACAGCCCGACGCGCTTCGAGCTCGGCTCTTCCCTGCACACTGGCATGGGCGTGAACGGACTGCTGGGAGCAGACGCTCTCAGCTCTGAGGCCGTCCTGGGCGACGCCGACCTGGAGGTGGAAGTCGCCGACCGGGTCGACGATCTGCTCACCCCTCAGCAGGACGGGCGTCTCGACGTGCTGGAGGACCTCCGCAGGGCACTGGTGTCGATTGACGCGAAGGTCGTGGAGATGCTTGAGGGCGGGTGGCATGTCGTCCGGCAGGCCCCGCCAGCTGCTGCTGAGATGGCCGCCCAGTGCGCGGTGGAATCCATCGACAGGGCTGTCCGGGCGGCTGCTCCGGACCGCGAGGTTGAGCAGTGGCTGCCCACGTCGGGGCGTCCGGAAAAGGAATGGCGGACGCCCAACGGTGGGTTCACCCGAGCCATTCGCATCCGTTACATCATGCGCGGGCACAAGGACGAGGCGAAGATGACACTGTCCCTGGCGGACAACATCGTCGCACTGCAGACCCAGGCGACTGCGCGCGCCCAGGCCATCAAGCACGCTTCAGCGGGCGACTTGACCATGGCTCGCTGCCTGCTCGGGACAGCCGAGCACATTCTGACGATGCTGTTCGTCATCGAGAGGAACTAGCCCGGCCTCGGGTGGCCCTGCACCGCGCCACTGGCGCCGGTGCAGGCCTCGCGAACGTGTCCGGCGGGGCAGCGTTCACGCACGCATCGACGCCCCCCGCTGTCTGGTCACGGCCGGTGGGGGCCGTCACGCCGTTCGGCATGCTTCTGCTTGAGCCGCTGCAGATCCTCGTGCGTGGTGGCGTGCACCGTCTCCATCCGGCTCGTCGCCAGCTGTACATCCTCAGGCTTCATCGCGCTGCCGGAGAACTGCAGCAGCACCTCCACCATCATGTGGTTCTTCCAGTGCCGCAGTTCGGCCTCGTTCAGCATCTCTGGACCGCCGGCCATCATCAGGTCGACCAGCCGCTCCTTGGCCCGCCACTGCCGACGTCGGCGCCACCAGCCCGCCCCTGGCCGGTGCAGCTCCCGCACCTTGCGGATTTGCTCCACCATGGCCCGGATCTGTCTCTCCTGCTCGGGCGTCCACTCCTGCTCAGCCCCGTCAGAAAGCGCCCTGACGGCCTTTTGGACGGCCTCGCTGTCCTCACCCGCCCCGTCCCCGCTCAGTGCCTCCACGGCCTTCCTGAGCGACGCTTCCGCCGCCGGTGCGTCGTCGTCTTCCGACACGCTCACCCCTCCCTCGAGAAAACGCAGCATGCCCGGTGGGCGCCGGATCGAGCAATCAGGCACCGCCCGGCCCGGCTGAGTCCGACCTGGCCTGCCGCTCGGCCGCGCGCCGGCGGATAACCCCCGGCAGCTGGCGGGAGCTGGCGGCCGGGACAAAGAACAGCCCGACCATGCCCAGGCCGGTGACCACCGTGCTCAGCAGGCCGACCGACACCGACGGATCGTCCGCCGACGCCACGCCGCAGAACACCGACGTCACCGCGGTGAACGCCAGCGTCGCGAGGATCCACCGCTCCCGCAGCGGCGACTCGGAGCGCGCCACCACGCTCAACCACCAGGTCCAGCCAGCTGCGACGCAGAACAGCACGGCGGCCGGCGGCAGCAGCACGACCGGCGCCCACCGCGCGATGTCCCCCTCGGGTAGCTGCTGCCCGGTCTCGTAGCCGACCTGGACCAGCCACACCAGGTACACCGGCACGGCGACCACGATCAGCACCCACATCACGGCCCGCAGCCCGCGCAACGCGCCCCGCCCACCCATCGGCTGAGCCCCCCTTCACCTCGTCCAGCCACGGGGAACGTAGCGGCCCGTCGACCGCGTCGACCAGGCCGCCGTCACCCACAAGGGTGCAGATCAGCCGCCTCCGTCCACAGGCGACCGGCTGTCTCCTAGTCCGCATGGACAACATCACCAAGACGCCGGCCCCGTGGCACGGCAAGATCCGCGCCGCGCTGACACGTGCGGAGCGCGCCAAGTTCACCCGCCCCGTGCCGAAATCCGCACGGGCCCAGATGAAATTCCTTCGCAAGCGCGCCAAGGGCTCCACGAAGGCCCTGGCCGAGCGCTTGGGCGTCTCCAGCAGCACGGTGCGGCGCTACCTCACCGGCGCCTCTACGAAGCCCCACAAGCACCTCCAGGAGGCTCTGGCGCAGGAGACCGAGGAAGAGTGGCAACCGCAGGTCAGAGCACAGGCTAGGCAGCACGCGGGCACCTCCGGCGGGCTCGTCATCTCCTGCCGGGCGTACTTCGGATTCGGCCCCGAGGGCACCTCAGACGCGGGCCGCGTGCGGGACCTCACCGTCGCTGTCGCGCCCTCCCACGCCGCCGCGATCCTGGCAGCGCAGGAGTCCGGAGCGACGGACAACGATCTGCACGAACTGGTCGCAGACGCCATAGGCGACGCGTATTTCCGCCAGGGCGGTGGCGGACGCGCGGGCCTGGGGGTGGAATTCGCGGACGTGGACTGGCTCGATATCTCGTTTTAGCCGCGCCGAATTCTGGGGCTGCTATAAACCTGTCTACGGCTGCCGCGCCCACGCGCGGTAGCCGGTTTCCCCTCACCGTTTCCACGACGATTGGGAGGCTCGTGTGAGCGCCCCTGTTCCCCGCTTCCGCCGCCGCCCCCGCGTCCCCACGCGGCCGGGGGCGGGCGGCGGGCCCAGGGGCCTATCTCCCAGTCCCCCAGCTCCCCGACGCGAAGCTGGGGGACTGGGTGACCGAATGCCCGGATCACATCGAATGTCTGGGAGGCAGCAGGCCCGAAGCCCCAGGAGACCGGCCTGGCGGGTCCGGGTCTGGGGGCCTGGGGGATCGAGGGCGCCAACTCCGTGACGGTCACTTCGCGTTACCGGTAGGGGTGTCACGGCCGCTGTCACGCCGCCGCCCAGCCGCGTGACAGCGGCCGCCCGAATGCCTGGGATGAGCACGTTTCGAGGTGCGCCTGGGCCGTGTCCGCGTGACAGCGTGACACCCCCGCCGACGGCCCCGCCGGAGCCGTCACGCTCCGTTCTCTGCCGCCGCGTAGCCGGGCAGCTCCATGGCCACGGCGCCGGATCAGCAGGTGCCGGGATCCGCAGCGAGAACCGTGTCTCACGTCCCTCACCTGCGCAAAGGTGAGACGTCAGTGCCGGGTCGTCCACCACCGCTTTCCCCACGGAGTGAGCAACGCATGCCACCAACGGGACGTCACGTCCTCACGCGCGGTCCTCGTGAACGCATCCAGCGCATCACGAAACGCCTCGCTGCTGCGGATAGCGTCCGGCGGTAGGTACGGCGTGCTGTGCGGGCGCAGCTCTCCCTCTTCTAGCGCTTCCAGCTCAGCCCGATGGGACTCAGCGATTGCCTCCGCTAACTCCTCGTCCTCCTCCACCTGGGACGGCCCGCCCTCATCAACCTGCCAGATCGTCCACTTCAGGCCGAACGGCCCGACCAGCCTTTCGAACAGCTGATGCGCTGCCGCCCGCACCTTGGCTGGAGCACGCAGCTCGATCGCGAGCAGCGCCGTGTACATCTCCGTCACCCGCGTCTGGTCTAGCTCGCCGCTGTGGAAAATCGGCACGCACGCCGCGATGAACCGGTCGTACGCTGCCGCCCGGTCTTCCCGCCGCCCGTGCTTGACCATCACATACGGGCTCGCCGCTCCCTGCACCAGCCGCGCTGCCTGCACGCCCGCCTTCGCCGCAGCCGCGCCCGCCATCTCCGTCATGCACGGAGACGTTAGCTGCTTGGCCCGTATCGAGGGACAGATCCGAGTTGTCTCGTGACGCATAACCTTCGATGCCCCGTTGCTGAAGGCCCGGGGTACGAGGTTGCTGAACTGCTGGTTACTCCGCGGCGCTCTGGTGCTGCTTGGTGGGTGTTGTTTGGTGCTGGAGAGCGTTGACATTCGAAGGCTGACGGCGAAGCAGCGCGCACGGGTGCTGCTCGTGCAGCGGGCCCGCGCTGCACGAGCAGCGGCGCCGTGCAGCACGGGTGTTCGTCTGCTGCACGGCGCCGCTGCTTCACGATGGTCAGTCCAACGGCACGCGGATCACGGGATCGAACGGGTGCTGGTTGAACCCGGTCCGCAGATTGCGGCAGGTCGGCGCCTTGCACATGAAGAACTCCTCGACGCTCTTCCGGCCTGTGCGGCTCTTGAGCCACACCTTCTCGTCCGCGGTGAGAGGGCGGTGCTGTTCGTCAGATTGGCAGGTGTAGCAGTACATCTTCTGGTCTCGCACGACGCCTCCTGATACGGGCAGACAGGTCAACCGTGAGCCTAGGAAGCCGCGTTGCGCGACAGCCAGTACGCAACAGGACAACTCGGTCCACCCGCCCAGAATCGGTACACCAGAGGTCGTCTACCTGCCGCACGGCGTTGCTGCCGGGGTCAGCTAGTGCTGCCGGTGGCCCACTGCTCCATCGCCCCGGGCGGCTCCTTGAGCAGCGCTCTGCGGCGGGACTGCGCCGTCGCGCGGTTCGTGTGCATCGCCTTGGCCAGGGCGCCGTGGGAGCCCTCCTGATCGGCGAACTGGCGCACTGCGGCACTCCGGGCACCCTCCAGCCGCTCCAGTAGCCCGGTGGTGCCCTCGATGGCGGCCGCGAGGTCTTCCACGGACGCGCCGCCGGTGCGCAGCAGCGCGACGCCGTGCAGCGCGCGGGCGAGCAGCGCGGCGAGCAGCTGGGCGTCGTCGCCCAGCGCCTGGGCGTCGTCGGCGGCGAGCGCGATCGTGAGGTCCTGGCCGTCGTCGGTGTGCGCGGGCTCGGTGCTCACCGCGTCTCCCTTCCCTGGTGCGTGGTCTGACGAGTCTGGGCGAGGCCGCCTCGACGGCCCGCCGCCTACAGCCAGCGGAACACGTCGCGGACTTCCGAGGCGGCGCCAGAGAGATTGTCGGCGTCCAGTCGCATGTCGAAGTCGTACGGGTCCTCGGCTTCGTTCATGACGCCCTCGGACGCGGCCTCCAGGACGTCGGCGAACCGCTCGTGGACCGCCGCCTCCTTCAGGGCCTGGACGACGTTCTCGTGGCTGGCGGTGCCCCGTTTGATGGCGTCGGCGAGCAGCCCCAGCGCGGCGGCCGCGGCCGGTGCCAGGTACGCGAGCTCGCTGTCGGCTCCGCCCCGGTCGGCGCTGGTCTCGATGGCGGTGACGTCGGCGGTCTTCACGATCTCCGTGGACGTGCGCTCCATGACGGGCTCTCCTCTCGGCTGGCGGGGTTCTCAGACGGTCCGGTCGAGGTAGCCGGCGGCCGTGTCGACGAACTGGTCGTGGGCGACCTTGGCGGCCTCGCGGGCGGCGGTCAGTTCCTCGGTGCTGCCGTACGCGCCCCGCATCGCGTAGGTCAGCGTGACCATCTGGTCGGCGGCGGCGCGCACGGCCTGGTCCTCGATGAGGACGCGCAGCGCCACCAGCGGGCGAGTGACTTCGCCGCGGGTCATGTGGCTCTCGCCGCGCAGGGCATCGATCCGCTCGGCGCCGACCCTCTTGAGGGTGGCGTCGCCGCGCATCCACATCGCCCGGCGGTGGTCGCTGATGGCGCAGGCCAGCGCGGTGACGGCCTCCAGGCGGTCGCGACGGATCGCCTCGCCGTGACTGGCACGGACGGAGCGTTCGGCGGCGCGCTCCTGGAAGCGTCCGGAGACGATCGCGCCCAGCAGTGTGGCGACGACCGCGAGGCCGGTGGTGACGAGGGTGGCGAGCACGGGGGAACCTCCTTGACGTATGAACTTAAATACACTGTATGGAAGTTCATACACCTAGAGAAGGGGGCCGCCCATGATTCTTTTCAGCGCGCCTCCGACCTGCGCGTTTCCCGCCCGCGGGAACCGTGTGCACCGATCTGACACACCCCTCCCACACACCCCAAGCGGCGCCGCACCCCCTCTGTAGGGGTGCGGCGCCGCTAACTTCGTGTCGCCCGGCCGGGCGGCCGGTTACGCAGTTCGGCGCGTGGGCACAGCGGACAGATGTCGCTGCGGGGCGGGGACGGCGGGCTCAGCCAGTTCGCCAGCGCGGATCGCCTCGATGGCGTCTCGCAGCGCCTCTTCCATCTCCTCCGCGCTGGTGTACCCGGCGAAGTACGGGTGGATGAAGTAGCTGCGGTAGCGGCCCTCGGGCCGCAGGACGACGTGCCTCTCGACCAGCTGGCTCATCGCGATCGACGTGCGGTTCTTACTGAGCCCCACGCGCGCCCGCAGCTCGGCCTGGGAGGCGTTCACCTCGCCGCCGGGACGCTGGACCTCGACCATCGCGCTGAGCAGGTCGTAGGCGGCCTTGGAGAGCTCCAGGCGGTGCAGCTGCGCGAACCCAAGGTGAGCTTGAATCAGCATGCCTGTTCCTCCACGTCGTTGTCGCCGAACGCCAGCTGCCTCGTGCGGGGCTTCGGCGCGGCCGGGGGCGTGAACTCCGGGAAGCTCTCGCTCGCCGCTTGCTCCAGCGCCACTACATCTTCCCGCATCTCCGGGAAGTGCTTCCTGAGCGCGGTCCTGGTGTCCTGCCGCAGCTGCTCCAGGGCCTCTCGCTGGAGGTCGCCGTTGCCCTTGAAACAGATCAGCGGGTTGACCACGAGCAGCGAGTTGGGACGGCGCTGGATCATGTGCCAGTTCTCCAGGCTGCCCAGCGCCCGGGTGACGTTCGCTCGCTCCACTCCGAGATGACGGGCGACCTTCACGTGGGTAATCCGCAGACGGCCTTCCACCTGCCGACCCATGCAGAACAGCAGGACGGCCGACTGGACCGGCGACATGCCGTACCGCGCGACCAGCACCGCCAGGACATCGGAGAGGAAGTCGTTGCTGACCATGCTGTAGCCGTTGCGGCCCCACGCATCGTGGGGCGCGCGGTACTTCCACTCGACATTCGCGGACTGCACGGGCCTGCCAGCCCGCGGTGGCGTACGGTCCAGGGCCTTGGCGAAGCTGTCCGCCAACGGCGACGTCACGGGCTCACCGCGGCTGGTCGACCGCCTGCCCCTGCTGGTGGAGCGACTCGCTTCCCCGGGCACCCTGGCTCCTGCTGCTCGATCTTGTGTGGCCCCAGGCACCCTAGCCGGGATTGTCCCCGCAGACGGGGACCTTTGTCCCTCTCGGCGTGGCCCCTTGGTGTCGACGCCGACACACTGCCTCCCACCCGCCAACAGCACAATGCCGACTTGACCAGCGCGAACGTATTTTGTACCTCTCTCCAGGGCCAAATACGATGCCGCTGTGTCGCGCGAGGCACAAAACCCCAGGTCAATGTGTCAGTCCCAACACATCGCTCTTCACAAAACCGCAGGTCAAGGCAGCTTTTCATGCACGGCCCTTTTATCAATAAGACGCGCACGCGCGCGAGAGGCCCAAGCGCCCACCCCCACCCCTCGCCCATCTGCTCGCTACCGACGGCTCCGACCTCCAATACCCGTCGCTGTCCACGCCTCACCACCTCCTCCAGTCGAACGCCACCCCGTACATCTCGGTTAATCACCTGCGAACGAAGCCTCTCACGTTTCCCGTTGTTTTTTACTCCCGATTCCGGAGCCCTCAATTTACGTTCTCGTCTCCCCTTTTCCAACCGATCACCTATCCTATGTTTCAACCCTTTAGCGGCCACTTGTTTCCTGGTCAGTGGTGGTCCGTAGTCAGTCCAGTCTTAATCTAGTGCCTATCTTTGAAGCATCCCTCACTGTCTCGCTTCACCCCATCCCTATCTATGTTCGATCCGCATCCCCTGATCGCCTGTCACCCCCGCTCCACGCCCTGCTCTTCGGCCCCTAGGCCCGTGCCCGCCCCCACCCGCCCCCTCCTTGTTGCTGGCGTCTTGTCAGGTGGCTGGAGCGCAGCGGAGGCCACCGGGTCGGGCGGAGCCCGACCGCGCCTCGCAACGCGCTGCGCGCGCACTGGGGTTGGCGGTGCGCGCGCAGCGCGTGGCGCCTGGCGGTGAACGAAGTGAGCCGCATCCGCTCACGCGGAGCGGGAGCGGCCGGG
>NZ_JBSFGE010000037.1:0-70360 GCF_053596435.1 Streptomyces sp. NPDC001700
TGTTTCCAACCTTACCAGATCCGTTTTCCGTTCCGTTTCCGGTCCGAATTCCGTTTCCGGCCCCCTGTTGGAGCGGGGTGTTTCGCGCCTTCCGGGGTGTCCACCACTTTAGCGAATTTCCCGCTCAGCTCCTAATCGGAGCCCCAGGGCATGATTTCGCGCAGCGAAATAGGACCCTGTCCGGGAAGTGTCAGTAGTGGTTGGCCACCTGGGGCTACTGGGACCCGACCTGCTGGTCGCGCCGACAGCGCTGCCCGTCTCAAGCGGCTCGGGCTACGTTAGGCCCCCGGCCGACCGGAGTCAAGTTCCGACCTGACGGCGCGTCGGACCACGGCGCTTCGGGGCGTGCGCCCGGTACGGGCTGACCGAGGGATCGCCGTCGATCCAGAAGCGCCACGGGTGGGTGGCGCCCTCGCCGCCGACTCCCGTGCGGGGTCCGCTGAGCACCTGCTCGGGCGGGACAGGGTGGCCCGTGAGTATCCGCAGCGGGGCCTCGGAGCCCGCGCACACATCGCTGCCGTCCAGCCTGCGGTCGACACCCAGTGCCGTGGCGAGCCGGGCGGGGCCCTTGGCCAGTTCATGGTCGTTGCGCGCCTTCGGCCGGCGCTCATGGGCGTACTCGTGTCCGTACAGCACCTCCCCCGCGCGCAGCAGTACCCCGCTCGGTGAGCCCTCGGGGCCGCAGACCAGGTTGAGGCAATGCCACATGCCGTAGGTGAAGTAGACATACGCGTGACCCGGGGGGCCGAACATCACGGCGTTGCGCTCGGTGCGGCCCCGGTAGGCGTGCGAGCCGGGGTCGGCCGGGCCCGCGTACGCCTCGACCTCGGTCAGGCGCAGGGCGACCGGGCCGTCCGGGGTGCGGCGCACGAGGGTGCGGCCGAGCAGGTCCGGCGCGACTTCCAGGACCGGGCGGTCGAAGAAGGCGCGGGCCAGCGGCGCGCGGTCGGGTCCATCGGTCACGTCGGCTCCGTCAGCTCCCTCAGCTCCGTCGGTCACGCGGTCCGAGCGTAGTGGAACCGATAGGTACCGGTGGTTGGAGCCGGGCCCGCCGCGCTGCGAGGGTATGACCTGCGGGAACCGCCGGTGGCTGTTCCGCGTATCTACTGTTCAACAGTGCGTCCTTGAGAGGAAGAACATGGGCTTCAAGAAGCTGCTCGCGAGTTTGGGTGCCGGTGGCGCCTCGGTGGAGACGGTGCTGACCGAGGAGAACGTCGTCCCGGGTGGCGTCGTGCAGGGCGAGGTCCGGATCCAGGGGGGCTCTGTCGCGCAGCAGATCGAGGGGCTCGCCGTCGGCCTTCAAGCCCGGGTCGAGGTGGAGCAGAACGACCAGGAGACCAAGCAGGACATCGAGTTCACCCGGCAGCAGCTGGGCGGCGCCTTCGAGGTGCAGGCCGGTGCGGTGCACGCGGTGCAGTTCGGTCTGGAGATCCCCTGGGAGACTCCGGTCACGACGTTCCTGGGACGTCATCTGACCGGGATGAACGTGGGCGTGACGACGGAGCTGGCGATCGCGCGCGCGGTGGACTCGGGCGACCTGGACCCGGTCAATGTGCATCCGCTCCCCGCCCAGCAGGCGATCCTGGACGCGTTCGGTTCGCTCGGTTTCCGGTTCAAGAACGCCGACCTGGAGAAGGGGCACATCCGCGGGACGCGCCAGCGGCTGCCCTTCTACCAGGAGATCGAGTTCCACGCGCCGCAGCAGTACCGGGGGCTCAACCAGGTGGAGCTGTCCTTCGTCGCGGACGACCGCGAGATGGACGTCGTCCTGGAGATGGACAAGAAGCCAGGGCTGTTCAGCTCGGGCAGCGACTCGTACCGGTCCTTCACGGTCGGCCTGGACTCGTACCAGGAGACGGACTGGGCCGCGTACCTGAACCAGTGGCTCGCCGAGGTCGGCGGCAAGCGCAACTGGTTGTGAGCCCTGGCGGATTCCGCCACCACGGTTCCCCGCGGGGCGTGCACCGGATGGGTCCGGTGTGCGCCCCGCGCGCTATGCGTCGTCCGGGCCGTCGTCGTACCAGATGGTCAGCGGTGTGCCCCGGGCCGACCAGTACGTCACGGCGTCGCTGAGGATGTCCGCCGCGATCGCCGCGGCCTCGGGTGCCGCGTCGCGGAACTCCGCCCAGCCCCGGACCCGCAGCAGATAGCCGCTGGGTTCGGCGCCCTCGCCCCACCAGGAGAGGTCGGTGAGGCAGTCGGCGAGGGCGTCCCAGTTGTGCCCGTACCAGTCGGGGAAGCGCAGATCCCGGGCGCAGCGCTCAAGGAAGCCGTCCTTGTCGGCCACACCGTCGAGGTGCAGGGGGAGGACTGGGGTCGGGCCGGTCATGGGCGCCATGGTGCCAGCCCGCGGCGGCCGGGTCTCGTTAGGCTGGCCGGACAGCTGATCAACCGCGATCCTCAGGAGGTTTTCGACGTGTCCGACCAGAACCGGCGTCCGCTCCCCCATGACTTCCATCCGCCGGTGCCGTCGTTCGCCGTGGTGAGCGACGATGTGGCGGCGGGCGGCACGCTGCCGTCGGCCCAGGTGTACGCGGAGGGCAACACCTCGCCGCAGCTGCGCTGGGAGGGTTTCCCGGAGGGGACGAAGAGCTTCGCCGTCACCTGCTACGACCCGGACGCGCCGACCGGCAGCGGGTTCTGGCACTGGGTGCTGTTCGACATTCCGGCGACCGTCACGGAGCTGCCGACCGCCGCGGGCACCGGCGGCTTCGCGGGGCTTCCCGAGGGTGCCGTGCACGCCCGTAACGACTTCGGCACCCGGGACTTCGGCGGGGCCGCGCCGCCGCCCGGGGACGGTCCGCACCGCTATGTGTTCACGGTGTACGCGGTGGACACCGAGAAGCTGGGCCCGGACGCGGACGCGTCGCCCGCGGTGGTCGGCTTCAACCTGCGGTTCCACACGCTGGGCCGTGCCCACCTGATCGGCGAGTACGAGGTGCCCGCGGCGGGCTGACCCGCCGCGAAATTGCGTTGTCCTCGGCCATCCTCCCGGCCAGAGTTGATCCCGGCCCGCCCGTCATGGAGCGGCGGGCGTGGCCGGGACGCGGGAGGTGGTCGGGATGCGCGAGACGCTGGTTCTGAACGCGAGCTTCGAGCCGCTGTCGACGGTGACGCTGCGGCGTGCGGTGGTGCTGGTCCTCCAGGAGAAGGCCGTCGTCGAACGCGCCCATCCCGGGCTGCGGGTGCGCGCCGCGGAGGTCGATCTGCCGGTGCCGAGGGTGATCCGGCTGTGCCGTTACGTACGGGTGCCGTTCCGAAGACGGGCTCCGTGGTCGCGGCGCGGGGTGCTGGTGCGGGATCAGCACCGGTGCGCGTACTGCGGGCGGCGGGCGACGACCGTGGACCATGTGGTGCCGAGGTCGCGCGGGGGCGGGGACACCTGGCTGAACACGGTCGCGTCGTGTGCGGAGGACAACCACCGCAAGGCGGACCGGACTCCGGAGCAGGCGGGGATGCGGCTGCTCAACTCGCCGTTCGAGCCGACGCCTTCGGACGCGCTGCTGCTGGCGCTGGGGGCGGCGGAGCGGGAGGGGCTGCCGGAGTGGCTGGCGCTGCCCGCCTGAGCGCCCTCACGCGCTGAGGCGTTGCGTCGCTGAGGCGTTGCGTCGCTGAGGCGTTGCGTCGCTGAGGCGTTGCGTCACTGAGGCGCTGAGACGGCCGAAGGGCCGGTACCCGCACGGGTACCGGCCCTTCAGTCATGCGGCGTGTCAGTCGATCCTCGGCTGCTCGCGGCGCGGGGCGGCCTCCTTGCCGGTGGGCGCCGGGGCGGCCGGGGCGGAGCCGCCGCCGTTCCCGCCGCCCAGCGGGTTGAAGTTGCCCATGGCTCCGCCGAGGCCCTTGAGGGCGTCGCCGATCTCGCTGGGCACGATCCAGAGCTTGTTGGCGTCGCCCTCGGCGATCTTCGGCAGCATCTGGAGGTACTGGTAAGAGAGCAGCTTCTGGTCCGGGTCTCCGGCGTGGATGGACTCGAAGACCGTACGGATCGCCTGGGCCTCGCCCTCGGCGCGCAGCGCGGCGGCCTTGGACTCACCCTCGGCCCGCAGGATCGCGGACTGCTTCTCACCCTCGGCGCGCAGGATCTCGGACTGCCGGACACCTTCGGCCTGGAGGATCGCGGCGCGCTTGTCACGGTCGGCGCGCATCTGCTTCTCCATCGAGTCCTGGATGGAGGTCGGCGGCTCGATGGCCTTCAGCTCGACGCGGTTGACGCGGATGCCCCACTTGCCGGTGGCCTCGTCGAGGACGCCGCGCAGCGCCGCGTTGATCTCCTCACGGGAGGTCAGGGTGCGCTCCAGGTCCATGCCGCCGATGATGTTCCGCAGGGTGGTGACGGTCAGCTGCTCGATCGCCTGGATGTAGCTGGCGACCTCGTAGGTCGCGGCGCGGGCGTCGGTCACCTGGTAGTAGATGACGGTGTCGATGTTCACCACCAGGTTGTCCTGGGTGATCACCGGCTGCGGCGGGAACGGGACGACCTGTTCCCGGAGATCGACGCGGTTGCGGATCGAGTCGATGAACGGGACGACGATGTTGAGGCCCGCGTTGAGGGTGCGGGTGTAGCGGCCGAAGCGTTCCACGATGGCGGCACTGGCCTGCGGGATGACCTGGATCGTCTTGATCAGTGCGATGAAGACGAGCACCACCAGGATGATCAGGACGATGATGATCGGTTCCACAGCGGCTCCCCGTGCCCTTCATGCGTGCTTCTGGATGATCGGGATGATCAAGTCCGGTCTTGTGGGTGGAGTCTGTCAGATCGACGGCCGACTCCGCAGCTGAGCGGGGTGGCGCTCAGCTCTTGGTACTACGACGTCTACATGACGACGGCGGTGGCGCCGTCGATCTCGACGACATCGACCTGCTGGCCCGGTTCATAGGCCTGGCCGGGGTCGAGCGACCGCGCGGACCAGATCTCACCGGCCAGCTTGATGCGGCCGTCGCCGCTGTCGTCGACGCGCTCGAGGACGACGGCCTGCCGTCCTTTCAGCGCCTCGACGCCGCTGCGCAGCCCTGGTTGCTGGCGGCGGCTGCGGACAGCCATCGGCCGGACGACGGCGACCAGCGCCACCGAGACGGCGCAGAAGACGATGACCTGGAGCACGACGCCGCCGCCGAGCGCGTCAGTGATCGCACCGGCTACCGCGCCGACCGCGACCATCCCGAATTCGGGCATCGCGGTCAGCACGAGCGGAATGCCCAGTCCTACGGCGGCGATCAGCCACCACACCCACGGATCCACAAGGTCATGGTAGTTCTCATGGTCCGTCTGGGAACAGGGCGCGATGCGGGGCGCGCAGGACATGCGCCGTGTTCGGGGCGGGCGTTCAGGCCATCGGGGATCGGTTTCAGGTCAGCGGCAGGCCCTGGGCGGTCCACCGGTCGCCGTTGCGCTCGACGAGCAGCGGGAGCCCGAAGCAGCGCGAGAGGTTACGGGAGGTCAGCTCCATGTCGATGGGTCCGGCGGTGAGCACCTTGCCCTGACGGATCATCAGGACGTGGGTGAAGCCCGGGGGGATTTCCTCGACGTGATGTGTCACCATGATCATCGACGGCGCGTACGGGTCGCGGGCGAGCCGTCCGAGGCGCCGTACGAGGTCCTCGCGGCCGCCGAGATCGAGCCCGGCCGCCGGCTCGTCGAGGAGCAGCAGTTCGGGGTCGATCATCATCGCGCGGGCGATGAGGGTGCGCTTGCGCTCTCCCTCGGAGAGGGTGCCGAACTTGCGGTCGAGGTACTCGTTCATGCCGAGGCGGTCCAGGAACGCCCGGGCCCGGGTCTCGTCGACCGCGTCGTAGTTCTCCTGCCAGTGCGCGGTCATGCCGTACGCGGCGGTGAGCACGGTCTGCAGGACGGTCTGGCTGCGCGGCAGCTTGTCGGCCATGGCGATGCCCGCCATGCCGATGCGCGGGCGCAGCTCGAAGACGTCCACCGCGCCGAGCTGCTCGCCGAGGATCCGGGCGGACCCGGCGCTCGGGTAGAGGTAGCTCGACGCGAGGTTGAGCAGGGTGGTCTTCCCGGCACCGTTGGGGCCGAGGATCACCCAGCGCTCGCCTTCTTTGATTGACCAGGAGACGTCGTCCACCAGAGCCCGACCGTCGCGGACCACGGATACGTCCACCAGCTCCAGAACCTCGCTCATGAGCGCGTTGTCTCCCATTGCAGTCTCGAGTGTCGCGTGCGCCTGTGGGCGCAGCCCCCAGAGGAAAACCTACGCCACGCGTTGTCGGTGGCAGTCCTTAGGCTGGTTCCATGCTCGATGAACCACGTTCAGGGCGCCTCGCAGCCTGGGGAAATGCCCTTCTCGCCGGACTTGTCTCACCGGACGAGGCCGCGCACCGGATCGCCGGGGAGGACACGTCGCACCGGGTGGCGGCGCTGCCCGGCGAGTCCGGGCCGGTCGGACTGACGCTGGCGCTGGGGCGGCTGAGAGCGCTCGGGGCCAAGGGGCTGCGGGTGGCGCTGCCGATAGCGGGGCATCCGCTGGGGCTGAGCGGGCCGCCGGAGTTCAACGAGAAGGCGCTCGACGCGGGCGAGGCGGCGCTGGCCACGGGGGTGGCGCTGGGCCTGGTGCCCGAGGTGTCGGCGGCCGGGCCCGAGGGCGATCAGCACATCGAGGTGATGTGGCGCTGTCTGCCGGTGCGGGAGGCTCCGCCCGCCGATGTGCCGTCGCTGGGCGAGGCCGAGCGGGAGCTGGCCGAGGCGCTGCGGGAGGCGACCGAGGTGCTGTCCCGGCTGAATGTGGCCGGGGCGGGCCCTGCCGCCCAGGCGGCGCTGGAGGCGTACCGGGCGCGGGCCGAGCGGGGGCGCGAGGTGCTGGCGCCGGGCTATCCGCCGCGGGCGCTGCGGGTGCTGGAGCTGGCGCAGCGGGTGGGCGCGCTGATCGACATCGCGTACGCGCCGGGCGGGGACGGCAAGGACCACGGCGGGGCGGTGAGCGCGTCGGAGATCGGGGCCCGGGCGGAGGCGCTGCGGCCGGTGGAGCGCACGGCGCGGCGGGCGCAGGTGGCGGCGTACAACGCGTATGTGGAGGAGCTGGAGCGGGGCGGCTCCTGACGCCCTGGGCCGGAGCATCCCAGCAGCATGGGGCCGGCCCCGGAGGCGATGCCTCCGGGGCCGGTCCGTGCTGAGCGGTATATCTGGCCCGAGGAGGGGCTCAGCAGAAGGCGGGGTTCATCGTCCCGATAACGGAAATGGTGTTGCCGCAGACGCCGACCGGCACATGGACGGGCACCTGGGCGTTGTTGCCCGACGCGACGCCCGGGGACATGGTGGCCCGGCCGTCAGCCATGGGGCCGTCCTGGGCGGAAGCGACACCCGCACCGGCGACGGCGAGACCGCCGGCCGCAATGGTGATGGCAGCGATCCTCTTGATGTTCTTCACTTCTCAAGACCCTTCGTCCATAACGCGTCGCTGCGGCGAAGCACCGCAGTACGCCCTGAAGAACGGCGCCAGGGTGGGCGGAGTTGCGCTGTTCGGGTGACATACACACGTTGGTGTGATTGCACGGAGAAACGCTGTTCATGCCCCGATTCCATGGCGTACCGCCCAGAGTGCGGCCTGAGTGCGGTCGGCCAGGTCCAGCTTCATAAGAATGTTGGACACATGTGTCTTTACGGTCTTTTCGGACAGTACGAGCGCACGGGCGATCTCCCGGTTGGACCGGCCGTCCGCGATCAGCCCGAGCACTTCCCGCTCCCGTTCGGTGAGGGATCCCCCGCGCCCCTGGCCGCCGCCCGCCTCGTCCTGGGAGAGCAGCGCGTCGGCCACTTCGGGCTGGAGCACCACGTGTCCGGCGTGGACGGACCGTATGGCGCTCGCGAGGGCGTCGGGGTCCACGTCCTTGTAGACGTACCCGGCGGCTCCCGCGCGCAGGGCGGGGACCACGGTGCGCTTCTCGGTGAAACTCGTCACGACCAGCACCCGGGCCGGGTTGCCGAGGTCACGCAGCTTGCGCAGCGCCTCGATGCCGTCGATGCCGGGCATCTTGACGTCCATCAGGACGACATCGGGGCGCAGCTCCTCGGCCCGGGCGATGCCCTCCTCGCCGTCCGAGGCCTCGCCGACCACCGCTATATCGTCCTGCACCTCCAGGAAGGTCCGCAGGCCGCGCCGCACCACCTGGTGGTCGTCGACGAGCAGCACCCTGACCGCCACTCCGTCCCCTCGCTCAGCCACCGGGCACCTCCATCTCGATCACCGTTCCCTTTCCGGGCGCCGACTCCACGGTCAGCCCGCCGCCGACGCCGCTCGCCCGGTCGCGCATCGACACCAGCCCCAGGTGCCGTCCCGCCTGGCGCACCGCCGAGGGGTCGAAGCCGCGGCCGTCGTCGCTCACCCGCAGCAGGGCGCCCTGGCCGTGCCGGGCGAGGGTGACGCCGACCTGGCCCGCTTCGGCGTGGCGCAGCGCGTTGTGCAGGGCTTCCTGGGCCACCCGCAGCAGCGCCTCCTCCTGGGCGGCGGGCAGCGCCCGTACGCCGCAGGCCTCGAAGGTGACCCGGGCGGTGTGGGCCCGGTCCAGCACCTGGACCTGGGTACGCAGGGTCGCGACCAGGCCGTCCTCGTCGAGCGCGGCGGGGCGCAGCTCCACGACGGCGGAGCGCAGCTCGTCGGCGGCCTCGGCGGCGAGGGCCCCCACCTGTTGCAGCTCCTCCTTGGCGCGGGCCGGGTCGCGGTCCACGAGCGCGGCGGCGGCCTGGGCGGTCAGCCGCAGCGAGAAGAGCTTCTGGGCGACGGCGTCGTGCAGCTCATGGGCGAGCCGGGCGCGCTCCCCCGCGATGGTCAGCTCGCGGCTGCGCTCGTAGAGCCGGGCGTTGGTGAGGGCGATGGCGGCGTGCTGGGCGAGGATGCCCAGCAGTTCCTCGTCCTCGGTGGTGAAGCCGCAGCCGCCCGCCGGCTTGGCGCAGCGCTTGTTGGCCAGGAAAAGCGCGCCGAGGACTTCGTCGCCGTCCGCGATAGGGAGTCCAATAAAGTCGGACATGTCCGGATGTGCTGCGGGCCAGCCCTCGAAGCGCGGATCCTGGCGGACATCGGCCAGCCGCTGCGGGGTGGCGTCATGGAGCATCGCGGCGAGGATCCCGTGCTGCCGGGGCAGCGGCCCGATGGCCTTCCACTGCTCGTCGCTGACGCCATCTACTACGAACTGGGCGAAACCCCCGTGGTCGTCCGGAACCCCCAGTGCCGAGTACTCCGCGTCAAGCAGCTCACGGGCGGACACAACGATTGTCTTTAGGACATCCCGGACTTCCAGATGTCTGCTCATCGCGAGGAGCGCACTGCTCACCCAGGCCAGGCCCGCCCCGGCTCCACCACCCGGTCCTTTGGTCATGCGCTTCACCGTACCGGCGCCGCCGAACCGTGCGTATAGGCCTTTCAGCAGCACTTCGTTGCGACCTGAGACCTAGGACGGGGGATGCGGCGATGGCGCTCGAAGGGGCCGTTACAAGGCCCGGAAATTCAGCCACACTCCGCATTTGCGCAGGCACACCTCGCAATATTAAAGACTCTGCAATGTGACGCCTGACACAGGATCCATATCACTTACGAAGTCAGTTAGTGGATGTTTTAACCCGGCATGAGCGGGGACAACGCCTGCCCGCATGGGCAGCGAAGACCTACTTACCCACTAAGCAGCATCGTATGTCACACCTTTGCCACAGCATTTTGCGACCGCTAAGAATTTCCCCCAGTCGCACGGCGCCGTAGATCCAGAAACGGCGCACAAGGCGCCGATTTGGCCTGCGACACATAGCGATTGGAAGAGGTCTACTCCGCCATGCCCCTCCCCAGCATCTCCGGCTACAACCGCCTGAACAAGAAGACCAAGTACTCCGCCGCCGGTATCGCCGCGGTCGGCGCTGCCGCCCTGGCCGCCACCCTCGTCCCCGGTGGCAACGCCGACGCCACTTCGAAGGCCCAGGACCTTCCGGCCAAACCGGTCGCCTTCACCTCGCAGAAGGTCGACAGCAAGGCCCAGCAGGAGGTTCTGCTCAAGCAGGCGACCCTTGCCAGCAAGCAGGCGCAGGCCGAGGCCGCGCAGAAGAAGGCCGCGGAAGCCGCCGCGGAGAAGGCCGCCGCGCAGGCGGCCGCCAAGAAGGCCGCGGCAGCCAAGGCCGCCAAGGAGCGCGCCGCGGCGGAGGCCGCGAGCCGTGCCGCCGCGCGCGCCAAGCTGGCCGCCGCCAAGAAGACCTACCCGAACAACCTTGACGGCTGGATCCGGGAATCCCTCGACATCATGAAGAAGAAGGGCATTCCGGGCACCTACAACGGCATCCACAAGAACATCATCCGGGAGTCCGGCGGCAACCCGCGGGCCATCAACAACTGGGACATCAACGCCCAGAACGGTGTCCCCTCGAAGGGTCTGCTCCAGGTCATCCTGCCGACCTTCCAGACGTACCACGTCGAGGGCACGCCCTTCGACCAGTACGACCCGGTCGCCAACATCGTCGCCGCGTGCAACTACGCGGCCGACCGGTACGGCTCCATCGACAACGTCAACGGCCCGTACTAAGCCCGGCGTCCACACGCCGAAGGGCGGCGGCACCCCCTGTGTGCGAGGGGTGCCGCCGCCCTTCGGGCGCTTCGTTCCGGGGCCTTCCGCCCCTTGCGCCTTCCGCTACTTGCGCATGACCTCCGGCTCATGGCGGCGCAGCAGCCGCGCCACCACGAACGCGCAGATGATGCCGAGCGCCAGCAGGACAGCCATGTCGATGCTCCACTGAGCGGTGGTGTGCTCCCACAGCGGGTCCGTGTCCAGCGGCTTCTTGCGGTCCCAGGGCGCCATCAGATGGCCCGGTCCTGGACCGAGGTCCAGCGTCGCGCCGACCGCGCCGACCGCCCAGCGGGCGGGCATCAGATAGGCGAACTGCTCGATGCCGGGCGATCCGTAGATCTTGAACAGGACGCCGGTGAAGACGACCTGGATGATCGCGAACATGACCAGCAGCGGCATGGTCTTCTCGGCGGTCTTCACCAGCGAGGAGATCACCAGGCCCACCATCATCGAGGTGAAGCCGATCGCGATGATGGCCACGCACATCTCGACGGCGGGCGGCATGATCAGCCCGTCTTCGGGCAGCTCGCGCGGCGCGAAGCCGATCGCGCAGATGATCACGCCCTGGAAGGCGGTGATCACGCCGAGCACGATCACCTTGGACATCAGATAGGCGGAGCGGGACAGGCCGACCGCCCGTTCCCGTTCGTAGATCACCCGTTCCTTGATCAGTTCTCGTACGGAGTTGGCCGCGCCCGAGAAGCACATGCCGACCACGAGAATCAGGGTGATCGTGCCCGAGTCCTGGTTGAACATCCCCTTCGGCGCCGGGAGGAAGCCGAAGTCCGAGGGGATCACGGTACTGACCGCGCCGAGCACGGCGGGCAGGATCACCATCAGTGCCAAGAAGCCGCGGTCGGACGCGATGACGGAGACGTAGCGGCGTATCAGGGTCCATAGCTGGGAGCCCCAGCTCTGCGACTTCTGCATCCGCGCGGGCGGCGCCTGCACGTCGACGGACTGCGGGGCGACGGCGTCGATGTCCGCGGCGTACATCTGGTAGTGCTGCGAACCGCGCCAGCGGCCCGACCAGTCGTAGTCGCGGTAGTTCTCGAACGCCGAGAAGACGTCCGCCCAGCTGTCGTAACCGAAGAAGTTGAGCGCCTCGTTCGGCGGGCCGAAGTAGGCCACCGAACCGCCCGGCGCCATCACCAGCAGCTTGTCGCACAGCGCCAGCTCGGCGACCGAGTGGGTGACCACCAGGACGGTGCGGCCGTCGTCGGCGAGGCCGCGCAGCAGCTGCATGACGTCGCGGTCCATGCCCGGGTCGAGACCGGAGGTCGGCTCGTCCAGGAAGATCAGCGACGGCTTGGTGAGCAGCTCCAGCGCGACCGACACCCGCTTGCGCTGACCGCCGGAGAGCGCGGTGACCTTCTTGTCGCGGTGGATGTCGAGCTTCAGCTCGCGCAGCACCTCGTCGATCCGGGCCTCGCGCTCGGCGGTCGCGGTGTCGCCGGGGAAGCGGAGCTTCGCGGCGTACCGGAGGGCCTTCTGAACGGTCAGTTCCTTGTGCAGGATGTCGTCCTGCGGGACCAGACCGATGCGCTGGCGCAGCTCGGCGAACTGCTTGTAGAGGTTCCGGTTGTCGTAGAGGACGTCGCCCTCGTTGGCCGGGCGGTAACCGGTGAGCGCCTTCAGCAGCGTGGACTTACCGGAGCCGGACGGGCCGATGACCGCGATCAGCGACTTCTCGGGAACGCCGAAGGAGACGTCCTTCAGGATCTGCTTGCCGCCCTCGACCGTGACGGTCAGGTGGCGGGCCGAGAAGGAGACGTCGCCGGTGTCGACGAACTCCTCCAGCCGGTCGCCGACCAGCCGGAAGGTGGAGTGACCGACGCCGACGGTGTCGTTCGGGCCGATCACCTGATGGCGGACCGGCTGACCGTTGACGTACGTACCGTTGTGGCTGCCGAGGTCGCGGATCTCGAAGCGGCCGTCGGGCAGCGCCCGGAACTCCGCGTGGAGACGGGAGACCTGGAGGTCGGAGACGACCAGTTCGTTCTCCAGCGCACGGCCGATGCGCATCACCCGGCCCGCGTCCAGCTGGTGGAACGTCGTCGGGCTGCGGTCGCCCTGGCCGCTCCGCCCGTCGCCGGAACCGCCGGAACCAGCGGGTCCGCCGGATCCGCCCGGTCCGCCGCCGGCGCCGTTCTGCGCGAGGTTGTCGCGCGGGCTCGGCTGCTGCGGTACGAACGGCTGCTGCTGGTGCGGGGCCTGGGGCTGCTGCCACCCCTGGGGCTGCTGGCCCTGCTGGCCCTGCTGCGGCCAGCCCGCGCCGGGCTGCTGATAGGGCTGCTGCGGGGGCTGCTGTTGATACTGCTGGGGCTGTTGCTGGGCCTGCTGAGGTGCGCCCATGGCCGCCTGCTGGCTGTACGCGCTGGCCCCCGCGCCAGCGCCAGAAACGTTCAGGCGGGGCCCGTCGGACGCGTTGCCGAGATGCACCGCCGCGCCCGGGCCGATTTCCACCTGTTGGATTCGCTGGCCTTGCACATAAGTGCCGTTGGTGCTGCCGTGATCTTCGACGATCCAACTGCCCCCGCCCCAGCGCACCGTGGCGTGCCGCCAGGAGACTCTGGCGTCGTCCAGCACCATGTCGCCTTGTGGGTCACGCCCCACGCTGTATGACCTGGATGGATCAAGCGTCCAGGTCTGTCCGTTCAATTCCAGTACGAGTTCCGGCACTCCATGCCCCACTAGTTGTCCCCCGAGCTACCCCCTGCACAGGGAGTCTAGGGATGGCGAACATCGTGAGGAACTATTTCAGGCTCAGTCGCTTAACTGGAAGTCGGGTTTTGACAAGACCGCATGCTGGCCATCTCGTACCGCCTGGAGTGATCACGAACAGCGGCCAGGTACGGACCGGCGGTGACGGTGTGGCGTCCGGTAGATGAACGTTCCGCACCGTATGGCCGTCCACGACCTGGGCTGCCGCGCGCCGGGCGGGGGCGTCCGGATACGGTGGGAAGACCATGAGCGCATCGCAGATTCCCCCTGCCACCGCCGTCCCCGCCGACGACGACCCCACCCTCCTTGTCAAGATCTTCGGCAAGGACCGCCCCGGCCTCACCGCCGGGCTCTGCGACACCCTCGCCGCGTACGGCGTGGACATAGTCGATATAGAGCAGGTCGTCACCCGGGGCCGCATCGTGCTGTGCGTGCTGGTCACGGCCCCGAAGGCCGACGGGGCCGAGGGGGAGCTGCGGGCCACCGTGCACAGCTGGGCCGAGTCGCTGCGGATGCAGGCCGAGATCATCTCCGGCCGGGGCGACAACCGGCCGCGCGGCACCGGCCGGTCCCACGTCACCGTGCTGGGGCATCCGCTGACCGCCGAGGCCGTGGCCGCGATCGCCTCCCGTATCACCGGCACCGGCGGCAACATCGACCGTATCTTCCGGCTGGCGAAGTATCCGGTGACGGCCGTGGAGTTCGAGGTCTCCGGCGCCGAGACGGAGCCCCTGCGCACCGCGCTGGCCACCGAGGCCGCCGACATCGGGGTCGATGTGGCGGTCGTGGCGTCGGGGCTGCAGCGCCGGGCCCAGCGGCTGGTGGTCATGGACGTCGACTCGACGCTGATCCAGGACGAGGTGATCGAGCTGTTCGCGGCCCACGCGGGCTGCGAGGCCGAGGTCGCCGAGGTCACGGCCCGGGCGATGCGCGGTGAGCTGGACTTCGAGCAGTCCCTGCACGCCCGGGTCGCGCTGCTGGCGGGGATCGACGAGTCCGTGGTGGACAAGGTGCGTACGGAGGTCCGGCTGACGCCCGGCGCCCGCACCCTGATCCGTACCCTCAAGCGCCTGGGCTACCAGGTGGGAGTGGTCTCCGGGGGCTTTACGCAGGTCACCGACGACCTCAAGGAGCGGCTGGGGCTGGACTTCGCCTCCGCCAACACCCTGGAGGTCGTGGACGGCAAGCTCACCGGCCGCGTGATCGGCGACGTGGTGGACCGGGCGGGCAAGGCCCGGCTGCTGCGCCGCTTCGCGGACGAGGCGGGGGTGCCGCTGGTACAGACCGTCGCGATCGGCGACGGGGCGAATGACCTGGACATGCTGAACGCGGCCGGGCTCGGGGTCGCCTTCAACGCCAAGCCGGTGGTGCGGGAGGCCGCGCACACCGCGGTGAACGTGCCGTTCCTGGACACCGTGCTGTATCTGCTCGGCGTGACCCGTGACGAGGTCGAGGCCGCGGACGCGCACGTAGAGGACTGATCCCTCTCCGCTGGCCCCTCCGCTGACCGGCCCCCGTCCCGCCCGCCTTGCTCGGCAAGGCGGGCGGTTGTGCGGCGGTGTCCTACTCGTGCGGCGCCCAGAAGTCGTCCAGGCGGCCGACGCCGTGCTCGACCGACTTCCACGAGCCGCTGAAGGACACCACCGCGATGCCCGAGGTCGGGAATCCGGTGCGGGCCATCCGCTCCCGGGTGCCCTCCGCCGCCTGGCCCGCGAGGGCGTCGGCGAGGGCGTGCACCCCGGGGTTGTGGCCGACCACCAGCAGGTCGGTGATGTCGTCGGACGTCTCGTTGAGGACCGCGATCAGTTCGCCGAGCGAGGCGTCGTACAGCCGCTCCTCGTAGACCGTCTTGGGGCGCTGCGGCAGCTCGTGGACCACGAGCTTCCAGGTCTCCCGGGTGCGCACGGCCGTGGAGCAGAGGGTGAGTTCGGGAACGAGCCCGGCTTCGGTGAGCCGGCGCCCGGCGAGTGGGGCGTCCTTGCGGCCGCGCTCCGCGAGCGGCCGCTCATGGTCTGCCACCTGGGGCCAGTCGGCCTTGGCGTGTCGGAGAATGACAATCCTGCGGGGCACATCGACGCTCATGCGTCCCAGCTTCGCATGAAACGGCTGGCGAGGCGCAGGGTGTTGAAACGGTGCTCACCTAAGTGAGCACCAGACGGGTCCCCTCGTACACCGTCGGTCACGCCCCCAGGCGGCCGAGGGTCTGGCGCAGCAGCTCCAGGAACTGCGAGAGGGCGCCGGACCCGCTCGCGGCGTGTGCGTCGGAGGGCCCGGCGAGCAGAAGCAGCAGCGCCACGAAGGCGAGGGCGGGCAGCGCGACGGCCCACCAGGGCAGCCGTACGTCCATGCCGCCGTCCGCCGGGGTCGCGGGCCGGGTGTGGGTGCGGGCGGACATGGGGATCGCCTCCGGGTCGGTGAACCGTGGTGCTTCGTATGGTTCGACGCTACGGAGCGGGGGTATCGGTTCCCATCCGGTGATCCACCCAGTTCCCCCTGACCCTCACCCCCTAGGGGATGGTGGGGCCAGCCCCACCCCCGGGCGGCGGGAGCGGGGCTCAGGGTGAGGCGGGGCTCAGGGTGAGGCGATGGTGGCGACCACGCCGATGACCACCGTGATCCCGAACATCACACCCAGGATGAGGAGGAACTTCTTCTGGCCGTCCTGCGGGTTCTCATCGAGCACTGGCATGGGGCCAGTGTCCCACCCGCCGGTCAGATCTCGTCCTCGAGGGTACGGTCACGCCCGGCCAGCAGGCCCGTCACGATCTGCGGCACCATCAGCCCGGCCATCAGCGCCAGCGGCGGCCCCCAGCCGCCGCTGTGCTGGTACAGCGTGCCGACCAGCAGCGGGCCCGGGATGGACAGCAGATAGCCGGTGCTCTGGGCGAAGGCGGAGAGCCGGACCACACCCGCGCTGGTCCTCGCCCGCATGCTGATCATGGTGAGGGCGAGCGGGAAGGCGCAGTTGGCGACGCCGAGCAGGACGGCCCACACCCAGGCGCCCTCGGCCGGGGCCAGCCACAGCCCCGCGTAGCCGATGAGCCCGCAGACACCGAGGACCACGGCCAGCACGCCCTGGTTGCGCAGCCGGGCAGCCGCCCGGGGCAGCACGAACGCCAGCGGGACGCCCATGGCCATGATGACCGCGAGCAGCACCCCGGAGGTGGAGGCCGAGACGCCCGCGTCACGGAAGATCTGCGGCATCCAGCCCATGGTGATGTACGCGGCCGTGGACTGGAGGCCGAAGAAGACGGCCATCGCCCAGGCGGTGGGGCTCCGGGTGATCCGGGTGATCCGGGCGGCGGACTCCGGCGCGGGCTGTGCGGCCTCGGGCCGCTCGTTGCGGTTCGTACCGCCCCGGGCGAGGAACAGCCACGGCAGCATCGCGACCCCGGCGAGCATCGCCCACACCCCGAGCCCGGCCCGCCAGCTGCCGCCCAGCGCGTCGGTCATGGGCACCGTGGCGGCGGCGGCGCTGGCCGTGCCCAGCGAAAGACCCATGGAGTAGAGGCCGGTCATCGAGCCGACCCGGTTCGGGAACCAGCTCTTGACGATCACCGGCATCAGGATGTTGCTCACCGCGATCCCGGCGAGGCCCAGCGCGCTGGCACACAGGAACGCCACCGTCCCGCCCGCGAACGGGCGCAGCGCCAGGCCCGTCGCGATGGCCGCGAGACCGGTGCAGACGACGGCTCCGGGCCCGAAGCGGCGGGCCAGCCGGGGCGCGGTGACCCCGAAGAGGGCGAAGCACGCGGCGGGCATCGAGGTGAGCAGTCCGGCGACGGTTCCGCTCATGCCGAGGTCGGCCCGGACCTCCTTGAGGAGCGGGCCCAGGCTGGTGACGGCGGGGCGCAGGTTGAGCGCGGCCAGCAGCAGGCCGACGACCACGATGCGACCGCGCCACGGCGAGGGCGCGGGCTCGGGGCGTTGTTCATGGTCCCGTCGGGCGGGGGCCGCGGCGTCGAGCGTCGCGAGGTCGTCGTTGGACATGCGGACCATCATAGAATCATGGGATGAATGCCTGTCCAGTTGATCTGTGACCACGAGATGACAACGGGACGGCATCATGGAACGACCCGTTGCAGAACGCAGCCCCAGCAGTCCCAGGCACAGGAGAGTCATGCCGCTGACGTCGCCCCAGCGCTCCGCCCTCGCCGATCAGGTGATCTCCCAGCTGCGCGCCCAGATCACCTCGGGCGACTGGCCGGTGGGCTCGCGCATCCCCACCGAGCCCGAGCTGGTCGAACAGCTCGGGGTGGCGCGCAACACGGTACGCGAGGCGGTGCGCGCGCTGGCGCACAACGGCCTGCTGGACATCCGCCAGGGCTCCGGTACGTACGTCCTCGCGACCAGCGAGCTGGCCGGGGTGATGCACCGCCGCTTCGCGAGCGCCGAACCGCGGCACGTGGCCGAGCTGCGCAGCGCCCTGGAGACGAAGGCCGCGCAGCTGGCCGCGGAGCGCCGTACCGAGCAGGACGTCAAGCAGATCGACGCGCAGCTGGACCGGCGCGAGCGGGCCTGGGAGTCCGGCGACGCGGACGCGTTCGTGGAGGCGGACGCGACGCTGCACATGGCGATCGTCGCCGCCGCCCACAACGACGTACTGGCGGCGCTCTACGCGGACCTGGGGTCGGTCGTACGGGACTTCCTGCGCGCCGATGTGGCGGGCGGCCTGAGCCCCGAGGCGTACGTGGACCACGCGCGGCTGGTGGAGGCCATCCGGGAGCGGGACGGGGAGCGGGCGGCGGCCGAGGCGAGCACCCATCCGTTCGCCTGCCGCCTCGCGCCGGACGGCGACTGAACTCGTACGCGCGGGCCGCTCAGCGGGCGTACGCGCAGGCCGCTCGACTCTCGTACGCACAGGGCTCCCAGCTCTCGTACGCGCGGGCCGCTCAGCGACGGTGGCTCACCCACGCCTTGCGGATCTCCTTCCAGCAGCGCTCGCCCAGCTCCACGTGTTGCGCCGGGCCCACCTCCACTCGGCGGCTGTCCATGTCCGGGTCCCACCAGCGGGCGCATTCGACGTGCAGCTGGACCCGGTCGGCGCCCGGGTTGGGGTTGAAGCAGCTGGCGGTGGCGTGCGAGCCGCGCACCGAGGTGGCGCAGGCGGCCTCGCGCGGCCGGGGGCGTTCCTGCGCGACGGACGCGACGGAGCCGGAGGCGGCGAGTACGCACCCGACCGCGGCGGCGAACAGCGAGGCGGCCGCGAAGCGCCGGGGCGTACGCATGGCAGGACCTCCTCGGCCGGGCTGTCGTGCCTCGTCGTGTCGTGCCTTGTCGTGCCGGTGTCGTGTGGTGTGGTCCCTCCACCCTGCGCGCCGCGCCATCCACGCGCCCGCCCGCTCTTCCGAACGGGTGAACGCCGCCATGCTCACCGGCATACGAACGGCCGCCGTCCCCTCCCCGCTCGCGCGCGGGACGGGACGGCGGCCGTATCGACGAATCCGGGACTCAGGCGCCCATCATGTGCACGCCACCGTCGACGTGCACGATCTCGCCGGTGGTGCGCGGGAACCAGTCGGACAGCAGGGCGACGACACCGCGCCCGGCGGGCTCCGGGTCGGCCAGGTCCCAGCCGATCGGGGCCCGGTGGTTCCACACGTCCGCCAGCTCCTCGAAGCCCGGGATGGACTTCGCGGCCATGGACTTGATGGGCCCGGCCGAGACCAGGTTGCAGCGCACGTTCTTCTCGCCCAGGTCGCGGGCGAGGTAGCGGCTGGTCGACTCCAGGGCGGCCTTGGCCACGCCCATCCAGTCGTACTTCGGCCACGCGAACTGGGCGTCGAAGGTCAGACCCACGATGGAGCCGCCGCGCGGCATGACCGGCAGACAGGCCATGGTGAGCGCCTTCAGCGAGTACGCCGAGACGTGCACGGCGGTGCCGACGTCCTCCCAGCTGCCCTCCAGGAAGTTGAACGCGCCCTGCGGACCGAAGGCGATGGAGTGCACGACCCCGTCGAGGTCGACGCCCTCGCCCAGGTGCTCGCGCACCTTGTCGGCGAGCCCGTCGAGGTGCTCCTGGTTCTGCACGTCCAGCTCGATGACCGGCGCGGGCTTGGGCAGCCGCTTGGCGATCCGCTCGACGAGCGAGAGCCGGCCGAAGCCGGTCAGGATGACCTCGGCGCCCTCCTCCTGGGCGAGCTTCGCGGCGTGGAAGGCGATCGAGGACTCGGTGAGGACGCCCGTGACGAGGATGCGCTTACCGGCGAGAATTCCACTCATGACGTTCAGTGACCCATGCCCAATCCGCCGTCGACAGGGATGACGGCTCCAGTGATGTACGCGGCCTCGTCGGAGGCCAGGAAGCGGACCGAGGCGGCGATCTCCTCGGGCTGCGCGTAGCGCGCGAGCGGCACCTGCTTGACGATGCCGTCGCGCTGCTCGTCGCTGAGCGCGCGCGTCATGTCGGTGTCGACGAAACCGGGCGCGACCACGTTGACGGTGATGTTCCGCGAGCCCAGCTCACGGGCGAGCGACCGGGCGAAGCCCACCAGGCCCGCCTTGGACGCGGCGTAGTTCGCCTGCCCTGCGGAGCCCATGAGCCCGACCACCGACGAGATCAGCACCACGCGCCCCTTACGGGCCCGGAGCATGCCCCGGTTGGCCCGCTTGACCATACGGAACGTACCGGTGAGGTTGGTGTCGAGGACGGCGGAGAAGTCCTCCTCCGACATCCGCATCAGCAGCTGGTCACGGGTGACCCCGGCGTTGGCCACCAGCACCTCGACCGTGCCGTGCTTCTCCTCGATCTCCTTGTACGCCTGCTCGACCTGCTCGGGCTCGGTGATGTCGCACTTCACCGCGAGGAAGCCGGCCGGCGGCTCACCGGACCGATAGGTGATGGCGACCTTGTCGCCTGCGTCGGCGAAGGCCCGGGCGATGGCGAGGCCGATGCCGCGGTTGCCTCCGGTGACGAGAACCGAGCGGCTCAAGGGACCACCCTCTCTTGTAGAAGTCATGCCGGTCGCCCACGCCGTGTGTACGGGTGCCGACCCTTGCACTAACGAAAACTATCGGGCCCGGGGCGGCTCCGGAGAATCGAGCACGCACAGGGGCGCCAGCCGGTCCCTGTCGACTTCCTACAGAAGCGCTTGGTAGAAACCCCCAGGGGAATGCCGGGGTCGGCTCCTCCTGCCGCCGGATGTCGCGGCGCGGGGCGCGGAGCCAGATTGGCCCCCATGCGCATCAATAGAGTTTTAGCCACCGCGGCGGGCCTCGCCCTCGCCCTCACCGCCGGTACGGTCGCCACCGCCGCCCCCGCGCCTTCCGCGGCCCATGAGGCCGTCCGGTTCGAGCTGCCCGAGCCGACCGGCAGGCATCCGGTCGGGAGTACGGAGCTGCATCTCGTCGACCGCGACCGGCCCGACCCCTGGGTCGCCGGGCGGGACCGGGAGCTGATGGTCAGCGTCTGGTATCCGGCGCGCTCGGCGCACGGGTATCCGCGCCAGCCGTATCTGCGGCCCGGTGCCGCGCGCTACCTGGACGAGTCGGGCTCGTACGGTCTGGCGCGCCCCGGCGAGGTGGACTGGGCCGGGATCCGTACGGACGCGGGCGCGGGAGCCCCGGCCGACAGCCGTGGCAAACGGCCGGTCCTGCTGTACTCACCGGGCGGGGGCAGCCTCCGCGCGCTGGGCACCTCGACGGCCATGGAGCTGGCGAGCCGTGGCTATGTGGTGGTCACCATGGATCACACCTATGAGACCTATCCGGTGGAGTTCCCGGACGGCCGGGTCGAGCTGGAGAAGGAGGCGGGCACCCCCGGGCGGACCAAGAAGGCGATCGACACCCGGGTACGCGACACCCGCTTCGTCCTCGACCAGCTCGCCGCCCTGCGGGACGGCCGCAACCCGGACGCCGAGGGGCGCCCTCTGCCGCGCGGTCTGGGCAGGGCGCTCGACCTGGAGCGCATCGGCATGTACGGCCATTCGGCCGGAGGGCTGACCGCTGCGGAGACCATGCGCGTGGACCGCCGTATCGACGCGGGGATCAACATGGACGGCACGCTTCAGTACAGCGCGACCGAATTCCTCCCGGTGGCCCTGGAAGGGCTGAACCGCCCGTTCATGCTCATGGGCAAGGCCAATCAGACGCATCTCAACAAGCCGTCCTGGCGGTCGTTCTGGGACCGCTCGACCGGCTGGAAGCACGATCTGAGCCTGGAGCGGGGCAGCCACTTCAGCTACACCGACGCCCAGTCGTTCGTGCCCGCCCTGGACGAGACCCTGGACATCCCCGCGCACCTCCGTGAGCAGTACGTCGGCACCGTGGACCCGGGGCGCAGCGTCGCCGCCCAGCGCGCGTACGTCGGGGCGTTCTTCGACCAGCATCTGCGGGGTCGGCCACAGGACCTGTTGAACGGCCCCTCCCCAGCCCACCCCGAGGTGCACTTCATCCAGTGAGTCTCGGGGTGAGGCGGATGACGGGGAGTTCGCGGTCGGTCTTCTGCTGGTATTGGGCGAAGCGTGCCGACGCATGGACGATCTCGCTCCAGGCGCGTTCGCGTTCGTCGGCGTGGAGTTGTTCGGCGGCGACGGGCACGGTCCGGCCGGTGAGGGTGATGGACGCCTTGTCGGGGTGGGCGGCGAGGTTGTAGTACCAGGCGGGGTTCTTCGCGGCTCCGTTGGCCGAGGCCACGATCAGCCAGCTGCCGTCTTCGCCGGGGAACCAGCACACCGGGGACTTGCGGGGCTCGCCGCTCTTCTTGCCGACCGTGGTCAGTACGAGGGCGTCCAGACCGCCGAGCATCTTCCCGCCGCCCTTGCGGACGATCTGGCGCATGGTCACCTTGTTCAGCCAGCGAACCGCGGCTCCGGGCTGTCGTGCGCCGTACGTTCCGGGTCGGGTCGTGAAGCTCATGTCGTGTCTCCTTGTCCGAGCAGCTATAGGACTGAGCGGCTGAGGGGCTGAGCACAGGGTGCGGGTGCCCGTCGCGGCGGGCACCCGCACCGTGGCGGTCGGGTCAGCCGAGGGCGGGGTAGTCGGTGTAGCCGCGGTGGTCGCCGCCGAAGGAGGTGGCGCGGTCCGGGGTGTTGAAGGGGCCACCGGCGGCGAGGCGGGCGGGCAGGTCGGGGTTGGCGAGGAAGAGCGCCCCGTAGGCGATCAGGTCGGCGGCGCCGTCCTCAATGAGTGCCAGCTCGTCGGGGCCGGTGGGATCCGTACCGGTGGAGGGGTTGAGGACGAAGGTGCTCGGCCATGCCTTGCGCAGCCGCACGGTCAGGTCGCGGATCTCGGAGGCCTCCATCTGGTGGAGGTAGGCCAGGCCGAGCGGGGCGAGCGCGTCGACAAGGGCGGTGTACGTGACCTCCACGTCCTCCCGGTCGCTCTCGTCGATGTCGTTGAAGGGGTTGCCGGGCGAGATCCGGAAGCCGACCTTGTCCCCGCCGATGGCCTCGGCAACGGCCTTCGCGGTCTCGACGGCGAAGCGGATCCGCCGCTCGGGGCTGCCGCCCCAGGCGTCGGTGCGCTGGTTGGAGTTGGGCGCGAGGAACTGGTGGATCAGGTAGCCGTTGGCGCCGTGCAGCTCCACGCCGTCGAAGCCCGCCTCGATGGCGTTGCGCGCGGCGGCGGCGAAGTCGGCGATGGTTTCGGCGATTTCGGTGTCGGTCAGCTCGTGCGGGGTGACGAAGTCCTTCGGACCGTCGTGCGTATAGACCTGCCCCTTGGCCGTGACCGGGGAGGCACCGACCGGTGTGAGGCCCATCAGACTCGGGTGACCGACCCGGCCGGTGTGCATGAGCTGCAGGAAGATCCTGCCGCCCTCGGCGTGCACGGCGTCGGTGACCGTGCGCCAGGCCGCGATCTGCTCGGCGGAGTGGATGCCGGGGGTATCCGGGTAGCCCTGCCCGATCGCCGACGGCTGCGTGCCCTCGGTGACGATCAGCCCGGCGCTCGCCCGCTGCGCGTAGTAGGTCGCCATCAGGCCGGTGGGGCTCTGCCCGGGCCCGTAGGCACGGCTGCGGGTCATGGGCGCCATCACGACGCGGCTGGACAGGCGGATGCCGCCGAGGTCGTAGGGGGCGAAGGCCGTGGTCATGGTCGGGCTCCTGTGCGGGTTCGGTGACGTGACACCAGACGATGCCATTACTTGTCCGAACAGGTAAATCCCCCAACCCCATTCCCCAAACCGAGTGATCCGCGTCACGGAGGCGGGCGATAGAATCCCCCTGCCCAGGCAAATAATCACCGCGAGGGGGTTGTGAAGGACGTGCCGAAGGATCCCGGCCCCATCCCGTGCGAGGACTCCGCCGCGGACATGGCCCGCCCGCCGATGCCGCCCTCGATCCGGGCCGGGGCCATGAACCACGCGATCTTCCGCGTGGCCCGCCTGCACCGGATGCTCGCCGGTCAACTCCTGCGCCGCGTGGGCCTGCACCCCGGTCAGGAACTCGTCATGATGCAGCTCTGGGACCTCGGCCCGCAGCGCCAGACCGACCTCGTACGCCTGCTCGGCTCGGACGCGGCCACCATGACCCGCACGATCAAGCGACTGGAACACGCGGGCTTCGTCCGCCGCCGCCCCAGCGAAGCCGACAGGCGCGCCACCATCATCGAACCCACCGCCGCGAGCCTCGCCCTGCGCAAGGAAGTCGAGCAGATCTGGGCAGAACTAGAAGAGAACACCACCTGCGGCCTGGACGAGGAAGAACAACACACCCTGATCCACGCCCTGACCCGCATCGAGGACAACCTCACCCAAGCCGCCGAACGCCAACCGCCCCTGGCGTAGGCGGCCCTCCCTACGGGCCACCGGTTGAAGTTCCGCACGAGCTGGCGGCGCGCCTTGTGGGGTACGGGATCCGCTGCTCGCGCAGGTGGCAAAGGTGGTCCCCGCCGATGGCGGGGGTGGTTCGGCGTCGGTCTCGATTCCGGCGAGGAGGCGACGGCTCGATGACGTCGTAGGTCTGCGCTCGCTGTGACAAGCCCAGTGGCGCCCCGGTGGTTGTTGCGGTCGGGCACGACACGAGCGCCGGGGCGGGGCGTGCGGCGACGGCTCGCGTTTGGCCACGGCGTGGCCCGTGGTCGGTTCGGGGTCAGTGTGAACGGTCTGCTTCGGTGGGCCGGGCGGAGGTGTCCGCACGAGCGGTGGGGTGCGCGGGGGTGGTCGGGCTTACGGTGCCGGGGCGGGCGGCCAGGAGGCCGCATAGCAGCTCGGGGATTACCAGCAGGAGCAGCAGGGCTATCGACGGCTTCCAGCCGCCGGTCGCGCTGTGCAGGACGCCGAAGGTCAGGGGGCCGGTCGCGGCGAGGAGGTAGCCGCCGGACTGGGCCATGCCCGAGAGGCGGGCCGTGATCGCGGCGGTGGGTGAGCGCAGGTTGAGGAGGGTGAGGGCGATCGGGAACGCGCTGCCGGTGGCGACGCCGAAGATCGCGACCCAGACCCATCCGGCCTGCGGAGCCAGGAGCAGGCCGCCGAGGCCGATCGCCATCAGGGCGACGACCCCGAGGACGAGCGGGCGTTGGTCGCGCAGGCGGGCGGCGATCACTGGTACGAGGAAGCCGAGGGGGATGCCGATGATGATGACGACCGCGTTCATCATCCCGGCGGTGGCGGCCGAGAACCCGTGGTCGCGCATGATCTGGGGAAGCCACGCCGTCAGCGTGTAGAACATCAGCGACGTCATGCCCATGAAGACCGTGATGGACCACGCGAGGGGCGAGCGCAGCAGGGAGCCCTGCTCCGCGTGGGCGGGCGGAGGTTCGGGGGGCCGCTTTCGTCCGTGGAGGGCGAGGGGGCACCACACCAGGGCCGCGATCAGGGACGGGGCCGCCCAGACGGCCAGGGCGAGCCGCCAGCCGCCCAGGTCGCCGAGGGGGACGGCGAGGCCCGCCGCGGCGGCGCCGCTGACCGACATCAGCATCATCGCCAGGCCGGTGAGGGGGCCCACGCGGTGGGGGAACGCGCGCTTGATGACCGCGGGCACCAGCACGTTGCCGGTGGCTATCCCGGCTCCGGCCAGCACGGTGCCGGTGAACAGCGCCGCCTCGGCGGGGGCCACGCGCAGCAGCAGGCCGGTGGTGATCACCAGGAGCGCCGCGGTGATCGCCGCCTCGGTGCCGATGCGGCGCGCGAGCGCGGGGGTGAGGGCGGAGAAGACGCCCAGGCACAGCTCCGGCAGGGTGGCGAGGACGCCCGCCTCGACGCCGGAGAGCCCGAACCGGTCCTGGAGTTCGCCCAGGACCGGGGGGACGCCGGTGATGGCCGCACGCAGGTTGAGGGTCAGCAGTACCAGGCCTATGAGGGACCAGACCGCGGTAAGGCGAGGGGAGGGCATCTTGGCGCTAGCGGCCGCAGCGCGGGCACTGGCGGTCGTGGCCGCCCGCCGCGAGCCCCTTGCCTCGGGCGCCGTACGGGATCAGGGCCATCTGCAGCCGCCCGCAGCCGCAGCGGGTCCAGACCACGACGCCCTCGCTGGTGGTGTGCCGGGAAACGATGGTGTGCGTGTTGGTGCGCATAACAGCAGGATGAGCCCGGACGACCGTTGCGGTCCATTGCACGTTTTGCGGGTGGTGTGTGCAAGATAGTTGCATGATTGACCTGCGTCGGCTTCACATGCTCCGCATGGTGCACCAGCAGGGCACGGTCACCGCGGCCGCCGAGGCCCTGCACCTCACCCCGTCGGCGGTCTCTCACCACATGCGCGAACTCGCGCGCGAGCTGAGGGTTCCGCTCCTGGAGCCGCAGGGCCGCGGCGTGCGGCTGACCCCGGCCGCGCTGCTGCTCATCGGTCACGCCGACGCGCTGCTGGCCCGGTGGGAGGAGGCGCAGGCGGAGCTGGAGTCCTATCGGGCGGGCATGACCGGGCCGCTGCGCATCGCGGGCTTCACCACCGCGATCAGCGGTCTGGTCGCCCCCGCGGCCGGGCGGCTGCGGCGCAGCCATCCCGACCTCCTGGTGCGGGTGCACGAGTGCGACACCGTGGAGAGCATGGATCTGCTGGTGGCGGGCGAGGTGGATATCGCGGTCGTGGAGCCCATCGAGGGCGGGCCGCAGCCGGATGACGCGCGGGTCGAGCAGAGCCCCCTGCTGGAGGAGCCGTATCTCCTGCTGGTGCCCGCCGACCACCCGCTGGCGCGGGCCGGTTCGGTACGCCTGGAGGACGCGGCGGCCGAGGACTGGATCGTCGCCAACCCGGGCACCTGCGACCACGCCCAGCGGGTGCGGGTGCTGTGCGCGGCGGCCGGGTTCTCGCCGCGGATCGTGCACGCCGCCACGCAGTGGCCTGCCGTCTGGTCGCTGGTCGGGAACGGGCTGGGCGTCTCGCTGATCCCGCGACTGGCCGAGGGCCCGGCGGGCCAGGCGGTGGTGCGGGTTCCGGTGGCGAGCGAGAACATGCCGACGCGGCGGATCCTCACCTGCCTGCGCCGGGGCAGCCGTCAGAGCCCGCTCATCGACCTCGGGATGCGGACGCTGGAAGAGGCGGCGCGCGACCACCAGGGCATGGGCGATTGGCCCCGGTCCGCCTGACGGCTCGCCGGGCGCGCGCCGGTGGGTCATGCGAGGGACGCCCCCGGTGTCGTAGCGGCGTGATTCACTTCCCACGGATACTCACCGACGAGACCGACGAAGGGGTCGCCGTGGTGCACGAGATCGATCCGTCCTTCCTCGCGCTGCCGCTGCACGCGCTCGCCGACGCGGCGCTCGCGCGGGCCCGGGCGTTGGGGGCCGAGCATGCGGACTTCCGGTTCGAACGGGTGCGGAGCGCCTCGTGGCGGCTGCGGGACGCGCGGGTCGCGGGGTCGTCCGACATCACGGACCTCGGGTACGCGGTGCGGGTGGTGCACGGGGGCAGTTGGGGGTTCGCGTCAGGGGTCGACTTGTCGATGGACGCGGCGGCGCGGGTGGCCTCGCAGGCGGTGGCGATGGCGAAGCTGTCGGCCAAGGTGATCGAGGCGGCGGGGTCCGATGAGCGGGTGGAGCTGGCCGCGGAGCCGGTGCATGCCGAGAAGACGTGGGTGTCGTCGTACGAGATCGATCCGTTCGGCGTGCCGGACGCGGACAAGACCGGGCTGCTGGCCGAGTGGAGCGGGCGGCTGCTGGCGGCGGACGGGGTGGCGCACGCGGACGCGTCGCTGCTGACCGTCCATGAGAACAAGTTCTACGCGGATACGGCGGGCACCACGACCACCCAGCAGCGGGTGCGGCTGCATCCGCAGCTGACCGCGGTGGCGGTGGACCCGGTGAGCGGGGAGTTCGACTCGATGCGGACCCTGGCCCCGCCGGTCGGGCGGGGCTGGGAGTACCTCACCGAAACCGGCACCACCGGCTGGGACTGGGACGCGGAGCTGGCCGAGCTGCCCGTCCTGCTGGCCGAGAAGATGGCGGCGCCGCCGGTCGAGGCGGGCGCGTACGACCTGGTGATCGATCCGTCCAACCTCTGGCTGACGATCCATGAGTCGATCGGGCACGCGACCGAGTTGGATCGCGCGCTGGGGTACGAGGCGGCGTACGCGGGGACGTCGTTCGCGACCTTCGACCAGCTGGGCAGCCTGCGCTACGGCTCGGAGATCATGAACGTCACCGGTGACCGGACCGCCGAGCACGGCCTGGCCACCATCGGGTACGACGACGAGGGCGTGGCCGCGCAGTCCTGGGACCTGGTGAAGGACGGCAGGCTGGTGGGGTATCAGCTGGACCGCAGGATCGCCCGGCTGACCGGTCTCGGCCGCTCGAACGGGTGCGCTTACGCCGATTCGCCGGGCCATGTGCCGGTGCAGCGGATGGCCAATGTTTCGTTGCGGCCCGACCCCGAGGGGCCTTCGACCGAGGCGCTGATCGGGGACGTCGAGAACGGGCTCTATCTGGTCGGCGACCGCTCATGGTCGATCGATATGCAGCGCTACAACTTCCAGTTCACGGCGCAGCGGGCGTACCGGATTCGGAACGGGGTGCTCGCCGGGCAGGTGCGGGACTTCGCCTACCAGGCGAGCACCACCGATTTCTGGGGCTCGATGTCGGCCGTCGGCGGCCCGCAGACGTACGTCCTGGGCGGCGCCTTCAACTGCGGCAAGGCCCAGCCCGGCCAGGTCGCGTCCGTATCGCACGGCTGCCCGTCCGCGCTCTTCCGCGGCGTCAACATCCTCAACACCACCCAGGAGGCGGGAGCATGAGCGTGAAGCCGCACGAGATCGTGGAGCGCACCCTGGAGCTGTCCCGCGCGGACGGCTGTGTGGTGATCGCGAACGAGACGTCGACCGCCAACCTGCGCTGGGCGGGCAACGCGCTGACCACCAACGGCGTCACCCGCGGCCGCACCCTGACCGTGGTGGCCACCGTGGACGGCGCGGAGGGCACCGCCTCCGGGGTGGTGTCCCGGTCGGCCGTGACCGCCGAGGATCTGGAGCCGCTGGTACGGGCCGCCGAGGCGGCCGCGCGGGACGCGGGACCGGCCGAGGACGCCCAGCCGCTGGTCGGCGATACGAACGTCTCCCCCGGCTTCACCGACTCCCCCGCCGAGACGTCCTCGGAGGTGTTCGCGGCGTTCGCCCCGGCGCTCGGCGAGGCGTTCGCCGCCGCCCGCGCGGGCGGCCGGGAGCTGTACGGGTTCGCCAGCCATGAGGTGATCTCCAGCTATCTGGGCACCTCCAGCGGGCTGCGGCTGCGCCATGACCAGCCGAGCGGCACGCTGGAGCTGAACGCCAAGTCGCCGGACATGACGCGCTCGGCCTGGGCCGGGCGGGCGACCCGCGACTTCCGGGACGTCGACCCGGCCGCGATCGACGCCGAGCTGGCCCAGCGGCTGCGCTGGGCCGAGCGGAAGGTCGAGCTTCCGGCGGGCCGCTACGAGACGCTGCTGCCCCCGACCGCCGTCGCCGACCTGCTGATCTACCAGCTGTGGTCCGCCTCCGCCCGGGACGCGGCCGAGGGCCGTACGGTCTTCAGCAAGCCGGGCGGCGGCACCCGGGTCGGCGACACCCTGTCCGAGCTGCCGCTGACGCTGCGCAGCGACCCGCACGCGCCGGGCCTTGAGGCGGCGCCGTTCGTGATCGCGCACTCCTCCGGGGACGACGCGTCGGTGTTCGACAACGGGCTGCCGCTGCCCGCGACCGACTGGATCCGGGACGGAGTGCTGAAGCACCTGGTCACCACCCGGCACTCGGCGGAGCTGACCGGGCTGCCGCTGGCCCCGGGGATCGACAACCTGATCCTGGACGCGGGCGGCACCCGCACGCTGGAGGAGATGGTCGCCTCGACCGAGCGGGGCCTGCTGCTGACCTGCCTCTGGTACATCCGCGAGGTCGACCCGGCCACCCTGCTGCTGACCGGGCTCACCCGGGACGGGGTGTATCTGGTGGAGGGCGGCGAGGTCGTCGGCGAGGTGAACAACTTCCGCTTCAACGAGTCGCCGGTGAGCCTGCTGTCCCGCGCCACCGAGGCGGGGCGCACCGAGCCGACCCTGCCGCGCGAGTGGGGCGACTACTTCACCCGTGCCGCGATGCCCGCGCTGCGCGTCCCGGACTTCAACATGAGTTCGGTCAGCAAGGGGGTGTGAGAGCGGCCGCACTCACAGGGTGTGAGTCCGGCCGGACGATAGTGCGTCCGGCGGCGGGAGACCGGCGAATAGACTGGTCCCCGCCCATCCGTCCGCTCCCCACTCTCACCAGGAACCCCATGACACGCCTCGGCGCATCCGTCGCCCGCGCCCGCGAGCTGCTCGACCAGGACCTCTCCTCCGACAAGACCGTCGAGCAACTGCTCGCCGAGACGTCCGCCCGGCGCTCCCTCGATCTGAGCGATCTGTCGGCCCAGGAGCAGGCCGAGCTGATCGCCTCCCGTACGGTCGAGGTCCTGCCGGGGGTCAAGGAGCTGGCCGAGCGGATCGAGGAGCGGCGGGCCGCGGGCAAGGGCCTCGCGATCAAGCTGGGCATCGACCCGACGGCCGCCGATGTGCACCTCGGCCACACCGTGCCGATGATCGTCCTCAACCGCTTCCAGCGGATGGGCCACGATGTCACCCTGCTGATCGGTGACTTCACGGCCAAGATCGGCGACCCGTCGGGGCGTACGGCCGAGCGCCCGCCGCTCACCGACGACGACATCGCCCGGAATCTCGCGGGCTACCAGCGGCAGGTCAAGCCGTTCTTCGACTTCGAGAAGGTCAACTTCCGGCAGAACAGCGAGTGGCTGTCGCCGTACACCTTCCCGGAGCTGCTGGGGCTGCTCGCCCAGGTGCCGGTGTCGCAGCTGCTGCAGCGCGAGGACTTCCGCAACCGGCTGGCGGCGGGGTCCGGGCTGACCATGTCCGAGCTGCTGTACCCGATCGCGCAGGGCCTGGACTCGGTGGCGCTGGAGAGCGACGTGGAGCTGGGCGGCGCCGATCAGCTGCTCAATCTGCAGATGGGCCGCAAGCTGATGGAGCTGCGCGGCCAGCAGCCGCAGCTGGTCGTCACCATGCCGCTGATCGAGGGCACGGACGGCACGGGCGCGAAGATGTCCAAGTCCAAGGGCAACTACGTGGCGCTCAGCGCGACCTCCGAGGATGTCTTCGGCAAGATCATGTCGATCCCGGACCGGCTGATGAAGCCGTACCTGGAGGCGTGGACGGAGTGGACGGACGCGGAGATCGCGGCCGCGACCACCCGGCTGGAGACCAAGTCGCTGCACCCGATGGACCTCAAGAAGGTGCTGGCGGGCGAGGTCGTGGCGGCGCTGTACGGCGTCGAGGCGGCGATGGCGGCGCGCGCGGGCTTCATCGCGCAGTTCTCCAAGAAGAGCTTCACCGACGTCGGGACGCTGCCGGTGGTCGACGCCGCGGAGCACGGCGGCGAGACCATCGCGACCGTGCTGAGCAAGGTCCTGGAGTTCCAGCCGAGCGCGTCGGCGGCCCGCCGGGTCGCCAAGCAGAACGGTCTGCGGCTGGTCGTCGAGGCCGAGGAGGGCCAGAAGGCCATCGTCCTCACCGAGGCCCAGGCGGTGCGCCCGCTGGCCGAGGTGGTCGCGGAGGTGCTGGCGGACGCCGGGCTCACCGCGCCCTCCGGCGGGGTCTACCTCAAGGCCGGGCGGAAGATCGCCCAGCTCCAGGGCGTGTGACCCTCTCCAGGGCGTGTGACCCGGGCGATCAGCCCGTGAGGCCGGAGCGGCGGCCGGTGCGCTTCCACCATGCGCGCCGACCGCCGCGGCTCAGGCCCGCTCTCTCCTGCCGCCGTGGCGGATCGTCTGCCACAGCGGGGTGCCGAGGGCGACGATCACGATGGCCCCGGCCAGCTGCAGCAGATGCCGGATCCAGTCGAATCCGCCGGTGTGCCTGACCCCGATCCACCCGGCCACCGCGTTGCCGACGATGGCCCCGAGGATGCCGTAAATGCAGGTCAGCCACAGCGGAATGTCTTGCTTGCCCGGCAGGATCGCTCTGGCGATCACACCGAGAATGATTCCTACGACGATCGCCCACAGCCAGTTCATGTCGCCTCCTGACGCGGCGGGGGACACGCGTTTCCTCCCAGTGTTCGACCGTTTTCGCTACGGCGCATGTCGAAGCGTCCCGTACGCGCCTTGCCGTACCGGGCTCGCCACCCGTCGGGGTGCCCCGGCCTCGAACCGTACGGGGGCGCGGCGTAACGTTGGGTACGTATCGGAGCGGGGGGTACCTGCTCGGGGACCAGGTGGTGGAACGTGATGCGGAAGCACAGCGAGGCCGAGGTCTTCCGGATCACCGGGGCCCGCCAGGGGCTGGCCGATGATGTGCGCGGACGGCAGCGGCGCTATGTGATCTCGATGTCGGTGCGGACGGTGGCGGTCGTGCTCGCGGCCGTGCTGTGGAACGTCGAACGCCATGTGGCCATCGTCGCCCTGGTGCTGGGGGTGCTCCTGCCGTACGTCGCGGTCGTGATCGCGAACGCGGGCCGGGAGAACGTCACTTCGCTTCCCACGACCTACATCCCGACTCCCTTGCGGCCGATGCTCGGTCCCGGTCGGGACGAGGATGCGGCGGCGGCGGAACCCGGTCCGGAAGATGCCGCACATACCAGCGAGGATGGACGCGGCGGGCCCGGCTGACCTGCCGCGTTGCCGCAAGCTCAGGAAAAGCTCAGATCAATCATGCTGTTCCGGTGCACCTCGCCCTATCCCTCGTGACATACTTCGTACGCGCTCCGCATCCCCCGTCGGAGCGACAGACCGACGCCGGGCGGCTCCCCCCGTGGCTGCCCGGCGTCGTCATGTCCACGGTCATGTCCCGGTCGTCATGTCCCCGCCGCTTTCTGTAGAGACGACGGTGTCCGTAGCATCTGCGGTGTGAACATCCTCAACGCCGCCTCCGAGACCGAGACCGACACCCCGATCTGCTCCGCCAAGGGCTGCCGCGCCGACGCCGTCTGGGTGCTGGCCTGGAACAACCCCAAGCTGCACACCCCGGAGCGGCGGAAGACCTGGCTGGCGTGCGAGGAGCACCGCGAGCACCTGTCGGAGTTCCTGGGCATGCGCGGTTTCCTCAAGGACGTCGTGACGCTGGAAGAATGGTCAGCCACCGATCGCTGACATCGGGCGGTCCGGCTGCAGGAACGACGGGTCGTCCAGCCCGGATCCCGCCTTCTTCCCCCACATCGCCACCCGCCACAGCCGGGCGATCTCCTCGTCCGGTGCGCCGGAGCGCAGCGCGCCCCGCAGATCGGACTCCTCGCGCGCGAACAGGCAGGTCCGCACCTGGCCGTCGGCGGTGAGCCGGGTGCGGTCGCAGGCGCGGCAGAACGGGCGGGTGACGGAGGCGATGACGCCGACCCGGGCCGGGCCGCCGTCGACCAGCCAGCGCTCGGCGGGGGCGGAGCCACGCTCGTCGTCGCCCTCGGCGGTGAGGGTGAAGCGGGTGCGCAGGCTCTCCAGGATGTCCCCGGCGGTGATCATGCCCTCGCGCTGCCAGCCGTGCTGGGCGTCGAGTGGCATCTGCTCGATGAAGCGCAGCTCATAGGCGTTGTCCACGGCCCAGGCGAGCAGATCGGGGGCCTCGTCGTCGTTGAGTCCGGGCATCAGCACGGCGTTGACCTTGACCGGGGTGAGCCCGGCGTCGTGCGCGGCGGCGAGGCCGCGCAGCACATCGCCGTGGCGCTTGCGCCGGGTCATGGTCTGGAAGACGTCGGGCCGCAGGGTGTCCAGCGAGACGTTGACCCGGTCGAGACCGGCGTCGCGCAGGGCCACGGCCGTGCGCTCCAGGCCGATGCCGTTGGTGGTCAGGGACATCTCGGGGCGCGGGGTGAGCGCGGCGCAGCGCTCGACGATGGAGACGAGCCCGGGGCGCAGCAGCGGCTCACCGCCGGTGAAGCGGACCTCGGTGACGCCCAGCTCGGTGACGGCGATCCGGATCAGCCGGACGATCTCGTCGTCGGTGAGCAGATCCGGCTTGGCAAGCCATTGAAGCCCCTCTTCCGGCATGCAGTAGGTACACCGCAGGTTGCACCTGTCGGTCAAGGAGACACGCAGGTCGGTGGCGGTCCGACCATAGGTGTCGGTCAGCATGTCGGCGGCCCCTCACGGTTCGCTTGCGTGCGCTGAGGTCAATTGTCCCGCAGCGTACGTGAAAGCGGTGACATCGAGGGGCCGCCGGGGGTGCGGAGGGCTTCAGTGGGCGCCGTGTCCGGTGAGCGAGCGGACCTCCAGTTCGGCGTATTTGCCCTTGTCCGGCTCCTCCTTGGAGACGAGAGTGCCCAGCCAGCCGAGCAGGAAGCCCAGCGGGATGGAGATCAGGCCGGGGTTCTCCAGCGGGAACCAGTGGAAGTCGACGTCCGGGAACATCGAGGTCGGCTTGCCGGAGACGACGGGCGAGAAGAGCACCAGGAAGACGGAGGAGATGAGTCCGCCGTAGATCGACCAGAGGGCGCCCTGGGTGGTGAAACGCTTCCAGAACAGGCTGTACAGGATGGTCGGCAGGTTGGCGGAGGCCGCGACCGCGAAGGCGAGGGCGACGAGTCCGGCCACGTTGAGATCGCGGGCGAAGACGCCGAGGACGACGGCGACGGTACCGATGCCGACGGTGGCCCAGCGGGCGGCCCGGATCTCCTCCTTCTGCGTCGCCTGGCCCTTGCGGATCACGTTGGCGTACAGGTCGTGGGCGAAGGACGACGAGGAGGCGAGGGTGAGCCCGGCGACGACGGCGAGGATGGTGGCGAACGCCACCGCGGAGATCACCGCGAGCAGGATCGCGCCGCCGGTGGAGGACGCGCCGCCACCGATCTCCTCGGCGAGCAGGGGCGCCGCGGTGTTGCCGGACTTGTTGGACTTGATGATCGTGTCCCGGTCCAGCAGGGCCGCCGCGCCGAAGCCGAGCGCGATCGTCATCAGGTAGAAGCCGCCGATGATGCCGATCGCCCAGTTGACCGACTTACGGGCGGCCTGGGCGGTGGGCACGGTGTAGAAGCGGATGAGGATGTGCGGCAGTCCGGCGGTGCCGAGGACCAGCGCGATGCCGAGCGAGAGGAAGTCGAGCTTGGAGGTGGCGTTGATGCCGTACTTGAGCCCCGGCTCCAGGAACGAGCTGCCCATGCCGCTGTTCTTGGCGGCCTCGCCCAGCAGCGCCGAGACGTTGAAGTCGAACTTGAGCAGCACCAGGAAGGTGATCAGCAGCGTGCCCGCGATGAGCAGGACGGCCTTGACCATCTGCACCCAGGTGGTGCCCTTCATGCCGCCGATGGTGACGTAGAGCATCATCACCACGCCGACCAGCACCACGATGAGGATCTTCCCGGCCTCGCTGGTGATGCCCAGCAGCAGCGAGACGAGGACGCCCGCGCCCGCCATCTGGGCCAGCAGGTAGAAGATCGACACGACGATGGTGGAGACGCCCGCGGCGGTGCGCACCGGGCGCTGGCGCATCCGGTAGGCGAGCACGTCGCCCATCGTGTAGCGGCCGGAGTTGCGCAGCGGTTCTGCGACCAGGAGCAGGGCGACCAGCCAGGCGACGAGGAAGCCGATGGAGTACAGGAAGCCGTCGTACCCGGAGAGCGCGATGGCCCCGGCGATGCCGAGGAAGGACGCGGCGGACATGTAGTCGCCGGAGATCGCGAGCCCGTTCTGGAAGCCGGTGAACTGTCTGCCACCGGCGTAGAAGTCGTTGGCGTCCTTGGTCTGGCGGCCCGCCCAGATGGTGATGGCCAGGGTCGCCACGACGAAGACCGAGAAGAGCGTGATGATCAGCGGCCGGTTGTCCGAAGCGCTCTCGGCCGCGAGCAGGTACGTGCTCATGCGCTGTCCCCCAGACGGGCCTTGATGGCCTCCGCGCGCGGATCGAGCTTGGCGGCGGCGTGCCGGGAGTACCACCAGGCGATCAGGAAGGTGGTCAGGAACTGGGCGAGGCCGAACACCAGCGCGACGTTGATGTTGCCGACGACCTTGGTGCCCATGAAGCCGCCCGCGTAGTTGGACAGCAGGACGTAGAGCAGGTACCAGCTGACGAACGCTATGGTCAGCGGGAAGGCGAACGAGCGGTGTGCGGAGCGCAGTTCGCCGAACTCGGGGCTCGCCTGCACCTCGTCGTACGGGGGGCGTTGGTGCTGCCGCTGATCGTCGGGACGATCGCTGGCCGGTGCGGTATCCACGGTCTCTCCTGGTGAGTGGGTCCGACGGGACGTACGGCGGTGCGAGGGTGATCCGGATCACGCATCGTAAAGGCGGTAGCGAAGTCTGCGACAGGGTCTGGTGGTTGAAAGACGGAGAGAGATTCGCTGATGCGTTTGGATCCGGGCGCTGTGGCGGGTTTTCTTCCGGAATGTATTGATACTCGGTGATGATCAGCGATAGCTTCGCTCGTCATGTACCCGCCCACGCGCATCCGCGCTGCGGCGGTCGCTACGGATGAGGTGGAGACCCCATGGCTCAGCTGAGATCGGATGCTCCCAGACCCGGGACGAGTTCCACTGTGCGAATGAAGTCTTCCGGATCGCGGGGGCTGACGCCGCGAGCCGTCGCCATACCCGCCGCCCTGGCGCTCACCGGCGCGCTGGCGTTCCTGCCGACCTCGGCGGGCGCCACCGGGCAGGACAGCCCGGCCCCCGCCGCCCGGGCCGCGACCGCCGACGGCCCGTCGCTCAGCTACGTCGTCAACGTCCGCCCGGGCCACCGCGACAGCTCGCGGGTCGAGAAGGCCATCAAGCGGGCCGGCGGCACGGTGGTCATCTCGTACGACCGGATCGGCGTCATCGTCGCCCACTCGGCCAACCCGGACTTCGCCAAGACGCTCCGTACGGTCCGTGGCGTCGCCTCCGCCGGTGCCACCCGCACCGCGCCGCTGCCCGCGCAGTCCACCGGCGACATCGGCACCCCGAAGCTGCTCAGCGAGAAGGAGCGCAAGGCGGTCGCGGCCAGCGCCAAGGCCGGTCAGGACCCGCTGGAGCCGCTGCAGTGGGACCTGCCCGCCATCAAGGCGGACAAGGCCCATGAGAAGACCCTCGGCAGCCGCAAGGTGACCGTCGCGGTCATCGACACCGGCGTGGACGACACCCACCCCGACCTCGCGCCCAACTTCGACCGCAAGGCCTCGGCCAACTGTGTGTCCGGCAAGGCGGACACCACCGAGGGGTCCTGGCGGCCGAGCGCGGAGGAGAGCCCGCACGGTACGCATGTCGCGGGTGAGATCGCCGCCGCGAAGAACGGCATCGGCGTCACCGGGGTCGCCCCGGGCGTCAAGGTGTCCGGCATCAAGGTGTCCACGACCGCCGGGTGGTTCTACACCGAGGCCGTCGTCTGCGGCTTCATGTGGGCCGCCGAGCGCGGTGTCGACGTCACCAACAACAGCTATTACACCGACCCGTGGTACTTCAACTGCACCGGTGACCCGGACCAGAAGGCCCTGGTCGAGGCGGTGCGCCGGGCCTCGTCGTACGCCGAGCGCAAGGGCGTGGTCAACGTCGCGGCGGCGGGCAACGAGAACTATGACCTGACCTCCGACTCGATCACCGACACCTCCAGCCCGAACGACACCACCCCCGTCGAGCGGGTCGTGGACCCCAGCACCTGTCTGGACATCCCGACCCAGCTGCCGGGCGTGGTCACCACCGCCTCGACCGGCGCCAAGGGGCTGAAGTCCTCGTTCTCCAACCACGGGCTCGGGATCATCGACGTCGCGGCCCCCGGCGGCGACAGCACGGTCTACCAGAAGCCCGCGCCCCCGGCCCAGGACGGCCGGATCTACAACACCCTGCCGGGCGGCAAGTACGGCTACATGGCGGGCACCTCGATGGCCTCCCCGCACGCGGCGGGCGTCGCGGCGCTCATCAAGAGCACCCACCCGCGGGCCTCCGCCGCCATGGTGAAGGCCCTCCTGAAGGGCGAGGCCGACGACACCGCCTGCCCGATGTCGTACGACCTCGACGGCGACGGCAAGATCGACGCGGTGTGCGAGGGCGGCAAGAACTACAACGGCTTCTACGGGGCCGGAATCGTGGACGCCCTGGACGCGGTCAAGAAGTAACCCGCTGACAGGATGTACGGGCCGCCGGGCAGCGCTTCCACCCGGCGGCCCGTCAGGCGCTGGAGCTGTGGCCCGCCTGGTGCGTGACCTGGCCGGAGCTGCGGCACGAGGGCGACGCGGACCACTACCGGGCGCGGGCGGACGAGAAGGTCGCCGGGCTGACCGACAAGCAGCTGGCCGCCCGGAAGGCCGGGAAGCCGCCGCCGCCCGGCCCGGATCGTCCGGCTCAGGCGGCTGCCGGAAGCGGCCTGAGCGGCGCTTCACGGGCGGTCTGGCGCAGCAGTCCGGTGGTCAGCAGGGACTGGGCGGCGATATACGTGGCCATGATCCAGAACTGGGGTGCGGGGAGCTGCGGCCAGTCCGCGAGACCGGCCGCGATCAGGCCGTCGGACAGCAGGAACAGCGCCCCGCCGAGCCCGGCCCACACCCCCGCCCGCAGCGCGCCCAGCGCCATGGCCGTCAGCAGCAGGCTGTACGCGGCGACCGGCACGCGCAGCCCGGGGTCGAGGCCGGGCCACAGCGCGGCCGTACTGCCGAGCCACACCGCCCCGTAACCACACGCCACCCAGGGCACCGTACGGCGCCGCCCGGACCGTGCGAACAGGGTGAGGTAGCAGAGGTGCCCGGCCGCGAAGCAGCCCATTCCGGCCAGGAAGGCGGTCTCGCCGCCGAGTTGCAGCAGTACGTCCCCGCCGCAGCCGCACAGCAGGGCGGCGACCAGCGGGCGGGGCGCGCCGCGCAGGGCCGCGTACACCGCGAGGACCGGCATCAGGGCGGGCTTCGTCAGCTGGACGAGCGTGGTGGCGTCCGCGAGCAGCGCGCCCAGATGCGTGGCGGCCAGCAGCGCGAAGAGCCCGTAGAAGAGCCCGCCCAGGGCGCGCGGCGCGCTCATACGGCGCGCTCCGGCGCCCGCTCCGGCGCGTGAGGCGCGCCGGGGGCGCCAGGCGCATCGGGAGCGTCGGGCGGTGGCGCGGGCGCCCAGCCCGGGCCGCCGAAGACCCGCCCGGCGCGCTCCCGCCAGTCGCGGGCGGCCGCGATGTCCCGGGCGATGGCCGCGTACTCATGGGTGGCCACGCGCAGCGGGTTGTAGGTGTCGATGTTCTTGGTGAGCCCGAAGACCGGGGCTTCCGTCTCGGGGACGAACGACCGGAAGAGCCGGTCCCAGACGATGAGGATCCCGCCGAAGTTGCGGTCCAGATAGCCCCCTTGGGAGGCGTGGTGGACACGGTGGTGCGACGGGGTGTTGAAGACGAACTCGATCGGGCGCGGCAGGGTGCCGATCCGCTCGGTGTGGATCCAGAACTGATAGACGAGGTTCACCGACGAGCAGAACGCGACCGCCGCCGGATGCACACCGAGCGCGATCATCGGTACGTAGAACGGCCACACCGTCCAGGTGGTCCACGGCTGTCGCAGCGCGGTGGTGAAGTTGAACTTGCGGCTGGAGTGGTGCACCACATGACAGGCCCACAGGATGCGGATCACATGGTGCCCACGGTGCGACCAGTAGTAGAAGAAGTCCTGCGCGAGCAGCATCAGCGGCAGCGTCCACCACTCCACCGGGACGCGCAGCGGGGTGAGTTCGTACACAGCGGAGTAGACCGCCACGATCGGGATCTTCCACACCAGGTCGAAGACGAGGCTGCCGAGCCCCATGGTGACGCTGGTCGCGGCGTCCTTGGCCGCGTATCCCTCGGCGTCCTCATCGGGGCGCAGGCGGTAACTCACCATCTCCACGACGGTGAGCAGCACGAAAGCGGGTATCGACCACAGCACGGCGTTGGGCAAATGCGGCATACCGGCAACATAGAACCGCTTTCGCCCTACCGCCAGAGGTAGTTACCAACAAGTATGCTAGACGTGTTGTCAACAACGAGCCGCGATCGGAACGCTGACGGCACGTACCCGGCGGTCCGCGGTGTCCGAGCGGGCCCGTATCCTCATGGACCATGCTCGAAGACCCCACGGCTGCCGCACCGCGAACCGCGTCAACACCCTCGTGGCCGGAGGCCTATCCGCAGGGGTACGCGGTGGTCGACGTCGAGACCACCGGTCTCGCCCGCGACGACCGGATCGTCTCCGCGGCGGTCTACCAGCTCGACGCCCGGGGCGACGTGCAGGACCGCTGGTACACGCTGGTCAACCCGCAGCGCGATCCGGGACCCGTATGGATCCACGGCCTCACCCGGGAGACGCTGAAGGACGCGCCGCTCTTCCCGGACATCGCCGCCGCGTTCGCAGAGCGCCTCGCCGGGCGCGTCCTGGTCGCGCACAACGCAGCCTTCGACTGGTCGATGATCGCCCGCGAGTACGCCCGCTCGAAGACCGAGGCACCGGTGCGTCAGCGGCTGTGCACCATCGCCCTCTCCAAGGAGCTGGGGCTGCCGCTGGCCAACCACAAGCTGGAGACCCTGGCCGCGCACTACGGGGTCGTCCAGGAGCGGGCCCACCACGCGCTGGACGACGCGCGCGTGCTCGCCGAGACGTTCCGGCCGAGCCTGCGGCGGGCCGCCGAGGCCGGGCTGCGGCTGCCCCTGCTGGCCTGTCAGCCGCTCACCGAATGGTCGGACCCGCCGTCCCGTTCGGTCGGCCCGCAGCGCTCGTACCGGCAGCAGAGCTGGCGCCCCAGCCGTAAGCGCCCCGCCTGCCCCTACCCCAACCCGGGGCGCTATCAGCCGGGCGGGCTGCTGACCCAGGGCATGCGGGTGGCGTTCTCCGGGGACACCTCGGTCGACCGGGAGCTGCTGGAGGACCGGGCCGTCGAGGCCGGGCTGCACGTGGCGACCAGCGTGTCCCGGCTCACCAGCCTGCTGGTCACCAACGATCCGGACGCGGCCACCTCCAAGACCGCCAAGGCCCGCTCCTTCGGCACGCCCATCGTCGACGAGGCCGCCTTCACCCAGCTCCTCCTGGACGTCACCCCGGCCGAGCCGACAATCAGGTGAAATACGCGCGGCGCGCCCGCCGCGCCGCGCGCTCGGCACCGTCCGGGCCCGCACGCTGTGGCGCATGGCACGCTGTGAGGTCTGCGGAAACGACTACACCATGACGTTCGAGGTGCACGCCCAAGGGCAGGTGCACGTCTTCGACTGCTTCTCCTGCGCCATCCACCGCATGGCGCCCATCTGCGAGCACTGCCGGTGCCAGATCATCGGCCAGGGGGTGGAGGTGGACGGCCATTACTACTGCGGCGCCCACTGCTCCCGCGCGGAGGGGAAGGAGGGCATCGTCGACCACGTATGAGCCACGTATGAGCCCGGGCCGGATGCGTGGATTGTCGTCCGGTGCCCCCCATGGCCGGGGGACAATCCACGCCGAGTACTGTCAAGGACGTGTACCGCTTCCTGTTGACCCGACAGTGGGTGATCCTCACCCTGATCGGGCTCGCGCTGATCCCCACCATGATCAGGCTGGGCTTCTGGCAGCTGCACCGCCACGAGGCCAAGGTCGCGCAGAACCAGCTGATCGGGAACAACCTCGGCGCCCCCGCCGTGCCGGTCGACCAGCTCACCGCCCCCGGCCGGACCGTCCCCCGCGACGACACCTTCCGCACGGTGACCGCCACCGGGACGTACGACACGGCCCATGAGGTCGTCGTCCGCCAGCGCACCGGCTCCGACGAGCAGAGCATCGGCTACTTCGTCCTCACCCCGCTGATCGAGGGCAAGCGGGCCGTCCTCGTCAACCGGGGCTGGATCCCCGCCGGGGCCGACCTCACCAAGTTCCCCGAGATCCCGGCCGCCCCCCGGGGCAAGGTCACCGTCACCGGCCGCCTCAAGGCCGACGAGACCAGCTCGGGCAGCGGCATCAAGGACAAGTCGGGGCTGCCGCCGCGCCAGGTCATGCTGATCAACAGCGAGCAGCAGGCCAAGGCGCTCGGGCGGCCCCTCCAGGGCGGCTACATCGAGCTGACCTCGTCCTCCCCCAAGGGCGGCAAGCAGCCCGACCCGGTGCCGGAGCCGGAGCACGACGACATCGGCCCGCATATGGCGTACGCCGTCCAGTGGTGGCTGTTCACCGCCGGGGTGCCCGTCGGCTGGTTCGTCCTGGCCCGCCGGGAGCGGCGCGACCGGGCGGCCGAGGCCGCCAAGGCCTCCGAGGCCACCGAGGCCGCCTCCGAGACGGCCGAGAGCGCCGAGAGCGCCGAGCAGGAGCCCCGGAAGGCCCCCGCGGCCGCCAATGCGGAGTAGCCTTCCCGCTCTCCGGGAAGATGCTCCGACGTGCCACAGGACATCGACGACTACGCGCTCATCGGGGACCACCAGACGGCGGCCCTGGTCAGCCGCGAGGGCTCGGTCGACTGGCTGTGCCTGCCCCGCTTCGACTCCGCCGCCTGCTTCGCCGCCCTCCTCGGCGACGAGGACAACGGCCACTGGCGGCTCGCCCCCAAGGGCGCCGGTGCCTGCACCCGCCGCGCCTACCTGGACGACTCGCTCGTCCTGGAGACCGTCTGGGAGACCGGCTCCGGCACCGTGAAAGTCATCGACTTCATGCCGCAGCGCGACCGCGCACCCGACCTGATCCGCATCGTCGAGGGCGTCTCCGGCAGCGTCGAGATGGCGGGCGTCCTGCGGCTGCGCTTCGACTACGGGCACGTCATCCCCTGGATGCGGCGCACCGACGGCCACCGCATCGCCGTCGCCGGGCCCGACTCCGTATGGCTGCGCTCCGAGCCCGAGGTGCTCACCTACGGCAAGGACTTCAGCACCCGCTCCGAGTTCACCGTCTCCGCCGGTGAGCGGGTCGCCTTCGTCCTCACCTGGCACCCCTCCCACGAGCCCCGGCCGCGCCTCGTGGACCCGTACGAGGCCCTGCGCTCCAGCCTGCACGACTGGCGCGCCTGGGCCGCCCGCTGCCGCTACCAGGGCCCCTACCGGGACGCCGTCGTACGCTCCCTCATCACCCTCAAGGCGCTCACGTACGCGCCCACCGGCGGCATCGTCGCCGCCCCCACCACCTCGCTGCCCGAACAGCTCGGCGGGGTGCGCAACTGGGACTACCGCTACTGCTGGCTGCGGGACTCCACGCTCACCCTGAACGCCCTCCTCTCCGCCGGATACCGCGAGGAGGCCGCCCACTGGCGCGACTGGCTGCTCCGCGCGATCGCCGGGGACCCCGCCGAACTCCAGATCATGTACGGGCTCGGCGGCGAGCGGCGCCTCCCCGAGCAGGAGCTGCCCTGGCTGGAGGGGTACGGCCACTCCGTCCCCGTACGCGTCGGCAACGACGCCGTGGGCCAGCGCCAGCTCGACGTCTACGGCGAAGTCCTCGACACCTTCCACCTCGCCCGCACCCACGGCATGGCGCCGCAGCCGCACGCCTGGAAGATCCAGAGCGCCCTCATGGACTTCCTCGAATCCGCCTGGCAGGACCCCGACGAGGGCCTGTGGGAGGTGCGCGGGCCGCGCCGTCACTTCGTCCACTCCAAGGTCATGGCCTGGGTCGCCGCCGACCGCGCCGTCCGCACCACCGAGGCCCACCCCGAGCTGGACGGCGACGCCGACCGGTGGCGGGCCATGCGGGAGGCGGTCCACCGCGAGGTCTGCGAGAAGGGCTACGACGCCTCCCGCGACACCTTCACCCAGTCCTACGGGTCCACCGCGCTCGACGCCGCCACCCTGCTCATCCCCCGCGTCGGTTTCCTGCCGCCCGACGATCCGCGCGTCGTCGGCACCATCGACGCGGTGCGCAGGGAGCTGAGCCACGACGGGGTGATCCGCCGGTACTCCACCGACGAGACCGCCGATGGGCTCCCCGGGTCCGAGGGGGCCTTCCTGGCCTGTTCGTTTTGGCTCGCCGATGCTCTCCATCTCGCCGGGCGTCGTGGGGAGGCTGCTGCCTTGTTCGACCGGCTGCTGTCCCTGCGCAACGACGTCGGGCTGCTCGCCGAGGAGTACGACCCTGTCGCCGACCGGCTGCTCGGCAACTTCCCGCAGGCTTTCAGCCACATCGGGTTGGTGGGGACCGCCCTCACGCTTTCGGATGAGGCCCAGGCAGACTGAACCCATGGATCTTGGACTGAAAGACCGCGTATACATCGTCACCGGAGCCACCCGTGGGCTGGGCCGCGCCGCCGCCGCTGAGCTGGTCGCCGATGGTGCCAAGGCCGTCATCACCGGCCGCGACGCCGAGACGGCGGCTGCGGCCGCCGCTGGTCTGGGGCCGGATGTTGTCGGCGTCGCCGCCGACAATGCCGACCCCGACGCCGCCGAACGCCTCATCGCCACCGCCCGCGAGCGGTTCGGGCGCTTCGACGGCATCCTCATCAGCGTCGGCGGGCCGCCCGCCGGGCCCACCGCCGACATCACCGACGCCCAGTGGCAGACCGCCTTCGACTCGGTCTTCCTCGGCGCCGTGCGGCTTGCCCGGGCCGCCGCCGCCGAACTCACCCCCGGCGGTGTGATCGGCTTCGTCCTCTCCGGCTCCGTCCACGAGCCGGTCCCCGGGCTCACCGTCTCCAACGGCCTGCGGCCGGGGCTCGCGGGCTTCGCCAAGAACCTCTCGCTGGAGTTGGGGCCGCGCGGCGTTCGTGTGGTGGGCCTCCTCCCGGCCCGTATCGACACCGACCGGGTGCGGGAGCTGGATGGGCTGTCCGGTGACGCGGATGCGGCGCGGGAGCGGAACAGTGCGGCGATTCCGCTGCGGCGGTATGGGACCCCTGACGAATTCGGCAAGGCCGCCGCGTTCCTCCTGTCCCCCGCCGCCTCTTATCTCACCGGGCTGATGCTCCCGGTAGACGGAGGCGCGCTCCACGGCTGGTGACGCCGGGGGTTCGTGTTCCCCACCCCGCCCCTTCCCGAAACCGGGGCTCCGCCCCGGCCCCCGCTCCTCAATCGCCGGAGGGGCTGGATTATCCCGGACGGGACTGGATTGTCCCGGCCGGGGCTAAGATGCCCCGGCCTGGACTGGGATGTCCCGGGCCGGGACTGGGGTGCCCCGGCCACGACTGGGATGCCCCAGCCGCGACTGGGATGCCCCGGGCCGGGGGTGGGTTGCGACACCGCCGGAGGCGGCCGGTACCCCCGGTTGTGGGCAATCGTTCCGCGGGGCGGAACGGGTGGGCACAACCCGGCCACCGGGCCGCACCCGGCCACGAAACCCGACCGGGCAGTCGGCGGTCCCTCCCGGCCCGGCCCGCACGGCTAGCGCGCTCGTTCTGCTCCGTGGCGTTCGCCTCGCAGGCGGACCTCCGTTGGGAGGTGGGGTAGGCCTGCTGAGGTTCGGGCTTGGGTCAGGGTTTCTGACTCCAGGCGGCGGAGGGTCGCCAGGGGGTCCGCCCCGGGGTCGAGGGTCAGGCCCACGCGGGCCCTCGGCGCGGCTCGGCGGCCGTGGAGGTGGATGTGGGCCCCGGCCACGCCGGACAGGGACTCCGCGTCGGCCCGCAGGGCGGCTTCCAGGGCGCGGCCCCGGAGAGAGGCGCCGGTGCCGTCGCCCAGAGGGACGAGGATGTCGTTCAGGCGGCGGCGCCGCAGTTGGGCCAGGGCCCACCACAGGGCGAGCAGGGCCAGCACGCCCAGCGCCGCGATGAGGCCCGGCCACCACCAGTCCATGGAGCGCCAGCGCACCCGGGTCGCGCGGGGGAGGAGAACGGCGTCGGGGGAACGGCGTCCGGCGAGGAGGGCTGTCGCGCCTGCGGCGATCAGGGCCAGGCCCAGCAGACCCAGCAGCACTCGGTTCGCGATACGCATGGCGCCCCATCACCTCGCCGGTCGCCGGACGCGGACGGACAGCCCCGGTCGCCGAGCGAGGCCGAGCTGCCGGATGCCGTCCTGGAGGACGGTGAGGAGGTCCGCCCGGACCTCCTCGAGGTCACGGAAGTGCGCCTGCGCGCGAGCCCTGACGCGGCGGCGGCCGACATCGACGCGTACGGCCCGTACGCCGGGGACGGCCATCGCCCGGTCCCGCAGCACCAGACCGGCGGCGGAGCGGTCGATTCCCGCTCGGGTGTCGTCGCCACCGTTTCCGTTCATTGGCAGGAGGCTTCGAAGGCCCGGGGTCACGGCCAGCAACACCATCCACAGCCCGATCACGATCAGCGCCACCGCGATCCCCACGATCCAGCCGTCGTTTAGCGGGCGGGAGGCGAGCTGGTCGGCGAGCCAGCGGCGCCACTCCATCACGGGGTGGCCGGTGCGTTCGGAGACGATGTCGTACAGGAGCAGCCCGAGCGCGCCGAGCAGCACGAGGGCGGTCAGCCCGGCCGGTACGCGCCGGGCGGACCAGAAGCGGCCAGGGCGGCCAGGACGACGGTTCATCGGACCTTCCCCCGGTCCAGCTGCGGTGAGCGCAGCCGTTCCACGGTGACCGCCACGTCCGGCACCTCCATGCCCGTCAGTTCACCGACCCGCGTCGCCACATGGCGCCGTACGGCCCCGCACTGGGCGCCGATGTCGGACGGGTAGCCCAGCTCGATGGCGACCCGTACGCGCGCGACGCCCGCGCGGACCGCGACGGCGGCGTGCGGCAGCCCGCCGCCGAGCGCTTCCCGCGCCGCCCATGAGGCGATCTTCGCGACGGCGCGGTCCGCGATCCGCGTCGCGCCCCGCTCCCCCGGCTCGCGTGCCCCCACCGGTCACCGCCGCCGTTCGCCACGGTCGCGGGACCGGAAGAAGTCGCCCGGTTCCAGGTCCCCGTCCAGGAACCGGCCCGCGACGAACCCGACGGCGCCCAACGCCGCCACCAGCAGAAAGGCCCCGAAACCACCGAAGTATCCGGCGAAGCCCAGGGCCATCCCCGCGATCATCCCGATCACGGCCATGCTCATCGTGTGCTCCCCTGCTGGAGCGCACCGGGGCGGCTGCTCATTGCAGCCTGGGCTCCGGCGCTTCCTCTTCCTCGTCCGGCAACTTCACATCGCTGACCTCGATGTTGACCTCGACCACCTCAAGGCCGGTCATCCGCTCGACGGCGGTGATCACGTTCTCCCGTACGGCCCGGGCGACGTCGGCGATCGAGACGCCGTAGTCGACCACGATCTCCAGGTCGAGGGCCGTCTGTACCTCGCCCACCTCGGCCTTCACTCCACGGGCGACCGATTTGCCGCCGCCGGGCACCCGGTCGCGGACGACCCCGAAGGTGCGGGCGAGGTTGCCGCCCATGGTGTGGACGCCGACCACATCGCGGGCGGCCATCCCGGCGATCTTCTCCACCACGCCGTCGGCGATGGTGGTACGCCCCCGGGCTCCCGGGTCGATGCTGCGTCCGAGGGTCTTCGGCGTAGCGGCGGACGGCTCCGTGGCGGCGGCCTGGGGCCGGTTCCGTGGCGCGGTCTCGGACATCACCGATCGCCCCTTTCTCGCATATTTTCCCTACTTGCCACACTAGGGGTGATTGGTCCGGAAAGCTTCTGTTATGCATCATTCAGGGACTCACCTGCCGAAGGGTGGCGCCGTGGTCGCGGACCGGCTCGCACAGGCCGTACGGGAACAGCTGCGGCTCGGCCGCCTCCTCCCCCTGGGCGGGCCGGAGGACGGCGCCTGGCTGACCGAGCGCGCGGCGGACGCCGTGCTGCGCCAGGCGGCCGACGCCGTGCCCGGCGTACGGCTCGGCGCGCTCCGGATCGCCCTGGCCGACCCGGAGGCCGCCGCGCCGCCCTCGGTTCCGGCCCCGCCGAGCGCGCTGCCGCCGGGGCCGCTGCGGGCCTGGGCGGAGTGCGCGGCGACGGCGGATCTGCCCCTGCCGGTGGCGGCGGACCGGCTGCGCGACGCCCTGCTGGGCGCGGCCACGGACCGGCTCGGGCTGGCGGTCGGCGCGGTGGATGTGCGGGTGACGGACGTCCTCGATGAGGTTCCGGAGCATGCAGTCCCGGAGGATCAGTCCCCGCCCGCAGAGCAGCCGCCCGCCGAGCGGCCAGGTGATGGTTCGGGCATCGCCGCCTCGGTCACCGCCGTGCCCGGCGTGGCCCGGCTCGCCCCGGTGCTGGGGCGCGGGGCGGTACGGGTCGAGGGCGGCCATGTCCGTATCGAAGTCGCCGTCGCCCCGGGCCACCGCGCCCTGGACGTGGCCCGCGCGGTACGCGCGGCGGTTACGGCCACCGCGCCGCCCCCGGCGACGGTGGCCGTCCTCGTCACCGCCGTGGACACCCCCTGACCCTCACCAGTGGTAGCGGTGCACCGCCTGGGCGACGCAGCACGGCTTGTCGCCGCCGTCCTGCTCCACCACCAGGTCGATGACGGCCTGGGCGCCGCCGTCGCCGAGTTCGTCCACGGAGACGAGCGTCGCCCCGGCCCTGATCGTGGCGCCGACCGGTACCGGCGCCGGGAAGCGCACCTTGTTGAGGCCGTAGTTGACGGCCATGCGGACGCCGCCCAGCTCCAGGATCTCGCCCCACAGCGGGATCAGCAGGGACAGGGTGAGATAGCCGTGGGCGATGGTGCCGCCGAAGGGGCCGTCCTTGGCGCGCTCGGGGTCGACGTGGATCCACTGGTGGTCGCCGGTGGCGTCGGCGAAGGTGTCGACCCGGTTCTGCTCGATCCGGTGCCACTGGCTGTGGCCGAGGTGCTGTCCGGTCAGCTGCTTCAGCTCGTCGAAGCTGTTCACGGTCGTGGGCATGCGGGGTCTCCCGTCAGGGTGTGCGTAGCGTCGGCGCAGGTCAGCGCAGGGCGGATTTGCGGATCTTTCCGCTGGCGGTGCGTGGCAGCGCGGTCCGGAACTCGACCGCCCTCGGCACCTTGTACTTCGCGAGGCGGCCCGCGAGGTGGTCGAGCAGGCATTGCTGATCGGTGACGGCTCCGGCCCGGAGGACGACGACGGCCTTGCCGACCTCGCCCCACCGGGCGTCCGGCATGCCGATCACGGCGCATTCGAGGACATCGGGGTGGTCGTACAGCGCGTTCTCGACCTCGGCCGGATAGACGTTCTCGCCGCCCGAGATGATCATGTCCTTGACGCGGTCCACGATGGAGACGTAGCCGTCCTCGTCCCGCACCCCCACATCCCCGGAGCGGAACCACCCGCCCTCCAGGAGCGCGTCCGCGGTCGCGTCCGGCAGGCCGTAGTAGCCGCGCATGACGTGGGGGCCGTGCACCAGGATCTCGCCGGGCTCGCCGGGGCCCGCCTCGGTCAGGTCCGAGCGGACCAGCCGGACGTCGGTGAAGAAGTGCGGCACGCCCGCGGAGCCCGCCTTGACCGCGCTCATCTCACGGTCGAGCAGCAGCGTCCCGGGGGACGCCTCGGTCATGCCGTAGCCCTGGATGAACGAGAGCCCGCGCCGCAGATACGTGTCGATCAGCGCCTTGGGGACGGGCGAGCCGCCGCACATCAGGGTGCGGACGGACGACAGGTCGGCCGTCTCCCAGCGCGGCGACTCCGCGACCGCCGCGAACATGGCGGGCACGCCGAACAGACAGGTCACGCCCTGGCTCTCGATCAGGTCGAGCATCCGTTCCGCGTCGAAGCCGGGCTCGATCACGACGCGTCCGCCCTTGAGCAGGGTCGGCAGACAGGTCATGTTGAGCGCGGCGGTGTGGAAGAGCGGCGCGGTGACGAGGGTGATCTCGTCCGAGGCGAGATCGGTGTCGACCAGGACGTTGAGGCTGTTCCAGGTGATGTTGGCGTGGCTGAGCACCGCGCCCTTGGGACGGCCCGTCGTACCGGACGTATACATGATCATGCAGGGGTCGTCGGGGGCCATGACCTCGTCCGGGGAGTCGTCACCTCCATCGGTCAGCTCGTCCAGCGCCACCGCGATGCCCGCGCCCGCCTCCCCGGCGGTCTCCGCGCAGCGCGGATCGTGGAGGAGCAGCCGCGCACCGGAGTCGTCCAGCATGTAGGCCAGTTCTGGCGCGGCGAGCCGGGTGTTGAGCGGGACGAAGACCGCGCCCACCGCGCAGGTGGCGAAGAGCGCGTGGAGGAACGAGGGGTGGTTGGGGCCGAGGTAGGCGACGCGGTCGCCGCGCCCGATCCCGCGCGCCCGCAGCGCGCGGGCGTACCGGGTGACGGTCTCGTCCAGCTCCCGGTAGGTCTGGGTGTCGTCCCCGTGGACGACCGCGATCCGCCCGGGGGTCTTACGGGCCCGACGGCGCGGCCACGATCCGATGCCCTCTCCGGCGCCCCGGCCGATGCCTTGCTCCAGCATCTCCGCTCACTCCTTCGTGAGACCGAGCAGCCGCGCCGCGTTGTCCTTGAGGATCAGCGGCCGTACCTCGGGCTTGATCTCTAGTTTGTCGAAGTCGGCCAGCCATCGGTCCGGGTCGATCACCGGATAGTCGGAGCCGAACAGGACCTTGTGCTTGAGCAGCGAATTCGCATAGCGGACCAGCTGCGGCGGAAAGTACTTCGGCGACCAGCCGGACAGGTCGATGTAGACGTGCGGCTTGTGCGTGGCGACGGCCAGCGCCTCGTCCTGCCAGGGGAACGACGGATGGGCCAGGATGATCCGCAGCTCCGGGAAGTCCACGGCGACGTCGTCCACGTCCATCGGGTTGGAGTACTTCAGCCGGATCCCGCCGCCCCCGGGCACCCCCGCGCCGATCCCGGTCTGCCCGGTGTGGAAGAGCGCGGGCACCCCCAGCTCCTCGATGGCCTCGTACAGCGGATAGAACCGCTGGTCGTTCGGGTGGAACGCCTGGAGGGACGGATGGAACTTGAAGCCGCGCACCCCGTGCTCCTCGACCAGTCGCCGCGCCGCCCGCACCGCCGCCCGGCCCTTCCACGGGTCGACGCTGGCGAACGGGATGAGGACGTCGGCGTGCTCGGCGCAGGAGGCGGCGACCTCCTCGTTGCTGATCGGCGGATGGCCGGTGGCGGTCTCCGCGTCGACCGTGAAGACGACGGCGGCGATGCGGCGTTCGCGGTAGTGGGCGGCCAGTTCGGGGATGGTGGGCTGCCGGGCGCCATGGGTCTTGAAGTACGCGGCGGAGGCCTCGGCCAGCTCGCCGCTCAGCGAGGAGTGGCCGTCCGCCGAGACCTCGGCGTGGGTGTGGACGTCGATGGCGACGAGGTCGTCGGGGTTCACCGTCCGACCCCCTCCGTGCTCTTCGGGCTCTCCGTGTTCTTCGGGCTCTCCGGGCTCGTCGGGTCGACGGGCGCGGGGATGCCCACCCCTTCCGGGCGCCGCCCCAGCGACGTACCCCAGACGCCCGCGATGGCGTCCGCGTCCCAGCCGCCCTCGCGGTAGACCGCCGACTGCTCCTCGGGGTGGGTCCACAGGGTCAGCCGGTCGCCGCCGACGCCGATGGCCTGCCCGGTGATGCCGTCGGCGGCGTCCGAGGCGAGGAAGACCACGAGCCCGGCGACGTCGTCGGCGGTGCCGAAGCCCTCGCCCTGCCGCAGCCAGGCGGGCAGCGGTTCACCGCGCTCCTCGTACGCCTCGACGTGCGGCGCGAAGGCGGGGATGGTCGCGGTCATGGCGGTAGCGGCGACGGGGATCACCGCGTTGACGCCGATCCCGGCCTTGGCGCACTCCATCGACCAGGTGCGGGCCATGCCGACGATGCCTGCCTTGGCGGCGGAGTAGTTGGTCTGGCCGAAGTTGCCGCGCTGTCCCGCGGGCGAGCCGATGAGGATCAGACGGCCGCCCCCGCCGCGCTCGCGCATGTGCCGGACTGCGGCGCGGGCACAGGTGAAGGTGCCCTTGAGATGGACGCCGGTCACCGCGTCGAAGTCCTCGTCGGTCATCTTCCACAGCACCCGGTCGCGCAGGATGCCCGCGTTGGTGACCAGGACGTCCAGCCGCCCGAACGCCTCGACCGCGCGGTCCACGAGCGCGTCGGCGACCTCGCTGGTGCCGACCGCGCCGGGCGCGGCGACCGCCGTACCGCCCTCGTCGGTGATGACCTTGACCGCCTGTTCTGCGGTGGCCGCGTCGGCGTCGTTGACGACCACGCTGGCCCCCGCCCGGGCCAGGGCACGGGCGTACGCGAGGCCGAGGCCGCGCCCCGCGCCGGTGACCACGGCGGTCTTCCCCGTCAGCTCCATGGGCTTCGGTTCCTTCCGGTATCGGAGTATCATCAGGATCCCTGATGGTGAGTGGAGCACTCCGGGAGGTCGGGTGTCAATGGGCGGCCCCCCTCGGCCGATCCGCCGGTCTGCCGGTCGGCCCGGTCCGCCGGTCGGGCAAGATGGCCGGATGACCACTTCCGATCAGTCCGACACGGCGCAGCTGGACCAGGTCGGCACGCTCTACCTGGTGAAACGGCTGGAACAGGCGATACGGGCCCATCTGGACGCGCTGCTGCGCCCCCTCGGCCTGACCACGCTGCAGTACACGGCGCTGACCGTCCTGGAGCGCCGGGACGGGCTGTCGTCGGCCCAGCTGGCCCGGCGCTCGTTCGTCAAGCCGCAGACCATGCACGAGATGGTCCAGACGCTGGAGGAGCGCGGGTTCATCGAGCGCCGTCGGGATCCGGCCAACCGCCGGGTGCTGCTCATCAGCCTCAGCGACCGGGGCCGCGAGGCGCTGCGGAGCTACGACGAGCAGGTGCGGCTGCTGGAAGAGCGGATGCTCGGCGGGCTGACCGAGGAACAGCGCGGCGGGCTGCGCCACGCGCTGATCGACTGCACCCGGGCGATGTCGGCCACGCCGCCAGGGGCGGAGGGGGACGCGGGGACGCCATAGGGCGGCCGTCAGCCGTCCCGGCGGGGTCATCGGCCCCGGCGGGATCATCGGCCCTGGAACGCCTGGCGGGCCGCCCGCAGCTCCTCGACGGTGTGGGCCAGCTCGGTGACGCAGTCGGCCAGGCCCAGCGCCTCCTCGCTTCCCTCGCCCGCGCGCAGCGCCACCGCGGTGCGGGCGAGCTGCTCGGACACCCGCTCCAGCCGTACGTCCGAGGGGTCCGGTTCCCCGGCCAGCTGTCTGCGCAGCTGCTCGGCCTGGGCGGCGAGCTGGAGGTTCTTGCGGTGCAGATCCAGGAAGACGTTGACCTTGGTCCGCAGCAGCCAGGGGTCGATGGGTTTGGTGAGGAAGTCGGCGGCGCCGATGGCGTAACCCCGGTAGGGGTAGTCCGAGTCGGCGTCGGTGCCGGTCAGCAGGATGATCGGGACGTCCTTGGTCTGGTCGAGACGCTTCATGTTGGCGGCGGTCTCGAAGCCGTCCATCCCCGGCATCAGGACGTCGAGCAGCACGACGGCGAAGTCCTGCCGGAGCATCGCCTTCAGCGCCTCCTCGCCGGAGTGGGCGCGGACCAGACGCTGATCGAGCGGGCCCAGGACGGCTTCCAGCGCGATCAGGTTCTCTTCCATGTCGTCGACGATCAGTATTCCGGCCCGGTCGGGGGCGGCGGCGCTCATGACTCCCCCCGTCGCTGCCTGGGCGGTCGCGTCTCCGCGTCCGGGCCCGGCTCGTCCCCGGATTCTTCGCCGGGGGACTCTTCGCCGGGCTCGTCGCCGTCCTCGACAAGCTCCTCCGCTTCCACGACTTCCACCGGGTCAGCCGCCACCGGGTCGGCCGCCTCGCCCGCCTCCACCGGCTCCGGCGGACAGCCCGCGGGGTCGAGCAGATCGCAGACCGTGGACATCAGCCGGTCGACGTCCACCGGTTTGGGGACGTAGCCGTTGGCGCCGCTCTCAAGGGCCTTCTCGCGGTCGCCGGGCATGGCCTTGGCGGTCAGGGCGATGATCGGCAGATCGGCGAGCCGGGGGGTGCCGCGGATGGCCCGGATCGTCTCGTAGCCGTCCATCTCCGGCATCATCACGTCCATCAGCACCAGGGACACATCCGGGTTGCGGTGCAGGACGTCCAGCCCCTCGCGGCCGTTCTCGGCGTACTTCACGGTCATGCCGACCCGGCCCAGCACATGGGTGAGCGCGAAGACGTTGCGGATGTCGTCGTCGACGATGAGGATGCGGCGGCCGGTCAGCACCCGGCCGGGTCGGCCGCGCTGCCACTGCTGGAGCCGGGGGGCGTCCGGCGGTGCCTCTTCGCCGTCGCCGTCGCGGTCCTGCGGGGCCAGCAGATTCTCCAGCGAGCTGCGGTCGCCGGTCACGCCGCTCTGGTCGCTGAACACGCCGCTGGGCGCGTGGTCGGCGGTGTCCGGAAGTGATTCGTCCGTGGGGGGCAGCGCCGCCGGGACGGTGGCGCCGGTGGCCCGGGGGTCCGAGACATCGGGCGGCGGGACGACTCCGGCGTAGTGCGCGGGCACGTAGAACGTGAAGCAGGAGCCGACGCCCTGCTCGCTCTCGGCGATGATCCGGCCGCCCAGCATTCCGGCGATCTCGCGGCTGATGGACAGGCCGAGGCCGGTGCCGCCGTATTTGCGGCTGGTGGTGCCGTCGGACTGCTGGAACGCCTCGAAGATCACGGGCAGCTTCTCGGGCGCGATGCCGATGCCGGTGTCCTTGACGGAGAAGGCGACGACGGCGTCCGCGTCGCGCAGCGTCTCCTCCTGGAACTCCGTACCGGCCGCCCGCTCCACGCGCAGCTTCACCCCGCCCGAGGAGGTGAACTTCAGGGCGTTGGAGAGCAGGTTGCGCAGGATCTGCTGGATCCGCTGCTCGTCGGAGTACAGCTCGCGCGGTACGTCCTCGCCGACGGCGATCTCGAACGACAGACCGCGGTCGATGGCGAGCGGCCGGAACGTGGCGTGCACGTAGTCGAGCAGCTTCATCAGCGGCAGCTTCTTCGGGCGGACGTCCATCCGCCCGGCCTCGATCTTCGACAGGTCGAGGATGTCGTTGATCAGCTGGAGCAGGTCGGAGCCGGAGCGGTGGATGGTGGTGGCGAACTGCACCTCCTGGGGGGACAGCCGCTGGTCGGCGTTGTCGGCGAGCAGCCGGGCCAGGATCAGCAGGGAGTTGAGCGGGGTGCGCAGCTCGTGCGACATGTTGGCCAGGAACTCCGACTTGTACTGCGAGGCCGTGGCCAGCAGCGCGGCCTTCTCCTCCAGCTCCGCGTTGGAGCGCTGCAGCTCGTTGGAGCGCTGCCGCAGCTCGGTGGTGAGCCGCTGCGATTCGGACAGCAGCGACTCGGTGCGGGCGTTGGCGATGATGGTGTTGATCGAGACGCCGATGGTGTTGACGAACTGGTCGATGAAGGCGAGGTGGACCTCGCTGAACCGGCTGAAGGAGGCCAGTTCGATGACGCCGAGCACCTGGTCCTCGTAGAGGATCGGCAGGATGACGACGCTGGTGGGGAGCGCGGCGCCGAGCCCGGAGTTGATGGTGATGTAGTCGGGCGGGACGTTGCTGATCAGGAGCCGCTTCTTCTCCAGGGTGGCCTGGGCGACCAGTCCGCGGCCGCCGGCGCCGGCGGCGGGCAGCGGGACGTCGCCCTGATCGGTGCCGTATCCGGCGATCAGCTTCATGCCCTCGCCCGGTCCGACGCCGGGCTGGCCGAGGAAGAACGCTCCGAACTGGGCGTTCACCAGCGGGGCCAGCTCGCGCAGGATCAGGTCGGCGACCTCGACCAGATCGCGGTGGCCCTGCATCATGGAGGCGATACGGGCCAGGTTGGATTCCAGCCAGTCCTTGGCGCGGGTGGTCTCGCGCAGGTTGGCCACCATGAGGTTGACGTTGTTCTTCAGCTCCGCGACCTCGCCTTGCGCCTCGACCGAGATCGACCCGGACATATCACCCTGGGCGACGGCGGAGGCGACCTCGGCGATGGCGCGCACCTGGGTGGTGAGGTTGAGGGCGAGATCGTTGACGCTGGTGGTCAGCCGCTTCCAGGTGCCGTAGACGCCCTCGACCCGGGCCTGACCGCCGAGCTGGCCCTCGCTGCCGACCTCGCGGGCCACCCGGGTGACCTCGGAGGAGAACGAGGAGAGCGTGTCGACCATCGTGTTGATGGTGGTCTTCAGCTCCAGGATCTCGCCGCGCGCGTCCACGTCGATCTTCTTGGACAGATCGCCCTGGGCGACCGCGGTGGCCACCTGGGCGATGTTGCGGACCTGGCTGGTCAGGTTGGACGCCATGAAGTTGACGTTGTCCGTCAGGTCCTTCCACACCCCGGACACGCCCCGCACCTCGGCCCGGCCGCCGAGCTGGCCCTCGGTGCCGACCTCGCGGGCCACCCGGGTCACCTCGTCCGCGAAGGACGACAGCTGCTGGACCATGGTGTTGACGGTCTCCTTGACCTCCAGGATCTCGCCCCGGGCGTCCACGGTGATCTGCTTGGACAGATCACCGTCGGCGACCGCCGTGGTCACCTGGGCGATGTTGCGGACCTGGCTGGTCAGGTTGAGCGCCATGAAGTTGACGTTCTCGGTGAGGTCCTTCCACACCCCGGACACGCCACGGACCTGCGCCTGGCCGCCCAGGTTTCCCTCGGTGCCGACCTCGCGGGCCACCCGGGTCACCTCGTCCGCGAAGGACGACAGCCGGTCCACCATGGTGTTGATCGTCGACTTCAGCTCCAGGATCTCGCCCTTGGCCTCCACACCGATCGTCTTGCTGAGGTCTCCCTCAGCGACGGCGGTGGCGACCTGGGCGATGTTGCGGACCTGGGAGGTCAGGTTGTCCGCCATGAAGTTGACGTTCTGGGTGAGGTCCTTCCACACCCCGGAGACGCCACGGACCTGGGCCCGGCCGCCGAGCCGCCCCTCGGTGCCCACCTCGCTGGCCACCCGGGTCACCTCGTCGGCGAACGCGGACAGCTGGTCGACCATCGTGTTGACGGTGTTCTTGAGCTGGAGGATCTCGCCCCGGGCATCGACGGTGATCTTCTGGGAGAGGTCACCGGTGGCGACCGCCGTGGTCACCTGGGCGATGTTGCGGACCTGGCTGGTCAGGTTGGACGCCATGAAGTTGACGTTGTCCGTCAGGTCCTTCCACACCCCGGACACGCCCCGCACCTGGGCCCGGCCGCCGAGTTCGCCCTCGGTGCCGACCTCGCGGGCCACCCGGGTCACCTCGTCCGCGAAGGCGCGCAGCTGGTCGACCATCGTGTTCACGGTCAGCTTCAGTTCCAGCAGCTCACCGGTGGCCTCGACGGTCACCTGCTGGGTGAGGTCGCCGCGCGCCACGGCCGTGGTCACCACGGCGATGTCGCGGACCTGGCTGGTCAGCCGGGCGGCCATGGCGTTGACGGCCTCGGTCACCTCGCGCCAGTCCCCGGACAGCCCCTGGACCTTGGCCCGGCCGCCGAGCCGTCCCTCGGTGCCCACCTCGCGGGCCACCCGGGTCAGCTCGCCGGTGAACAGGGCCAGCTGGTCGACGGTGCGGTTGACGCCCCGGGCCAGCCGCCGCAGGTCGCCGCGCAGCTGGCGGTTGCCGTCGTGCAGATCGACCCGCCGGGTCAGATCACCCTCGGCGATGGCGTCGAGGACCCGGGTGGCGTTGGACACCGGCCCGGTCAGCGCGTCCACCAGCTGATTGGCGTCGTCCACGGTGGTGGTCCACGCGCCCTGGCCGGGGCTCGCGCTGATCCGCTCGTCGAGGCGCCCCTGGCGCACCACCTCGCGGCGGACCCGCTGCAGCTCCGAGGCCAGGTGGGCGTTGCGCGCCACCAGCTGGTTGAACGCTCCGGCCATTTCGCCGAGCACACCCTCGCCCGCGCCGTCCATACGTACGGTGAAGTCGCCGTCGCACAAGGCGTTCATCGCCGCCAGCAGGGACCTCAGCTCGGCGGTGCACTCCGTGGGATTCGGGTCGCGTGCCATGGCGCCGTCCCTTTAAAAGATCATTAGATATCCCTACGTCTGTCATAATATGGCACCTAGATGGCCCAATCCGCCCGAATTGCCCTGGGAGCCGCACGTGGGGGCTTTGCTTCCTCTCTCGCGCGAGTCCGTAGCACGGACGACGCTGCCCGGAAGCGTGCGCGCACCAGGGGCCGCGCGCACCTTCGTCCGCACCACGCTCGCGGGAGCGACCGCGAAAGAAATTCTCGGACCGGACGCGATCGGCGCCCGGATCACCGAGGACGCCGTCCTGCTCGTGAGCGAACTCGTCACCAACGCCGTCCTGCACGCGGGCACCCGGGTCGAGGTCACCTGCCGCCTCCGGGCCGGGAACGGACCGGGGGATTCCGCCGATACCCCGGGCGAGGCCCCCGGTGACGCCCCCGGCGACACCTCCGACGAGCCGCCGGACCGCCCGGGCATCGTCATCGAGGTCGCCGATCTGCACCCCGCGAGCGTCGTACTGGGCGGGCCCGACACCCAGCGCCACGGCCGGGGCCGGGGCCTCCAGCTGATCGGCGCGATCGCCGAGTCCTGGGGCGTGACGTACCACCGCACCCGCAAGTCCGTGTGGTTCCGCCTGGGCACCGAGATGGCGACGGCCCAGGCCGAGTCCGTACGCGCCGAAGCGCCCGGCCGAGCGCTCCCCGCGCCCCCGCCCCGTACGCCAGCGCCGCCGCGCGAACGCCGCGACCGGACCGCCGAGTGGGTCGACCGAGGCGGGTCGTCATTCCTCGCCGAGGCCAGCGAGCTGCTCACCGGACAGCTGGACGAGAACATGGTCGCCGCGCTCGCCGGGCAGCTGCTGGTGCCCCGGCTGGCCGACTGGTGCGCGGTGTGGCTGACCAGCGAGAGCGGACGGCCGGAGCTGCGCCGGGTCTGGCACAACGACGAGCGCCGCATCGAGGCGCTCCGCGCCACGCTGGAGAGCGATCCGCCGCCGACCGGCCTCGACGCCCCGGGCACCCCCATGCCCTGGCCCGAGGCCGCCGCCCCCTCGGGCACCGGCGGCTCCGCGCTGACCTTCCCGCTCATCGCCCGCGGCCGCGACTACGGGGTGCTGCTGCTCGGCCGGGCGGGGGTGGCGCGGATGACCGAGGGCGTGGTGCGACTCGCCGACGACGTGGCGCGGCGGATCGCCCAGGCCGTGGCCACCGCCCGGCAGTACACCCAGCAGGCCACCATCAGCCGGGCGCTCCAGCGCCGCCAGCTGCCGGTCTCGCTGGCCCACATCCCGGGCGTGGACACCGCGATCGTCTACGAGCCGCACGGCGAGGGCCAGACCGTCGGCGGCGACTTCTACGACCTGTTCCCGATGGGCGGCCGCCGCTGGTGCTTCCTGCTCGGCGACGTCTGCGGCAGCGACCCGGAGGCGATGTCGGTCACCGGTCTGGCCCGCCATCTGGTGCGGCTGCTGGCCCGTGAGGGCCACGGCGTGGAGTCGGTGCTCACCCGGCTCAACCAGGCCCTGGTGGAGGAGGAGGCGGAGGCCGCGGCGCTCGGCGGCGATCAGGCCCGGTCGCGTTTCCTCAGCCTGCTCTACGGGGAGCTGGAGCCCGACCCGCGCTCGGGCGGCGCGCACTGCGTCCTGGCCAGCGCCGGGCATCCGCTGCCGCTGCGGCTGAGCACCGACGGCACGGTGGCGCCCGCGGCGCTGCCGCAGATGCTGCTGGGCATCGACGACGAGCCCGACTTCCACGCCGACTCCCTGGACCTGGCGCCGGGCGAGACGCTGCTGTGCGTGACGGACGGGGTGACCGAGCGGCGGGACGGCAACCGCCAGCTGGATGACGACGACGGTCTGGCCGACATCCTGCGCGGCTGTGCGGGGCTCGGCGCCAAAGCCATCGCGGAACGGGTGCGGCTGGCCGCCCATGACTTCGGCACCGAGCCGATCGACGACGATCTCGCGGTGCTGGTGCTGGAGGCGGTGCCGACGTCGGCGCAGGAGCTGATGCGAGCGCAAAGTTCTTGAAATGTGTACGTCCCGGGCCTTGTCGCCCTCTTCCCCGAGGAGCATCATCAGGATTCCTGAGCATTGAGGAGTCCGTGATGAGCCTGCTCTCCACCGCCGACTGGGCGGAGAGGATCTTCACCGGCGGCTGGGACCGCCCGGCCCTGCCCGGCACCATCGACATCACCGAGCCCGCGACCGGGCAGCACCTCGGCTCCGTCGGCCGGGCCACCGAGGCGGACGTCGCGCCCTCGGCCCGTACGGCGGCGGCCGCGGGGCGCGCCTGGGCCGCAGCCCCCTTCCCCGAGCGGGCCACGGCCCTGCGGCGCGCGGCCGACGTCTTCCGCCGCCACGCCGACGAGATCGCCGAGTGGATCGTGCGGGAGGCCGGATCGTCACGGGCGAAGGCCGCGCTGGAGGTGGCGGTCGCCGCCGCCGAGTGCGAGGAGGCCGCCGCGCTGCCCGCGGCGCCCACCGGTGAGCTGCTGCCCTCGGCGCAGCCCCGGCTGAGCATGGCGCGCCGGATCCCGGTCGGGGTGGTCGGCGTGATCTCGCCGTTCAACTTCCCGCTGATCCTGTCCATCCGCTCGATCGCCCCGGCGCTCGCGCTCGGCAACGCCGTCCTCCTCAAGCCCGATCCGCGCACCCCAGTCTCCGGCGGGGTGGTGCTGGCCCGCGTCTTCGAGGAGGCCGGGCTGCCCGCCGGGCTGCTGCAGTGCCTGCCCGGCGGCGCGGACGTCGGCGCGGCGATCGTCCGCGACCCGGCGGTGCGGGTCGTGTCGTTCACCGGCTCCACCGAGGCGGGCCGCGCGGTCGGGGCGCTGGCCGCCGAGCAGCTGACCCGGGCCCATCTGGAGCTGGGCGGCAACAGCGCCCTGATCGTGCGGGAGGACGCCGACATCGAGGCCGCCGCGTCCTGCGGGGCCTGGGGGAACTTCCTCCATCAGGGGCAGATCTGCATGGCCGTCGGCCGCCATCTGGTCCATGCGTCGCGGTACGAGGAGTACGTCGGCCTGCTCGCCAAGAAGGCCGAGCAGCTCACCGTGGGCGACCCCTTCCGCGAGGACGTCGCCCTCGGCCCGCTCATCGACGACCGGCAGCTTCGCCATGTCGTGGACCTCGTCGAGCGCAGCGTGGCCGCGGGCGCCCGGGTGGTCACCGGCGGCACCCACCGGGGGCGGTTCTACCGGCCCACGGTGCTGGCCGACTGCGGCCCGTCCGTGCCCGCCTGGGAGGAGGAGGTGTTCGGCCCGGTGGCGTGCGTACGCCCGTACCGTGACGACGACGAGGCCGCAGCGTTCGCCGCCGACTCCCCGTACGGCCTGAGCCTGGGCATCCTCACCGCCGATACGGCGCGCGGGCTGGCGCTGGCCGAACGGATTCCCAGCGGAATGGTCCACATCAACGACCAGACGGTCAACGACGATCCGAACGCGCCCTTCGGCGGTCTTGCCGCGTCCGGCTTCGGCCGGGTGGGCGGCGCCCGGGCCAATCTCGACGCCTTCACCGAGACGCAGTGGCTGACCCTGCGCGGCGACACCGCGCGCTACCCGTTCTGAGCCAGGGAGCCCCACCATGACCGAATCCCTCGCCGCCGTGGTGAACAAGCCCGGCGCCCCCTTCTCCCTGGAGAGGGTCACCCTGGACGAGCCCCGGCCGGACGAGATCGTGGTCCGGCTGGCCGCCGCCGGGGTCTGCCACACCGATCTGACCGTGCGCGACGGCCAGCTGCCCTTCCCGCTCCCCGGCGTCCTCGGCCACGAGGGCGCGGGCGTGGTGGAGCGGGTCGGGTCCTGGGTCAGCCGGATACGGCCCGGTGACCACGTCGTCCTGACATTCACCTCGTGCGGCGCGTGCGGCACCTGCCGCGGCGGCCATCCCGCCTACTGCGCCTCCTGGCTGCCGCTCAACCTCCTCGGCGGCACCCGTGGCGACGGCACCGCGACCCTGCGTTCCGCCTCCGGGAGCGCTTCCGGGGGCGCTTCCGGGAGCGGCGGTCTTGGCGGGCACTTCTTCGGCCAGTCGTCCTTCGCGACCCACGCGCTGGTGGACGAGCGCAGCGTGGTCCGGGTCCCGGCAGACATACCGCTGACCACGCTCGCCCCCTTCGGCTGCGGCATCCAGACCGGGGTCGGCGCCGTCCTGAACGTCCTGCGGCCCCGGCCCGGCAGCACGATCGGCGTCTTCGGGACCGGCGCGGTCGGGCTCGCCGCCCTGATGGCCGCCGTGCTCGGCCCGGTGCGGCAGGTGATCGCCGTCGACCGGCTCGCCCCTCGGCTGGCGCTGGCCCGCAAGCTCGGCGCCACGGCCGTCGTCAACGCCGCCGAGGAGGACACGGCGGAGGCCCTCGTCGAACTGACGGACGGCCTCGGCCTCGACTGCGCCCTGGAGACCACGGGCAGCCCCGGTGTCCTGCGCACCGCGATCGACGCGCTCGCGCCCCGGGGCGAGGTCGCGGTCATCGGGGCACCGCCCATGGGCACGGAGGTCGCGGTCGACGTCAACGGCATGCTTCCGGGCCGCCGCATCACCGGCGTCACGCTCGGCGACAGCGAACCGGAACAGCTGATCCCGCTGATGGTGAACCTCCACCAGCGGGGACGGCTGCCCGTGGACCAGCTGATCCGCACCTATCCGTTCGCCCGGATCGAGGAGGCGGCGGCGGACATGACGGCGGGCGCCACGATCAAGCCGGTGCTGACCTTCGAGGACTAGTCCGCCAGACCGGCGAGGTCGCGGATGCGGCGGGCCTGGGCGGCGCGCTCGGCGGTGCGCTGCTCGTCGTACGTACGGTCCGCGGCGCCCCGCAGCAGCGCCTTGGTCTCGACCACCGCGTCGCGCGGGGCGGCGAGCAGGGCGGCGGCCAGGTCCTGGACCGCGCCGTCCAGCTCGGCGGCGGGCACCACGAGGTTGGCGAGGCCGGTGCGCTCGGCCTCCTCGGCGTGGACGGAGCGCCCGGTCGCGCAGATCTCCAGCGCCCGGGCGTACCCCACGAGCCCGACCAGCGGATGGGTGCCGGTCAGGTCGGGCACCAGCCCGAGGCTGGTCTCGCGCATCGCGAACTGCGCGTCCTCCGCGCACACCCGCAGGTCACAGGCGAGGGCGAGCTGGAAGCCCGCCCCGATCGCATGGCCCCGCACCGCGGCGATGGACACGATGTCGTTGCGCCGCCACCAGGTGAACGCGTCCTGATAGGCGGCGATGATCGCGTCCAGCTCGGCGTCCGAGCCGCGCGCCATCTCCGGGAACGACGGCTCGCCCTCGAAGCCCTCGGGGGTGAACGCCTGCCGGTCGAGACCCGCCGAGAAGGACACGCCCTCGGCGCGCAGCACGACGACCCGCACACTGCCCGGCAGCAGCGACCCGGCCTCGGCCAGCGCCCGCCACAGCGCGGGCGACTGTGCGTTGCGCTTGGCCGGATTGGTCAGGGTCACCGTGGCGACCGCGTCATCAACGGTGAGCTGAACGCCGTCCTTGTCGAGCAGGGTCACGGGAAGCCTCCGGCAGTCGCGGTGAGTACAAGTGACTGCACAGTAACCACCCGGTCGAACGGACGATCAACCGGGTGGCACTGTCCACACCTGCTGCCGGTGACGAACCTCCGACGCGAGACGCGCGATCAGGCCGATGCGGCCTTCTTGCCTCGCGTCGCGCCACCGCGACCACGTAGGGACACTCCAGATTCGCTGAGCATCCGGTGGACGAATCCGTAGGAACGGCCGGTCTCCTCGGCCAGCGCCCGGATGCTCGCCCCGGAGTCGTACTTCTTCTTCAGGTCTGCCGCGAGCTTTTCGCGCGCGGCGCCGGTCACCCGGCTGCCCTTCTTCAGAGTCTCGGCCACCCGTGCCTCCTCATGGGAAGTGCGCTCTGTGACTCTCATGATCACCCCTAGGCGCCTTCCTGGCCACCCATTCGGCAAGACCTGTGGAGGAAGGATTCCGGGAAATGGCGCCATCCGAGCCTTCGGAATCCAGGATTCCGGCGACTTCCGCCCTGTCACTCTTTGTTGATCCCCGAGGAAAGGGCAGGTCAGGGCCTATGGGCTAGAGGCTCGACAGAGAGCGACCGGCGCGCGGCATGTGCCGTGCGCCGGTCGTGGGCGGCGCGCCGCGATACCAGCCGTTCTCACTCAGATGACGGATCACGCCTAGGCCGAATGATCTACGAGGCGGGGGTCAGGCCAGCGCGACCAGGTCCGCGTAGTCCGCGCCCCACAGGTCCTCGATCCCGTCCGGCAGCAGAATGATCCGCTCCGGCTGGAGCGCGTCCACCGCGCCCTCGTCGTGGGTCACCAGCACCACCGCGCCGGTGAAGGTGCGCAGCGCGCCGAGGATCTCCTCGCGGCTGGCCGGGTCGAGGTTGTTCGTGGGCTCGTCCAGCAGCAGGACGTTGGCCGAGGAGACGACCAGGGTGGCCAGCGCGAGCCGGGTCTTCTCACCGCCGGAGAGCACCCCGGCGGGCTTGTCCACGTCGTCGCCGGAGAACAGGAACGAGCCCAGCGTCTTGCGGATCTCGACCAGGTCGAGGTCGGGGGCGGCCGAGCGCATGTTCTCCAGGACCGTGCGGTCCGGGTCGAGCGTCTCGTGCTCCTGCGCGTAGTAGCCGAGCTTCAGCCCGTGGCCGGGCTGCACCTGGCCGGTGTCCGGCTTCTCGACCCCGGCCAGCAGCCGCAGCAGAGTGGTCTTGCCCGCGCCGTTGAGGCCCAGGATGACGACCCGGGAGCCCTTGTCGACGGCCAGGTCGACATCGGTGAAGATCTCCAGGGAGCCGTACGACTTCGACAGGCCCTCGGCGGTCAGCGGGGTCTTGCCGCACGGGGCCGGGTCCGGGAAGCGCAGCTTGGCGACCTTGTCGGACTGCCGCACCGCCTCCAGGCCGGACAGCAGCTTGTCGGCGCGCCGGGCCATGTTCTGCGCGGCGACCGTCTTGGTGGCCTTGGCGCGCATCTTGTCGGCCTGCGAGTTGAGGGCTGCGGCCTTCTTCTCGGCGTTGGCGCGCTCTCGCTTGCGGCGCTTCTCGTCGGCCTCGCGCTGGGCCTGGTAGAGCTTCCAGCCCATGTTGTAGATGTCGATCTGGGAGCGGTTGGCGTCCAGGTAGAAGACCTTGTTGACGATCGTCTCGACCAGTTCGTTGTCATGGGAGATGACGATGAAGCCGCCGCTGTAGGTCTTCAGGTAGTCCCGCAGCCAGACGATGGAGTCGGCGTCGAGGTGGTTCGTCGGCTCGTCCAGCAGCAGGATGTCGGAGTCCGAGAACAGGATCCGGGCCAGCTCGACGCGGCGCCGCTGACCGCCGGAGAGGGTGTGCAGCGGCTGGCCGAGCACCCGGTCCGGCAGGCCCAGGCTGGCCGCGATGGTCGCGGCCTCCGCCTCGGCCGCGTAGCCGCCCTTGGTCAGGAACTCCGTCTCCAGGCGCTCGTACTTCTTCATCGCGCGCTCGCGGGTGGCGCCCTGGCCGTTGGCCATGCGGTCCTCGTTCTCGCGCATCTTGCGCAGCACGGAGTCGAGGTCGCGGGCGGAGAGGATGCGGTCGCGCGCGAGGACGTCGAGGTCGCCGGTGCGCGGGTCCTGCGGCAGATAGCCGACCTGCCCTGAGCGGGTGATGGAGCCCCCGGCCGGGGCGCCCTCGCCCGCCAGACACTTGGTGAGCGTGGTCTTCCCGGCGCCGTTGCGGCCGACGAGACCGATGCGGTCACCCTTGGCGATACGGAACGAGGCGGACTCGATCAGGACACGGGCGCCGGCACGCAGCTCGACGCCGGATGCGGTGATCACGGGAATTACTCCTGGGCAGATGGACGGCGGACGGGACAGACCAGCGGGCGGGGCCGACGCCGTCTAATGCACGAGGAGAATTGCCATGCGGGCTAGTTTAGCGGGGCGGGCGACCGGATTTTCCCTGGGGTCCGGAGGTCTCCCCTGTCCCCCGGACGCCGCTTCCCAGCGAGAAGATCAGTGATCAGACGCCGCCGGTGTGGACCTGGAAGGCCGCCCGGCGCACCGCCTTGGCGAGGGCCGGGTCGGGGTGCGCGGCGGCCAGCGCCACCAGCACCTGCACCGTACGGGGGTGGCCGACGGCCCGTACCTCCTGCAGCAGCGCGGGCACCGTGCCCTGCACCGCGGACTCCAGATGGCGCACCAGCAGCGGGCTCTCGCCGTGGTCGGAGATGGCCGCGGCGGTGTCCACCCACAGCCAGGTGGCCTCCTCGCGGGTGAGCACGTCCAGCGCGTCCTCGGGGTCGGCGCCCTCGTGCTCGGCGAGCCAGAGCAGCGCGTACGGCCGCAGGCACGATTCGTCCACGACGGCCCGCACCGCGGGCTCGGCGGGCGCCCCGGCGACCCGCAGCGCCTCGAACGCGAGCCCGCGCAGCAGGGCGTCGTCGCCGCGCGCGGCGTCCAGCAGTTCGGTGATGGCGCTGCCCACCGGACGCGCGGCGAGCCAGGCCCGGTACTCGGCGCGGGCGGGCCCGGGGGTGAGGCCCGCGCAGCCGCGCAGCATGTCGGCGGCGGGGTGCTCGATGTTCCCCGCGGGGCTCTGGGCGGCCACGCAGATCTGCTCCAGCTTGACCCACACCGCCCAGCTGCCGAGCGCGGTGAGGACGGCGTCGCCTTCGAGGACGGTGAGCGCCCCGACCGAGGCGAGGGCGTCCAGGGCCCAGCCGAGCAGGGCCTCCAGCCCGTCGTCACCCTCGATGGCCTCCGGCTGGTCCCCCGGGTCCGGGGCCTTGGCGGGTTCGGCGTCCTCCGGCGCGGCCACCCCGTACGGCACCTCGCAGCGCTCGGTGCGCAGCTCGGCGACCCGCTTGCGCAACATGTCCAGCAGCGTGGAGATCTGCACCGGGCCCGCGGACAGCTGGAGCAGCGGGAGCAGCTGCGGTACGGCCTCGACCACCTCGGCGACGGCCGAGGGCTCGGCGGTGTCCGGGGCGGGGCTGGCCAGCGACCAGGCGTCGAGCAGCGCGACCCAGCCGCGCAGCACCGCGCTGTCGTCGCGGTCCCAGGCCTGGAGCCGCCAGCCGGGGCGGGCGGTGCCGCCGTGCAGATCGACGAGTCCGACGAGCCGGGCCCGGTCCCAGTCGGTCCGCACCTCCTCGGCGGTGCGCCCGAGCGCGGCGGCGGCGCGGGCGGCGGCCGGGTCGGAGAGGGCCCCGAGGGAGTCGTCCTCGGCGGCGGCCCAGCGGGCCACCTCCACGGCCCCGACCAGCCCCGCGCGGGCCTGCCGGGCCAGCTCCGGGCGGGGCGGCGTGCCCTCGGGCGGGCGTGGCGACGGCCGGGAGCGGTTCGGCGCGGGCCGCGGTGCGGTAGCCATCGGCCGCTGGCGGACGAGTCGGAGCCGGGAGTCGCGCGGAGTACGGGACGTCACAGAAGCAGTCTCGCCGTTGACGGCCCGAAAGCCCAATCGGCACCCGTCCGGCGGTCGCCCCGGCGGGATTACGGCGGGTAGCCGGACCCTAGATGAGAGGCGTGAGGAAGCGGCGCAGGGCCTCCTCGTACCCGCGCGGGTCGGCGTTCCACATGGCGGCGTGCGGGGCGTGTCGCACCGGGTGAAGGGTGACCAGCTCGGGCCGGGCGGCGGCGAGTTCGCGCGACGCGTCCCAGGGCGCGAGGGTGTCGCCGGGGCCGTGCACGATGAGGGTCGGCACCGGCAGGCTCTCGGGGTCGGCCGCCTCCGCGAGCTTGCTGTCGTGGAGCCCGGTACGCCCTTCCGCCGCCCGTACGGCGAGCGGGAGCAGGGCGGCGGGGGTGCGGCGCGCGGCGGCGAGGGCGCGCAGGGTGGCCCGCCAGTCGAGCACCGGGGAGTCCAGGACGATGCCGCTGAGCCGGTGCCGCAGTGCGGAGTTGGCGGCCGCGTGCAGGGCCATGGACGCGCCGGTGGACCAGCCGTGCAGGACGACGCTCTCCGCCCCGTAGCGGACCGCGTAGCGGATGGCGGCGTCGAGGTCGCGCCACTCCGTCTCGCCGAGGTGGCTGATGCCGTCGGGCGGGCGCGGGGCGCCGGGGTCGCCGCGGTACGCGAGGTCGAGCACCGGGATCCGCAGCCGGTGCAGCAGCTCCATGACGACCATGGGGTGTTCGCGGGTGGTGCCGAGGCCATGGGCGGTGATCACCCAGGTGGTGCGCTCGCCGGGCAGGAACCAGGCGGGCAGCGGCCCGAGTTCGCCGGGGATGTCGACGTCGGCGTGCTCGATGCCGAGCGCGTCCCGTGGGTTGCCGATGTACACCTGCGGGGTGAGCCGCACCCGGGTGCCCGCGTCGAGGGTGCCGTGGGTGACCCGCTCCAGGCGGCGTACGACGCAGTCGGCGGGGTGCCGGGCGTCCTCGTCCACCGGGCCGACGACGGCGTGGCAGCCCCGGCCGACGAGGCCGTAGGTGCCGGGGCGCAGCGAGGCGAGCGAACGGGTGAGGGTGATCCGGCCCTCGCCGGTGGCGTGCACGGTGAGTGGCGGCTCGTTCGGCAGCGGCCGGTCGGGCGCCGGTTTCAGGGCAGCGTCGGTGACGTACCGGCCCGCCGCCACCGCGGCCGCGCCGACACCCAGCAGAGTGGTGGCGGCAGCGACCGCCGTTGTCCGCACACGCATCGCTCCCAGTGTGGGCGGGGAGCGGCGGACCGGCCAGCGGGATGGGCTGTTTCGGGCCCCTAGTTCTGGGTGGTGTCCCCGGTGGGCTGCTGGCCGTAGCCGCTGAGCTTGGCCGCGACGCGCTCCAGCTCGACGGGCGGGAGAAGGGTCGGGGTGTGGCCGGGAACGGCGGCCGCGGCCAGCCAGACCTGGCACATCCACTCCAGCTGGGCGGTGCGGTCGTATGCCTGGTCGAGCGTCGTTCCGTAGACGACGGTGCCGTGGTTGCGCAGCAGACAGCCGGAGCGGTCGCGCAGCGCGTGCAGCATGTTTTCGGCCAGTTCATCGGTGCCGTAGAGCGCGTAGTCGGCGACCCGGACCGGCCCGCCGAGGGCGGCGGTCATGTAGTGGATCGCGGGCAGCTCGTCGACGAGCGTGGAGACCGCTGTGGCGTGAACGGCATGGGTGTGGACGATGGCCGAGGCCTCATCCGTGTGACGGTAGACGGCGAGGTGCATGGGCAGCTCGCTGGTGGGCGTGAGGGTGCCCAGCACCTGTCGGCCGTCGAGGTCGACGCCGACCGCGTCACGCGGGCCGAGCCGGTCGTACGGGACGCCGCTCGGGGTCACCAGGACGGTGTCACCGACCCGCGCCGATACGTTGCCCGACGTACCGACGACGAGTCCGTCGGCGGTGGTTCTGCGGGCCGTCCGCACCACATGCGTCCAGGCCTGCCGCAGGGGCTGGGTCAGCCTCGGCTGTGGCCGTCGTGCCGATCGCGGCTCCGTCACGGGCGCTCACCTCCGGGCGTGATCCTTCCATAGGAACACCGAGCCGAGTGGACTACAGGAGGTTGATGTATGAACGTCAAATTCCTTATGGCGAAAGGGAGTACGGTCGAAAACCAGCCGTTCTCACACCCCCGCGCTCGTGTCACCGTGAAGCCCGCCTCAGTTCATCTCCCGTTCACCCAGTTTCCCTACGTTCACCGTGCACTGACCGCCCTCCGAGCTGATTGACCGGGTGTATGGAACACATCACGCTTCTCATCGGGATCGTGATCATCACGGCCTTGGTGTTCGACTTCACGAACGGCTTCCACGACACGGCCAACGCCATGGCCACCACTATTTCCACGGGAGCACTCGGTCCCCGGGTCGCGGTGGCGATGTCGGCGGTCCTCAACCTCGTCGGTGCCTTCCTCTCCGTGGAGGTCGCCAAGACCATCTCCGGCGGAATCATCGACGAGGGCTCCGGTATCCAGCCCGAAGTCATCTTCGCGGGGCTGGTCGGCGCCATCCTCTGGAACCTGGTGACCTGGCTGGCCGGTCTCCCGTCCAGCTCCTCGCACGCCCTCTTCGGCGGCCTCATCGGCGCCACCGTGGTCTCCGTCGGCATGGACGGGGTCAACGGCGACGCGGTCGTCATGAAGGTCCTCATCCCGGCCGTGGCCGCGCCGCTCGTGGCGGGCATCGCCTCGGTGGCCGCCACCCGGCTCACCTACCGGCTGGCAGGCAACCGGGCCGAGGAGGACACCGCGAAGGGCTACCGCGCCGGGCAGATCGCCTCGGCCGCCCTGGTCTCCCTGGCGCACGGCACCAACGACGCGCAGAAGACGATGGGCGTCATCACCCTCGCGCTGGTCACCGGCGGCGTCATCGCACCGGACTCCGACCCGCCCATGTGGGTGATCGTCTCCGCCGGTCTCGCGATCGCGCTCGGCACCTACCTGGGTGGCTGGCGCATCATCCGCACCATGGGCAAGGGCATCACCGACATCCAGCCGCCGCAGGGCTTCGCCGCCCAGACCGGCGCCGCGACCGTCATCCTGGCCTCCTCCCACATCGGCTTCGCGCTGTCGACCACGCAGGTCTGCTCGGGCGCCGTGATGGGTGCGGGCGTCGGCCGCAAGGGCGGCGTGGTGCGCTGGTCCACCGCGGGCCGCATGGTCGCCGCGTGGGCGCTGACCCTCCCGGCCGCCGGTCTGGTGGCCGCCGCCGCGGCGCTGCTGGCCGATCAGGGCAGCTGGGGCGTCACCGTGGTCGCCGTCCTCGCGGTGCTGGGCTGCGGTGTCATCTGGGCGCTCTCGCGCCGCAAGCCGGTGGACGCCAGCAACGTCAACGAGCCGGGCGCGGAGTCCTCCGAGCCGGTCGGCGTCGTCACCGCCGCCGTGCGGTCGGTGGCCCCGCCGCCCGCCGGGAAGACCGCCTCCGCCGCCTCCGCCGGGTCGGCTGAATCCGCCGGGTCCGGCACCGACGGCGACGCTTCGTCCGAATCCGCACCCACTCCCGCCACCGCGGGAACCGGTTCCAAAAGCTGACAGGGAGCACACGCAATGCACATCGACTGGGCAGCCCTCGGCCAGGTCTTCGGCGTCAGCCTCGCGGTGACGGTCGGCGTCGTAGGGGTCTTCACCCTGGGCATCATCGGCACCTCCCGTACGGCCCAGCCGCAGCCCCAGGCGGCCGCGGGCGGCGCGTCCCCGGTTGCGCGCACCGGCGCGTACGCCTGTTTCGCGCTGTGCGCCGCGGTGGTGGCGTACGGCATCTATCTGATCGTGGCCTGAGGCCACGGAAGCCGCGGGGCGGTGGGTGCCGATCGGCACCCACTCGGGAGAGAGGGG
>NZ_JBSFGE010000038.1:0-69553 GCF_053596435.1 Streptomyces sp. NPDC001700
CCCGGAGAGCCGGGCGGCCACTCCTTGTCAGCCACTGAAGGCAAGAACCCATAAGCCACACCCGGCCCTCCCGGGCCGCCTAACAACTTACGGAGTTCCCATGTCCAAGCCGCCGCTGCCGCCCGAGGCCGCCGCCCTGCTGCGCCGCCCCAATCCGGCCGTCATGGCCACCGTGCGCTCGGACGGCACCCCCGTGTCCACTCCCACCTGGTACGTGTGGGAGGACGGCCGGGTCCTGGTCAACCTGGACGACGGCCGGGTCCGGCTGAAGCACCTGCGCCGCGATCCCCGGGTGACGCTCACCGTCCTGGACGAGCACAACTGGTACACCCACATCACCCTCATCGGGCGCGTTGTGGAGATGCGCGAGGACGAGGGCCTGGCCGACATCGACCGCATCGCCACCCACTACACCGGTGGCCCCTACCCGGACCGGGACCGCCCCCGGACCAGCGCCTGGGTCGAGGTCGAGCGGTGGCACGGCTGGGGTGCGATGAAGGACAACGACCAGGCTTCCATATAAGCCATCGGCTCCCCCGGCCCCTGTCCCGGTCGTTCCGGGGCCGGGGCCGGTGGCTTTCGCGTCAGACGGTGGCGGCCACCCTCGGGTGTTCGGGGGCCACCGCCTCGTCTTCCGTGATGCCGAACTCCACCCGTGCCCGGTCCACCATCCGGCGGGCGTGCCGCAGTCCGATCCGGTCCAGCACACCGGCCAGTTCGTCCAGGTCGGCGGCCGTCAGGGCGCGGTCACGCCCCAGCCGGGCCAGGGACTTGACGAGCCCCAGCCGGGACAGGGCCTCGCCACGCGGCTCGCTCATGGCGCGGAACTCGTCCAGTGCCTGCTGGTAGACATCGCGCGCCTCAGCGCAGCGGCCCGCGCGATAGAGCACATTGCCGCGCATCTTGTGGTTGTAGGCGAGCGCGCTCATCAGGTTCATCGTGCGACACGTCACCTCCGCCTCGGCCAGCAGGTCCAGCGCACGGTCCGCGTCCCCGTCGCGCACGGAGACGATGTCGGCCAGGCCCCGCAGCGCCCAGGCGTGGCCGCGCCGGTCGTCGGCCTGCGCGGCGATCGCCGCGGACTCCTCGAACATCGCGTACGCCGTGTCGTACGACCCGGTGTTGCGATGCATCTGGGCGATCCCCTCCAGCGCCCATACGGTGTGCCGAGCCTCGCCGCGCTCCCGCGCCTCGGCGAGAAGTTGCTCGTGCAGCGCGCTCACGGCCTCGTAATCCCCCTGGATGCGGCCCGTCTCCGCCAAACCGGCGAGCGAGTAGCCGCGGGCGAGGATGTCCCCTCCCTGTTCGCCGAGTTCGGCCGCGAACCCGAGCAGCCGCCACGCCAGCGCCAGCGCGCCCCGCTGCCGGGCGAGGGTGCCGCCGCTCCACAGCGCCCACGCCATCGCCCCGGCGTCCCCCGCCGCACGGGCCGCCCTATAGCTGGCCTTCCACTCGCGGTCGGCATCCGTCACATGTCCCAGCCTGCGGTGGGCCTCGGCCACCGCGAGCCCCACCCGTGCCGTCTCACGCGGGCAGCCGTTCCGCTCGGCCGCCCGCAACTCCTCTCTGCCCGCGGCCAGTACGTCGACCAGCGAAGAGTTCACGGACAGGGTGGTGAGGGAGCCCTGGTACTCCGGGGCGAATGCCTTGCCGTACATGGATGCCTTTCCGTTCTCGATCTCCGGAGCGCGCGCCACCCTTCTGTCCACCACCGCTATACACTCAGTGCATAGCGGGTCGGAAACAACCCCCGCCGGGTTGTCCGCCGCGCGTCCGCTGCCGATCAAGACGCGATTCGGCCCGGCGAGGTTGTTCGCCTCTTACGTGTTCGGGATTACGGGGGGTGTTCCGGCTTACGAGGGGTGTTCGGGCGGGTTGATCTGCGACGTTTTGATCGCGGAGGGGCCGGTGCCCCACTTGTCGAGGATCCGGGCGTAGACACCGTCCTTGATCAGCTCGTTGACGGCGGCCTGGAAGGCCCGGGTGAGCCGCGATCCCTTCTTGAAGGCGAAGCCCACGTCGAGGCGGTGGTACTCGCCGAGGAAGGTGGTCTGCGCGGCCTGCTGTGCCGCTTGGTGGCGGAGGCCGTTGATGGTGGACATCTCCACGTCGATCCGGCCCTGCTGGAGGGCGGTGAGGAGGGCGCCGTTCTCCGAGAACACCTTCACGTCGTACGGCTTCTTGCCCGCCGTGGCGCACACCTTCTTCTGCGCCTCTAGGGTCGCCTCGAAGGTGGTGCCCGCGCCGGTGCCGATGGTCCGGCCGCACAGCCGGGTCAGGTCGGTGACCTTGCCCTTGCCGAGCGCGGTGTTGCCCTTCTTCACCGCGAAGCCCTGGCCGTCGTTGATGTACGTGGCGAAGTCGATCGTCTTCAGGCGCTCGGCGGTCACGCCGAAGTTGCCGGTCCCGACGTCGTACTTGCCGCTGCCGAGCGCGGGCAGGATCGTCTCGAACGAGGCGTCCTGGCGCTGGAGTTCGACGCCGAGCACCTTGGCCACCGCGTCCGCGAGGTCGATGTCCTGGCCGACCGGCTTCCCGCCCGCCCCGCCCGGGTAGTACGCGCCGGGCGGTCCGCCGACCGAGCTGCCGATGCGCAGCTTGCCCGACTTCCTGACGTCGGCGGGGAGCAGGGCGGCGACGGAGTCGACCTTGTGCACGGCGGCGACCGGGTTGCCGGTCGGCGCGGGGGACGCGGCGCCCGCCGCCGAGGTCCCGCCGGTGGAGCCGGAGCCGCAGCCGGACAGCGCCAGCACCAAGGTCAGGGGGAGAGCGGTCGCGGTCGCGGCCGGGCGGAGGCGCGGTCTCATGCGGGGGTGGTTCACGGGGTGTATGCCTTTCGGATGCGGCCGTCGGCGGTGGTACGCGCGTCGGCGGCGAGGTGCTTCTCGAACGGGAGCGGGCCGATGGTCTCCGGGTCGGACTCGGTGTCGAACAGCGGTGTGTAGCCGGTGGCGAGGTACAGACCGCGCGCCTCGGGCTGGCGCGGACCGGTGGTCAGGTAGATCCGCCGGTAGCCGAAGGCCGCTGCCTCGCGCTCCAGTTCGGCCACGACGTGGCGGGCGAGGCCCCGGCGGCGGTGGCCGGAGTGGGTCCAGATCCGCTTCAGTTCGGCCGTGGTCGCGTCGTACCGGCGGAAGGCGCCGCCCGCGACCGGCTCCCCGTGCTCCAGCAGCAGGAGCAGCACGCCACCGTGCGGGGCGGTGAACTCCTCGTCGGGGTACCGGGCCAGCTCGGCGTGGGCGTCCTTGCCGTAGCGGCTGGAGTACTCGTCGCCCAGTTCACGCAACAGCGGCGCCACGCGCGGGTCGCCGACCTCGACGGTGACGACGGTCAGCCCGGTGGCCGGACGCTGCGTGACAGCGGTCATGCGCGCACCGCCGCGAGAGCCTCCGGGCGTCGCACGGCGCGCTCGGCGTCGCGTTTGGCGACCTCCTCGCGCACGATCGGGATGACGTGGCGCCCGAAGTCGATGGCGTCGCCCAGCAGGTCGTAGCCCCGGGCCGAGAGGATGTCGACGCCCAGGTCGTAGTAGTCCAGCAGCGCCTGGGCCACCGTCTCGGGGGTGCCGACCAGGGCGTTGGAGTTGCCCGCGCCACCGGTGGCGGCGGCGGTCGGGGTCCACAGCGCGCGGTCGTAGCGCTCGCCCTGCTCCGCGATGTCGATCAGCCGCCGGGAGCCGATGTTCTCGGGGGCGCCGCTGCGGTGGTGCCGTACGAGCCCCGCCTCGCGCCGCGCGCGGATCGCGCCGACCGTGCGGTGGGCCTTCTCCCAGGCCAGTTCCTCGGTCGGGGCGATGATCGGCCGGAAGGCCGCCTGGATGCGCGGGACATCGGTGCGGCCCGCCGCCCGCGCGGCCGCCTTCACCGCCTCGATCTGTTCGGCGGTCTTCTCCAGGGGCTCGCCCCACAGGCAGTAGATGTCGGCCTCCGCTCCCCCGGCCGCGTACGCCGCCGGGGAGGAGCCGCCGAAGGAGACCCCGGGCCTGGGCTGCTGCACGGGGCGGACATCGCTGACGAAGTCGTGGAAGCGGTAGTACTCCCCCTCGTGGTCGAAGGGCTCGCGGGCCGTCCAGATCTTCTTCACGATCCGGATGTACTCGCGGGTGCGCTCATAGCGCTGGTCCTTGGTGAGGGTGTCGCCCTCCCGGCCCTGCTCGTGGTCGTTGCCACCGGTGATGAAGTGCACCGTGAGCCGACCCTCGCTGATCTGGTCGAGGGTGGCGAAGGTCTTCGCGGCGTACGTCGGGTACGAGACGTTGGGCCGGTGGGCGAGCAGGATCCGCAGGCGGTCCAGCCTGCTGGCGATGTACGCGGCGGCCGGTGCGGGATCCGGCGATCCGGAGCCGTAGGCGAAGAGCACCCGGTCCCAGCCGTGGTCCTCGTGCGCCCGGGCGAGCCGGAGCGTGTAGTCCTTGTCGAAGGCGGCGCCGGAGCGCGGGGTGGTCTCGGAGCCGTCATGGGTGGCGGCGATGCCGAGGAATTCCACAGGCATGCGTGGGGCCTTTCGGAAAAGGGCGGAGGTGTCCCGCGATCGGGGCGGACTACCGCTGTTGAAGCCGTATATGACGGAGGATCAGCGTGATGAGGCCGGAGAGGTGCGGAGGCAGCGCGTGTCCGGGTACGCGGAACCGTTCGTACCCCGGGTCAGCGCCCGGGGACGGCGGTCATGCGAGGAAGAACTCGGCCCGCGACGGGGTCACCGAGGGAGGGAAGGGCCGGTCGGACAGCCCGCTGCCGGGTCAGGCGCAACACATCGCGGACCACACACGACCGAAGTCGATGTGGTCGCGGGAGACCAAGCGCAGCTGGGCAGTCATGGGATTAATTGAGCAGGACGAACGGCGTCGCGTCAACCGGTGCTCGGATGGCGGACCGGCGGTGGCCGTCTTCCCCCGCCACATTGACATCTTCACGCTGTCGGCACATACCATCGCCCTTGGACCAGCTCCGGCCGCGTTGAGGGACGCGGCGAGCGTGATGAAGCCCCACCCTGGCCGCACCCGTGCCGCCAGGGGTCTCTTGCCCACGCCCGCGCCCCTCCCCCGGAGAGCCCTCAGATGGCCACGCCTTCCGATGTCACCGCCCCTGCCCCCGTGTCCGCGCGCAAGCATCCGGAACCGGTCGACCTGCCGCGGATCGTGCCACGCCGACACCTCGGCCGGTGGTTCACCGCGGCCGTCGCGCTGCTGGTGTTCGCCATGGTGGTCAACTCCGTCATCCGCAACCCGGCGTTCCAATGGGACGTCGTCGGGCGCTACTTCACCACCACCGCCGTGCTGGGCGGGCTGCTGCTCACCCTGTGGCTGACCGCGGTGGTCATGGTGCTGGGCTTTCTGCTCGGCACCCTGCTGGCCGTGATGCGGCTGTCCGTCAACCCCGTTCTGGCGACGCTGAGTTGGGGCTATGTGTGGATCTTCCGGTCCACACCGCTGCTGGTCCAGCTGCTGTTCTGGTTCAACATCGGCGCCCTCTATCCGACGCTCGGTGTCGGCATTCCCTTCGGTCCCCAGTTCATCACCGTCAAGACCGTCAACCTGTTCGGCCCCGCCCTCACCGCCGTCATCGGACTGACCCTGCACGAGGCCGCGTACGCCGCCGAAGTGGTGCGCGGTGGCATCCTCTCCGTGGACCCCGGCCAGACCCAGGCGGCCCAGGCGCTGGGCCTGGGGCGGTGGCGCACGCTGCGCCGGATCGTCGTGCCGCAGGCGATGCGCTCCATCGTGCCGACGGCGGGCAACATGCTGATCGGCACCCTGAAGGGCACCAGCATCGTGAGTGTCCTGGCCGTGCACGACCTGCTCTACTCGGTGCAGCTGGTCTACAACCAGACGTACCAGGTCATCCCGCTGCTGATGGTCGCCACCGTCTGGTACATCGCCGTCACCACGGTGCTGAGCGCCGGGCAGTTCTACGTCGAGCGCCACTACGCGCGCGGGGCCGCCCGTACGCTGCCGCCCACTCCGGTGCAGCGGCTGCGCGGACAGGTGGCCGCCCTGCGCGCCCGGCTACGGCGGTGAGACGCGCGCAGAGCGGCCCGTGACGTGGCGTCAGCCGGGCGCTACGGGGGTCAGCCGGACTCGACGGGGGTCCTGGTCCGGGTGTGCGCCGCCCAGTCCAGGATCTGCACCGCCGCTCCGGCGGCCTCCAGGCCCCGGCAGTGCGCGTGGTGGCGGCGGGCGATGCCGTCGAGGTCGAGGTGGGGGCCGAACGCCGGGTGGGCGGCCAGCCGCCGCGCGTAGGCCCACACGTGCGGATGCTCCGTGATCCTGTGCACCGCGGCGGCGTCCAGGTGCTGCCGGTGCACGGTGTCGAGCCACACCAGGGTCACCCACACCTGCACATCGGAGGCGGTCAGCGCGTCGCCCAGGACGTAGTCCCGGGTCGTAAGCCGCCGCTCCAGCGCGTCCAGCGCGCAGAACACGGTGCTGAGCGCGGCCTCGCGCGGCGCGTCGTCGGCACCGGGCTGTCCAGCGCGCTGGACGGCCTCGTTGATGCCGTGCTCGCAGAGGTGCGCGATCGCCTCCATCTCCCGCTCCGTGCCGGACGGGTGGAGCACCGCGCGGTCCGGGCTCCCGCTGCCGAAGCGGCGGTCCAGGTCGCGCAGGATGTCGGGGGCGTGGGTGCTGACGATCCTGCCGGACCAGTCGTCGCTGAGCACCGGCGCCGCCGTCGGCCCGGCGTAGCGGTGCGCGCTGGCCTCGTACATCAGACGCAGGGCGGAGTGTCCGCCGTCCGGTCCGTCGGGCACGGCGGGCAACAGGGTTACCGGAAGGGTGTCTTCCAGGCCGAGCAGGCTGTGGGTGATGGCGATCCGCAGACAGTGGCGGCAGGACAGCGCCAGATGGAGGCGGTAGCGGCGCGGCACGGCGTAGTGTCCACTGCGTGCGTCCCGGCCGATCCTGCCCCGGAACGATGCGATGGACAGCGAGGACTGCGCGGCTTTCCCAGGTGTGACGGACACGTTTCTCCCCAGATCGTGTTCTTCGCTGGTGGTGAGACGTACGGTGAAGGGCCTGCGGTGGGCGCGGGCGGCGGGGTTCGCGCTTCGCCGCGTGACGACGCTGTCAGGTGCCCGCGAAGGCCTGCCGGATCAGACCGGATCAGAAGGGCAGACTTGCGGCGCTGCAGACGCGCAGCAGGTCGATGTGGCGGCGGGACGTCAGAAGAGGAGAGGTCAGAAGGGGAGATGGCCGATGCGCGCGGACCGCGTGACCGGCGGCCGCCTGCCCTGGCCCCATCATTCCCCACCTATCCGCTAGGAATCCCTCCCGAGGAGTGTCGAGCGCCCCGCGAGCCACGTCAAGGGGTGTCCCACGGACTGGCTGACGGACTGGCTACGGGTTCGTCCACGCCTCGGGGTCCTCGGCGAGGTCCAGGACCTGGTCGGGCAGCTCGGCGGCGGCGACCTCGGCGAGGGTGACCTCCCCGAGGATCTTGCGGACGTTGGCCCGCACCGCGATCCACAGCGGCAGCAACGACTCCGCCGGGCCGTGGTACGACAGCTCGGGCGGGCGCACGCCCCGGACGGAGACCAGGGGCCCGTCGACCACGCGGATCACATCGGCGATCGTGATCTCGTCGGCGGGGCGGGCCAGCCGGTAGCCGCCGTTCCCGCCGCGCTGGCTGGCCACCAGCCCGCCCCGGCGCAGATCGCCGAGGATCCCTTCGAGAAACTTGTGCGGCACGCCCTGCGACGCGGCGATCGCCTCGGCCTTGACGGAGACACCGTCCACCGCCACCGCCAGCTCCAGAGCCGCCCGCACCGCATAGTCCGCCTTCGCAGAGATCCGCATGCGGTGATTATCCGCCACCGGGACGCACGGCGATCAAAAGGGCAGGGCGAACGGAGGGTGCTCGCCGTGGAGGAAGTAGTCCCCCACCTCCTGGAGCCGGGGCGCGACCGGCACGCAGAGGGTGTGGGTGCGTACGTTGCGCCAGAAGCGGTCGAAGCCGTACGCCGAGGCGGCGGAGCGGGCCCCGAGGACGTCCAGCGCGCGGGCCGTGACGTCCTGCGCGGCACCGGCGGCGGCCGCCTCGGCCGCCGCCGCCAGCATGGTGATCTCGGCGCACTCGTCGTCGGTGAGGTCCTCGCCGCGCGCGAGCCCCACGTCCAGCGCCTCCAGCGCCTGGTCGGCGAGCGCGGACGCGGAGAACGTGGCGACGGTCAGCTCGCCGTAGGTCGTCAGCACGTACGGGTTACGGGGCGAGCTGTACGACGGCCCGTCCAGCTGCCACGGCACATCTACGGCCCTGCTGTACTCGCGGGCCTCGGCGAGCACTCCCTGGGCGATCCCGAGACAGATCTGCGCCGAGACCAGGCGCCCGGTCGGCGCGGACAGCCCGGCGAAGGGCGACAGGGTGCCGTCGTCCGGGGAGAGCGGGCCGAGGACCGCGTCGCGCGCGACCGCCACCGCGTCGAACTCCACGCTCCCGCCCGCCGCCAGCCGCTGGCCGAAGGTCTCCCCGCCGTCGCCCCCGGACACCACGCCGGGCCGGGCGGCGTCGACGAGCACGGCCAGCGGCTCGCCCGTCTCGGAGTGGTCGGCGCGGACCGCGAGGCGGTCGGCGACCAGGACGCCGGTGGCGTACCCCTGGCGCCCGTTCAGCGCATAGCCGTCCGGCCCGGGGGTCAGCGTCAGCCGCGGTTCCACGGAGGCCAGCCCGCCGCCCCAGCACCACTGGCCCGCCGCTGACTCCCGCTCGACGCGGGCGGCGATGCCGGGTCCGCCGAAGAAGCGCGCGCTGGAGGAGAGCAGATAGTGGCAGCCGAGCACTTGGCCGATCGCCCCGTCGGCCGCGGCGATCGTCCGTACGGCGGCGAGCGCCGTGGGCCAGTCCGCGCCGCCGCCCCCGCTTTCCACGGGGATCAGCAGCGACAGCAGCCCCGCCTCCCGCAACCGCGCGACCTCGTCGAACGGCGTCTTCCCGGCCTGGTCGCGGACCACCGCGTCGGTGGCCAGGTCGTCCGCCGCCTCCCGGGCGATATGCAGCCACCGCGCGCGGTCGGGTGTCTCCGTTACCGCTTCCACGACCGTCACGCGCGCTCCTCATTCATCCGGCGAAAACCTGCTCCATGCTTCCCTATTAACCCAGTAGGAAAAATAGGGAATCAAGCCGCAGACGTCCAGCCGGTACCGTCTGTGCGTGGACGCGACCGCAGGGCACGAGATGATCGACATCCCGCCGGGGCAGGTGACGCTGTCCGACCGGCGCACCCAGCGGAGTTGGCCGGTCCGGCTCGCGCCGTACCAGCTCGGTGTGTATCCGGTCACCCAGGCGCTGTACGCCCAGGTCACCGGCGGGCAGCCGAGCACCGCCCACGCGGACGCGTCGCCCGTCGAGGGCGTTTCCTGGCGGGACGCGGTGCGGTTCTGCAACGCCCTGTCCCAGCGCGACGGGTTCGCGCCCGCGTACCACCTCTCTGACGAAGATGTGGCGTGGGACGCTTCCGCCGATGGATACCGGCTGCCGAGCGAGGCGGAATGGGAACACGCGTGCCGTGCCGGTACGGCCGGACCGCGCTACGGGCCGCTCGACGACATCGCCTGGCACCGTGGCAATTCGCACGACCGGCTCCACGACGTGGGAGCCAAGCAGCCCAACGCATGGGGCCTGCACGACATGCTCGGCAACGTCTGGGAGTGGTGCTGGGACCTCTACGACGCCGAGGTCTACGGCACCTACCGAGTCCTCCGTGGCGGCGGCTGGTTCGATGAGCACTGGAGCTGCCGGGCCTCCGTACGGCGCCGCAGCCACCCGACCTTCCGGGTGGACGACGTGGGATTCCGCCTCGCGCGGGGAAGTGCCCGGTGACGTCACACAGCGGCAGCGCACACTTCGAGGCGGCCACGGGCGACGAACAGCCCCTCGGCGCGGGCACCCGGGAGCGGGCGGCGGCGGTGCGGGCGGCGTTCGACGGTCTGTTGGAGATCCGGCGGCTGATGAACACCGAGCGGCCCGCCGCCTGGGAGCGGCACCAGCCGGTACGGGCCGTGGCCATCTCCCTGGAGGCGGCGGGCATCCCGCCCTCGGCGCTCGGCGCCGACGGCCACCGGCTGGCGACGGGCTACCGCTGCGGCGAGGCCGAGCAGGCGGGGGTGGTACGGGTCGAGTGGCTGGGGCCCTCGGGAAGTGGCGCCGCGTACGCGGCGGCTGAGGAGCTGGGCAACTGCGCGCGGGTGCTGCGCGGGCTGGGCTGGGAGGCCCTGGAGTACCGCGGCCGCGCCCGCCACCGCTATCTGGAGGTCGAACCCCTCCCCTGACGCCGGGGGCTCAGGCCCTGGCCTTTCGTACGGACCGGGCCATGGTCAGCGGCGCGGCGACGCACGCCGCGGCGAGGAGGATACCGAAGCCCACCGTCAGGGCGGTGGTGTAGCCGTGGACGGATGCCGCGATCGGCGTGGCGTCGGGGGCCGACGCGAGGTGGGACGCCGTGGCGCTGGCCGCGATGGTGTTGAGCAGCGCGGTCCCGAGTGCGGCGCCCAGCTGCTGGGCGGCGTTGTAGGCGGCCGACGCGGCCCCGATGTCGTGCCGGTCGATGTCCGCGGTGGCCAGGCTCGCGGTCGGGGGCATCACGCAGCCGAGGCCGAGTCCGGTGAGCACCAGGGCGGGTGCCAGGTGGAGCGGCAGGATGTCCGTGCTCTGGGGTGTCAGGCGGGTCAGTACGAGCATCCCGGCGGCTGCGGCGATCAGGCCGGGCAGGATCAGCGCCACGGGGGCGACGCGTCCGTGCAGTCGCCCGGCGATGAGTGTGGAGCCGAGCAGGGCGGCCACCGCGTTGATGATCAGCGTCAGGCCCGCCTGGACCGGTGAATAGCCGAGGAGAGTCTGTGTGTAGTAGCTCATGAACAGGTAGAAGCCGAACATCGCGACGAACATCAGGGTGATCGAGAGGAACGCACCGGCGCGGGCCCGGTGCACGAGCACCCGCATCGGCAGCAGCGGGCGGGCGGCCCGGGCTTCGACGGCGGCGAACACGGCCAGCAGCAGGACACCACCGGCCAGCAGCGCCACCACCTTCGGCGCGCCCCAGCCGAGCGGTTCGGCTTCGTTGAAGGCGTACACCACAGCGGTGAACCCGGTGACGCTGAGCAACGCGCCCGCGATGTCGAGCCGTCCGTCGTCGCGAACCGGGCGGTCCTGTGGCACGAATGCCGTGCCGAGCACGGCGAGCAGGGCGACCGGGACGTTGATGTACAGGCACCATCGCCAGCTGGCGTACTCGGTCAGCAGACCCCCCGCGACCAGCCCGAGGGCCGATCCGGCCGCACCGACCGCGGCGAACACGCCGAACGCCTGGCCGCGTTCGCGCGGCTCGGTGAACGTCGTGGTCAGCAACGACAGCCCGGCGGGCGCGAGTAGGGCGGCGAAAACACCCTGCAGGGCGCGGGCCCCGAAGAGCATCCCGGGGTTCACGGCGGCCCCGCCCAGCGCGGACGACGCGGCGAAGCCGACCAGGCCGATGACGAACGCCCGCCGATGGCCGAGCGCGCCACTGACCCGTCCCCCGATCAGCAGCAACCCGCCGAAGGCCAGGGCGTACGCGGTGATCGCCCATTGCCGGTTCGCGTCGGACATACCGAGCGCGCTCTGTGCGGAGGGCAGCGCGATGTTCACGATCGTTCCGTCCAGCACCACGAGCAACTGGGCCGCGCTCACCGCCAGCAGCGTCCACCACCGGCGCTGCGGCGCGGGGCGCTCCATGGTGCCTCGGGTCTGTTCTCGGGAATCCATGACTTCAAGTGTTTCGTTGAAGTGACTCCGGAGACTTTTCACCGCCCGTGGCCGCCGGTTCAGCGCCGATCGCCGGACAACCCTCAATCCCCCGGTTGAATCCGGCCCCGCAGGATCAGCACCGCCAGCCCCTCCGCGTCGAACCGCTCCACCCGCTTCCACCCGGCACCCAGCAGGCCGACCTCCGTCTCGTCCAGCGCGACGCCCCGCCGCTCCTCGGGCGTCGTCGCGGCGAGCGGCGTGATCACCACGATCGCCCCGCCTTCCCTCAGCCGATGGCCGAGGTCGTCCATGACCCGGGTTCGGTCGCGGAAGAAGGGATAGACGAGCCGGAGCGTGATCAGGTCGTAGCCGTCCCGGTGCAAGGCGGCGAGGTCGTCCTTCTCCACGTCCAGCCGCAGCCACCGCACGCCCCGGGGGTGCGCACTGCGAGCCCGCGCGAGACCGCTGTCGGCCCAGTCGACGGCGTCGACGGCATAGCCCACCGACGCCAGATACGCGGCCAGTTCGCCCACACCACAACCCACATCGAGCGCACGGCGGCCCCCGGCGGAAGCGGGCACGTGCGCGGCCAGCAGCCCGCGTTCAATGTCCCCCAGGGGCCGGTATGTCTTCCCGTCGGCGTAGTGGGCGTCCCATTCGTCCTGCCGCGTGTGTCCCAACGGAGCGCTCCTCACCGATGACGTTCTTCACGGTCCGCGTGCCGCGCCGCATAGGGGCCCCGCGAGCGTGCGGGGCGGCCGCCAAGAACATCCCCGGGTTTCCGCTGGTCCAACCAGTCGGTATGTTGCAAGTCCGCCGAACACACCTGTTGGGAGTGCCCCATGACGCAGCAGTCCGTTCCGCCCGCGCCGGGTATCGAAGGCCACTGCGACCCGCGGTTCGCCGCCGTGCGGGACGCGTTCGAAGCCAACTTCGCCGAGCGCGACGAACTGGGCGCGGCGGTCAGCGTCCAGGTGGGCGGTCAGACCGTGGTGGATCTGTGGGGCGGCTGGGCGGACGCCGGGCGTGAGCGGGCGTGGGAGCGGGACACCGTGGTGAACGTGTGGTCCACCACCAAGGGCGTGACGGCGCTGTGCGCGCATGTGCTGGCGGACCGGGGGCTGTTGGACTTCGACGCGCCGGTGGCCTCGTACTGGCCGGAGTTCGCGGCGGCGGGCAAGGCCGACATGCCGGTGCGCCATCTGCTCTCCCACCGGGCGGGCCTGGCCGGGCTGCGGGAGAAGCACACCGCGGCGGACCTGTACGACTGGGAGAAGACCTGCGCGCGGCTGGCCGCCACCGAGCCGTGGTGGGAGCCCGGAACGCGGTCCGGCTACCACGCCATGATGTACGGCCACTTGGTCGGCGAGGTGATCCGGCGCATCACCGGTGTCCTGCCCGGTGAGTTCCTGCGGCAGGAGATCACCGGGCCGCTGGGGATCGACTTCAGCATCGGATTGCCGGAGAAGGAGGCCGGGCGGGTGGCGGAGCTGGTGCATCCGCCCGCCGCCGCGTCCAGCGAACAGGCCGCCGTCTTCGCGCAGTTGGAGCCCGTGGCCATTGCCGCGCTGGCCAATCCGCTCATCGGGGCCGCCGAGGCCAATACTCCGGAGTGGCGGGCCGCCCAGATACCGGCCGCCAACGGCCACGGGACAGCCCGTGCGCTCGCCACCCTCTACGGCATCTACGCCCGCCGCGGCCTGGCCGGGGACCACCGGGTGCTCTCGCCCGAGGCCGTCGAGCGGGCCCGGGAGGGGCAGGGGGCCTGCCGTGACCTCATCGTGGGCGACGGTTTCCCGCATGACACCGAACTCGGGCTCGGAGTGCTGCTGAGCGGTCTCAACGGCTCGTACGGCCCCAACCCCCGTGCCTTCGGCCACGACGGCTTCGGCGGCTCCTGCGGCCACGCCGACCCCGAGGCCGAGGTCAGCCTCGGGTATGTCATGAACCGCATGGGTCCGCACATCTCCGACGATCCCCGGAAGAAGGCCCTGATCGACGCGGTGTACTCGGCAATGTGACGGCGGGGGCGACGCTGGCGTAAGAAAAAACTGTTATCGGCGGTCGTGTGGCTCCGTCTCCTGGGCATCCCTTGTCATCCCCGTTCAGGAGCGAGCCACATGCCGCACACCCACGCGCACACGCACGCGCACAGCAACAAGCACCGCCTCAGCCGCAGAGGCCTGTTCACCCTCGGCGGTGGCCTCGCGGCGGCCGGGGCGCTCGGCGGTGGGATCGCCGCGTTCGCCGGGGGTGGCGCCGAGGCCGCCCCGACGGCCTTCACCCACCCCGGCGCGCTGCACAACGCCGGTGACCTGCACCGCGCCAAGGTGCGGGTGGCGGCGGGCGACGACCCGTGGCTGGCGGGCTGGAAGAGACTCACCGCCAACCGCCACTCCGCGAGCACCTGGGCGCCGAGGCCCCAGGCCACCGTCATTCGCGGTGGCACCGGCCAGAACTACCCCACCCTGTACCACGACGTCCACGCCGCCTATCAGAACGCCCTGCGCTGGAAGATCGGCGGCACCAGGGAGCACGGCGACACCGCCGTCGCGATCCTCAACGCCTGGTCGGCCACGCTCAAGGAGATCACCGGCAACGCCGACCGCTTCCTGGCCGCCGGTCTCTACGGCTACCAGTTCGCGAACGCCGCCGAGCTGATGCGCGGCTACGAGGGCTTCGACCTCGCCCGCTTCCAGACGATGCTGAAGCGCGTCTTCCAGCCGCTCAACGAGGACTTCCTCACCCGCCACAACGACGCCTGTATCACCAACTACTGGGCCAACTGGGACCTCTGCAACACCGCCTCGCTCCTGGCGATCGGCATCCTCCGCGACGACGCCACGGCGTTCGACCGCGCCGTGACGTACATGAAGTCCGGCGAGGGCAACGGCTCCATCCCGCACGCCATCCCCTTCGTCCACGAGAGCCAGGGCCTCGCGCAGTGGCAGGAGAGCGGCCGCGACCAGGGCCACACCATGATGGGCATGGGCCTGATGGGCGCGATCTGTGAGATGGCCTGGAACCAGGGCATCGACCTGTACGGCTACGACGACAACCGGTTCATGAAGGCCGCCCAGTACGTCGCCACGTACAACCTCGGACGGGACGTGCCGTTCACCACCTACACCTGGGGCACCGGCCAGAACTGCGCGCAGCGGTCGCAGACGGTGATCTCCGACGCGGGACGCGGGCAGATTCGCCCGGTCTGGGGCATCTTGCGCTACCACTACGCACGGCGCCGGGGGCTCTCCGTCCCCGCCATCACGGCGATGGCTGAGAAGGTGGGCGCCGAGGGCGGTGGCGGCGACTACGGGCCGAACAGCGGAGGGTTCGACCAGCTCGGCTTCGGGACGCTCCTCTACGCGAAGTGAACCCCGGGCGGGAAGGGACAGCGGAAGGGCAGGTTTTGGACGGGCGCAGTGTGGACGGACGGCAGTGGCGCTCCACCATCGCGGCGGCGCAGACCGGGGACCGGCGCGCCCTCGACGAGCTGGTCGAGGGCTGGTTGCCGCTCGTCTACAACATCGTCGGGCGGGCCCTGAACGGCCACGCGGACGTGGACGACGTGGTGCAGGAAACCATGCTGCGCGCCGTCCACGGCCTGGGCTCGCTGCGCGATCCGGACGGCTTCCGGTCCTGGCTGGTCGCCATCGCCATGCGCCAGATACGCGAGCGGGCGCGGCAGCGGACCGCCGACGCGCTGCCGGACGACACCCGTGGCGCCCCGGATTTCGCCGAACTGACCGTATTGCGACTCCAGTTGGAGGGTCAGCGGCGGGAGGTCGCGGAGGCGGTGCGCTGGCTCGCCGACGAGGACCGGGAACTGCTGTCGCTGTGGTGGCTGGAGGTCGCGGGCGACCTCACCCGGCGTGAGCTGGCGGCGGCCGTCGGCATCAGCCGACAGCACGCCGCCGTCCGCGTCCAGCGGATGAAAACGCGCCTGGAGACCGCGCGGGGCATCGTCCGGGCGCTCGACGCCGCATGCCCGGAGCTGCGCGAGGTGACCGACGGCTGGGACGGGCGGCCCGATTCGGTGTGGCGCAAGCGGCTGGCGCGGCACATCCGGGGGTGTGCGCGCTGCGCGGGAGGGCGCGAGGACGCCGTACCCGCCGAGCGGCTGCTCGTCGGCATCGCGCTGGTGCCGCTGCCGGTCGGCTTCACGCTCGCGACCGTGCTGGGAGGCAAGACAGCGGCGGCGGCAACGACGGCCGCCGCTCCGGCGGGCTGGTCGGCCAAGGTCCTCGGCGCGCTGGCCAAGCCCGCGGTGGCGGTGACCGCCGGGGCGACCATCGCCGCGGGCGGCGCGTACGTCGTGACGCAAGCGCCGGACGAGCCCCCGCCGCGCGCCGCACCGCCCACCGCCGCGAGCACGTCGCGCCCGCCATCGTCCGCGCCCCCGCCCTCCCCGAAACCGAAAACGACACCGAAAACGACACCGACGCCGACACAGACGCGCTCCCCCAAGCAGCTGTACGGCACCGTCGTGGACACCGCCGACCGTGCCCCCGCCGCCACCGCCCGCCCCACGACGCTGCCACGGCGCGCCGACGGCACGGTGACACTGACCGGCGCGCCGCCGACCGGGCTGACCCACCGGGGCGAGCAGGTGACGTTCACCGGGCGCGGCTACTTCCGGGTGCGCTGGCAGGTGCTGCCCGGACAGCGCCCGGGCTCTCTCGCCATGGCGACGTGGACCGGTCTGCGCGGCAAACTGTTCCACGTGGCCTCGGGCGGCGGACGGCGCCTGGACGACGTACAGCCGGGTTCGACGGACGGTACGACGTGGATGGGCGGCCCCGCCACCGGCTCCACCGTGCTGCCCGCCGGGACCCAGCAGATGTGGCAGAACGAGTACTTCTGGCTGGACGGCAGCGTCACGCTCCACCAGAACGAACGAGGCGCGGACTACAACCTCTTCGCCCAGCCGTCCCGTTGGGACCAGGTCACCGAGGACGTGGCCACCGCGCCCGACGCGGGCGCGGGCATCGTCCGGTACGGGCTGGTCCGCGACACGGGCGGGGACACGGCGCCGGTGCCGCAGTATCTGACGCGCGCGCGGCCCACCGATCCCGAGTCCGTACCGCAGCGGTCCCGGGTCACTCCCCCGCCCCGCTGACGCTTGCCACACTCTCGTCCCAGCCATTGACGTGTTCTGACCGGCGGTCTACTTTCGCGTCGACTTCCCGAACGTCGGTCGATATACCGAACGTTGCGTGATCCCTCCCAGAAACGAGGCATCCATGGCATCCGCACCCGCCAGACGAGCCGTCCTCCGTGCGGCGGCCCTCGTCGCCACGGCCCCGGCACTGACCTCGCTCGCCACCGGCCGTGCGACCGCCGCCCCCACCAACGCGCCCACCACCCGGGCCCCGGCCGCCTGGACACTGCAGCCGTTCAGCCCCGAGGACGTGGCACTCCGCGAGGGTGTCTTCAGCGCCAAGCGCCAGCTGATGCTGGACTACGGCCGCGGATACGACGTGGACCGACTGCTCCAGGTCTTCCGGGCCAATGCCGGGCTCTCCACCCGTGGCGCGGTCGCCCCCGGCGGCTGGGAGGGGCTGGACGGCGAGGCGGGCGGCAACCTCCGCGGCCACTTCACCGGCCACTTCCTCACCATGCTCTCCCAGGCATACACCGGCACCGGCGAGACGGTGTACGCGGACAAGATCCGCCATATGGTCGGGGCCCTGGACGAGGTCCGCGAGGCGCTGCGGCGCGATCCGGCGGTGCTCAGCGTCCCGGGCAGGTTCGGCACCGCCGCGGAGAACGTCCGCGGGTCGTACCAGTACGTCGACCTGCCGGACACCGTGCTCGGCGGAGGCGCCACGGCGGTCACCCTCGCGGCCTGGGTGAAGCCCACCCACCCCACCGCCTGGGCCCGGATCCTCGACTTCGGCGACGACACCACCCGCTACCTCTACCTCGCCGCCCGCAACGCACAGGGCAACCCCCGCTTCGCCATCACCACCTCGGGCGCGGGTGGCGAACAGAGCCTCGACGGCACGGCGCCACTGCCCGTGGACACCTGGAGCCATGTGGCGGTAACGATCGCGGACGGCACCGGAATCCTCTACGTCAACGGCGCGGCGGTCGCGAAGAACACCGCGATGACCCTCACCCCGGCAGCGCTCGGCACCCTGCGCGACCACTGGCTCGGCCGGTCCCACTACCCCGCCGACCCGGTGTTCGCGGGCGCCTTCGACGACGTCAACCTCTGGTCGCGGGCCCTGACCGCCGCCCAGATCGCCGAGCTTCACAAGAGCCCGGCGGCCGAGTCGTCGGCCGGGGCCGGAAACCTGGCCGCGTACGCCTTCGCCGAGACCACCGGCGGCACCTTCGCCGACTCCTCGGGCCGCGACCAGCACGCCACCCTGCGCCGCACCTGGGGCGGGCCGAGCCACCCCGGGTTCCTCGCGGCGTATCCGGAGACGCAGTTCATCACCCTGGAGTCGATGACCAGCGGCGACTACACCGTGGTCTGGGCGCCGTACTACACCGCCCACAAGATCCTGCGCGGGCTGCTCGACGCCCATCTCAGCACGGGCGACGCACGGGCCCTGGACCTCGCCGAGGGCATGTGCGACTGGATGTACTCCCGGCTGTCCAAGCTGCCCGCGAGCACGCTGCAGCGGATGTGGGGCATCTTCTCCAGCGGCGAGTTCGGCGGCATCGCCGAGGCGATCTGCGATCTGTACGCGATCAGCGGCAAAACCCAACACCTCGCGCTGGCCCGCCTGTTCGACCTCGACAAGCTCATCGACGCCTGCGCCGCCGGAAACGACACCCTGGACGGGCTGCACGCCAACCAGCACATCCCGATCTTCACCGGTCTGGTCCGGCTGTACGACGAGACGAAGGAGGAGCGCTACCTCACCGCCGCGAAGAACTTCTGGAGCATGGTCGTCCCGGCCCGGATGTACGGGATCGGCGGCACCAGCAACCGGGAGTTCTGGGGCGCCCGCGGCGCCATCGCCAAAACCCTCAGCGACACCACGGCCGAGACCTGCTGCGCCTACAACATGCTCAAGCTGAGCAGAATGCTGTTCTTCCACGAGCAGGACCCGGCGTACATGGACTACTACGAGCGCGCCCTCTACAACCAGGTCCTCGGCTCCAAGCAGGACAAGGCCGACGCGGAGAAGCCACTCGTCACGTACTTCATCGGCCTGGTGCCGGGGCATGTGCGCGACTACACCCCCAAGGCGGGCACGACCTGCTGCGAGGGCACCGGCATGGAGAGCGCCACCAAGTACCAGGACTCGGTCTATTTCAAGAAGGCCGACGGCACCGCCCTGTACGTCAACCTGTACAGCCCGACCACGCTCACCTGGGCCGAGAAGGGCATCACCGTCACCCAGTCCACCGGGTATCCCACCGAGCAGGGTTCCACCCTCACCATCCGGGGCCGCACCGCCGCCTTCGATCTGCGCCTGCGGGTGCCCGCGTGGGCGACGAGCGGCTTCCGGGTGACGGTCAACGGCAAGACCGTCAACAGGACGTGGGCCCCGGGCAGTTACGCCTCGGTGTCGCGCACCTGGCGCGATGGGGACACCGTCCGGGTGCTCATCCCGTTCCGACTGCGGGTGGAGAAGGCGCTCGACGACCCGTCCGTACAGACCCTGTTCTACGGTCCGGTCAACCTGGTGGCGCGCGACGCCCGCACATCGTTCCTCAACCTCGGCCTCTACCGCGACGCCGCCCTCTCCGGCGATCTGCTGCCCACGCTCACCCCCGTACCGGGCAAGCCGCTCCACTTCACCCTGGACGGGGTCGAGTTCGCCCCGTTCTCCGAGGGCACCGAGGAACCGACGCACGCGTACTTCCGCCGGTCCGAGCCGACGGTGGTCTTCGGCGGCACCGACTCCGGCATCGCCAACCCGGTGCGGGACGACGGCACCACGCTCCTCGACGCGATCTGGGCCGCCGCCCCGTACCGGAACAAGAGCGCGCTGGTCAAGCACGTCCGGTCCACCGTGGACTCCTGGGTGGCCGCGGGGCTGCTCGGCGCGGCGGACGGCCGGGGAGTGGTCGACGCGGCGCGGAAGGCCGACTACGTATCCTGAGCGAACGCGGGCGAGCAGAAGCGGAAGTGACGGGTGCTCGGCGCAAGTCCGGCGTCCGCGCGCCCTGCCTGAAGGCGGCCGTCCACGGCTATGGTGAGCGGGGTTCCAGGGGCGCGGGCCCCGGCGGGGGAAGCGCGTCGGCGCTGGTGAGGGAGGGCTGCTGTGGACGGCGGCACGGTGGGTCTGAAGATCGCGTCGGCAGTGGTCGTGCCGGTGGTCAAACGACTGCTGCTGCCGCCCGCGAGCGCGCCCGCGGCCGAATTCGGCGAGCGTCCGATTCCGGTGCGCCGGCTGGTGTCGTTCGGCCGGGAGCACCGCACCCTGACCGAGGACGATCTGCACAAGCTCGCCCGGGAGCTGGTCCGCCGCGCCGTGCGGGCCGCGGGCCCCCACGATCCGCCGATCGGCGCCGACGAGCACGACTCCGTCGGCCAGGCGCTGACCCGCACCCTGCACGCGCTCGGCGATCTCGACATGGACGACGTCCACGCCTTCGCGCTCGGCCCCGAGCGGCTGGCCGCGGAGCTGTCCAGGAGCGCGGGCCCCGACACCCGGCGGCTGCTCAGCGACGACGCCGCCCGCTTCCACGACCGCCTCCTGGAGACGGCGTGCGTCCACCTCATGCGCTTCTTCAGCCAGCGGCCCGGTTTCGCGGCCCGTGCCCAGATCGAGCAGAGCCGCGAGATCCGGGAGCAGAGCGAGAAATTGGACAGGATCCTGCGGCGACTGCCCGACATCAGCCGCCAGGACGCGGAGTTCGAGGAGGAGTACGGGCGCTACGTCGTCGAGTGCCACGGCAGGCTCACGATCTACGGTGTCGATCTGCGCGAACCGGACGGCCAGGACTGGCCGCTGGAGACCGCGTATCTGAGCCTGGAGGCCAGGCCGTACCGAGAGGGGACCGATCCGCTTACGGTGGTGAACAGCGAGCCGGGCACCGACCGGGACGCGGAGGCCGAGCGGGCCGCGGGCCCGGCCGAGACGGTCTTCGCCCGCCATGAGCGGGTGCTGCTGCGCGGGGTCGCGGGCACCGGCAAGACGACCCTGGTGCAGTGGCTGGCGCTCGCGACGGCGCAGCAGGAGCGGCTGCCGGGCGGGCTGACGCAGCTGTTCGGGCGCGTCCCCTTCGTCCTGCCGCTGCGCACCCTGGCCCGCAAGAACGCCGAGCTGCCGATGCCCGAGGACTTCCTGCGCTGGATCGGCTGTCCGCTGGTGGGCACGGAGCCGGACGGGTGGGCGGCGCGGGTGCTGCAGCACGGGCGCGGTGTGCTCCTGGTCGACGGGGCCGACGAGATCCCGAAGGAAGACCGGACCCGCACTCGGGCCTGGCTCAAGAAGCTGCTCGCCGTCTTCCCCGGCAATCTGTGGCTGCTCACCACCCGCCCCTCGGCCCTGGAGCGGGGCTGGCTGGCGCGCGAGGGCTTCCAGGAGTTCGCGCTCGCGGCGATGCGGCCCGCCGACATGAAGCAGTTCATCCGGCGCTGGCACACGGCGGCCGGGGCGTCGGAGGAGATGGGCGAGTCGCTGACGCTGTCGCTGCGCAGCAGCCCCGAGCTGAGCCGTCTGGCGACCAATCCGCTGATGTGCGGCCTGATCTGCGCCCTGCACCGGGAGCGCCGCGGCTTCCTGCCGCAGGGCCGCGCCGCCCTGTACGAGGCGGCGCTGTCGATGCTGCTGGAGCGGCGCGACCTGGAGCGCGAGGTGTACGGGCGCAGCCGCCCGGCGCTGGACCAGAAGTCGGCGACGGAGCCGCTGCAGAAGCTGGCGTACTGGCTGATCCGCAACGAGCGCACCCAGCTGGACCGTCCGGACGCGGTGGACGTGGTGCGCCGTCTGCAGCCCTCCGTACCACGGCTCGCGGAGGTCGGGACGGCGGAAGAGGCTCTGCAGCATCTGCTGGAACGTTCCGGGCTGTTGCGGGAACCCGCCACGGGAGCAGTGAACTTCATTCACCGGACTTTTCAGGATTTCCTGGGCGCCCGGGCCGTGCTGGAAGAGCGCGACATGGGCATGCTGGTGAACAACGCGCACTTGGACCAGTGGGAGGACGTGGTGCAGATGGCCGTCGCACAGGCCCGTCACCAGGAGCGCGCCGATCTGCTGACCCGCCTTCGCGAGCGGGGCGACCGGGAGCAGGACGCCGCGGTGCGGGCGCGTCTGCGGCTCCTCGCGCTCGCCTCGCTCGAACAGGCCACCCGCCTGGAGCCGACGGTGCGCGAGGCGATCGAGGACCGGGCGGCGCGGCTCCTCCCGCCGCGCAGTCTGCGGGAGGCCAGGTCGCTGGCGCAGACGGGCCCGCTGCTGCTCGGTCTGCTGCCCGCCGCGAAGGATCTGGAGGGCGACGAGGAGCTGGCCACCGTCCACGCGATATGCCAGATCGGCGGGGACGCGGCCATCCCCCGGTTACGTGAGTTCCTGCGCACCGGCCAGCCCGCGGTGCGCGCGCAGCTCCTCGCCCACTGGGACCGGTTCGACACGACCGCGTACGCCGAGGAGATCGTACGGCCCCTCCTGGAGACCGCCCCCGAGGAGCTGGTCACGGTGCGCTCGCACGCCGAGCTGGACGCGCTGCGCACCATGTCCGGGTATCAACGGGTGGGGCTGCACGGCGACTTCGCCCCCGAGGAGATCCGCGCCACCCTCGACCCGCTCCACCTGCGCGAGCTGCGGCTGCGCAACACCCTCCAGCTGGAGGATCTCGGTCTGCTCTCCGCCTACCCCGAGCTGGAGACGCTGGCCCTCCAGGGCTGCCGGAACGTCAAGGACCCGGCGCCGCTGACCCGGCTGCCCCGGCTGCGGCGGCTGGAGCTGCGGGACCTCCCCCAGTTCGAGACGCTGCAGAAGCTGTCGGACTGCCCCCGTCTTGAGGGCCTGCTCGTCGGCCCCGAGGTGCCCTGGCGCGGCCTGTCCGACCTGCCGCGCGCCGCCGAGCTGCGGCTGCTGGCGCTGCCGTCGGCGGCGGCCCAGCTCGGGGGCATCGTGGCCTGCCGGGCCCTTGAGGAGCTGCGGCTGCAGGACGCGAGCGAGCGGCTGACGCCGGACGAGTGGGGCTCCCTCGTCGCCGAGTTGCCCAATCTGCGCAAGCTGACGCTCTCCCCGCAGCAGCTGAGCATGCTGCTGTTCGCCCCGCGCACCGAGATCCCCCAGGTCACCCACCTGGATGTCTGGGCCAGGGCGGGCGCCGCGGTTCCCCTGCGGCGAATCGCCCGGCGCCTCCCCGGGCTCGAGGAGGTCCATCTGTCGCAGGTCGCCGAACTCGACCTCGCCTCCCTGGCCGGACTGCGCAGGCTGCGCCGGGTACGGCTGGTCTACCCGGGCGAGATCCGAGGGGCGGACGCGCTCCCCGACAACGTCGAACTGGATGTCTATCCGCACCCCTGACATACCGCACCCGCGTTCGATATCAGGGGCCCGCAGGCCGCCGCCGCGTACCCGATCGCGCCTTCACCTGGTGTGACGCTCCCGCGACGGGTAAATTCTCTGTTTACAGGCGTAGTTGGTACGGATGTCAGCGGCTGATGTCTCGGGGGAGCGGTGCCGCCCGCCTCCTGAGTTGTGGCCACGGGCAGCGTTGAGCGACGGAGGCGGGACGCAGCCAGATGCGCGTATCGGAAGGGTCACCGCTCTACGGCCGTGACCCCCTGCTGCGCTCGCTCGTCCCCCGGCTCACCGGCCTGACCCTGGACGAGAGATCCCGTACGGCCCGGGAACACCAGGGCGACCTGCCCGTCGTACTGGTGACGGGATACCACGGCATCGGGCGCAGCGCCGTCCTCGCCGAGCTGGCCACCCGCTACCGGGACCGGCTGCCGCTCGCCCACCTCCGCGTCGTCGCCACCGAGACCGCCGCCTTCCCGTACGCCCCGGCCGACGGCGGCACGCCCACCGCGTCCACCCTGACCGAGATCCTGGCGGAGCTGGTGTGCGGGCTCGCCCCCGGGCTGCGCCGCCGCTTCCCCGTCCTGGTGCCGGGCCTGTTCGCCGTCTCCGGATGGCACCACGGCAACGCCGAGCAGCGGGACGCCGCGTGTCTCCGGTTCGCCCGGCTGCTGCTGGCGTGCCGCCTCACCACCGGGGACGAGAACACGTTGCGGCACGCGTGGGCCACCGCCGTCGAGGGCCGTCTGGAGGCCCGTGGTGCGGATGCCCGGGGCGCGGAATACAACGAACCGGAAGACCTGAGCCCGGACGCGGTCACCGCCGCCGTGGTGGCCGAGTATGCCGACCGGCACCAGCCCGCCGCGGCCCAGGAGTGGTACCGGCGGCGCTTCCCCCGGGGCGCGGACGGCCAGGATCCGCTCGTGCTGCTCGGGCAGTGGTTCCAGCAGGGCGGCGACTACCGGCACGCGGCCGAGCAGACCCTGATGGCCGCCTTCCTCCACGATGTGGCCGCCTCCTACGGCAGGCTCCAGCGGTGGAACCGGGAGCCGTGGCCGCTCATCCTGCTCGACGACACCCACCACCCGTCCGGGCACGGCTTCCTCGAACTGCTGCTGGAGCACCGGGCGATGCCGGAGCGCCCCGACCACGAGGAGCTGGTCGTGGTGGCCACCCGGCTCGGCGGCCTGCCGGAGGACGCGCCGGCGGCGGTCCGCCGCAACCTCCCCGACCTGGTGAAGTCCTCAGGCTGGGAGCGCAAGGGCCTCAGCCCCTCCGCCGGGCTGCTCGCCGTCCCGCTCACCCCGCTGAGCCGGGACGACATACTGCCCCTGCTGGTGCCGGACCAGCCTGCCCGGCCGCTCCACCCCTATCTGGCTTCCGCCGTCCACTCCCTCACCGGCGGGCATCCCGCGGTGACCACCGTGCTGTGCGCGGCGGTGCTGGACACCACCGCGAAGGGCGGCAGCGTAGGCCCACGGGACCTGCTCCAGCTGCGCGCCGAGGACGGGCGCCCGGTCACCGAGGCGCTCCTCGAACGGCTGCTCCCGGACCGGCGCCAGCGCGACCGGCTGACCCTCCTCTCGCTCGCCCGCGACAGCACCGCGGCCGAGGCACTGGCCGACCATCTGCGCCTCCAGGGCCCCGATCAGCTGCCCGCCAACTCCGCCACCGACTACCTCGAAGAGCAGCAGTGGCAGCAACTCACGCCACCGGACGAGCCGCTGGTCACCGACCCGCTGCTGCGGACCCTGCTGGTGCACGAGGCGCGCCGTACCTCGCGGGCGGCCGAGGACGGCCGTGGCTGGCAGGACATCCACCGCTTCCTGCGGATGCACCACGCGCAGCGCGGCGAGAGCGGTGAGGCGGACGCCCTGCGGCACACGCTCGCGTCCGGGAACGCCGAGGCCGTGGTGGCCATGCTGGCGGAGGAGTTCCAGTCGGAGCAGGACGAACACGCCGCCGCGCACTGGCTGGTGTGCCTGCGGTACGCCGCCACCGCGCCCACCCCGCCCGCCGGAGAGTGGGCCGACGAACGCATGCAGGTCGCCCTCGGCGCGCACGACGGCCGGTACGCGGGGCTGCACGAGATCGAGCGCTGCGTCAACCGGCTGCTGCACGCCCTGTGGCATGTATCCGAACCGCACGCCGAACCGGATCCCGACATGTGCAAGGCGGTCGGCGAAGAGCTGGCCTACCTCTCACCGCGGCACCCGTCCTGGCACGCCGTCCTGGGCCAGGCCGCCCGCAGCTGGCCCGGCGCGGCGCGGAAGAAGCGTCCCTTCCCCATCACCGGTCAGTGAGGAAGCATGCTGCTGCGTCTGTTCCGTCGTCATCCCCGCGAGTGGGGCCCGGTCGAATGGCTGGCCGTCGCCGGACTCGGGGCGCTGGCCGCCGTCGCGGTCACCGTCGTCGTCAGCATGGCGCGGGGCCCCGGCAAGTGCGGTGACGATCTGCGGGACATCGACGGGGACTGCGTGGGCGTCACCGCGAACGCCTTCGAGGCCGACCCCGGCGTCGAAAGCCTCATCCGGGCGGTCGCGAAGGAGAACGCGCGGGTGGAGCGGAACGCCGAGTCCCCGGCGAGCGGGCCGCAGATCCCGTATGTGCGCATCGCGCTGATGATGCCCTTCACTGCGGACGAACACAGCGCCATGACCACGGACATGATCCGCCGAGGGCTCGCCGGTGCCCTCGCCGCGCAGCGGCAGGCCAACCGTTTCGGCGGCCCGCACTACCAGCTGCTGCTCGCCCCCGACGGCCGCAACCTCGACCAGTGGGAGCCCGTCGTCGCGCGCCTCGCCGAACTGGCCAAGGACACCCGCGCGCCGCTGGTCGGCGTGACCGGCATCCCCAGCAGCACACCGGATACGCGCAGGGCGATCGCCGCGCTCAGCAAGCACAGCATCCCCACGGTCGGTCCCGTCATCACCGCGGCCACCATGAACTCCCCGTACTTCTTCAAGACCTCGGCCAACAACGACCAGTTCGCCCGCGCCCTGAAGCTCTACCTGGCCGAGAAGCCGGGCCAGCACCGGGGTTTCCTGGTCTGGGACAACCGCGCCGAGGACGTCTACTCCCAAGACCTGCGCGGCGTCTTCGAGAGACACTTCGGCGACGCGTACGGCCTGGCCCGCCACAACTCGAACTTCACCGGCACCTCCGGAACCGACAAGGGCATCCCCCAGCGGTTCACCGACGCCGTGCAGAAGATCTGCAACGAGAAGTCCGACACGGTCTTCTTCGCGGGCCGCGACCAGGATCTGCCCGCGTTCATCGAGCGTCTGGCCCAGGAGGGCGACTGCGGCCGCACCACGAAGCTGCGCATCCTCAAGGTGGGCATCGGCCTGGAGCCCACCCTCACCGCCGAGGCGCCCACCCGGCGGCTGGAGGACGCCCGGGCGACCATAGTGGACGCCTCCTGCGTCGACCCCGCGTGGTGGAACGGCAAGAACAAGCCCGAGAAGGCGCTCGGCCGCTTCCTGGACCGCTTCGACGAGCTGCGGAAGCAGCACGATCTCGGCGACAAGCCGCTCGACGACGGCTACGCGGTCATGTACCACGACGCCTTCGCCCTCCTCGCGGGCGCCGTGGACCGCACCTACACGGAAATCAACGAGAGCGGCCAGCAGGCCCCGAAGTCGCCGAGCATCCCCACGAAGGACGACGTCTACAACACCCTCATCATCCCGAGCGTCTCCGGCGACTCCTGCGACTCCTGCCTGATCGGCGCGGGCGGAACCTACGGCTTCGAGGGCCCGGGCAAGAACGACCAGTGGGCCGTCTGCAAACCCGTCCCCGTGGTCGAGCACCCACCCGCCGCCCGCACCGGCGGACAGACCACCCTCTACCGCACCTACCGCACCGGCCCCGGGAACGCCTGCCCCTCCTGATCCGGGCGGGCTAGACGCAGGAGGGGCACAGGCCGCGGTAGGTGACCTCGGCCCCGGACACCGTGAAGCCGAACCGCTCCTCCGCCGGGAGGGCGGTCAGCGGGTCGCCGGTGGGGTGGACGTCGCGGATGGTGCCGCAGCTGGAGCACACCAGGTGCTGGTGCGGCTGGTGGGCGTTGGGGTCGTAGCGCTTGGCCCGCCCGTCGGTGGAGACCTCCATGACCTCGCGGAGGGAGACCAGTTCGCCCAGGGTGTTGTAAACGGTCGCCCGGGAGATCTCGGGCAGCCGCTCCGCCGCGCGGGCGTGCACCTCGTCGGCGGTGAGGTGCACATGGTCCCCGTCGAGGACCTCCGCGACGACACGTCGCTGGGAAGTCATCCGCCAGCCACGTCCTCGCAGTCGCCGCAGCAGGTCACTCATACAGGCTCACCTATTCACGTTCGGTGGGATGTCCCGATCTTACCCATGGGTGCCCGGGACTCTGATGGGATCTGGGTTTGGCGTGCTTATTGACTTAGACCCTGTCCATCGTAGGATCGGTTCCGGCGATAGCCAAGGGACAGGAAGACTCCAATTCGGCAGGAGACGGAGGCGTGGGGCCCGGCCCCGACTGTTCCACCGCCCGCAGTTCCTGGGCACCTGATCCGCCTGGTCCGGAAGGATTCCCATGTCTGAGAACCATGAAGCAATCGTCACCGACTCAAAGACGGAGGGTGAGGGCGGTGGCTGCCCGGTCGCGCACGGGCGGGCCCCGCATCCGACCCAGGGCGGCGGAAACCGCCAGTGGTGGCCGGAGCGGCTCAATCTGAAGATCCTTGCCAAGAACCCTGCCGTGGCCGACCCCCTCGACGAGGGCTTCGACTACGCCGAGGCGTTCCAGGGCCTCGACCTCGCCGCGGTCAAGCAGGACATCGCCGAGGTGCTGACCACTTCGCAGGACTGGTGGCCGGCCGACTTCGGCCACTACGGCCCGTTCATGATCCGTATGGCCTGGCACAGCGCGGGCACCTACCGGATCAGCGACGGCCGCGGCGGTGCCGGTGCGGGCCAGCAGCGCTTCGCCCCCCTGAACAGCTGGCCGGACAACGGGAACCTCGACAAGGCCCGCCGTCTGCTGTGGCCGGTCAAGAAGAAGTACGGCCAGAGCATCTCGTGGGCCGACCTCCTGATCCTCACCGGCAATGTCGCCCTGGAGTCGATGGGCTTCGAGACCTTCGGCTTCGCCGGTGGCCGTCCGGACGTCTGGGAGGCCGACGAGGACGTCTACTGGGGCCCCGAGACCACCTGGCTCGGCGACGAGCGCTACACCGGTGACCGTGAGCTGGAGAACCCGCTCGGCGCGGTCCAGATGGGCCTGATCTACGTCAACCCGGAGGGCCCCAACGGCAACCCGGACCCGCTGGCCGCGGCCCGCGACATCCGTGAGACGTTCCGCCGGATGGCGATGAACGACGAGGAGACGGTCGCCCTGATCGCGGGCGGTCACACCTTCGGCAAGACCCACGGCGCGGGCCCGGCGGAGAGCGTCGGCGCCGACCCCGAGGCCGCGACGATCGAGGAGCAGGGCCTCGGCTGGAAGAACTCCTTCCGCACCGGCAAGGGCCCGGACGCGATCACCTCCGGTCTCGAGGTCATCTGGACCACGACCCCGACCGAGTGGAGCAACGGGTTCTTCAAGAACCTCTTCGAGTACGAGTACGAGCTGACCCAGAGCCCGGCCGGGGCCAACCAGTGGGTGGCCAAGGACGCCCCGGAGATCGTCCCGGACGCGTACGACTCGTCGAAGAAGCACCGCCCGCAGATGCTCACCACGGACCTGTCGCTGCGGTTCGACCCGATCTACGAGCCGATCTCCCGCCGCTTCTACGAGAACCCGCAGGAGTTCGCGGACGCCTTCGCGCGCGCCTGGTACAAGCTGACCCACCGTGACCTGGGCCCGAAGTCGCTCTACCTCGGCCCGGAGGTCCCGGAGGAGACCCTGCTGTGGCAGGACCCGCTGCCGGAGGCGGAGGGCGAGACCATCGGCGCCGAGGACATCGCGGCCCTCAAGGCCAAGCTCCTCGACTCGGGCCTGACCGTCTCTCAGCTGGTCAGCACCGCGTGGGCGTCGGCCTCGACCTTCCGCGGCGGCGACAAGCGCGGCGGCGCCAACGGCGCGCGCATCCGCCTGGAGCCGCAGCGCGGGTGGGAGGTCAACAACCCCGACCAGCTCGCGACGGTCCTGCGCACCCTCGAAGGCATCCAGCGGGAGTTCAACTCCGGTGCCAAGAAGGTGTCGCTGGCCGACCTGATCGTGCTCGGCGGCTCCGCCGCCGTGGAGAAGGCGGCCAAGGACGCGGGCCACTCCATCGAGGTGCCCTTCACCCCGGGCCGGGTCGACGCGACCGAGGAGCACACCGACGCCGAGTCGTTCGCGGCGCTGGAGCCGAAGGCCGACGGGTTCCGCAACTACGTCGGCAAGGGCAACCGGCTTCCGGCCGAGTACCTGCTCGTCGACCGGGCGAACCTGCTGACCCTGAGCACCCCGGAGATGACGGTCCTCGTCGGTGGCCTCCGCGTCCTGGGCGCCAACCACGCCCAGTCCTCGCACGGCGTCCTCACCGAGAAGCCGGGCACGCTGACCAACGACTTCTTCGTCAACCTGCTCGAACTGGGCCTGGAGTGGAAGTCTACGTCCGAGGCCCAGGACACGTTCGAGGGCCGCGACGCCGCGGGCAAGGTCAAGTGGACGGGCACCCGCGCCGACCTCGTCTTCGGCTCGAACTCCGAGCTGCGCGCGGTCGCGGAGGTCTACGCGAGCGATGACGCCAAGGAGAAGTTCGTGAAGGACTTCGTGGCGGCGTGGTCCAAGGTGATGGACCTCGACCGGTACGACCTCGTCTGATCGATCTCCTGATCAGTCCTGCTCAATAACGTCCAGGCCGACCCGCACGGGTCGGCCTGGACGCTTTTCACGGCATGTTGTACGGGGTGACCACCTGGATCGCCGAGGGCAGCGCGGGCCCTTCGTCGGGCAGCGCCTGGTGGGCGCGCATGATGGTCTGGCAGGCGCGGCGCATGTCCTGGCGCAGGTCGTGGTGGAGGACCGCGGAGAGGCGGCGTTCGCGCAGCAGCCGGGTGTTGTCGTGGTCCAGGTCGTGGGCGATGAACACCGCGCACTCCCGTCCGAGGGTGTCGAAGGCGTCGAGGGTCGCGGCGTTGCCGCCGCCGATGGAGTAGACGCCGAGGATGTCGCCGTCGCGCTCCAGCGCCGCCAGGACGAGGTCCCGCTGAGTGGCGTCGAGTCCGTCGCTGTCGGTGACCTCCACCAGGGACCGGCCGGGGTGGGCGTTCCGCATGGCGCCGCGGAAGCCCATCTCGCGCTCCTCCTCGCCACGGAAGGAGCCCCGGCTGATGGTGACGAGCACATGGCCGGGGCGGTCGCCGAGCCACTGCCCGGTGAGGTAGGCGGCGGTGGCCCCGGCGGCACGGTTGTCGATGCCGACGTACGCCCTGCGCGCGCTGCCGGGCAGGTCGGTCACCAGGGTGACGACGGGGATGCCCGCTTCGGTCAGCCGCCCGACGGCGGCGCCGATCTCCGGCAGGTCCGGCGCCTTGAGGAGCACGCCCCGTGAACCCCGCTTGGCGATCTTGTCCAGGGCGGCGATCAGCTCCGAGGAGGGGCCGGTCTCCCGGAAGTGGAAGCGTGAGCGCACCACGGCGGGGTGGAGGGACGGCAGTTCGGCTTCGAGCGCGTCGCGTACGGCGGTGGAGAACCGGTCCGGCGCCTGCATCACGATGTCGATCATGAAGGTACGTCCGCCGATGCGGACCTGGGTCCGCTGGCGGTCCAGGTCCTTGACCGCCTGGCGCACCTCCATGACGGTGCTCTCCCGTACGCCGCCCCGGTTGTTGAGGACCCGGTCGACGGTGGCCTCGCTCAACCCGGCCTGCCGGGCGATCTCCTTGATCGTGTAGGGGTGCCGCATGGGGATGTCCTCGATGCCGATGATGGGTTTTTGATGGGTCGCTGCGGATTGATTGATGGATGGAGGTTCATAAGACTGGCAGAAAGGCAGGCACGGCGAAAGGACCCGGATGTCCCCCACCGACGCGATGACACGGACGTGGCTGACCGAGGACGACTGCGCTCTCGACGCGTTCCGCACGCTGGTCGAGCAGGGCACCGACCCGCGTGATCACCCCTCGGCCGACCGGATCGAGCGCGGCGTCCCGCTGTACGACAGCGACCGGATCCGCGACCTCGCGGCCACCCGGGACGGGCTCCGGGCGATCCAGGAGGAGCTGGTGCGGGCCCTGCTGGACGGGCCCGGCGTGGTGGTGCTGCGGCGCGCGTATCCGGACCCGGCCGTCGTGGACGGCGCGTCCGCCGCGTTCCACGCGCTGATCGAGAAGGAGCGCGCGGGAGGCGGCGCACGCGGTGACCACTTCGCCAAGCCGGGCGCCAACGACCGGGTGTGGAACGCCCTGGAGAAGATGGCCACGCACGCGCCGGAGGCGTTCGCGGACTACTACGCCAACGACATGCTGGCGCTGGTCTCCGAGGCGTGGCTGGGCCCGGCGTACCAGGTCACCTCGCAGGTCAACGTGGTCAACCCCGGTGGCGCCGCGCAGAGTGTGCACCGCGACTACCACCTGGGATTCCTCCCTCAGGCGCGGGCGGCCGCGTACCCGGCGCACGTCCACCGGCTGTCGCCCGTCCTGACCCTGCAGGGCGCGGTGGCGCACTGCGACATGCCGGTGGAGTCGGGGCCGACGCTGTTCCTGCCGCATTCGCAGAAGTACGAGCCCGGCTATCTGGCCTGGCGGCTGCCGGAGTTCATCGACTACTTCGAGGGCCACCACGTCCAGCTCCCGCTGGAGAAGGGCGACGCGGTGTTCTTCAACCCCGCGCTCTTCCACGCCGCCGGGCACAACCGCTCGGCCGACATCAGGCGCATGGCCAATCTGCTCCAGATCTCCTCCGCCTTCGGCCGCGCGATGGAGAGCGTGGACCGCCGGGCGATGGCGAACGCGCTCTTCCCGGTGCTGCTGCGCCGTACGGCCGAGGGCGTCTCCGAGGAGTGGCTGCACCGGGTGGTCGCCGCCACGGCCGAGGGCTACGCCTTCCCCACCAACCTGGACCTCGATCCGCCGGTCGGCGGGCTCGCCCCGCCCTCCCAGGCGGACACCCTGCGGCAGGCCGTGGCCGAGGGCTGGACACCGGAGCGACTGCGACAGGAATTGGACGCGGGCGCCGAGCGCCGTCAGAGCTGAAGGAGGCACAGCACCCCATGGGACTGCTCAACGACAAGGTCGTCCTGGTCAACGGCGGCAGCCAGGGCGTGGGCGCGGGCATCGTACGGGCGGCCGTGCGCGAGGGCGCGGCCGTCGTCTTCACCGGGCGCCGGGCCGAGGTCGCCGAGCCGCTCGCCACGGAGACGGGCGCCCGCTTCGTCCGCGCGGACCTCGCGGATCCGGAGCAGGCGCGCGAGAGCGTCGTACGGGCCGTGGACACGCATGGCCGCGTCGACTGCCTGGTCAACGCGGCCGGGCTGACCTCGCGCGGCTCGCTGCTCGACACCACGCCGGAGCTGTTCGACGCGCATATGGCGATCAACCTGCGCGCGCCGTTCTTCGCGATGCAGGCGGCGGTGGCCGACATGACGGCCCGCGCGGCGGCGGGGACCATCGTCAACATCCTCTCCAACTGCGCCCACGGCGGCCCGCCGCATCTCGCGCCGTACTCCGCCGCGAAGGCGGGGCTGGCGGGCCTGACCCGCAACGCGGCCTACGCCCACCGCTGGGACCGGATCCGTATCAACGGCCTCAACATCGGCTGGACGGACACCGAGGGCGAGGACGCGACGCAGCGCGCCTTCCACGGTGCGGGCGACGACTGGCGGGAGAAGGCCGCCGCGTCGCAGCCGATGGGGAAGCTGGGGCAGGCCGACGAGATCGCGGACTTCGTGGTCTTCCTGCTCTCCGAGCGCAGCGGAGTGGTCACCGGGTCGGTCATCGACTGGGATCAGAACGTCATCGGCGGGTTCGAGTGAACCGTCCCGTGGCCTGCCCCCTCTTCGGCAAGGAGCGACTGTCATGCGTATAGGCATCATGGGGCTGGGCCGGATCGGCGCGTTCCACGCACAGACCCTGTCCGGACTGGACACGGTGGAGTCCCTGGTGGTCACCGATCCGGTGGCCGCCGCCACCGCCGTGGCCACCGAACGGTGGGGGGCCACGGCGGTGGACTCCCCCGAGGCCGTGTTCGCCGCCGGGGTCGACGGCGTCGTGATCGCGGCCGCGACCGACGTCCACCCCGAGCTGATCCTCGCCGCGGTCGAGGCGGGTGTGCCCGCGTTCTGCGAGAAGCCCGTGGCGCGCGGGATCGAGGAGGCCGTGGGTGTGCGGCGCGCGGTCGAGGGCAGCGGTGTTCCGGTGCACATCGGATTCAACCGGCGCTTCGACGCGGGCTGCGTAGCCGCGCGCCACGCTGTCGTGAGCGGGGAGCTGGGGCCGCTGCACACCGTACGGTCCACCACGCTGGACCCGGCCCCTCCCCCGGCCGCCTATGTCGCGGTGTCCGGCGGGCTGTTCCGCGACTGCGGTGTGCACGACTTCGACATCGTGCGCTGGGTGACGGGGCGTGAGGTCACCGAGGTGTACGCGACCGGCGGCAACCGGGGCGCGGCGTACATCCGGGAGGCGGGCGACGTCGACACGGCGTCCGCGCTGCTCACCCTTGACGACGGCACGATCGCCGTGGTCTCCAACTCCCGCCACAACGGCCGTGGTTACGATGTGCGCCTGGAGTTGCACGGCATGACGGACAGCATCGCGGTCGGCCTGGAGGACCGGCTGCCACTGCGTTCGGCCGAGCCGGGCGCCACGTTCCCGGCCGGGCCGCCGCACGACTTCTTCATGGACCGCTTCGCCGACGCCTACCGTGCCGAACTCGCCGCCTTCACCGAGGTCGTGGCGGGCACCCGGGCCTCGCCGTGCACGGTGGCGGACGCCATCGAGGCGAGCCGGATCGCCGAGGCCTGTGCGCTGTCGCTGCGGGAGCACCGGCCGGTACGGCTCGAAGAGGTGTGAGGGGTCCTGCTCACCCCGCCGGGTCGAGCACCCCGGCGGCGGTGCGGTACGCCGCGTCGGCGGCTTCCCGCACCGGACGTGTCCGATGCGTATCGGAGAGGATCTCCACTCCCCACGGGCCGGACCAGCCGGTCGCGCGGAGCGCGGTGATGATTCCCGGCAGGTCGAAGGAGCCCTCACCGCACAGGCGGCGGCGCCGTACGGTGTCCTCGAAGAGCGTGCCCTCGACGCGGCTGTCCGCGTCGCTCAGCTCGACGCCCACGATGCGCGCCCCCGGTACGTCCGCCAGCTCGGCCGGTGGGGTGTGGGCGCGCTCGGTGTGCCAGACGTCGATGATGAGGCCGCCCGCCGGATGGCCCGCGGCCTCGACCAGCCGGAGTCCGTCGTGCACGGTCTTGAGGTTGGACCAGGGCAGGAATTCGATGCCGAGCCGGGCCCCCACGCCGTCCGCCTGCGCGGCCAGCGCGGCGAACTCCCCGGCCCAGGCGTCGGCGTCCCACGGCCGGTCCTCGTGGTCGGGCCCCACCTTGAGGTGGCGGGCGCCCAGTGCCTCGGCGGCCCGCAGGAGGTCCCGGCGTACCGCGTCGGAGGCGGTACGGCGGTCGCCGTCGGTCCACCAGTCCGTCAGGAACTCCAGCTCCAGGTGGACGAGTCCGTTGTCCTCGAAGAGCGACCGCATGCCCGTGAGCCCGTACGCGCGCTCGGCCTCCACCAGGTCCGCGTACACCAGCCCGAACCCCCGGAACCCGGCGGCGCCCGCCGCCTCCGCACGGTCCCGCAGCGTCAGCGCGCTGCGCCCGTCGCCCCGCCCGGGCGCGGTGTCACCGGCGGTGGTCCAGCAGGTGGCGAGCAGGTCCTCGGTGGTGGGAGCGTGTTGCATGACGGGGTCCTTCCCTTCCCTGGGCCTGTCCATGGGCCTGGCCGTTGACCTGGACGCACACGCTAGGCGCACGCGGGCGGATTACTGAAGGGGCGGAAACCATCATTAGTCCCTCATACGGAAAGCCCTCATACGGAAAGGCGCTCATGACAACCGTCGAAACCTCGGTGCGCGAGGGGGTGGCGCATCTGGTGCTGGGCCGCGCGTCGGCGCTCAACGCGCTCGACACCGACACCGTGCTGGCCATGCGCGGCGCACTGGACCAGTGGCGCGGCGACCCCGGTGTCCGCGCGGTCGTCGTCCGCAGTGGCACGCCACGGGCGTTCTGCGCGGGAGGGGACATCCGGGCGATCCGGGAGGCGGCGCTGCGTGGCGATTTCGCCGCCACGACGCGTTTCTTCCGCGAGGAGTACGCCCTGAACCGGGAGATCGCCGAGTATCCCAAGCCGTATCTGGCGCTGATGGACGGGGTCGCCATGGGCGGCGGCCTCGGCATCTCCGTGCACGGTGCGGTGCGCGTGGCCACCGAGCGGTCGGTGTTCGCGATGCCGGAAACCCTCATCGGCTTCTATCCCGATGTCGGCGCCTGCCACTTCCTGCCCCGGCTCGGTGGCGCGCTCGGCCGCTACCTCGGGCTCACCGGCGCCCGCCTGAGCGGGGCCGACGCGGTCAGGGCGGGGCTGGCGACCCACTTCGTGTCCTCCGCCGAGCTGCCCGAGTTCACCGCCGCCCTGGACACGGCCGAGCCCGCGGAGGCGCTCGCCAAGTACGCCCGCGCCACGCCGCCGTCCGAGCTGGACGACACGGGCGAGCGCATCGCGGCGGCGTTCGCGCCCGGCCCGCTGCCGGAGGTGGCCGACCGCCTCCGGGCGGACGGTTCGGCCTGGGCGGAGACGGCGCTCGGCGCCCTCGCGGCCGCCTCCCCGCTGAGCCTCCGGCTGACCGACGAGATGCTGCGCCTGGGCGGACACGACAGCCTCGCCCAGTGCCTCCGCCGGGACCTGGACGTGGCGACCCGGCTCGTCCGTGAGCCGGACTTCGCCGAAGGTGTCCGCGCGAAACTGGTGGACAAGACCGGGGACGCGCGCTGGTCGTTCGCCTCCGCCGAGGAGATTCCCCACGAGCGCGTCGCCCAACTGCTCGGCGGCGAGGGCGAATCCGCACCCGGTCGGTGATGGCCGGGGGTAGGGTCATCGCACCGCTGCGCGCTACGGCAGCGGGCAGTTCCACCAACGGGAGAATCTACGTGCGCAGGCATTCACTCTTGAGCCGGTCGGCGGCAGCCGCGGGGGTCCTCGCCCTCGCCTTCGCCGCCTCGGCCGGGACGGCTCAGGCAGCGGAATCGCGGGGAGGCGTCGCCACGTTCGCCGCGGCCCCCACGTGTGTGAAGGTCAATGTCGACGAGGGCACCATCTCGAAGACGGCCTACGTGAAGAACGGGTGCTCGACGACCAAGCGGGTCAAGGTCGTCTGGTCCTTTGCCCCCGACTCCGGCTGCAACACCCTCAAGCCCGGACAGGGGTTCAAGAGCAAGCGCGGCCTGGCTCCGCAGTTCGACGGTCTGGCCCTGTGCTGACCATCGGCTGAGCCACCTCGCGGGCCCCGGACACCACCACGTGTGTCCGGGGCTCGCGGGCGTACGGCGGCTGGCCTACTGTGGCGGTGCTTCGTCCGTACCACCGCAGAGGGAGTGGTGTGCTGTGCCGGGTCCGCCGAGCAGGGGTGTGCTGGTCACCGGGGCGTCCCGGGGCATCGGCCGGGCGGTCGCGCGGGCGTTCGCCGAGCGTGGCGACCGGGTGGCCGTGCACTACGGGGCGCGGGTGGCGGACGCCGAGGAGACCCGGGCGGCGCTGCCGGGCGAGGGCCATGTCGTCATCGGTGGCGACCTCGGCGACCCGGTCGCGGCGCGGCGGATCGCCGACACCGCCGAGGAGGCGCTGGGCGGGGTCGATGTGCTGGTCAACAACGCCGCCGTGGCCACCTCGGAGAGCAACGCGCACCGGGTGGCGGACGTGTCGTACGAAGACTGGCAGCGGGTCTGGCGGCAGATGGTCGACGTGAATCTGCTCGGGGCGGCACATGTGAGTTACTGCGTGGCGCGGCACCTCATCGACCGTGGTGTGCCCGGCCGGATCGTGCACATCGGCTCGCGCGGGGCGTTCCGTGGTGAGCCGGACCATCCGGCCTACGGGGCGAGCAAGGCGGCGCTGCACGCGCTCGGCCAGTCGCTGGCGGTGGCGCTCGCGCCGCATGGGATCGCGGTCACCTCGGTGGCGCCCGGGTTCACCGCCACCGAGCGGGTGGCGGGGCGGCTGACCGGGGAGTCGGGGGACGCGCTGCGGGCGCAGAGTCCGTTCGGCAGGGTCGGCACACCGGAGGAGGTGGCGGCCGCGGTGCTGTATCTGGCGTCGGCGGAGGCCACGTGGGCGTCGGGGACGGTGCTGGATCTCAACGGGGCGTCGCATCTGCGGCTCTGAACGTCAGAAGGAGTCAGAACGTCAGAAGGAGTCAGAAGGAGGACGGGTGTCCGTGATGGACGAGGCGGGGCTGCGCCGGGCCGTGGCGGTGGCCGGTGAGCTGGCGGAGTGGGCGGCGGAGGCCATGCGCCGCCCTCGTACCGGCGGCGTACGGCACAAGGCGAACGCGGCCGACCTGGTCACCGACACCGATGAGCTGATCGAGCGCCAGGTCCGCTCCGTGCTGCTGCGCGAGTTCCCCGGCCACCGGGTGGAGGGCGAGGAGTACGGGGTGCGCGAGGGCTCGGCGGGGGCGCCGAGCTGGGTGGTGGACCCGGTCGACGGCACGACGAACTACGCGCACGGGGTGGGCTGGAGTTCGTTCTCCCTCGGCCTGTCCGACGCGTCCGGGCCGCTGCTCGGCCTGGTGGCCGACCCGTGGCGGGGCGAGGTCTTCACGGCGGTACGGGGCGAGGGCGCTCGCCTGGACGGGGAGCCGATCCGGGTCACCGAGGCCGAAGGGGTACGGGGGCAGGTGGTGATGACGGAGTGGGCGGCCCACGCCCCGTGGCGCGGCATGGACCGGGTGCTCGCGGAGCTGTCCGCCCGGCTGTGCACCGTGCGGATCATGGGCTCGACGGCGCTGTCGCTGGCCCAGGTGGCGGCGGGCCGGGCGAGCGCGGGGGCCATCGGCAGGTTCCAGGCGGTGGACGGGCTGCCCGCCCTGCTGATCTGCCGGGAGGCGGGCGCGCTCGCGTTCGACGACACCGGGCCGACCACGGGCCTTCCGTCGGGCGGGCTGCTGGTCGCGGCGCCCGGGGCGGCGGACGAGACGTACGGCATCTGGCACGCCGCCCGGGCGGAGTACGGTGTCGGCTAGGGGGTGCCGCCATCCAGGTGGGCGAGGAAGTCCCGCAGGGCGGCGTTGACCTCGTCCGGGCGTTCCTGCTGGGTCCAGTGGCCGCAGCCGTGCAGGGTCACGTCGTCGTGCAGCTGGGGGACGATCCGGCGCAGTGCGGTGCGCAGGGTGTCCATGCCGCGGAACGAGGTGACCAGGTCGCGGTCGCCCACCATGTAGAGCGCGGGCACCTCGATGCCCCGGCCCTGGAAGGGGGCCAGCAGCTCCTGGTTGCGTTCGATGTTGCGGTACCAGTTGAGGGGGCCGGTGAAGGCCCGGGGGCCGTGTTCGGCGTAGTCGCGGGCGAACACCTCGATGTCCGCCTCGGTGAGCCAGCCGGGCAGCTGCTCCGGTTCGGGCACGGTGTCCAGCAGGGCGTGGCCCTCGGGGATGACCCAGGGCCGGGGCCGCTCGTTCTTCGGGTTGTCGCCGGAGCCGCTGAACAGGATCCGGCGGAGGGACGACGCGATGTCCTGCCCCAACTCGGCGTCTGCGACGCCCAGTTGCTGGAAGTAGTTCTGGTAGAAGCCCTCGCCGTAGTACGTCCGGGTGGCCGAGGGCGGGGCCATTCCGGCGGGCAGCGCCGGGGGAACGCTCAGCCCGGCCACGGCCCGTACGACATCGGGGCGCAGCATCGCCGTGACCCAGGCGACCGGGGCGCCCCAGTCGTGTCCGACGACCACCGCCTGCTTCTCGCCGAGCGCGCGGATCAGCCCGATCACATCACCGGCCAGGTGGAGCAGGCTGTACGAGGCGACGTCCTCGGGCTGCTCGCTGCGGGCGTAGCCGCGCTGGTCGGGGGCGACGACGCGGTATCCGGCCTCGGCCAGCGGGGCGAACTGGTGGCGCCAGGAGTACCAGCTCTCCGGAAAGCCGTGCAGCAGCAGGACCAGCGGCCCCTGCCCCTGCTCCGCGATGTGCAGCCGCACACCGTTCACCTCGACAACGTCATGCTTGACCGGGCTGTGCACTGTGTTTCCTCTTCCGGTTGCGGCGCTCTACTGCTCAGTAACGATGCTATATGCACGCACTACCGGTCATGGCACGGCTCATGCCCCACAGCCGCGCCGCGGCGGCGGTGTCGGCGAGGTGAGCCCACACCGGTTCGGGCCGTGGCCTGCCGCGCAGGCCGAAGGCGCTCGGCCCCCACAGCTGCCCGCCGCGCACATCGGGGTCGAGCACCGCTCGCACCGCGGACCACGCCCCGGCGTCCTTGCCCTGGAGCAGGACCCCGGCGGGCGCCGCGCGCAGCCGGGTGCCGAGGGTCCGTATGTGCACCGGTGGCCGCGAGGGCGTGAGGGAGTCCAGGGCGCCGCCGGGGTGGACCACCACGCTCGCCACCGTGCTGCCGGTGGCGCGCAGACGCCGGTCGAGTTCGAGGCCGAAGGACATCTGCGCCAGCTTGGACCGTCCGTACGTGCGCTTCGGGCGGTAGTCCTGCCGGGACTGCGGGTCGTCCAGGTCCAGCCGTTCGGTCTTCGCCGCGAAGCTGCCCATGGTCACGACGCGGCCCGCGGGTGCGGCCGACAGCAGGGGCATCAGCCAGGTGGTGAGCGCGAAGTGTCCGAGGTGGTTGGTGCCGAACATCAGCTCGTGACCGTCCACGGTCTCGCGGCGCGGCGGGTCGTCGAGGGCGACCCCGGCGTTGTGCACCACCGCGTCGAGGTGGGTCAAGTCCAGTGAGTCCACGGCGGTTTCGAGGGAGGAGAGGTCGGCGAGGTCCAGCCGCAGAGCCCGCACCCGCGCACCGGGGACACGCTCGCGGATGGCCGCCATCGCGGCCTCGGCCTTCAACTGACTGCGGCTGCCCAGCACGACGGTGGCGCCGGTCGTGGACAGCTGTTCCGCGATGAAGTACCCGATGCCCGCGTTGCCGCCGGTGACCAGGACCACGCGGTCATCGGCGCGTGGCAGCCGGTGGACATCCCAGGAGGGTGGGGCGGAGGGCATGGAGGGCATGGCGACAAGCTCCCTTGCGGCAGACGGCTGGGTGGGCCCGTATCAAGCGGGGACGCCCGGGGTGAGCGCCTGCCATCGAAGATCGCAGCGGCCGCCGACAGATCGGCGACAGATCGACCGTGGATCACCGACAGCGGCAGCCACGCTCGTGAGCTGCTGGGTCACCAACAGGTTCCTCAGGCACGGAAAAGTGCGTTCTTCCATGTCAGCGGGCGCTCTCCTACGGTTCCCGAGTAACCACGAGAGAGCGTGAAGCTCACAGGGAGGCACACGGCATGGCCATCACTCTGGTGAACCCCGACGGATTGCCCAGCGTCGACGTCTACCGGCAGGTGTCGATCGCGTCCGGATCGAAGCTGGTCTTCATCGCCGGGCAGGTCGCCTGGGACGCCGAGGGCGTCACGGTCGGCGAGGGCGATCTCGCCGCGCAGGTCGAGCAGTGTTACGTCAACGTCGCCACCGCCCTGGCCGGTGCGGGCGGCTCCTTCGCCGACGTGGCGAAACTGACCGTCTACGTCGTGGACTGGACGCCCGACAAGATGCCCGTGCTTCTGGAGGGCATCGCCCGGGCGACCGCGAAGCTGGGAGTCACCGCGACTCCGCCCGCCTCGCTGCTGGGCGTCGCGGCACTGGACGTACCGGACCATCTTGTCGAGATCGAAGCCACCGCCGTCCTCGACTGAGCTTCGTTACTAGGTAGACTGACCTACCTAGTAACGGAGAGGGGATGCGCGATGAGCACGACCGACGCCGCGGCGCGGCAGCCCGGCAGGCAGCCCGGCAGACGGCGCGGGCCGGCGCGTGAGCGGCTGCTCGCCGCCGCGTCACGCCGCTTCTACGCGGACGGCGTATCCGCCACCGGAATCGACACGATCACCGCCGAGGCGGGCGTGGCGAAGATGAGCCTGTACAACAACTTCTCCTCCAAGGCCGATCTGGTGGTCGCCTACCTCGACGCGCGCCACGAGGAGTGGATGGACCTGTACCGGCGGCGGCTGGCGGGCGTCCGGGACGGCGACGCCCGTGGCGGTGTGCTGGCCGTCTTCGACGCGTACACCGATCACGCGGCCTTCGCCTACGAGAACGGCTTCCGGGGCTGCGGGCTGCTCAACGCGGCCGCCGAGCTGCCCGCCGGGGACGAGGGGCGGGCCGTCGTACGCCGCCACAAGGAGGAAGTGGAATCCCTGCTCGCCGCGCACCTGGCGGAACTGCTGCCCGGGCGACCCGGGGAGGCCCGCGCGATGGCGGAGCAGCTGGCGTTCCTGCTGGAGGGCGCGATGGCGCGCGCCGGTCTGGAGGGCGCGGGTACGCGTCTGGAGCACGCCCGGACCATGGCCGCCGACCTGGTGGAGCGGCTGTGACGCGGCCCGCCGGGCAGGCGGCCGGTTCGGTGGGCGTGGGCTCGCTGTGCGTGCTCGTGGCGTCGGTGCTGTGGGGCACCACGGGCACCGCCGCGACCTTCGCGCCCGGCGTGGGACCGCTCGCGATCGGGGCCGTGGCCATGGGCCTGGGCGGACTGCTCCAGGCCCTCATGGCCGCCCCCCGCATCGCCCGGGAAGCGCCCGCGCTCCGTACGCGGCGCGGTGTGGTGCTGCTCGGCGCGCTGGCGGTGGGGGCCTACCCGCTGGCGTTCTACAGCTCCATGCACCTGGCTGGGGTCGCCGCCGGAACCGTGGTGTCGATCGGCTCGGCCCCGCTCGCCTCGGCCGTCATCGAACGCGCCGCGGACGGACGCCGCCTGACGCGCCGCTGGACGGCGGGCGCCGCACTGGGGCTGTCCGGGACGTTGCTGCTGTGCGCGGCCGAGGCCGCGCACAGCAGCAACGACACCGGGGCCCGTTCGGTGGGATCGACCGTGCTCGGCGTGGCGCTGGGCCTGGTGGCCGGTGTCACCTACGCCCTGTACTCCTGGGCGGCCCACCGCCTGATCAGCGGTGGCGTCACCTCGGGCGCGGCCATGGGCGCCGTCTTCGGGCTGGGCGGTCTGCTGCTGGTGCCCGTACTGCTGGCCACCGGCGCCCCGCTGCTCAGCTCCTGGTCCAACGCGGCCGTGGGCGCCTATATGGCCCTGGTGCCGATGTTCATCGGCTACGTCCTGTTCGGCTGGGGCCTGGCCCACGTACCGGCGAGCACCGCGACGACGCTCTCCCTGCTGGAACCCGCCGTCGCGGCGGTGCTGGCCGTCCTGGTCGTCGGCGAACGCCTGCCCCCGCTGGGGTGGGTCGGCATCGCCCTGGTCGTCGGCTGCCTCGCCGTACTCACCACCCCACCCCGGACGACCGCCCCGGCGCCGCGCCGGGCCCCGGCCCCCGGGCCCCAGGGAGAGGGCGCACCGGCGCACCTGCAGTCGTACGGTCAGCCTCCGCCCGCCGACGGGCAACTCGGATATCCGACGCCAGCATCAACTGTGAACCCGTTGGCTATCCGGCGCGTGGTCCGAGGAACAGTCCACCGCTTGCGTCGATGACCTGCCCGGTGATCCAGCGCGCCTCGTCCGAGGCGAGGAACGCGACCACCTCGGCGACGTCGTCGGGCCTGCCCAGCCGATCGAGCGCCGTCGTGCCGGCGATGAATTCGGCCAGGCCCGGCGCTTCGAAGAACGATCCGTTGGTCGCCGTCCGAGTCGCGCCCGGAGCAACCGCATTCACCGTGATCCCTCGGACCCCGAGTTCGTTGGCCAAGGTCATGCTCATCGTCTCGACCGCGCCCTTCGTCATGGCGAAGGACGTCTGGGCGGGGTTGGCCATCCGGGTTGCCACGGACGAGATCGTGATGATGCGGCCACCGTCGCGGAGCAATGGCAGCGCTCGCTGGATGATGAAGTACGGCGCCCGCACGTTCACCGCGAAGAGGTGGTCGAACTCCTTGCGCGTCGTGGCTCCGATCGGACCGGCGGGCGCTGCCGCCGCGTTGTTGACGAGGACATCGAGCGGTCGCCCGGCCAGGCCAGACTCGACTCCCGCGAAGAGCGTCTCGACGTCGTCATCCACGCCCAGCTCCGCCCCGACGGCGAGCGCGGTTCCACCGGCACGTCCGATCTCATCGACCGTCGCCGCCGCACCGTCCTCGTCCGTGCCGAAGTGCACGATGACCACCGCCCCCTTCGCCGCCAGCCGGGCCGCTATCGCCCGCCCGATACCGCGCGACGCCCCACTCACGAGAGCCGTCCTGCCGGTCAGATCACTCATGTCCACCACCCCGTGATGTTAGGCACTACCAATCTGGTAGTCACTACCACTCAGGTAGGGTCTACCACATGCCCGACCAGCACTCAACCTTGCGAGAACAACGGCGAGCCGAGACGCAGCGCACGATTCAGGCGCACGCGGTACGGCTGTTCACCGAGCATGGATACGACGCCACGACGGTGACCGACGTGGCCGAGGCCGCAGGCGTGTCACCCATGACCGTGTACCGGCACTTCCTCACCAAGGAAGACCTCGTGCTCCTCGACCAGAACGGTCGGCTCGTCGCCGAGCGGATCATCGCGGCGTCGGCCGCGCAGCCCCTGGTCCGCCGTATCGGCAGCGCGCTCATCGACTCGGCCGCGGCGTTGACCAGCGGTGGCCACGGAGACGACCTGACGGCGAACGGGCAGTTCCTGCTCGCCCGCCTGCGGCTCATGATCTCGACGCCGGCTTTGCGGGCGAAGCACCTGGACAACCAGTACGCCCTTCAGCAGGCGATCGTCGACGCCCTCGGGGGCGCTGCGACCGATCCCGACACGGCGTTCCACGCCCACGCGGCGGCCAGTGCCTGCCTGGCCGCCATGCACACGGCATTGGTGCGCTGGGCCGAGGACGACGGACGGACCGAGCTGCCCGACCTGATCGCGAAGGCGCTCGCTGCCGCCTTCGGCGATGACATCCTCGATGCCGGCCCGGACGCGTGAGAAAGACCCTTCGAGCACTCGGCCGAAGCGACCGAGCAGCGCCCGGCGGCTGCCATGGGTCTCCCCGCCGTCGACCGCCTGCCCGGTGGCCACGGCGTGCGAGGCGATCCGCACGGGTGCGGCGGCAGGGAAGAATGGGGGCATGACGACGTGTAAGAAGTGCGGTGCGCGAAGGCGCCGTTGGCCCCGTACCTGCTCTCAGTGCCGCTCGGAGTCGGACCGGATGTCCGCAGCCGGGGACGCCGCCGACGTGGCCGTGGCGGGAGGACTGTTCGAGTGGGTCTGGGGAGGCGTCAGGGCAGTTGTCCGGCTGATGGTGCGTACGTTCAACTGATGCAGGCCGGAACCAGCCCAACAGCCAGCTCGTCTCGTACTCGCCGTACCGGTGGATGACCGTGCCCGAACTCGCCGTCGGCGTGTCAGGCGGTGCGGCGTATGAGGAGGACATGGTCGGTGACCTCGGCAGTGCGTGGGCGGCCGAGCGCAGGACGGTTGCCCGGTCCAGGTCGAAGGGCGTGTGCGGGTAGTGGGCGCAGACCAGGTCGAACTCACCGGGCGGGTAGGACTCGCGCAAGTCGGTCCGCACGGTGGTGACGCGGTCGCCCAGGCCGTGTGAGCGGCGAGGGCGGCGAGCCACAGCGCGTCGCCGCCGTCGCCGCATCCGAGGATCGCCGCAGGCCGGAAGCCGACGGTGAACTCATCGCCCGCGCTCCACGGCCGAGTCGTCACACCCGCCGAACGATCAGATCGTCTCCGTGTCCATCAGGGCGGTGACGTAGGCATCCAGCCGCTCCTCCACGGCTCGTGTCGTCAGCTCCGTCCTGCCTGCCTCCCGCCATGGCTGCGACACCGACCCCACTTCCTCCGAGAACGCCAGAGCGTCCCGCACCAGCCAGTACCGCCGCTCGCTCGCGGTCGCGGCCAGCACCCCGCCAGCCTCCTCGTACGCCTCAGCGAACCGCAGCCCCCACGCCGGGCCGTGCAGCACCGCGAGATTGGTGGAGCAGTGCGCCACGTCGAGATCCGCCGGGCCCCAGGAGGTGGCCGCCCAGTCGACGACGCCGCTGATCCGGGCACCTGTCGGCCTTGAGGGCGGCACGTCGAACAGCACGTTGCCGGGGTGGAAATCCCGGTGCAGGAATCGCCCCTCATAGGGCGGCGCGGGCCTGCGGATCACGTCGATCGCCGCGGCCCACACCGCCGCGTCGGCGCCCTTCGGAGTCACGACGGTGTCGGCGGTCGTCAACGCCACGTACTCCCGGGGCCGCACGGCGGGTCGCACCGCGTGGATCGCCACGAGTTGACGGGCCAGCAGAGGGACGCGCGTCCTCAATCCCTCATCGTCCAGGACCGTCCGGCCCACCAGATGTGTCATGAGGAGCGACGGATACTCGCAATGCGCGGCGGTCAGATCAACCGCGACCAGTCCAGGAGCGGGAACGCCGGTCCCCGTGAGCAGGGTCAGGGCGTCAGCCTCCCTGTTCAGCCAGTCCTCGGCGTGCTCCACGTCGACGAAGGACCGCAGCACCAGGTCACGGGTGGCTCCATCCCGCGCGGCGATGGTCAGCCTCCGCATGTCGGCGGTGATGCCGCCGTGCAGCGCCTCGGCCCTGACGACCCGTTCACCGGCCTCCAGGTGGCGGCTCACCCAAGCCAGTGTCAACGGTCGAACAGCCGCCACTTCACGCTCCGACATACCCGAACCTGCCCCACGACTCTAATGTTGGGTCTCGTGATCGTATGGCTCAACGGTACCCATGGCGCGGGCAAGACGACGACCAGTGCGCTCGTGCAGCAGCTGATCCCGGATTCACGGGTGTTCGACGCCGAGAAGGTCGGCGAGACACTCATGGACATCACCCCAGGGCTGCCCGCGACGGACAACTTCCAGCACTGGCCGCCGTGGCGGCCGCTCGTGGTCGAGACCGCCCGCCGCGTCCTCGACTACGCCGGTGGCACCCTGGTGATGCCCATGACCGTCCTGGTCGAGGAGTACTGGCGGGAGATCAGCTCGGGCCTTGCCCGGCATGCCGTTCCGGTCCGGCACTTCGTCCTCCATGCCGACCAGGACACCCTCCGCGCGCGCATCGCGGGCGACACCGTTCTCGGCCCCGCCTCCCCGTTCCGTCTCCGATACCTTGAGCCCTACGCCGAGGCGGCCCGCACATGGCTGCACGCCGAGGCCGAGGTCGTCGACACCACGCACCTCACCCCCGCACAGGCCGCCCTGCGGATCGCGGAGGCCGTCAAGAGCTGAGAAAGACGGCCTGTCGGCGTCAGAAGTCCATTTCGACGTAGTCGATGTCGGTGAACTCCACCAGGAGGCCGTCCGCGCGGCGGCCGCTGTCCTTGAAGTAGATCTCCTGGAAGCCCTCGGCGGCGATGTCCCGGAGTTGCTGTTCGGTGGCGCCGGTGGACTGGGCTTCGAAGAGGCGGGCCGCGTAGGCGGGGGGCAGGTGCTGGGTGATCAGGCGGATGCGGCCGTCGTCGGTGGAGCCGGGGGCGGCGGTGAAGCCGAAGCGGGCCCGGGTCTCGATGACGATGCCGGTGGCGGTGGCGGCCTGCTTCCTGGCCCGGGCGCGCACCCGGGGCTGCCAGTCCTTGCGCACCTCGTCGGCGAGGCGCGCGGCGAGGTCCTTGCGGGGGCGTTTGAACTGGCCGGTGAGATAGCGCTCGACCGTGCGCTGCGATACGCCGAGGCGGCGCGCGACCGCCTTGGTGGAGCCCTTCTCCTGCTTCACCAGGAAGCGCATCTGCGCGGGGGCGGTCTTCGGGATGGGGCGCGTGAAGGTGGCCTCCGAGGCCTTGTCGAGGCTGTCGCCCATGATGCCCATCGTGCTCGTCCCCTCCCCTATTCGCCGTCGAGCGCGGCGTCGGTGCCCTTGATGTGGCGGGCCGGGTTGTGGCCCTCGTCGAGGAGCTGGGCCGCCCACAGGAACTCCTGGGTGCCCTCGTGCTTGACCATGCCCGGTGAGACGCCGAGCCGGAATCCGCCGGGCAGCGGCTTGCCGTCGGGCGTGTGCGGCAGGAAGTCGAGCGGGCTCGGGCCGTCGGAGAGGTAGACGACGCAGTCCGAGAGGACGGCGACCGGGAACAGCCCGGCGTCCGCGAGCTTGCGCATCTTGCGGTGCATGTTCACCCGGGCGGTGGAGATGACGGCGGCGCGGATGTCGGGGCGCCAGGTGGGGCGTTCCAGGGCGGGCCAGCGTTCGCCGGGGCGGTAGCGGGCGCCCTGGGGCCGTTCGCGGAGCTTGCCGATGCCGCCCTTGACGGTGGCCTTGATGGCGGACAGGACGGCGGCCTGCCCGGGGTCGGCCCGCTTGTGCCGCTCCATGGCGGCGAGGTAGTCCGGCGGGCTCATGCCGGACACCACGCCGAGCAGTTCCATGGTGGCCATGTAGGCGTCGCGCAGCCGGGTGTACCAGGCGTCCAGGTAGGGGCCGGTCTCGGGGCGGATCCACGCTTCGGCGGGCCGTACGTCGTGGCCGAGTTCCACGGCGTACGCCACGGTCGGCGTGGCGTACCAGGCCGGGCCCTCGGGGCGGTTGCCGTGCGGGGTGAAGGGGTTCGGGAGGCGCGGGTCGAGGTCGATGTGGGACAGGTCGACCAGCCAGCTGCCGGGCAGCGCCTTGTCGAAGGCGGGCGCCTTGAGGTGCTCGGGCGCCCCGAGCCCGACGGTGAGGCGGTTCGCGGCGGCGGCGAAGGCCATGTTGACGTCGATGCCCACGGCGTGGGTGTGCGCGCACTCGGCGTCGGTGAGCAGCTCGGGGTCGCGGATCCAGTCGTACGCCTCCTCGTCCAGGATGTCGGCCGGGGTGCGCTGGTGGCCGCGCGGGTACAGCTGGGCGACGACGGGATGCTCGTCCGGCGCCTCCGGTGGCGCCGGGTCGACCGGCGCGGTGAGCGAACCGGGCTGCGGGCCTGACACCCACGCGCCGGTCGCCTCGTCCTTCACGGCCCGGGTGGGCGGGCGCAGGGCGGTCATCAACTCCAGCCCGGTGACGGCGGTGGTGCCGCGCGGGGTGATGACGCGGGTGGCGTAGTCGCCGAGTACGCGCGCCAGTTCGGCCGGGGCGAACCGGTCGGCGCTCCCCCAGGCGCGCGAGTCGAGCGCGCCCCACGGCAGGACCGCGAACCGCACGCAGTGGCGGCGGTCGCCCTGCACCGGGCGGTAGACCGAGGCCCAGGGGCCGAAGCCGCGGCGGGTGAGCTGCCATTGGGCCTTGGCGATCTGCTTGACGACCTTGTGGTCCTCGGGCAGGCGCAGGTTTCGGCGGTCGGTCAGTTCGGCGGGCAGTCCGAGGCGTTCGGCGGCGGAGGTGGTGAGGACGAGCAGGGGGTCGGCCTCCTTGCCGTTGCGGTGCAGCCGGGGAGCGCCCAACTGGGCCTCGGCCAGGGCCCAGGTGACCAGGGTCGGGATGTCCTTCAGCGGGCACTCCAGCACCAAGCCGCCGGTGCAGTACGCGGCCCCGTCGCCGTCCACGACGGCCAGGGGCCCGTGGGCGAACCGGGGTTCGGCGGCGGGCGCCGGTGTGGCGGGGCTCTTCCGCGCCGCGGGCCGTGCCGTGGCCTGCCGATGTTCCCGCCGCGGGGCCGGGCGGCTGGACGCCGCGGTGCCCCCGGCGGGCGGCCCGGACTCCCTCGCGGGCGGCGGAACCTCCGGTGCGGCGCGGGGAGATACGGGGCCGGGGGCCGGGGGCGCGGGCGATGCGGGATGCGCCGCCTCGGCAGCAGGGCGCATGGCCGGGGCGGCCTCGGGGGCGGAGGCCGCTGCATAGGCCGAGGGCGGGGCCGGGGCAGCCTCAGAGGCGGGAGCCGGGGCCGCCGCAGAGGCCGGGGCCGGGGCGGCCTCGGGAGCAGCGGCGGAGGCTGAGGCCCGGGGGGCCTTGGGAGCGGGGTGCGCGGCCGGGGCGACTCCCGGAGCGGTCTCGGGGGTTGGGACCGCCGCAGAGGCCGGGGTGGCCTCAGAAGCGGGGAGCGGGGCCGGGGCGACTGCCGGGGCAGTCCCGGGGGTTGGAGCTGCTGCAGGAGCCGGGGGGGAGGCCGGGGCCGCTGCGGGACCAGCTGCAGGGGCCGTGGCCGCCTCCGGGGCGGCGGCTGAGGCCCGGGCGGCCTCAGGAATGGGGAGCGGGGCCGGGGCGACTGCCGGGGTGGTCTCGGGGGTTGGAGCCGCCTCCGGGGCTGGGGACGTCTCTGGGGGTGGGTAGAGCTTCGCCAGTTCGTTCAGGAAGTGGGCGTACGCCTCGCGCTGTGGTGGTCGGGGGTCGGTCTTTCCGCTCTCCCAGTTGACCACCGTCGCACGGCGCACCTTCAGCGCCTTGGCGACCTGCTCCTGACTCAGGCCGTGTGCCTTGCGCAGCCGCTCCCGCTCGGCCGGTGACGGCAGCGGGGACTGGCCCGCGATCAGTGCGTCGATCGCGTCGAACAACTCGGACATGGAACGCCTCCCGCCCCCGTTATACACAGGGGCGGACTTCCGGCGCACATATCGCGGACCGTCGCGACGCCTACCGCTCGGGGACGTAGAAGCGCGTGGTGGCGCGGGCGGCGGCGGCCGCCACGTGGGCCGGGGCGCCGGACGCCTCGTACGCCGCGCCCCAGGCCTCGCTGCTGCGGGTCGTGTAGGCGCGCGCCTCGTCCGTCTCCTCCCACGCGGCCGGGTCGCCGATCGACTCGCCGCGCAGGTGCAGGCCGAGGCCGAGGAGGCCGAGGTCCCAGCCGACTCCGGTGGCGCCGGGGCCGAACTGGTCCCACATCTCGGCGGGCACGACCGCGACGTGCTCCAGCTCGAAGACGGTGCGCTCACCGCCGTCGGCGGTCAACCGCACCTCGACCTCGCTGAAGCCGGGGTTCTCGCCGAACAGCCAGCTGACCGTGAGCAGTCGCGGGGGTTCGCAGCGGAGGATCTCGCCGCCCGCGTTGCCCTCCAGCTGGTAGTGGCCGCCGAGCCGCAGGTCGCCGCTGACCGGCAGGAACCAGCGGGCGATCCGCTCGCGGTCGGTGCACGCCGCCCAGACGTCCTCGATGGCGGCATCGTAGGTGCGGCGCAGCGTCACGGTGCGGGCGTCGCCTTCGGGGACGGCGCGGCTGCCGACCGCGCGGTGCACGTCGTTGATCTGGTCGGCTATGTCGCTCATGGGTGCTCTTCCTTGCCGGTGCGGCGGTGCTCGCTACGTCGACACGTCGTCCAGGTCGTCCCACTGGGCCAGCAGGTCTTCCTCGGTGGGTTCGGGGCCGGGGGCGGCGGCGGTGAGGGGTTGCTCGGCCCAGATGATCTTGCCGGTGGGGGTGTAGCGGGTGCCCCAGCGCTGGGCGAACTGGGCCACCAGGAACAGGCCCCGGCCGCCCTCGTCCGTGGAGGCGGCGCGGCGCAGATGCGGGGAGGTGCTGCTGCCGTCGGAGACCTCGCAGATGAGGCTGCGGTCGTGGACGAGGCGGACGTGGATGGGGCCGGAGCCGTAGCGGATGGCGTTGGTGACCAGCTCGCTGAGGATGAGTTCGGTGGTGAAGCCGCTCTCCTCCAGACCCCATCCGGCCAGCCGCCGGGCGGCCTCGGCGCGGATTCCGGCGACGGCGGCGGGGTCGGCGGGGACGTCCCATTCGGCGACCGAGCCGGGGTCCACGAGGTGGGTGCGGGCGACGAGGAGGGCGATGTCGTCTCGCGGGTGCGCGGAGGTCATGGCCTCGAAGACGGCCCGGCAGATCTCCTCGGGGCCGCGCTCGGGGTGGCCCGCCAGGGTGCTGCGCAGCAGGCGCAGACCGGTGTCCCGGTCGCGGTCGCGGTCCTCGACCAGACCGTCGGTGTACAGGGCCAGCCGACTCCCCTCGGGCAGCAGCATTTCGGTCGTCTCGACGGGTTCGCCGCCGAGGCCGAGCGGCGGGGCTAGGGGGACTTCGGGGAAGGTGACGGTGCCGTCGGGGTAGGTCAGGGCGGGGCCCGGATGGCCCGCCCGGGCCATGGTGCAGCGGCCGGAGACCGGGTCGTAGATCGCGTACAGGCAGGTGGCGCCGCTGATCGGCGCGGCGTCGGTGTCCGTGGCGACCTGGTCCTGGTCGAAGCGGGTGACCAGCTCGTCGAGGTGGCTGAGGATCTCGTCCGGCGGCAGGTCGAGCGCGGAGAAGTTGTGCACGGCGGTGCGCAGCCGCCCCATGGTGGCGGCGGCGTGCAGTCCGTGGCCGACGACGTCGCCGACGACGAGGGCGACCCGGGCGCCGGGCAGCGGGATGACGTCGAACCAGTCGCCGCCGACCCCGGCCTGGGCGGGCAGATAGCGGTGCGCCACCTCCAGGGCGTCCTGTTCGGGCAGGCCCTGCGGCAGCAGGCTGCGCTGGAGGGTGACGGCCATGGAGTGCTCGCGGGTGTAGCGGCGGGCGTTGTCGATGGCGACGGCGGCGCGCGCGACCAGCTCCTCGGTGAGGGCCACGTCGTCCTGGTCGAACGGTTCGGACTTCTCGGAACGCCAGAAGGTGGCGATGCCCAGGGTGACGTCGCGGGCGCGCAGCGGGATGGTGATCATCGAGTGGATGCCGTATTCGACGATCCGGACGGCCTGCTCGGGATCCTGCTCCTGCCATCCGGCGAAGTCGCGGATGTCGGCGTCGAGCACCGGCCGCCCGGCGCCGAAGCCGAGCGCCTGCGGCGCGCCGCGCACGTACGTCGTCCGCTTGCCGACCCGCCACAGCGGGTGGTCCTCGCGGATGCCGAAGGTGGCCGTACGGCACATGGCGTCGCCCGACGGCTCGTCGCCGCGCAGCACCGGGTCCACCAGGTCGACGGTGGCGAAGTCGGCGAACCACGGCACCGCGAACCGGGTCAGCTCCTCGGTGGTGCGGGAGATGTCGAGGGTGGTGCCGATCTTCGCGCCCGAGTCGTACAGCAGCCGCAGCCGCTTCTCCGCCACCTCGGCCTGGCCGGACAGGGCGCGCAGTTCGGTGGTGTCCCGGAGGGTGGCGACGCTGCCGGGGAGGCCGCCGTCCCACTCGGTGGAGCGCTGGTTGACGGCCAGCAGCCGGTCCCCCGCGAGATGCACCTCGTCGGTGGCCACCCGGCCGGAGGACAGCAGCTCGGCGGTGCGCGGTTCGAGGCCCAGGTCGCCGACGTGGCGGCCCTCGGCGTCCGGGGGCAGGTCGAGCAGCCGGCTCGCCTCGTCGTTGACGAGGACGAGGCGGCCGTGGCCGTCGACGATGAGCACGCCCTCGCGGACGGAGTGCAGCACCGCGTCGTGGTGCTCGTACATCCGGGTCATCTGGGCCGGGCCCAGGCCGTGGGTCTGCCGCCGCAGCCGCCGCCCGACCAGGGCGGTACCGGCGGTGGCTAGGGCGAGCGCGCCTCCGGCCGCGCCGAGGACCAGGGGCAGCTGGCGGGTGACCCGGCCGCTCACGTCCTGGGCGGTCATCCCGGCGCAGACCACGCCGACGACCGTTCCGTCGGCCCGCCGGATCGGGACCGTGGCCTGCACTTCCTTGCCGAGGGGGCCCTGCACGGTCTCGGTGACGACCTCGCCGCGCAGCGCGGGCTTGTAGTCGGCGATGAGCTGCTTGCCGATCTGCCGCGGCAGCGGGTGGGTGTAGCGGACGCCCTTGGGGTTCGCCGCGACCACGAAGTCCAGGCCCGATCGCTTACGGACCTCCTCGGCCCGTGGCTGGAGGACGGCGGACGGGTGGCGGGACGTCATGGCCTCCGCCGTGCCCGGTGAGCCCGCGAAGGCCTGGGCCACGGCGGTCGAGCGGTTGACGGCCTCCTGCTCGCTGTCGTTCCGGGCCTGCAGGACGAGCGCCAGTGTCGCCACGGCGATGAGCATGACGACGACGATCGCCTGTACGGCGAATACCTGTCCGGCGATGCTGCGCACGCCAAGAAGGGAGCGCAAGCGTCCCCGCGACCGGGCAGGCGGGGAGGGCTTCGATCGACCGAAAAATCCGATCACCCCCTATTCCTAACACCTCACGGTGCCGGGACGTGAGCAGCCAGAGGGAGACAGTACCCGCGATCGGGCGGTTGATACGTTCCAGTCACACAGCGATGACCAGGGCTCTCTTTCCGTAGGGGTTCTCGGAGCGGGGTTCGTGGGGCGGGAGGGAGGGGAAGGACCCTGCCGCCGGGCCCTGGTTCCCGTGTGTCCGTCCGGCATCCGCACCACTTGTTGTCCGTCACGGCCGCCGCCCCGAGGGCGGGCGGCCCGGTGAGCATGGAGGCGAGTGCCGTTGTCGACACGTCATCACAGATTCAGGGCCACGGTGGGGGCCGTGGTCCTGGCGGTGCTGGCCCTGCTGGTGCCCGCCGCGGCGGCCGGGTCCGCCGCCGCGTCCGGCCCCGCGGCGGCCGCCGGGCGCGCCGCGGCCACGCCCAGTGTGATCCCGGCGCCGGTGCGGTGGACCGGGCAGGAGGGCACGCTGCGGCTGGCCGCCACGGCGGCGGTGGTCGCGCGGACGGCGGAGCTGCGCGGCGACGCCGGGACGTTCGCCGACGATCTGGCCGACGCGACGGGGCTGCGGCTGCCCGTGGTGACCGGCGGGGACGGCGCGGCGGGCGATGTGGTGCTGGGGGTGGACGCGTCCCGTAAGGATCTGGGCGCGGAGGGGTACGAACTGGTCGTCGGCGACACCGTACGGATCACCGGTGCCACGGCCGCCGGGGCGTTCCTCGGCACCCGGACCGTGCTGCAGATGCTCGGCGGCGGGCGCGAGCTGCCGCGCGGCAGCACGGTCGACGTGCCCCGGTACGCCGAGCGCGGGGTGGGGGTGTGCGCCTGCTACATCCACGTGTCCCTGGACTGGTTCGAGCGGCTGATGCGCGAGATGGCGTATCTGAAGCTGAACCAGCTGTGGATCGAGGCGAAGGTGGCCAGCGACGACTACCCGAAGACGAAGTTCTGGGGCTACTACACCAAGGACGAGGTGCGGCGGCTGTCGGCGATGGCCCGGAAGTACCACATCACGCTCGTCCCCGAGATCAACTCCCCCGGGCACATCGACCCGTATCTGCAGAACCATCCCGAGCTGCAGCTCACGGACACCAAGGGGACCCGTTCGCCGTCCCGGCTGGACATCACCCGGCCCGAGGCGTTCGCCTTCTACACCGGGCTGCTGGACGAGGCGCTGACCGTGTGGGACACCCCGTACTGGCACATGGGTGCGGACGAGTACATGCTGGGCTCCGACTACGCCGCCTACCCGCAGATCGCCGCGTACGCCAAGGCCAAGTACGGCTCCCGGGCCACTCCGCAGGACGCGTTCGTGGACTTCGTCAACCGGGTCGATACCCATGTGCGCGCGGGCGGGCGGACCCTGCGGATCTGGAACGACGGGCTGACCGGCGACAACACCGTCCCCGTGAACAAGGACATCCGGGTCGAGCACTGGATCTCCGAGCCCGAGCAGCCGCCGTCGGCCCTGCTCGCCCAGGGCCATCAGGTGATGAACTCGGCCTACGCGCTCTATCTCATCCGGGGCGGCTCCCCCATGAAGACGCGGGAGCTGTACGAGAGCGACTGGACACCGCTGCGCTTCGAGGGCGAGACGCTGAGCGGCCCCCAGCCGGGCATCACCGGGGCGAAGATCACCATGTGGCCGGACTCGGCGGCGGCCCAGACCGAGAACGAGGTCGAGACGGAGGCGTATCTGCCGCTGCGCTTCCTCGCGCAGGCCACCTGGGGCGGCCCGAAACCGGCCGCCACGTACGACGGGTTCAGCGCACTCGCCCGGACCATCGGCCACGCGCCCGGCTGGGAGAACACGGTGCGGCTGCCGGTGAAGGACGGTACGTACGCCCTCACCCTGCCCGGCTCCGCCACCCGGCTGACCACCACGGGCGGCGGCGAGGGCGCCACCGCGCGGTTCGGGGACGACAGCGGCGCGGCGTGGCGGCTGGCGGCCACCGCGGACGGCTACTACACGCTGCGCGCCGTGCGCGGTGGCACGGCCACCGGCTACTGCCTGGACATGGTGAAGGGCGCCCGCTACCTGGGCGCCCCGCTGGAGGCGGGCGCCACGGTCACCACGCAGACGTGCTCGGCCACGGCCCGCACCCAGCGGTGGCAGCTGATCGGCACCGGGACGCGGGTACGGCTGGTCAACGCCATCTCGCAGCTCGGCCTCGCGCAGCGCGCCGCCGACGGGGTGGCGGTGCAGCAGCCGCCGGACCAGCAGGCGGCGGCCGAGCTGCGGCCGGTGGCCACCGCCGCGTCGGCCCGGGGCGGCGGCTGAGCGTCGCTCAGGTGGCGGATCCCGGCCCTCGGGCCAGGATCCGCCGCGCGCGCTCCAGGACCGGCTTGTCCACCATCAGCCCGTCGACCGTGGTGACCGAATCTCCGGCGTCGAGGACCGCGCGGGCCCACCGCACCTCGGCGTCGGAGGGGGCGAAGCCGTCCGCCACCGGCCGGAGCTGCGCGGGGTGGACACAGAGCTTGCCGGTGAAGCCCAGCCGCCGGGCGTGGGCGATGTCGGCGGTGAGGGTGTCGGTGTCCCGTATCGCGGTGGTGACGCCGTCGAGCGGCGGACCCAGGCCCGTGGCGGCCGAGGCGAGGACCAGCCTGGAGCGCGCGTAGGCCAGCGCCGTGTGGTCGTCGGGGGCGACGCCGAGTTGCCCCGCGAGGTCGACGTTGCCGAAGGCCGCGCGGACGGCCCCGGGCGTGGCGCACAGCGCGTGGGCGCGCTCCACGCCGAGGGCGGTCTCGATGAGCGGGATGAGGGCGCACCGGCCTTCGGCGCGCGCGGCGAGGTCCGCGAGGACGGCCGCGTCCTCGGCCTTGGGCACCATGACCGGGCAGCCGTGGGCGGCCGCCGTGCCGAGGTCGGCCTCGGCCCAGGGGGTGCCGGGCGGGTTGATCCGTACGACCGCCCGGTTGCCCCGGCCGAGCCAGGCGGACGCCTCGTCGCGTGCCCGGTCCTTGTCCTGCGCGGCGACCGCGTCCTCCAGGTCGATGATGACCAAGTCGGCGCCGGAAGAGACGGCCTTGTCGAAACGGTCGGGCCGGTCTCCGGGGACGAAGAGCGGATTGCGGGCGGTGGCGATGCGGTCGCTGTCCCAGCTCGTGCTCATGCGAACGTCACCTCCGCCGTGGCGTGCCGTTCCTCCCGCCGGGTGGCGATGCGCAACCCGGCGCCACCGTCGGAGGGGGTGCCGGACGCGAGGACGTGCTCACCGGCGAACACCGGGCGGCGCAGCCGGTAGGACAAGGAGCGCACCTGCCGCGCGGGGGCGTGGCGGCGGGCCAGTTCCAGCATGAGCAGGACGAGCAGCGGGCCGTGGACGACGGGGCCCGGGTAGCCCTCCTCCCCCTGGGCATACGGGGTGTCGTAGTGGATGCGGTGGGCGTTCGCGGTGAGCGCGCTGAAGCGGAACAGCAGGGTCGGGTCCGGGTGCAGCGGAAGCCGCCACGGTTCGCCGGAGTCGGGGGCGGCGGTGTCGGCGTCGACCGGGGTGTGGCGGGCTGAGCCGCGCCCCGAGCGGTAGACGATGTCCTGTTCCTCGACGAGGCAGAGGTGGCCGTGCTGCCGGAACTCGCGGCGTTCGGTGACGAAGAGAAGCTCTCCGGTGCTGCCGTGCTTGGCCGCCACCGTGCCCAGGCTCGTGACGCGCTCGGCGGGCTCGCCGAGGCGGAGCGGCCGGGTGGTCTCGCAGCGGCCTCCGGCGATCATCCGCTGCCGGTCGGGGACGGGCGGCAGGAAGTGTCCGTGCCGTGGGTGTCCGTCGCTTCCCAGCTCTCGTTGTGCGGGCCACCGCGGGAAGTACACCCAACTCCACAGCGGCGGCAGGGGGTCACCGGCCTCCGCCACCGGTCCTGGCAGGTCCAGGAGCGCCGCCAGGGCCGCTGCCGGGCTGGTGGCGAGGGGGTCTTCGGCGGTGACCGGCCCGGGTGTCCATGACTGTACGTACGAGCCGAGGGGGGGCGGGGTGGGCTGCATGGTCGTCCGTCCTTGGGTGCTGTCCTTGTGTGCTGGGGAGGGCGGGTCAGCGCATCACGAAGGGGTTGCCCGTGGCGGCGCCGGTGTTGATCCAGACGCTCTTGTTCTCCAGGTACGCGGCGATGGCCTCGATGCCGTTCTCGCGGCCGACGCCGGAGTCCTTGACGCCGCCGAAGGGCACCAGCGGGCTCACCGCACGGTAGGTGTTGACCCAGACCGTGCCGGAGCGGACGCGGTCGGACATGCGGAAGGCGCGGCCGATGTCGCTGGTCCACACGCCCGCCCCGAGGCCGTAGCGGCTGTCGTTGGCGAGGGCGACGGCCTCGTCCTCGTCGCGGAACGGGATGACCGCGAGGACGGGGCCGAAGACCTCCTCCTGGGCGATGCGCATGCTGTTGCGGACACCGGTGAAGATGGTCGGTTCGACGAACCAGCCGCTGCCGCACCCGGGCCGGGTGGCGGCCTTCCCGCCCAGGGCGAGCGCGGCGCCCTCCCGCTGGGCGATGTCGACGTAGTCGAGCACCTTGGCGTACTGCGCGGGCGTGGTGACGGGGCCGACCTGGGTGTGCTCGTCCATGGGGTCGCCCATGCGCGCGGTGCGCGCGAGATCCACCACACGGCGGACCACCTCGTCGTGCACGCTCTCCTGGACCAGGAGCCGGGAACCGGCGATGCAGGTCTGGCCGGTCGCGGCGAAGATGCCGGAGACGGCGCCGTTGGCGGCGGCCTCCAAGTCGGCGTCGGCGAAGACGATGTTGGGGGACTTTCCGCCGAGTTCCAGGCTGACGTGCTTGAAGTCGCGGGCGGCGGCCTGGTTGATGTGGCGGCCGGTGCTGTCGGAACCTGTGAAACTGATCTTCCGGACCAGCGGGTGTTCCACCAGGGTGGCCCCGACGTCCTCGCCGAAGCCGGTGACGACGTTGACCACACCGGGTGGCAGCCCCGCCTCGTGGAAGAGCCGGACGAGTTCCAGCGTCGAGGCGGAGGTGAACTCGGACGGCTTGACAACCACCGTGCACCCGGCGGCCAGGGCCGGGGCGATCTTCCAGGCCAGCAGCATCAGCGGGGAGTTCCACGGGGTGATGGCCGCGACGACCCCGACGGGCTCCTTCTTGGTGTAGGTGAAGTAGCCCTTCTTGTCGATCGGGATGACGGTGCCCTCGACCTTGTCGGCGAGCCCGCCGTAGTACGCGAACCACTCGGGCAGATAGCGCAGTTGGCCGTACATCTCGGTGAAGAGCTTGCCGTTGTCGCGGACTTCGGTCTCGGCGAGGCGGCGGGCGTTCGCGGCGATCGTGTCACCGAGCCGCCGCAGCAGCGCGCCCCGCGCCCCGGCGGTCAGTTCGGCCCACGGGCCGGTGTGCAGGGCGCGGTGGGCGGCCCGTACGGCGTCGTCCACGTCGCTGGGGGCGCCCTGGGCGATCTCGGCCCAGGGGGTGCCCAGGTAGGGGTTGTCGGTGGGGAACCACGCTCCGGTGGCGGGTGCGCGGTTCTCGCCGTCGATGAACATGTCGTAGCGCTGCATGGGGATTCCCGTTCCGGCGGTACGCCGCCGCGTCAGAAGGTGCTCAGGCCGAGCCCGGCGCGGAAGGTGTTCTTGTTGGCCACGCCATCGCGCGGGGGCAGGGCGCGCGGCGGCTCGCTGGTGGTGATCAGCACCTGTGCGTACGTGGTCGCGGTGCGCGCCCGGATGCGGTCGGCGAGGTCGTCGGCCTGGGCGTGGTCGGTGACGCGCAGGGCGCCGGGGATGCCGAACCCCCGCGCCACGGCGACCAGGTCGGTGCCGAGGCCGGTGTGGCTGGGCTGCATGCCGGTCTCGCCGAAGTGCGCGTTGTCCAGGACGACGACGGTGAGGTTGGGCGGGAGGACAGCGCCGATGGTGGCCAGTGAGCCGATGCCCATGAGGTGTTCGCCGTCGCCGGTGACCGCGACGACCGGGCGCTCCGGCCGGGCCAGGGCGAGGCCGAGGGCGAGCGGTGCGGCGGCGCCCATCGCGCCCCAGAGGTAGAAGGTGCCGGGGCGGTCTCCGGCGGCGAACACGTCGTAGCTGGGCGAGCCGAGCCCGGTCACCACCAGGGCGTCCTGCGGCAGGCGGGAGACCAGGCCGGCGACGAAGCGGCGCCGGTCCAGGCGCTCGTCCAACTCGCCCGTACGGACTTCTGTGTCGGTGGCGGTCATCAGTCGCGCTCCCACTTCTTGCGGCCGATCAGTTTCTGTCCGAGGAGCACGGCCACGCGCTCTCCCGCCCCGAACACCGCGTCCATGGCCGCCTCGACGGTCTCCTCGACCTCCTCGGGCGCGTCGGCCCGCAGGACGGTGACGCCCATGAGTTCCAGGGCCTGCTGGGTGGCGCGGCCCATGGGGCCCTGCCACGGGTTGAACTCGGCGTACTCGCCCCGCATCGTCACCAGCGTGAGGAAGGGGAACGCGGCCATCTGCGGCAGGGAGAACATGTTGACGCAGTTGCCGACGCCGCTGCTCTGCATCAGCAGCACCGCGCGCTGCCCGCCCAGCCACGCGCCGCTGACCACGGCCACGCCCTCTTCCTCGGTGGTCAGGACCACATCGTGGATGGCGGGGTCCCGCCGCGCCTCACGGATGACGTGGGAGTGCCCGGAGTCCGGCACATAGGCGATCTGCTGGACGCCCCGTTTCTTCAGGGCGGTGAACACGGCCTCCTGCCACGCAGGCGCCGGTGCATGGGTCTGGCTCATCCGCTGCGACTCCACTGCTCGGTCGGCTCGGGTCGTCCCACATCATGTGGGCTGATGGCCGGGGTTGAACAATAGAAAGCGGTGATGGGCACATGCGGTCATGGCATGGGGTTCAGCGAGCGGGCTCCGCCACGTCCGTGAGGAACGACGACACGATCGCGCTCGCCCGCATCCGGCACTCCTCGAAATAGCCGTGCCGCGCGCCCTCGAAGAGGTGCGTACGGGCGTCCGGGATACGGGACGCGAGCAGCGGTGCGTTGGCCGCCGGGGTGAGCCGGTCGTCGTCCCCGTGCAGGATCAGCGTGGGCGCGCCGATCTCCGGCAGGACGTCCCAGGCGTCGTGTTCGTTGCTGGCCACCAGGTGGCGCCGCCGCGCGTGCGGGGGCATCCCGGGGTCGCCGAGGGTCGTGTACGGGCCGGGGTGCGCGGACCGCCACGCCGGGGTGTACATCAGGTCGATCAGCGCCTCCCGCGACGCCCGTGGGTCGGGCTGGATCAGGGAGCGGCGTACGGCGTTGTCGCGCTCGGTGGCGTGTGGCCCGCCGGGTGAGGTGCAGCCGAGCACCAGCCGCCGGACGCGGGCCGGGTGGCGGGCGGCGATCCACTGCGCCACCCGGCCGCCCATGGAGGTCCCGTACAGATCGGCGCGCTCGATGTCCAGGTGGTCGAGGACGGCGATCACATCGTCGGCGAGGCCCCGCGTGGAGTAGGGCTCATCGGGCTTCCCGCTGTCTCCGGTGCCGCGCCAGTCGAGGGTGAGGGTGCTGTGCGTGGTGTGGAAGTCCGCTCGTACGCCGTCCCACCAGTGGTGGTTGTTGGCCTGGCCCGCGAGCAGCACCAGTGGCGGCCCGGTTCCCTCGCGCTGGTAGGCCAGCGGGGTGCCGTCCAGGGCGCGGGCGTGTCCATGGTTCAGCTGTGGCCCGGCGTCGGTGTCCGTCACGTGTTCCTCGCCTTTCTCGTCGCGTCGTCAGGGCGCGTGGGGTGCGGGTGCAGCCGCGCGGAGGGCCAGTTACCCTCCCGTACGGCCGATTCGATGTGCCGGATCAGTTCCCGGGCGACGGCCTCCACCGCGGGTGGGGTCCGCCCGGCGCGCGAGGTGCCCAGGACGATCGAGCGCCACACGTCGGGTTCGCACAGCGGTGCGGCGCTCAGGGTGCCGCGGGCCACGTCCTCGGCGATGCCCATCCCGGGCAGGATCGTCCAGCCGTGTCCGGCCTGGACGAGGTGTTTCTGCACCCGCATGGAGTTGGTCTGCACGACGACGTCCATCTCGACCCCGGCCCGTCCGGCGGCTCCGTCGATCAGGCTGCGCAGGGCGTGGCCGGAGGCGGGCATGACGAGGGGATGCGCGGCGGCTTGCGCGAAGGGGACGGGACGGTCGGCGCGCAGGCCCTCGGACGGTGGCGCGGCTGCCCACAGGTTCTCCCGCACCAGCGGGCGGGCGTTCAGCGATGGGGTGCTGGACAGGTTGTAGAGCAGGGTCAGGTCCAGGTCACCGGCGTCCAGCCACTGCTGGAGGTGGCCGGAGTACGCCGTCATCAGGCGCAGCTCGATGCCCGGCTGGTCCCGGGCGAGGGCGGACACCAGCGGCTCCGCCAGCAGGTCGGTGGTGCTCTCCAGCAGGCCCACGGTGACGATGCCGGTGAGCAGGCCCGGGGTCGGCTGCACCTCGGCGCGGGCGCGCTCCAGCTCGTTCAGGGCGCGGCGGGCCCGGTCGACCATGATGGCGCCCGCCTCCGTGGGCCGCATGCCCTGCCGGGTGCGCTCGAAGAGGGGGACGCCGAGTTCCTGCTCCAGGGTGCGGATCTGCCGGGTCACCGCGGGCTGGACCAGGTGGAGCAGTTCCGCGGCCCGGGTCACGCTCCCGGCCTCGGCGACCGTGACGAGCGCCTTGAGCTGCCTGACGTCCACCGTCCGCTCCCTCTCCCCCTCAGATATCCGCACTCGGTTATCCGCACCCCGCATGGGGACATCACTGATCGCTATTTCACCGGAATGGTCATGAGTGGCCATGATGACACCGGGCTCGGAACACCGGACAGCGAGGGTGCCGGGCCACCGCAAGGAGCATGTCCCGGCCAGCCCTCTGGAGGTCGTACCGTGCCCGAGCTTCCGCTCTCCGGCATCACCGTCGTCAGCGTCGAACAGGCGGTGGCGGCGCCCTTCGCCACCCGCCAGCTGGCCGATCTGGGGGCCAGGGTCATCAAGGTGGAGCGCCCGGACGGCGGTGACTTCGCCCGGCGGTACGACACCACGGTGCACGGGGAGTCCAGCTACTTCGTGTGGCTCAACCGGTCGAAGGAGTCCCTGACCCTGGACCTGAAGTCGGCGCGCGGCCGGGACATCGTGGAGCGGCTGCTCGGCGAGGCCGATGTGTTCGTACAGAACCTCGCCCCGGGCGCGGTGGCCCGGCTGGGGCTGGGGGCGGACGCCCTCGCCGAGCGCCATCCGTCGCTCATCCCGTGCGCCATCTCCGGCTACGGGACCAGCGGCCCGTGGGCCGACCGCAAGGCCTACGACCTGCTGGTGCAGTGCCAGACCGGGCTGGTGTCGCTGACCGGCACCGCCCGGGAGACCGCCAGGGTCGGGGTGTCGATCGCCGACATCGCGGCCGGTGTGTACGCGTACTCGGGCATCCTCACGGCCCTGTTCACCCGGGCGACCACGGGCGTGGCCCGCGCCGTGGAGGTGTCGCTGTTCGAGGCCCTGGCCGAGTGGGTGAGCCAGCCCGCGTACTACACCCGCCACGGCGGCACCCAGCCACCGCGGATCGGCACGCAGCACGCCACCATCGCCCCGTACGGCGCCTACCCGGCCGCCGACGGCAGGGAAGTGCTCTTCTCCGTCCAGAACGAGCGGGAGTGGCGCGCGCTGTGCGACCGGTTCCTGGGCCGCCCGGAGCTGGCGGACGATCCGCGGTTCGCCACCGGACCGGCCCGGGTGGCGCACCGCGAGGAGCTGAACGCGATCGTGGCGGAGCGGTTCCGCGCGCTGGACAGCGCGCGGGTGAGACAGCTGCTGGACGAGGCGGGCATCGCCAACGCCGGGGTGAACGACGTCGGGGAATTCCTCGAACACCCGGTGCTGGACGCCCGGGAGCGCTGGCGCGACGTACCCATCCCCGGGGCGGTGGTCCCGGCGCTGCTGCCACCCGTGGACCTCGCCGGTGTCACGGCCCGGATGGACGCCGTCCCGGCCCTCGGCGAGCACACCGACACGATCCTCGCCGCGCTGGGACACAGCGCGGCCGAGATCAGCGGCCTCCGGGCCGAGCGCGTGGTCTGAGCCCGCACAGCATCCGTCATCAAGGAGCGCGACAGCATGAGCACCCTCGACACCCTGCCCGAGGACGAGCGGTTCATCGTCCATACGGTGCGTGACTTCGTCGACCGGGAGGTGAAGCCGGTCGTGCGGGAGCTGGAGCACGCCAACACCTACCCCGAGGCCCTGATCGGGCAGATGAAGCGGCTCGGCGTCTTCGGCCTCGCCATCCCCGAGGAGTACGGCGGTACCCCGGTCTCCACCCCCTGCTACGTCCTGGTCACCGAGGAACTGGCGCGCGGCTGGATGAGCCTGGCGGGGGCGATGGGCGGACACACCGTGGTCTCCAAGCTGCTGCTGCACTTCGGCACCGAGGAGCAGAAGCGCCGCCATCTGCCGAAGATGGCCACCGGGGAGATCCGCGCCACCATGGCGCTGACCGAACCCGGCGGCGGCTCCGACCTTCAGGCCATGCGCACCGTCGCCCACCAGGACACCGACGGCTATGTGGTGAACGGGTCGAAGACCTGGATCACCAACTCCCGCCGCTCCCAGCTGATCGCCCTGCTCTGCAAGACCGACCCCGACGCCACCCCCGCACACCAGGGCATCTCCATCCTGCTCGTGGAACACGGGCCTGGCCTGACCGTCTCGCGCGACCTGCCCAAGCTCGGCTACAAGGGCGTCGAGAGCTGCGAACTCTCCTTCGACGGCTACCGCGCCCCGGCCGACGCGGTGCTGGGCGGGGCCGAGGGCGCGGGGTTCGCCCAGATGATGAAGGGCCTGGAGACCGGCAGGCTCCAGGTCGCCGCCCGGGCGCTCGGCGTCGGGCGGGCGGCGTTCGAGGACGCGCTGGCGTACGCGCAGGAGCGCGAGTCGTTCGGCAAGCCCATCTGGCGGCACCAGTCGATCGGCAACTACCTCGCCGACATGGCCACGTCGCTGACCGCAGCCCGGCAGCTCACCCTGCACGCGGCGCGGGAGGCCGACGCGGGGCGGCGCGTGGACATGGAGGCGGGCATGGCGAAGCTGTTCGCCTCCGAGACCGCCATGGAGATCGCGCTCAACGCGGTGCGGATCCACGGGGGGTACGGCTACTCCACCGAGTTCGACGTGGAGCGCTACTTCCGCGACGCACCGCTGATGATCGTCGGCGAGGGCACCAACGAGATCCAGCGGAATGTGATCGCGAGCCAGCTGGTGAAGCGCGGCGGGTTGGAGTGACCCTCCCCGATCGAGTCACCGATCGAGTCGCAGCGCATATCACAGGCAGACATATCAGGACCTTTACAGTATGGGTCCCGGTTGGTGGACTGGTCGCGTGAACGACGACACGACTCTCCTCACTGCCTACGGCGCCCTGGACAGCGCCGCGGTCAGCGACGCGCTCGACGGGCTGGACCTGCCCCCCGGTCTCGGCGGCATCAGGCCGGTGTGGGGCCACCGCGCACTGGTGGGATTCGCCGCACCGGTCGAACTCGCACCGGGCACCCCGGACCCGTCCGCGTCCGGGGCACACATCGCCACCTCGGCCGTGGCCACCAGCGGCCCCGAGGACGTCCTGGTGATCGCGGGCGGCGGACGCACGGACGTCTCCTGCTGGGGCGGGCTGCTGAGCCTGGGCGCCGCCCTGCGCGGGGTGCGCGGCGTGGTGGCCGACGGGGCCTGCCGCGATGTCGGCGAGGCCCGCGAGGCGGGCTTCCCGGTGTACGCCCGCGCCACCACCCCCGTCACCGCGCGGGGCCGCCTGCGCCAGGTGTCCTCCGGCGAACCGGTCCGGGTCGGCCCGGCCACAGTGGCGCGGGGGGACATCGTGGTCGCCGACGAGACCGGCGTGGCCTTCGTGCCCCGCGCCCGTGCCCATGAGATTCTGCGGGCCGCCCAAGCGGTGGCCCGGCGCGAGAGCGCCATCGCCAAGGAGCTGCGCGGCGGCGCGTCCCTGCCGGACGCCATGCGGGACGCCCGCCTCGCCGGAACGGAGGAGCCGCAGTGATGGACACACCGACCCAGCGGGCCTCGGCCCTGCCGACCGCCGCCCTGTCCGACGCCCTGGACGCCCTGGGGCTGCCCGGCTCCGTCCTCGGCCCGGCGCCGCTGTTCCCCACGGCCGCGCTGACCGGGCCCGCCTTCACCGTCCGCTACGAACCGGCCGACGCCGACAAGGGCAGCGTCGGTGACTTCCTCGACGATGTGCCCCCGGGCGCGGTCGTGGTCATCGACAACGCCGGGCGCACCGACTGCACGGTGTGGGGCGGGATCATGACCCGTACCGCGACGGCCCGCGGTGTCGCGGGCACCGTGATCCACGGCGCCTGCCGCGATGTGGCCACCTCGACCGAGGCGGGCTATCCCGTCTTCAGCAGCGGCCGGTTCATGCGGACCGGCAAGGACCGGGTGCGGCTCGCCTCGGTCGGTACGCCGCTGTCCCTGGACGGTGTTCCGGTGGCCCCGGACGACCTGGTGCGCGGCGACGCCGACGGAGTGGTGGTCGTACCCGCCGCCAGGCTGACCGAGGTCGTGGAGCTGGCGACACGGATCGAGCACACCGAGCGCGACATCACCGCCGCCGTGCGCGCGGGGAGCGGCCTGCGCGAGGCCCGTGCCGCCTTCGGCTACCACCTGCTGCAGCGGAACGGCCGATGACCGCGCTCGCCACCGGCGGACACTCCACCGCCACGCTGTACGAGGCGTCCGCCGCCGACTGCGCCTGCGCGCCGGGGCTGCGCCCGGTCTGGTCCGGCGCCCGGCTGGCCGGTCCCGCCTACACCGTACGGGGCGTGGGCGGTGACAACCTCGCGCTGCACCACGCGGTGGCCGCCGCCCCGCCCGGCCATGTCCTCGTCGCCGATCTGCAGGGCGCGGCCTGCGGCCACTGGGGCGAGGTCCTGGCCGTGGCCGCCCGGGCGCGCGGGCTGCTGGGGCTGGTCGTGGACGGCGGCGTACGCGACACCGTCGAACTCGCCGAGCTGGACTTTCCCGTCTTCGCCTCGTCGGTCGCGGTCTTCCGCACCACCAAGGACCACCCCGGTGTGCTCGGCGCGCCCCTCGTGCTGCGCGGGGTCCCGGTCGCCACCGGCGACCTGATCGTCGCCGACGCCGACGGTGTCGTGTGCCTGCCCCGCGACGTGGCGCCCTCGGTCGTCGCCCGCGCCGATGAGCGGGTGGCGAAGGAGCGGGACATCCTCGATCGGCTCCGTGACGGACACACCACCCTCGACCTCTACGGCCTTCCGACGAGACGGTGTACGACGCGATGATCGAGGTCCGCCAGGCCCGCTACTTCATCGCGGTCGCCGAGGAACTGCACTTCGGCCGGGCCGCCGAGCGCCTGCAGATGTCGCAGCCGCCACTCAGCCAGGCGATCCGCCACCTGGAGCGGCAGCTCGACGCCCAGCTGCTGGAACGCTCCAGCCGTTCGGTGGCCCTGACCGAGCCCGGCGCCGTCTTTCTGCGGCACTGCTACGCGCTGACGGCCGCCGCCGAGCGCGCCCAAGTGGCCGCGGCGCAGGCGCAGGCGGGCTATCTGGGCACCCTGACCATCGGCGCGGTCACCTCGGCCTTCTCGCAGGCGCTGCCCGCCATCTTCGGCACCTTCCGCGCCGAGCGCCCGCGCATCGAGCTGCGGGTGCGGGAGCTGGACACCACCGAAGGGGTGCAAGGCCTCCTCGACGGACGCCTGGACATCGCCGTGGTCCGCCACACCGGCAACGACGAACGGCTGCGCTCGGATCCGCTGCGCCGGGACCGGCTGGTGGCCGCTCTCCCGGAGGGGCATCCGCTGGCCGAAGGGGACCACGTGGACCTCGCCGCCCTGGCGGCTGAGCCCTGGGTGTGGATCCCGCGCGCCCTCTCACCGAGATATCACGACGAACTCGTGGCGGTCTGCCACCAGGCCGGTTTCAGCCCGGAGCCCCGGCACCAGGCGAACTCCATCCACTCGCAGCTGGCCATGGTCGGCTGCGGTCTGGGCGTCGGCCTCGTGCCGCACACCTCGTCGCGGCCACCGGTGCCAGGCGTGGTCTGCCTGTCCCTGCGGGAGCCCGCCCAGCTCGTCGAACTGGCCGTGGTCCGGCGCGCGGCCGACCCCAGCCCGTTGGTGGCGCAGTTCGTACGGCACGCGTTGCCCGCACAGACGACCTGAGAAAGAGAAACACACCATGCAGCCAAGCAACGCCTTCGCCTGGACCCGGCAGGAGCTGACCGTCGACGGTGTGGCCCTCGACGTCGCCACCGCGCACCGCGGCGGGACACGCGCCCCGATCCTGTTCCTGCACGGCTTCGGCTCGACCAAGGAGGACTACACCGACATCGCGCTCCAGCCCGCCTTCGACGGGCATCCGGTCGTGGCGTACGACGCCCCCGGCTGCGGCGACACCGTCTGCGGGGATCTGACCGCCCTCTCGATCCCCTTCCTGGTGGACACCGCGCTGGCCGTGCTCGACCGGCTCGGCATCGAGCGGTTCCATCTCGTCGGCCACTCGATGGGCGGGCTCACCGCCCTGATGCTGGCCTCCCGCCACCCCGGCCGGGTGCTCAGCTTCGTGGACATCGAGGGCAACGTGGCGCCCGAGGACTGCTTTCTGAGCAGGCAGATCGTCTCCCATCCGGCCGCCGACGACGAGGCCTTCCTCGACGGCTTCATCGAGCGGAACCGGCGCTCCCCCGCCCACGCCGCCCCGCTGTTCGCCTCCTCCCTCCCCCACAAGGTCCGCGCCGGTGCGGTCCGTGGCATCTTCGAGTCGATGGTCGAGCTGAGCGACCACGCGGACCTCATGACCACGTTCCTGGGGCTGCCGTTTCCCAGGATGTTCCTGTACGGCGACCAGAACGCGTCCCTGTCCTATCTGCCACGGCTGGACGCGGCGGGCGTCGAACTCGCCGAGATCCCACAGTGTGGACACTTCCCCATGTACTCCAACCCGCCGGTCATGTGGGCCCGCATCGCCGAGTTCCAGGGGAAGGTGCCCGACCCGTGGTGGTGAGCCACCGATCGGCCTATCCTGCGGACGCGTTGATCGACTTCCTATGGAGGACGCATGACCGTCGGCAGCAGTCCCTCCCGGGCCGTGGTGGTGGGCACCGGATCCCGTGCGCAGATGTTCACCACGGCGCTGGCCCGCCGCCCCGGCCTGCGGGTCGCCGCGCTGTGCGACCCCAACCCGGTGCGCGTCGCCCACCACCAGCAGCTGCTGAAGGAGGCCGGTGAGCCGGAGGCGGCCGCCTGGAGCCCGGAGGACTTCGAGCGCCGACTGCGTGCGGACGACATCCAGGAAGTCGTCGTGACCTGCGTGGACGCGCTGCACGACGAGTACATCGTGCCCGCGCTGCGGGCCGGTTGCCGGGTGGTCACCGAGAAGCCGATGACCACCGACGCCGCCAAGTGCCGCCGCATCCTCCAGACCGTCGAGGAGACCGGCAACCATCTGGCGGTGGCCTTCAACTACCGCTTCAACCCGGTCCACGAGGAAGTCCACCGGCAGCTGGCCTCGGGCGCCATCGGCGAGGTGCTGTCGGTGCACTTCGAGTGGCTGCTGGACACCCGGCACGGCGCGGACTACTTCCGCCGCTGGCACCGCGAGAAGGAACACAGCGGCGGGCTGATGGTGCACAAGTCCAGCCACCACTTCGACCTGGTCAACTGGTGGCTGGGGGCCCGGCCGCAGGAGGTCTTCGGCTACGGCAGGCTCGGCTTCTACGGCCGAGAGGCGGGCGAGCGCAGCGGTTACCGCCGCGAGTACGAGCGGGCCCATGGCGCGTCCGCCGCGCAAGACGACCCGTTCGCGCTGGAGCTGGCCGACAACGACGCGCTGCGCTCGCTCTACCTCGACGCCGAGGGCGCGGACGGCTACCACCGGGACCGCAATGTGTTCGGCGACGGCATCACCATCGAGGACGACATGTCGCTGCTGGTGCGCTACGACACCGGCGCCACCATGACGTACCACCTCACCGCCTATTCCCCGTGGGAGGGCTATCGCGTGATGTTCAACGGCACCCGTGGGCGGCTGGAGCTGGAGGTGGAGGAGAGCCGGTGGCAGCCGCCCGTCCTCGGCACCACCTCCGGCCGGGGCACGATCCACGGCGACGAGGCGCTCGCCAACGCGGGCGGCCCGCGCGTGATCCTGCGCCCGCTGTGGGAGCCGCCCCGGGAGGTGGCGCTGCCCGCGTTCGACCACGCGGGACACGGTGGCGGGGACGAGCGCATGCTGACGGCGCTGTACGGCCCCCTCGACCCGGCGGCGGCCACCGGCACGGCTGACGCCGTGGACGGCTCCGACGCGTCGAAGCAGCGGGCCACCGAGGCGGACGGGGCGCTGGCCCTGGTCACCGGCCTGGCCGCGAATGAGGCGTTCGCCACCGGAAAGCCGGTGGCCACGGCGGATGTGGTCCCGGTGTGAGGTGTGGACGACGGCGGCGGGGGCGCGCGGGGCACGGGGGGGCCGCGCCCCCCGGGGGGCACG
>NZ_JBSFGE010000039.1:0-65052 GCF_053596435.1 Streptomyces sp. NPDC001700
CTAAGCCTTTCAGCGCCGATGGTACTGCAGGGGGGACCCTGTGGGAGAGTAGGACGCCGCCGAACAATCATTGGAAAAGGCCCTGTTGGGAGCTTCAAGCTCCCGACAGGGCCTTTTTCGTATATGTCACCACCTCCCCGGTGAGAGGCCCCGCCGTCACTACCGGTAGAGTCATGGGGCATCATCGGCTGATTCCCTCACAGGAGGCCCCCGGGTGGAGGTTCAGGAGACACGGGTCCAGACGGATCGTGTACTCACCATCCCGAACATCCTCAGCACCGCTCGCCTCTTCGGCGTACCGCTTTTCCTGTGGCTGATCCTGAGGCCCGAGTTCGGCGGGCCCAACAGTGACCTGTGGGCGCTGCTGGTGCTGTTGCTCAGCGGGGTGAGCGACTATCTGGACGGCATGCTGGCCCGCCGCTGGAACCAGATCAGCAGCCTCGGCCGCCTCCTGGACCCCGCCGCCGACCGGCTCTACATTCTGTCCACGCTCATCGGCCTCACCTGGCGGGACATCCTCCCGCTCTGGCTGCCCATCGTTCTCCTCGGCCGCGAGGTGCTGCTCGTCGCGATGGTGTGGATCCTGCGGCGGCACGGCTATCCGCCGCCCCAGGTGAACTTCCTCGGCAAGGCGGCGACGTTCAACCTCATGTACGCCTTCCCCTTGCTCCTTCTGAGTGATGGAAGCGGCCCGCTTCACACGACCGCCGCTATTTTCGGATGGGCGTTCGCCGGATGGGGTACAACACTCTATTGGTGGGCAGGAGTCCTCTACGTGGTTCAGGTCCGCCGGCTGGTGAAGGCGGACGCCGCGGCCGACTGAGTTCGCCGTCGTGGGCAACCCAGCACCGGGTGCCCGTAGCGATTTCTTGGGCCATCGGGCGTGCGCGGTCGGCATGACCGTCGTCTCTTTCGAGGAGGACGCTTCCGACATGAAGGCCGTCGTAATGGCAGGGGGCGAGGGAACTCGTCTGCGCCCGATGACCGCGACCATGCCCAAACCGCTGCTGCCCGTGGCCAACAGGCCGATCATGGAGCATGTGCTGCGGCTGCTCAAGCGGCATGGCCTGTCCGAGACCGTGGTGACCGTGCAGTTCCTCGCGTCTCTGGTCAAGAACTACTTCGGGGATGGCGAGGAGCTCGGCATGGAGCTGACCTACGCCAACGAGGAGAAGCCGCTCGGCACCGCGGGCAGCGTCAAGAACGCGGAAGAGGCGCTCAAGGACGATGCCTTTCTGGTGATCTCGGGTGATGCCCTGACCGATTTCGACCTCACCGAGCTGATCAATTTTCATAAGGAAAAGGGCGCGCTGGTCACGGTCTGCCTGACCCGCGTCCCCAATCCGCTTGAATTTGGAATCACCATCGTCGACGAGGCGGGCCAGGTCGAGCGCTTCCTCGAAAAGCCCACCTGGGGCCAGGTCTTCTCGGACACGGTCAACACCGGCATCTATGTCATGGAGCCCGAAGTCTTCGACTACGTCGAGCCGGATGTTCCCGTCGACTGGTCCGGAGATGTCTTCCCGCAGCTCATGAAGGAGGGCAAGCCCATCTTCGGCTATATCGCCGAGGGCTACTGGGAGGACGTCGGCACCCATGAGAGCTATGTGAAGGCCCAGGCCGACGTCCTGGAGGGGAAGGTCGACGTCGAACTCGACGGTTTCGAGATCTCGCCCGGAGTCTGGGTCGCCGAAGGCGCGGAGGTGCATCCCGAGTCCGTGCTCCGTGGCCCGCTCTACATCGGTGATTACGCCAAGGTGGAAGCCGGTGCCGAGATCCGGGAGCACACCGTCGTCGGCTCCAACGTCGTCGTGAAGACCGGGGCTTTCCTGCACAAGGCCGTCGTCCACGACAACGTCTATGTGGGTCAGCAGAGCAATCTGCGCGGCTGTGTGATCGGCAAGAACACCGACATCATGCGTGCCTCCCGTATCGAGGACGGCGCGGTGATCGGCGATGAGTGCCTGATCGGCGAGGAATCGATCGTCCAGGGGAACGTGCGGGTCTACCCGTTCAAGACCATCGAGGCGGGCGCGTTCGTCAACACCTCGGTCATCTGGGAGTCCCGGGGACAGGCCCATCTCTTCGGGGCCCGGGGCGTATCCGGGATCCTCAATGTGGAGATCACCCCCGAGCTGGCGGTGCGGCTGGCCGGTGCGTACGCCACGACCCTCAAGAAGGGCTCCACGGTCACCACGGCCCGCGACCACTCCCGTGGCGCCCGCGCCCTGAAGCGGGCCATGATCTCCGCCCTGCAGACCAGCGCCATCGACGTGCGGGACCTGGAGAACGTGCCGCTGCCGGTGGCCCGCCAGCAGACGGCCCGGGGCAGCGCGGGCGGCATCATGATCCGTACGTCCCCCGGCGTCCCCGACTCCGTGGACATCATGTTCTTCGACGAGCGCGGCGCCGACCTGTCCGCGGGCGGCCAGCGCAAGCTGGACCGGGTGTACGCGCGCCAGGAGTACCGCCGGGCGTTCCCCGGCGAGATCGGCGACCTGAGCTTCCCGTCGAGCGTCTTCGACTCGTACACCGGCTCCCTGCTGCGGGCCCAGGACGTCAGCGGGATCGCCGAGTCCGACCTCAAGGTCGTGGTGGACGCGGCGAACGGCAGCTCCGGGCTCGTCCTCCCCAGCCTGCTGGGGCGGCTCGGCGTGGACGCGCTGACGATCAACCCGGGGCTGAACGAGTCGCGCCCCACCGAGACCGCCGACGGCCGCCGCTCCGGGCTCGCCCGGCTCGGCGAGATCGTCGCGTCGGCCCGCGCGGCCTTCGGCGTCCGCTTCGACCCCGTCGGCGAGCGGTTCTCCCTCGTGGACGAGCGCGGCCGCATCGTGGAGGACGACCGGGCGCTGCTGGTGATGCTGGACCTGGTGGCCGCTGAGCGGCGCAGCGGGCGGGTGGCGCTGCCGGTGACCACGACCCGTATCGCCGAGCAGGTCGCCGCGTACCACGGCACCCAGGTGGAGTGGACGACGACCGCAGCGGACGACTTGACCCGGGTCGCCCGGTCGGAGACGACGATCTTCGGCGGCGACGGCCGGGGCGGCTTCATCATCCCCGAGTTCAGCAGCGTCTTCGACGGTACGGCCGCCTTCGTCCGGCTCATCGGACTGGTGGCGCGCACCCAGCTGACGCTCAGCCAGATCGACGCGCGGATTCCGCGGGCCCATGTGCAGAAGCGCGACCTGGCCACCCCGTGGGCGGTCAAGGGCCTGGTCATGCGGCATGTGGTGGAGGCCGCCGGAGACCGGTCCGTGGACACCACCGACGGAGTGCGGGTGGTGGAGGCCGACGGCCGCTGGGTGATGGTGCTGCCCGACCCGGCCGAGGCCGTCACCCACCTGTGGGCGGAGGGCCCGGACGACGCGTCCGCGCAGGCGCTGCTCGACGAGTGGGCCGGTGTCGTGGACAGCGCGGGCCGCTGATCCTGGGGTCTTCCGGCGGCTCTTGAACCCGTTTGAACACGTTGGGGCGCCGCCTCCCTGGCCCGGATCCGGCACGCCGGTGGGGCCATTGGGAGACGGCGCCGCCGACGTGCGACGATGTGCGGCATGTCGCAGCAGCCCCCCGTTCGGAGCACAACAACACCGAGCCCGCGTCCGCGTCCGGACGCGTCCATGTCGCTGCTGACCAACGTGATGGACCACAGCCTCGACGACGGCTACGCCGAGGCGGCCGAGCGGCGTGGCGAGACCGGCCGGTCCCGCCTGCCGCGCACCCTGCGCGGCAGGCTGACGATGGCCCTGGGCCTGGTGATGGTGGCGGTCGTGGTCACCATCGGGGCCGCCGAGGCCCGGATATCGGCACCGACGCTGGCCAAGGAGCGAAGCGAACTCATCGACCGCATCGAGTCGGGGAACGCGAAGGCGGACGGGCTCGCCAAGAGCGTGGACCGGCTCCGCGGCGATGTGGGGGAGAAGCAGCGGCAGGCGCTGCAGAAGCACGGGGGAGCCAAGGGCGACCTGGTGGCACTGCTCTCGGGGGCGACGGCGGTGTCCGGTCCCGGCGTCAAGCTGACGGTCGACGACGCCAAGGAGTCCACGTCGGGGAGCGGCGGCGGCCCCCGGGAGAGCAACGACTTCTCCGATACGGGGCGGGTACGCGACCACGACATGCAGCGCGTCGTCAACGGCCTGTGGGAGTCCGGTGCGGAGGCCGTCGCGATCAACGGACAGCGGCTGACGGCGCTCTCGGCGATCAGGGCCGCGGGAGACGCCATACTGGTCGACAACAAGCCGCTGGCGCCGCCGTACACCGTGCTCGCGGTGGGGGACGGGCAGCGGCTGAGCACCGCTTTCCAGGACAGTGCCGATGGGCAGTACCTGCATGTGCTGCAGGAGAACTACGACATCCGCACGAGCATTACCGCCCAGGACACGGTCCGGCTTCCGGCCGCGCCGAGCCTGATCGTACGCAGCGCAGAACCCATAACCGGCGGCGCCGGTAAGGGTGGCACCGAAACAGGGAAGGGCACATCGTGATCGCCGTATTGGGCCTCATCGTGGGAGTCGTGGTCGGACTGGTGGTCCGACCCGTGGTGCCGACGGTGGTCGAGCCCTATCTGCCGATCGCCGTCGTGGCGGCGCTCGACGCCGTGTTCGGTGGCTTCCGGGCGATGCTGGACGGGATCTTCGACGACAAGGTCTTCGTCGTCTCGTTCCTGTCCAACGTGGTGGTGGCCGCGCTCATCGTCTTCCTCGGTGACAAGCTCGGCGTCGGCGCCCAGCTGTCCACCGGGGTCGTGGTCGTCCTCGGTATCCGCATCTTCTCCAACGCTGCCGCGATCCGTCGGCATGTGTTCCGGGCGTGAGGCCGATGACGACTGACGACACCCCCGAGAAGCCGGAGCGGCCCGAGACGCCGCGTGAGCCGGAACGAGCCGGTAAGTCTGGGCAGCTCCAGAACCCGCCTCAGCAGGCCGAGCGGACTGAGGCGCCTGAGACGCAGCGCGGGCCGGAGCGGCCTGAGCAGGCCGAGAAGGGCCAGTCGGCCGCGTCGGCCGAGGAGCGGGACACGGCGGAGACGCCGCGTGACTCCGAGCGGCCCGGCGCTTCGGCACAGCGGAGCGAACCAGAGCGGCCTGCCGCGCCTGAGCAGCCCGGCGGGTCCCCGGACGGCCCGGAGAGAGAGCGGCCGGAAGCGGCCGAGAAGTCCCCGTCGACCGACGAGCGGACTACGGCGGAGAGCCCGCGCGACTCCGGGCGGCCCGGCGCTTCGGCGCGGGCGAGCGGCCCCGAGCAGTCCGCGAAGCCGCGGACGCAGGCATCGCCCGAGCGCCCGGCTGCGTCCGAGCGGCCGGGTGATGCGGTGCAGGGGAGCGCCCCCGAGCGGTCTGGTGCGCCTGGACGGTCCGTTGGCCCGCAGCAGCAGGGTGGCCCCGAGAAGTCTGCGAAGCCGCGGCAGCAGGGCGCACCCCAGCGACCCGGTGCGGCCGAGCGGCCCGGCGAATCGCGGCCTGCCGGGCCTGCGCGGCCCGGGCAGCCGCGTCAGCAGGGCGCACCTGGGCAGCCTGGCGCGGGCGGGCGAGCCGGGAAGCCGCAGCAGCGGGGTGGGCCCGAGCAGTCCGCGAAGCCGCGGCAGCAGGGCGTACCCCAGCGCCCCGGCGGGCCCGAGCGGCCTGGTGCGCCTCAGCGGGCCGCGCAGTCGCGCCAGGAGGGCGCACCTGGGCGGCCTGGCGGGCCCGGGCGGCAGCAGGGGGCACCCACGCAGCGTGGGGCGGCCGGGGCTTCGGTGCCCAAGCCGCCGGAGAAGCGCGCGGGGGCGGGCGGGAAGCCCGAGCACCCCGAGGCGGCGGAGCGGCGCAAGGCCGCCCCGTCGCAGCCCCCGGCGCCCCAGGCGAGGCGTCCCGGCGCGGGCGCGCAGGGTGGGCCGGGCGGGCCCCGCCCCGCCCTCAGGTCCCCGATGCCGCAGAACGCTCCGCCTCGCGGGCCGGTTCCGCAGGGCCAGCCCCCCAAGGGGCCGGGCCCGGGCCCGGGTGCCGCAGGGCGGCGTCCGGCCGAGGGCGGGCCGCCCGCCGGGTACGTGCCCGGCGGCGGGAAGCCCGGGGGCGCGGAGGAGGAGGCGCTGACCGGTCGGCAGCGCCTGCTGAAGGGCGTATGGCCGCCCCGGGTGACCCGGGCGCAGCTGATCGTCGCCGTGCTGCTGTTCGGGCTGGGTCTGGGCCTGGCCATCCAGGTGCGCTCGACCAACGAGAACAGCGTGTTGCGCGGGGCCCGCCAGGAGGACCTGGTGCGGATCCTGGACGAGCTGGACGCGCGTACCCAGCGGCTGCAGGACGAGAAGCGCCGCCTGGAGAATCAGCGCACCGAGCTGGAGAACAGCTCGGACCAGGCCGAGGAGGCCCGTAAGCAGACGCTCCAGAAGGAGCAGCAGCTGGGCGTGCTCGCGGGCACGGTCGCCGCGCAGGGGCCGGGGATCACGATCACCATCGACGACTCCCGGGGCTCCGTGGAGGCCGACATGCTGCTCGACACGGTGCAGGAGCTGCGCGCTGCGGGCGCCGAGGCGATCCAGATCGGCTCCGTGCGGGTGGTCGCCAACTCCTACTTCTCGGACGACGGCGGCTCGGTCGCGATCGATGGACGGAAAGTGACGCAGCCGTACGTCGTGAAGGTGATCGGCAAGCCGGAGGATCTGGAGCCGGCGCTGAACATTCCGGGCGGAGTGGTGCAGAGTCTGGAGAAGGAGCAGGCCACCGTGTCCGTCCAGCGGGAGAAGAAGATCGTTGTGGACGCCTTGCGGTCAGGGAAGCGCCCTGACTACGCTCGGTCGTCATCACGGTGAGGCGGTTCGATATGAGGGTCTCTCGGCGAGACCATGTGGATGCGGGGGGTCGACGCACCAGAAGAGTCGCGCGTGATGGAAACTGTCTGGTGGTCACGGACGTTGTGAGGATGTCCGGACCGTCTGCTGGTGTGTGCATCGAGGGTTTGTCCTGCCCCACGGGCGGGTCTGTTTCAGTCAAGGGGAATCGCCCGTGAAGTTGTTCGGGAAGTTGTTCGGGAAGAGTGCACGCCAGGATGGCGGGAGCGGCACCGCCCGCCACCGCGCACGGCGTGCTGCGGACGAGAGCGGAGGGGGGAGCGAGGAGCGCCCGCTGTTCCGGGATCAGATCGGCGGCCAGGGCGGTGACATTTCGGGCGGCCAGGGCGCGTCTTCTGTTGACCCCTCGGCGGCCGGGCGCATAGGTTTCGAGGACCCATCGGCCTCGCGGAGTGGTGGAGGTCCCGGAGTGCCTGTTTGTACGAGGTGCGGGCATCGGAACGCGGAGGACAGCCGGTTCTGCTCCAACTGCGGTGCGCCGCTGCGGGGCCAGGCGCCCTCGGAGCGTGCCTCGGAGACCACCTCCACGATCTCCATCTCCGGCATCGAGGCGTACGACTCCGAGGTGACCGGGCAGACGCCGCTGCCTTCGCTCAGCCCGGAGGCCCAGGCCGCCGTGGAGGCGCTGCCGCTGGGCTCCGCGCTGCTGGTGGTCCGCCGCGGGCCGAACTCGGGCAGTCGCTTCCTGCTGGACAGCGATCTGACCACGGCCGGCCGCCACCCCCAGAGCGACATCTTCCTGGATGACGTGACGGTCTCCCGCCGCCATGTGGAGTTCCGGCGCGGCCAGGACGGCAGCTTCACGGTCGCCGATGTCGGCAGCCTCAACGGGACGTACGTCAACCGGGAGCAGATCGACGCGCCGGTGGTCCTGACCAGCGGCGACGAGGTGCAGATCGGTAAGTACCGGCTGGTCTTCTACCCGAGCCAGCGGGGCGTCGGCATCTGACCCGTCAGGGGAGGTCCGTCCATGCTTCAGACACCGTCGGGCGGTGCCGGTACCGGCACCGCCCCCGCGGGCGGTCCGGGCAGCCGGTCGATGAGCATCGGCGCCGTGCTGAATCTGCTGCGGGATGAGTTCCCCGAAGTCACCATCTCCAAGATCCGCTTCTTGGAGGCCGAAGGGCTGGTGGAGCCGCGGCGTACGCCGTCGGGCTACCGCAAGTTCAGTCAGGAGGATGTGGAGCGGCTCGCTCTCATCCTCCGCATGCAGCGTGACCACTACCTGCCACTCAAGGTCATCCGGGAGCACCTGGAGGCCCTGGAGCGGGGTGAGCGGCCGCAGCTTCCTGCCGTTTCGCCGGGAGCGCGGCCGCGTGAGCTTTTGGAGCCGGGCGCCCAGGAGTCGCTGGAGCGCCCGACCGTTGCCCGGCTGGGCCGGGCCGAGCTGCTGGCGTCCGCCGAGGTCAGCGAGGCGGAGCTGGCCGACTGGGAGTCGTACGGACTGATCGCGCACGGCGGCGACGGCGGCTATGACGTCGAGGCGGTGACGGTCGCCCGGTTGCTCGCCGAGCTGGGCCGCTTCGGCCTCGAACCACGTCATTTGCGGATCATGAAAGCGGCCGCCGAGCGCGAGGCCGGGCTGGTCGAGCAGGTGGTCGCACCGCTGCGGCTGCACCGGAATCCGCAGACCAGAGCGCATGCGGAGGCCAGTGCGCGCGAGCTGGCGACGCTCTCCGTCCGGCTGCACGCGGCCCTGGTCCAGTCGGCGCTGCGGGCCGCCGCCCACTGACCGATCCGGCCCCGACTATCCAAACCGGCCGGGCACGTCCTAGGGTTGCTGTGTGAACGAGCTCGACGTCGTGGGTGTCCGGGTGGAAATGCCCTCCAACCAACCGATCGTGCTCCTGCGTGAAGTGGGAGGCGATCGCTACCTCCCTATCTGGATCGGACCAGGGGAGGCGACCGCGATCGCCTTCGCACAGCAGGGCATGGCTCCGGCACGCCCGCTGACCCACGACCTTTTCAAAGACGTACTCGAAGCGGTCGGCCAGACGCTCACGGAGGTCCGGATCACGGACCTGCGGGAGGGGGTCTTCTACGCCGAGCTGGTCTTCGCCAGCGGTGTCGAGGTCAGCGCGCGGCCGTCCGACGCCATAGCGCTCGCGCTGCGCACCGGGACGCCGATCTACGGCAGCGACGGCGTGCTCGACGACGCCGGTATCGCCATCCCGGACGAGCAGGAGGACGAGGTGGAGAAGTTCCGCGAGTTCCTCGACCAGATCTCGCCCGAGGACTTCGGAAGCAGCAGCCAGTGACGCGGTCTGCCGGTCCTCGCTAGCGCATTCGAGTAGCCTTTCCCGGACGAGGGACACGGGAAACCACTCTCAGGGTGATTATCACTCGGCGTGCCGAGTGTGGCGATCGTTGACGCACCCCGGGTGACTGCCTACCTTCGAGAAGGCAGGTCGAGGACGGAGGTCGGCGTGAGAAGCACCGGCGACGGCACGGCAGCCGGCGGTCCGTATGCGCTCCAGGGGGGCGCACCGGCCGATCCGGTACTGAAGGCTCGGGTCGCGGCACAGCCCACGGCACCACGCGAGCCCGCCGCGGGGGGTACGGAGACGGTCGGCTACCGCGGGCCCACCGCGTGTGCGGCCGCGGGCATCACCTATCGCCAGCTGGACTACTGGGCGCGCACCGGCCTGGTGGAGCCCAGCGTGCGGCCCGCGTACGGGTCGGGCAGCCAGCGGCTGTACAACTTCCGGGACGTGGTCGTCCTCAAGATCGTGAAGCGGCTGCTGGACACCGGTGTGTCCCTGCAGAACATCCGCGCCGCCGTCCAGCACCTGCGCACCCGGGGCCTGGACGATCTGGCCCAGATGACGCTGATGAGCGATGGCGCGACGGTGTACGAGTGCACCTCGCCGGACGAGGTCGTGGACCTCCTCCAGGGCGGTCAGGGCGTCTTCGGGATCGCCGTGGGCGTGGTGTGGCGGGACGTGGAGAGCGCGCTGTCCCAGCTGCACGGCGAGCGGGTGGACACCGGCGAGACGCTGGTGGGCCACAACCCCGCGGACGAACTCGCCCGGCGCCGCAACCGGGCGGGCTGAGAGCGCTCCCACCCCGCGCCGGGCGCCGATTGTCAGTGGCGTGCGGCAGCATCGGACATGTGAGGGGTGCGCCGACGATTCTCCATCTGGACATGGATGCCTTCTACGCTTCGGCGGAGCAGGCATCCAAGCCGAGCCTGCGCGGAAAACCGGTGATCGTGGGGGGCCTCGGGCCGCGCGGGGTGGTGTCCACCTCGTCGTACGAGGCCCGGGTGTTCGGGGTGCACTCGGCCATGGCGATGGCGCAGGCCCGCAGGCTCTGTCCGAACGCGGCGTATCTGACCCCGCGCTTCTCCCTCTACCGCCGGGTCAGCGACCAGGTCATGGGGCTGTTGCGGGAGCTGTCGCCGCTGGTGGAGCCGCTGAGCCTGGACGAGGCATTCGTGGACCTGGAGGCGGGCGGCACCGAGGCCCGGGTGGAGGCGGCGCGGGCCGTGGGGGAGCGGCTGCGGGCCGATATCCGGGCCGTGACCGGGCTGACCGGCTCGGTGGGGCTGGCGGGCTCCAAGATGCTCGCCAAGATCGCCTCCGAGCAGGCCAAGCCGGACGGCATGGCGGTCATCGAGCCCGGCACCGAGCGGGAGCTGCTGGACCCGATGCCGGTGCGCACCCTGCCGGGCGTCGGCCCGGCCACCGCGGAGGCGCTGCGCCGCGCCGGTATCCACACCGTCGCCGAGACGCGGGAGGCGGGCGAGGCGGAGCTGGTCCGGCTGCTGGGCCGGGCCCACGGCACATCGCTGTACCTGATGGCCAGCGGGCGGGACGAGCGGCCGGTGGTCGCCGAGCGGGACGCCAAGTCCATCTCGGTGGAGGACACGTTCGACGTCGACCTGACCGACCGCACCCGGGTGCAGCTGGAGGTGGCGCGGCTGGCCGACCGCTGTGTGCGGCGGCTGCGGGAGGCGGGCCGTTCGGGCCGTACGGTCGTGATCAAGGTGCGGCGGTACGACTTCTCGACGCTGACCCGTTCGGAGACCCTGCGCGGGCCCACCGACGACCCCGGCGTGGTCAAGGAGGCCGCGGCGCGGCTGATCGACGGGGTGGACACCACGGCGGGGGTGCGGCTGCTGGGGGTGGGCGTTTCGGGGCTCGCGGACTACACGCAGGAGGATCTGTTCGCCCAGGCCGCGCAGGCCGCCCACGAGGCCCAGGCCGCGCAGGCCGCGCAAGCCGCTCACGACGCCGTGGAGGCCCTGGGAAGGCCTCCCGGCTCCGAGGTGCCGGAGCCGGAGAGCCCAGGCGTCTCAGAGCCCGCTGAGGCCGCCGAGAGGCCTCGGGCCTGGCTGCCGGGGGCCGATGTGCGGCACGCCGAGTTCGGGGCGGGCTGGGTGCAGGGGAGCGGGGTGGGGCGGGTGACCATACGGTTCGAGCTGCCCTGGTCGGGGCCCGGCCGGGTGCGGACGTTCGCGGTGGACGACCCGGAGCTGGAGCCGGGCGAGCCGCTGCCGCTCGTACGGCCCCCGGAAGCGGCGGAGGCGTCGGCCGGAGTGCCGGGCGGCGGTCCGGGTGCCGGTCAGGGGCCGGGCGGGTCCGGCGGGAGCCAGGGGCGGGGTCAGCCGGTGACGTCCAGGCCGTAGTGGTGGTACAGCTGCAGCTCCTGCTCCGGGGAGAGGTGGCGGCCGACGCCGAGGTCCGGGGCGTCCTTGATCAGCGCCCGGTCGTACGGCACCCGCAGCGCGTCGCCGACGACCTCGCTCGGTTCGAGCGGTACGAAGACGTCCCGGCTGAACAGGCCGGTGCGTACCGCCGCCCACTCGGGCTCGCCGGTCGCGTCGTCGAGGTAGACCTCGTCCACGGTGCCGATCTTGGCGCCCTCGCGGTCGAATGCCTTGCGGCCGATCAGGGTCCGCGGGTCGATGTCCGTCTGCACGCTCTCTCCCACAGGTGGCGACGATCAGATGGCGGTGATCCAGTGATACCTACCAAAAGCCACATCCCCGTACGCGGCCACTCGAGCACCTGGCGACCAACCCCTCCCGCCCGTAGACGCGCTGGTACGCTGGCTGTGGCTGCAGACCCCGTGCGGGAGAGTCCTCCGACAATGGTGTCGGGGGCGCCGAAGGAGCAAATCCTCCCCGGAATCTCTCAGGCACACGTACCGCGCGGGTGAGGTCACTCTGGAAAGCAGGGTGGGCCACGGGGAGCACAGCTCCGGAACCCCTCCTCACCGACGGTGAAAGCCGGTCAGGCCACACGCGGACCGGTGAAGCTCTCAGGTTGAGATGACAGAGGGGGAGGCCGTCCGGGCACCCGCGCCGCGGTGCCCCTCGCCGGTCGTGCTGACCAGGAGGCCCCCGCTGATGACCACCCACCGCATCTCGCTCGCCGATCTGGAGCGCGGTACTCCATTCGAGCAGCGGCATATCGGCCCCGACGCCGGAGCGCAGGCCAAGATGCTCGCCCAGGTCGGGTTCGGTTCCCTCGACGAGCTGACCGCCGCCGCCGTACCCGAGGTCATAAAGAGCGCCGAGGCGCTGCGGCTGCCGCCCGCCCGCAGCGAGGCGGAGGTCCTCGCCGAGCTGCGCGCGCTCGCGGACCGCAACCAGGTGCTGCCGTCCATGATCGGGCTCGGCTACTACGGCACCTTCACCCCGCCGGTGATCCTGCGCAACGTCATGGAGAACCCCGCCTGGTACACGGCCTACACCCCGTACCAGCCGGAGATCTCCCAGGGCCGCCTGGAGGCGCTGCTCAACTTCCAGACCGTCGTCGCCGATCTGACCGGCCTGGAGACCGCCGGTTCCTCGCTGCTGGACGAGGCCACGGCCGCCGCCGAGGCCATGGCGCTGTCGCGGCGCGTCGGCAAGGTCAAGCAGGGCGTCTTCCTGGTCGACGCCGACTGTCTGCCGCAGACCATCGCGGTCATCGAGACCCGCGCCGAGCCGACCGGCGTCGAGGTCGTGGTCGCCGATCTGAGCGACGGCATCCCGGACGAGATCGCCGAGCGCGGCGTCTTCGGCGTGCTGCTCCAGTACCCGGGCGCCTCCGGCGCGGTCCGCGATCCGCGCCCCGTCATCGAGCGGGCCCATGCGCTCGGCGCGATCGTCACCGTCGCCGCCGACCTGCTCGCGCTCACCCTGCTCACCTCGCCCGGTGAGCTGGGCGCGGACATCGCGGTCGGCAGCACCCAGCGGTTCGGTGTGCCCATGGGCTTCGGCGGCCCGCACGCCGGGTTCATGGCCGTGCGCGCCGCCCACGCCCGCAGCCTGCCCGGCCGACTGGTCGGGGTGTCGGTGGACGCCGACGGGGACAAGGCGTACCGGCTCGCGCTGCAGACCCGTGAGCAGCACATCCGCCGTGAGAAGGCCACCAGCAACATCTGCACCGCGCAGGTCCTGCTCGCCGTGATGGCCGGAATGTACGCGGTCTACCACGGCCCGGACGGGCTCGCGGGCATCGCCCGCCGCACCCACCGCTACGCCACCGTCCTCGCCGAGGGGCTGCGGGCGGGCGGCGTCGACGTGGCGCACGGCGCCTTCTTCGACACCCTCACCGCGCGCGTCCCCGGCAAGGCGGCCGATGTCGTCGCCGCTGCCCGGGAGGCCGGGGTCAACCTCCGGCTGACCGACGCGGACCACGTGGGCATCGCGTGCGACGAGACCACCGGCCGCGCCCAGCTGGCCGCCGTGTGGTCCGCCTTCGGTGTCGACGGCGGAGACGGAAGCGGCGCTCCCGACATCGACGAGCTGGACGCCTCGGCGGCCGACGCGCTGCCCGCGGAGCTGCTGCGCGCGGACACGTACCTGACCCACCCGGTCTTCCACCAGTACCGCTCCGAGACCGCCATGCTGCGCTACCTGCGGCGGCTGTCCGACCGGGACTACGCCCTGGACCGGGGCATGATCCCGCTCGGTTCCTGCACCATGAAGCTCAACGCGACCACCGAGATGGAGTCGGTCACCTGGCCGGAGTTCGGCGCGCTGCACCCCTTCGCGCCGATCGAGCAGGCCCACGGCTATCTGACGCTGATCCGCGAGCTGGAGGAGCGGCTGGCCGAGGTCACCGGCTACGACAAGGTCTCCCTCCAGCCGAACGCCGGATCGCAGGGCGAGCTGGCCGGGCTGCTGGCCGTGCGGGCGTACCACCGGGCGAACGGCGAGCCGCAGCGCACGGTGTGCCTGATCCCGTCCTCCGCGCACGGCACCAACGCGGCCAGCGCGGTCATGGCGGGCATGAAGGTCGTCGTCGTCAAGACCGGCGAGGACGGTGAGGTGGACGCCGCCGACCTGCGCGCCAAGATCGAGCAGTACGGCGAGCAGCTGGCCGTCCTCATGGTCACCTACCCGTCCACCCACGGGGTGTTCGAGGAGCACATCACCGAGATCTGCGCGGCCGTGCACGACGCGGGCGGCCAGGTGTACGTGGACGGCGCCAACCTCAACGCGCTGGTGGGGCTGGCCGAGCCCGGCCGGTTCGGCGGCGATGTCTCACATCTGAACCTGCACAAGACGTTCTGCATCCCGCACGGCGGCGGCGGTCCGGGCGTCGGCCCGGTCGCGGTGCGCGCGCACCTCGCGCCGTACCTGCCCAACCACCCGCTGCAGCCCGCCGCGGGCCCGGCCACCGGGGTCGGCCCGGTGTCGGCCGCGCCGTGGGGCTCGGCGGGCATCCTGCCGATCTCCTGGGCGTACGTCCGGCTGATGGGCGCCGAGGGGCTGCGCAACGCCACGCAGGCCGCGGTGCTCGGCGCCAACTACATCGCCAAGCGGCTGGAACCGCACTACCAGGTGCTCTACACCGGGCCCGGCGGGCTGGTGGCGCACGAGTGCGTGGTGGACCTGCGGCCGCTCACCAAGGCGACCGGGGTCACGGTCGACGATGTGGCCAAGCGCCTGATCGACTACGGGTTCCACGCGCCGACGATGTCGTTCCCGGTCGCCGGGACGCTGATGATCGAGCCGACGGAGAGCGAGGACCTGGCGGAACTGGACCGGTTCTGCGAGGCGATGATCGAGATTCGCGCGGAGATCGACAAGGTCGGCTCGGGCGAGTGGACCAAGGACGACAACCCGCTGCGGAACGCGCCGCATACGGCCGCCGCGCTGAGCGGGGCGTGGGACCACGCGTACACCAGGGAAGAGGCGGTCTTCCCGGCCGGGGTCTCGGCCGCCGACAAGTACTGGCCGCCGGTGCGGCGGGTCGACGGGGCGTTCGGGGACCGGAACCTCGTCTGCTCCTGCCCGCCGATGGAGTCGTACGAGAGCTGAGCACAACGAGCTGAACACAACGATGGGGCCGGTGCGGCGGGTGCTCGCCGGGCCGGCCCCTGATAATTGCCAATCGCCGCTGAGGTGGTCAGTCCTAGGCGGCGGTCACGACGTGCTCGGTGGCGAGCGGTCGGCACGGGGCGATGACGCGCCCGTCCGGCAGCAGCTCACCGGTGTCCTCGAAGAGCAGGACACCGTTGCACAGCAGGCTCCAGCCCTGCTCCGGATGGTGCGCCACGAGATGGGCGGCCTCCCGGTCGGCGGAGTCGGCTGACGGGCACGCTGGTTGATGCTGGCACATGGCGAGGTTCTTTCGCTGCGGTGAGGTGTATGTCCTGCTGCTCGCTGCGGCGTTCATGTAGGCCGCCCCCCGTTGAGTGTCGGTTGGTTGCTCCAGTGTTGCCCTGCGGCAAGGATTCCGCAGGGATTTCGCGGCACCGGTCTCGCTAGATGATGACGCATCACCCGACCGGACGGTTGACCCTGGCGGGACTGTTACCCGCCCGTAGCGCGGCGCCCCGTGGCCCGCTGGGCCACGGGGCGCGCCATCCGTCAGGGAAGGGGCAGGTCAGGCAGGGGAACCCAGCAGCGGAGCCGGGGTCAGCCGATGGGTGAGGACGGGCAGCAGATCGGCCGCGGGGTGCGGGTGGTGGGCCGCGATGCCCGGCGGCGCCGGGGCCAGCGGCACCAGCAGGTCCCCGGCCTCGATACCGCCCTCGGCGGCGTCCGCGGCGGGGTCGCCGTGCAGCCACAGCGCCACCATGTACAGCTCGGGGATCGACAGGAACCGTGGCTGGTACGCGGCGGGCAGTGACTCGGCCTGGCGCAGGGCGAGTTCGGCCGAGGCCACGTAAGGACCCTCGGAGAAGTGCGAGAAGGCCCAGCCGTCGGCGGTGAGCCTGGCCTCCGCGGCGGCCACCGTGCGGTCGTCGTCCCGGAGCATGAAGCGCCAGCCGGTGAGTCTGACCCGCGGCGGGCCGACGGGGGTGGTGATGCCGTCCAGGACGTGGACGGGGAGCGGGAGTTCGGGTTCGAAGGGGCCGGACAGGGAGCTGAGTGCCGGGGTACGGACCTCACGGACAGCGGTGGGGGAACCAAGGGCCGTGAGGACGCTGCGCAGGGCGGGCGCGGGGGCCGGGGGCACGAGCAGCGGCATGGTGGGTCGCCTCTCACTTCGGAGACACGGTGGAGCGATAGCGGGCCAGGGTATGGACGCGCGCTGTCGGTGTACGTAGCTCGGTACGCGGGTCAGAGGGGGCCGGGACGAGATGTCCGGGCGTTATCTCTCTGCCTCGTAAAGCGAGTTTATACGACACATGTTCCGGCCGTGTTTCGGCTAGCTGTCCCCGATATTGCGCACAAGGTGATTTCCGGTCCGTGCGGGCGCGGGGATTTCCCCCGATTCGGTGCCTGATGCACGGATATGACCTGGCGGTTTACGTCCGTCGCGGTAGGCTGGATCCTACCGCTCCATTTTTCTGGAGCAATGCGCCACTGTTGAGAGCCTACCGGCTGGGCGGGGTGCGCGGGGCGTTATCGATCACATTGGCGGGCATCATCGAGCGTGGTGTGCGCGGTGCGGGCGCTGATGATCCACTCAAGGAGGTAGCTCCGATGGGGGAGAAGGTCGTAGCCGGTGAGTTCGATCCGTCGGGTCGGCAGCGGCAGCGCGGGCGGTTGCGGGAGGGCCTCGACGCGCTGTCCCGGCTCCTGGCCGACAAGCGATTCGACCGCCCGAAGAATCTCATGGGGCTGGAGATCGAGCTGAATCTCGCAGGCGCCGACGGGCTGCCGAGGATGATGAACACAGAGGTTCTGGAGCGCATCGCGAGTCACGATTTCCAGACCGAACTCGGACAGTGCAATCTTGAAGTGAACATCGTGCCGCATCGTTTGCACGGGCGGGTTCTCGACCAGCTCTCGGAAGAGCTGCGAACGGGACTGTCATATGCCGACCGCAAGGCGCGCGAGGTGTCCTCCGAGATCGTGATGATCGGAATTCTGCCGACCCTGGCCGCCCGGGATCTCGGATCGGCCAACCTGTCCTACGACGACCGCTACAAACTTCTCAACGAACAGATGCTGGCCGCCCGCGGCGAGGATTTCCTCATCGATATCGAGGGCCGCGAGCGCATCAGCTACGCCAGCGCCACCATCGCCCCCGAGGCCGCCTGCACCTCCGTGCAACTGCACCTCCAGGTCACCCCCGGACGCTTCGCCGCCGTGTGGAACGCGGCGCAGGCCGTGGCCGCCGTGCAGATCGCCATCGGCGCCAACTCCCCCTTCGTCTTCGGCCGTGAGGTGTGGCGCGAGTCCCGTCCGCCGCTGTTCCTGCAGGCCACCGACGTACGCGCACCGGAATACGCGACGCAGGGGGTGCGGCCGCGCACCTGGTTCGGCGAGCGCTGGATCACCGACGCGTACCAGCTCTTCGAGGAGAACCTGCGCTACTTCCCGCCGCTGCTGTCCACCGGCGCCGACGAGGAGCCGCTGCGCATCCTGGACGAGGGCGGCGTGCCCGACCTCCAGGAGCTGGTGCTGCACAACGGCACGATCTACCGCTGGAACCGGCCCGTCTACCAAGTCGTGGACGGCGTACCGCATTTGCGGGTGGAGAACCGGGTACTGCCCGCGGGCCCCACCGTCACCGATGTCATCGCCAACGCCGCCTTGTACTACGGGCTGGTCAGAGCGCTCGCCGAGGAGCCCCGCCCGGTGTGGACCCGGCTGCCGTTCAGCGCCGCCGCGGCCAACTTCGACGCCGCGTGCCGCCATGGCATCGACACCGTTCTGCAATGGCCGAAGCCCGGCCGGTCCTCGTCCCTGGCGCGCACCCCCGCCGTCCGGCTGGTGCTCGATGAGCTGCTGCCGCTGGCCGCCGCCGGGCTGGACGCCTGGGGCGTCGAGCCCGCCGACCGCGACCGCTACCTCGGGGTGATCGAGCAGCGCTGCGCCCTGCGGGTCAACGGCGCGTCCTGGCAGGCCGCGACGTACCACCGGGCGCGGGACAGCGGGCTGGGGCGGGACGCCGCGCTCGCCGCGATGACCCGCCGCTACTGCGCCCTGATGCGGACCGACGCGCCCGTCCACACCTGGCCCGCCGACCTGTCGGCGTGACCTGGATCAGTTCGCGCCCGCCTCTCCGGCGGCGACGATCGCCTTGAGCATGGCTGTGTTGATCTGCGCGGGGTCGTTGACCCGCTGCGCCGATCCGCCGGTCGCGCGGGCGATCTCCTGGCAGGCGGCCTGGTCGGCGTCCGGGCCGACCGCGATGGCGATGAGGGGCACCGGGCGGTCCGGGTCGACCAGCCGCTTCAGCTCCTTGACCAGGGCGGCGCGCGAGATGCTGCCCGGATCCTGGTTGGCGCCGTCGGTGAGGATCACCACCGCGTTGAACTTGCCCCGTACGAAGGTGTCCTGGGCCTGCCGGTAGGCGGCGAGCGTGGTGTCGTACAGCCCGGTCGAGCCCTCGGGGAGCGGCTTCAGCGCGTCGAAGGCGGCTGTCAGCGCGTCGCGCTGGCCGGTTCCGTCCGGGGTTTGCGCGCCGAGGCGGCGGGCCGCGACCAGCTCCCGGTAGTCCCGGTCGTCGTCCAGCCCGGTCGAGAACTCCCAGAGCCCGATCTCGTCCTGGGAGTTGAACCGGGTCAGGGCCTGCCGCAGCGACGCCTTGGTGACGTCCATCCGGCTCTGTCCGGCCCGGCCCGGCACCGGGTCGCTCATCGAGGCCGAGGCGTCGACGACCGTGTTCAGCCGGGCGCTCTGCACGGTGATGGTCCACATTCCCAGGGCCGCCTCCACCTCCCGGGCGGACGGCCCGGGGGCGGGCGTCACCGCGTACGGCTGCGGGGTGCGGCCGCCCGCGGCCCGCGCCACCGGCTCGCTGACCTTGCCGTCCGCCGTCCGGAAGCCGTCTTTCCGCAGGGTCCGGCGGCCGCTCGGATCGGTGAGCAGCGTCATGAAGCGGGTGGCGGCCCGCGCCCGTACGGTGGTCAGCTCACGGTCATTGAGCACCGTGTACGGGTAGTCCAGCTCGGCCGTGCCGTCCTTCGGATAGAACAGGTCGAGGCGGGACGCGTCACCCGCCGCCGCGTTGTGCGCGAAGGCGGCCTGCTCGGACAGGACCACCGCCTGGCCGCGCCGGGGCAGCGTCTTCAGCAGGTCGGCGTCGGTCGTGGCGGCCCGCTGGGACAGCAGTTTGGCGTTGGCCGCGGCGCGCGTATCGGTCGCGGCCTTCCCGTCGCCCGCGCCCGCCTTCGCGATGGACCCGTTGATCCGGGCGAGGGCGAGCAGCCCGGTGGCGCTGCGCGCCGGATCGGCGGTTCCCAGCCGCGGGCTGCCGTCGCCGCTTCCCGCCTCGGCCAGCTGCGCCCAGTCGTACGTCTTCTCCGGCCAGCCGAGCCGTCCGGAGGCCGCGGAGGTGGTGGCGACCGTGACCGGGGAGGAGGCGATCCCGCCGAGCGTGTCCAGGGGCGCGGCGCTGACCGGGGAGGTGGTCGCGCGCTCGACCCAGACGCTGGAGTCCGGCACCCACACCTGGAACCCCGGAGTGCGGTCCACCCTGCCGAGCGCGTTCGCCACCTCGTACGCTGGGCGGCTGGTGACCTTCACGTCCAGACAGCGGCCATCGGACCGGATGCCCGCCTTCCGGGCGCGGTCGGCCACGGCGCGTAAGCCCGGGGCGATGTCCGGGGACGCGGCCACGGAGAGCCGTACCGCATCGCTCCGGCAGGACTCGGCGGACGGCAGCAGCCCGCCGCGTAAGACCACCACGGCACCGGTCGCGACGGCGAGCACCAGCGCTGTGGAGATCGCCACGGTCCGGCGTCGGGAGGACGCGCCGGGTCTGGACCCCGTATTGTCCGGTGCGGAGTGATCGATGCGCTCGCTGTGGCCCGGGTGACCGGTGTGGTCGGCGCGGTCCATGGCATCGAATATGCCGGAGTAGTCGGGATCGTCGGATTCTTCTGGCTGGCTGTGGCGTCCCATGCGATCTGTCTCTCCTGGAAGATGACGCCGGCGGGAGGGACGGCGCGCCTGCGGATGGCGCCCGGCCCAGCCTGCTCGTGCGCGATCTCGGATGTGTTTTCGAGACCTTAGCGGGGCGGGCGCGCCGATGCGGTATGAAGAGCGGAAGTGGGAGGCAGGAGTGGAGTCAGGGGCGCGTGGGGCGGAGCTGCCCGCGATCGAGGGTGACCTGCCGCGACGGATTCTGCGCAACGAGACGCTGCTCGTGCTGGCGCTGTCGCTCGGCGCCAGCGCCCTGTCCGCGCTGATCAGCTTTATCGGCTCGGTGACCAGGCCCGGCGGGCTCAAGGACCAGGCGGCCACCCTCAACGCCTCCCAGGCGCCCGGTCGTCCATGGCTGGATCTCGCCTGGCAGCTGTTCGGGATCGCGACCGCGCTGGTGCCGGTCGCGCTGGTGGCGCATCTGCTGCTGCGGGAGGGCGCCGGGCTGCGGGCGATCGGCTTCGACCGCACCCGGCCCCGCTCCGACCTGGCGTGGGGCGCCGTGGTGGCGGCGGGCATCGGCGGCACCGGGCTGCTGCTCTACCTGGGCGCGCGGGCGGCGGGCGGCAATCTGACGGTCGTGCCCGAGTCGCTGCCCGACGTGTGGTGGAAGCTGCCCGTGCTCATCATCTCCGCCGTGCAGAACTCCGTGCTGGAGGAGGTGATCGTGGTCGGCTATCTGCTGCGCAGGCTCGGGCAGTTGGGCTGGACCCCGATGGCCGCGCTGCTGGCCAGCTCGGTGCTGCGTGGTTCGTACCACCTGTACCAGGGGATCGGCGGCTTCTTCGGCAACCTGGCGATGGGCGTCATCTTCGTCCTGCTCTACCGCAGGTGGGGGCGGGTCGGGCCGCTGATCGCCGCGCATGCGCTGATCGACATCGTGGCGTTCGTCGGCTACGCCCTGCTGGCGGGCAAGGTGGGCTGGCTGCCCACCGCCTGAGTCGCCAGCCCTCCTCGCGGGCCGTTCAGACCAGCAGCTCGCCGTCGATGACGGTGACGGCCCGGCCGGTCAGCAGCGTACGGTCGCCGCGCAGCGCGGTGCGGACCAGCCCGGTGCGGGCGGAGGCCTGGAGTCCGGTCAGCTCGTCGCGGCCGAGCCGGGCGGACCAGAAGGGCGCGAGCGCGGTGTGCGCGCTGCCGGTCACCGGGTCCTCGTCGATGCCGACGCCGGGCGCGAAGACGCGCGAGACGAAGTCATAGCCACGGGCCGGGTCCTCGGGGAGCGCGGTCGCGATGACCGCCCGCTTGACGAGCCGCCCGAGCGCCGCGAGGTCGGGGGTGAGGGCCCGTACGGCCTGCTCGTCGGCCAGCTCCACCAGCAGATCGCCCACCTGCGGGCCGGTGTCCCGGGCGGAGCGGACCGTGGCGCCGAGCGCGCCGGTCACCTCGTCCGCGACCGGGACCTCGGTCAGCGGGGCGGTCGGGAAGTCCAGGGTGATCGTGCCGTCGGCGTCGCCGGTCGCGGACAGCACCCCGCTGAGCGTGGCGAACCGTACGGTGCCGGTCGCGGCGCCCGTCGTACGCAGCACATGAGCGGTGGCGAGCGTGGCGTGCCCGCACATGGCGACCTCGGTGGCCGGGGTGAACCAGCGCAGCGCCCAGTCGGCCCCGGCCCCCTCGGGGAGCGGGTGGGCGAAGGCGGTCTCGGAGAGGTTGACCTCGGCGGCGACGTCCTGGAGCCAGGCGTCGTCCGGGAAGGCGTCGCCGTCCAGGAGGACGACTCCCGCCGGGTTACCGGCGAAGGGGCGGTCGGTGAAGGCGTCGACGATTCGCATGCGCATGGCCCCGACGGTAGGGGGCGGTCGGGGCATTGTCATCCGATCGGTTCCGATATATCGTTGAGCCATCGTGATGGATCGACGATGGAAGGAGCGTCACGATGAGGTATTTCCGTGGACAGGAACACCGCGGAGCCGGTCGGCGCGACCGGGGTGGTGAGTTCGAGGAGCGGCGCGCGGCCTTCGGGCCGTTCGGGCCTGGCCCGGGCGGCTTCGGCGGCTTCGGCGGACCCCCCTTCGGGGGGCCTCCGTTCGGCGGCCGGGGGCGTGGCGGCGGCGGACGGCGTGGCCGGGCGCGGCGCGGCGATGTGCGCGCCTCGATCCTCGCGCTGCTGAAGGACCGTCCCATGCACGGCTACGAGATGATCCAGGAGATCGCCGAGCGCAGCGGGGGAGCGTGGAAGCCGAGCCCCGGTTCGGTCTATCCGACGCTGCAGCTCCTCGAGGACGAGGGGATGATCAGCAGCGAGAGCGACGGCGGCAAGAAGCTGTACGCGCTCACCGAGGCCGGGAGCGCCGAGGCCGAGGCGGGGCCGCAGGCCCCGTGGGAAGAGGCCGGGCGCGGCATCGACTGGGAGGCTATGCAGGAGGTCCGGCAGGCCGGATTCGGTCTGATGGAGGCGTTCGCGCAGGTCTGGAAGACGGGCAGCCCGGAGCAGCAGCAGAAGGCGCTGTCGGTCATCAACGACTCGCGCAAGCGGCTGTACCTGATCCTCGCCGAGCAGGAGGACGAGGCCGACGAGGGCTGAGTGAGGGGGAAGCGGGGTGGCGGGGCTACGCGACCAGCGCGGCGAGCTTGCGCAGTGACTCGTTCAGCGCCGTGGTCGCCGAGTCCTTGAGCTTTCCGGCCATCAGGGACACCGCCGCACCCGTGAAGTCGCCGTCGATACGGACCGTCGTCGCGTCCCCGTCCGGCGTCAGCGCGTAGCGCATGCCGAGGATCACGCCCATCGGGCCCTTGCCCCGGGTGGCGAGCAGCCGTCCGGGTTCGTACTCCTCGACGGTCCAGGTCACTTCGGCCGGGAAGCCCATCAGCCGCATGTTCTCCTGGTAGGTCGCGGCAGCCTGGAGCGAGGCGGGGGCGCCCTGGGGGAATCCGGTGTGGGTGACGTTCCAGTCGCCGTACGAGGAGAAGTCCGTGAGCTGGGCCCACACCGTCGAGACCGGTGCCTCGATGCGGGTCTGCGCGCTGACCTCGGCCATGGAGGTCCGTCCCTTCCGGGGGTCCGGCGGCGAGTGTCCGGCGCGCCGTCTTCTAGACCGGGCGCCGGGAGCGTGGCGTGTCGCGCACCGTAGCCGCGCGGCCCGGAACATTCAATACTGACGAACCGTCAGCTCGCGGTTCCCGGCCGGAGCGCCGCCGCAGCCTCGGCAGGCGGCGCGCCCGGGGCGGATGCTCCAGCAGCCGGTCGACGTGTTCCCGCCGCAGCCCGTGCGCGGGGTCGACCGGCAGCAGCAGCCGGTCGCGGCGCAGTCCGGACCGGGACACCAGCCGCTCCGGCATCACGTCATCGACCCAGGCGAACGGGCGGCCCGCGGCGTACCGCAGGATCGGCGCCCATTTGCGGCCCGCGAAGAGGTCGAGGATGGGCAGCTTCGGATCGTCCGGCCGAGGCCGGTAGCCGGTGAACTCCACGACCGGGAGCCGGGGCAGTTCGAGGAGTGGCGCGATATGGCGGTTGGCCTCGTGCTCCCAGGTCGTGGCCCAGACAAGTTCGTAGGAGGCGGACAGCTCGCGCAGCCAGTCGGCGTGGGTGGCGGAGAGCAGCACGGTGAAGTCGAGTATGTCGTAGGCGGTGAACCCGTCGGTCGGCAGGACCGGGTTGAGGACACCGTCGATGTCCAGGAAGAGCAGCGGCCGGGCGGTCATCGGACTCCTTGGCGGCACTGTGCGGCGGAAAGACGCGGTTGTGAGTGGGGGACGGCTCCCGGGGCGGCGGCGGTTGCGTGCCGCGTGAGTTTCGAGGGGATTCGGAATCCGGAAGAAGGCCGGGTTCTCTCCTCCCCGAGGATGATTTCCGGTCATCGGGGCCCAACTACGGTGGGATACGCACATGCTTCCCGCCGAGGATGCTTTGGCCTCAAGGGACTGATGGGGTGAGAGCGTGCGAAGTCCTACCCTTTCCGCTTCCGCCGGTCCGGCCGGTGCCGGGTTCGAGAACCGGCTGGGCGAGCGGCTGACCGCCGTGGTCACGGGGGCCCGTCGGCGCGCCGTACGCGACGCCGACCAGCAGCTCGACACGGCCCATCTGCTGCACACCCTGGTGGAGAACGACCCGCGGGTGTGGGGCGCGTTCGCCGGTGGCCCGCCCCAAGTGGCGCGGCTGCTCGGCTACTTGGTGCAGCGCACCATCGGCTACGGGCTCCGGTGGAGCGGCACGGTCGAGACGTCCGCGACCGGCGCCGGGGACGGGCTGCCCGGCTGGTCCCCGGCGGCCGCGTCCGCGATGGCGGCGGCGGTCGGGCGCGCCGCGGCGCGCGGCGCGTTACTCGCCGAGGGCCCCGACCTCCTCGCCGCGCTGACCTACGACCGGGAGTGCCGGGCCGCGGAGGTGTTGCGGCGGGCCGGGGTGGATGTGGATCTGCTGGTCACGGCGCTGGACGGGGAAAGGTGTCAGCTGCCAACGGGGTGACGGTCCTGACATCGGGCTGACATGATGGCCCGATGCACAGCACGCGAGGCCAGCACCATGATCAGGGCAGGGGTGTCGGTCTGGGGCTCGCCCTGGTCTCGGCGCTCGCGTTCGGCGGCTCGGGCGTCGCCGCCAAACCGCTGATCGAGGCGGGGCTCGAACCGCTGCAGGTCACCTGGTTGCGGGTGGCGGGCGCGGCCCTCGTCATGCTGCCCCTGGTCTGGCGCCACCGGCGGCTGCCGCTGCGGCGCCCCGGGCTGCTCCTGGGGTTCGGCCTGCTGGCCGTGGCGGGCGTCCAGGCCTTCTACTTCGCCGCGCTGTCGAGCATCCCGGTCGGGGTCGCGCTGCTCGTCGAGTACCTCGCGCCCGCGCTGGTGCTGGGCTGGGTCCGGTTCGTCCAGCGGCGGCCGGTGAGCCGGTCGGCGGCGGTCGGCGTCGTGCTCGCCGTGGGCGGGCTCGCGTGTGTCGTGGAGGTGTGGTCCGGGCTGAGCTTCGACGCGCTGGGGCTGCTGCTCGCGCTCGGCGCCGCGTGCTGCCAGGTCGGCTACTTCGTCCTGTCCGACCACGGCAGCCAGGGACAGGACGCGGCCGATCCGCTCGGCGTCATCGCCTACGGGCTGCTGATCGGCGCCGCGACGATGACGGTGATCGCCCGGCCGTGGGAGACCCACTGGCCGGTGCTCACCGGTCAGGCGGACCTCGCGGGCACGCGGGTCCCCGCGGTGCTGCTGCTGTGCTGGATCGTGCTGGTCGCCACGGTGGTCGCGTATCTGACCGGGGTGCTGTCGGTGCGCCGGCTGTCGCCACAGGTGGCCGGGGTGGTGGCCTGCCTGGAGGCGGTCGTCGCGACGGTGCTGGCCTGGGTGCTGCTGGACGAACACCTGGGCGCGGTCCAGGTCGTCGGCGGTCTGCTCGTCCTGGGCGGGGCGCTGATCGCGCAGACGTCGGCGCCGAAGGCGGCGGGGGCGGAGCCGGTGGCGGCGGGGGCGCCGCCCGCCGAGCCCGCGCCCGCCGCGTCCGAGCGGGGGCGGCGCCGCGCGACGGCGGACGAACCCCCGGAGGGCCGCCCCGGGGATCCGGCCTCGTAGCGCGCCGCCTGCCGGGGTGGGCCGTCTGCCGGGTCAGGCCGTCTGCCGGGTCAGGTCAGCGACGCGACATAGCCAGGTACGGGCGTGTCGGGCGCCAGGTCGGCCGCCGGGATGGGCGCGCCGTACGTCCGGGCGACCGGGACCACGCCAGTCCAGTACGGAAGCGCCATGTCCTCCGGCTCGTCGTTGGGGCCGCCGGTGCGCACCTTGGCGGAGACCTCGTCGAGGTCGAGGCGGAGTACGGCGGTGGCGGCCAGCTCCTTCGCGTTCGCGGGGCGGGAGTCGGCGGCCCGGCCCGGCACCACATGGTCCACCAGCGCGTCGAGCGCGGCCGCGCACTCGGCCTCGTCCCGCACCTGGTGGGCGGTGCCGTGCACCACCACCGAGCGGTAGTTGAGCGAGTGGTGGAACGCCGAGCGGGCGAGCACCAGGCCGTCCAGGTGGGTGACCGTCAGGCACACCGGCAGCCCCGGGTCCTCGGCGCCCGCCATCCGCAAGGGGCGCGAGCCGGTCGAGCCGTGGACGTAGAGGCGGCTCCCGGAGCGGGCGTAGAGGGTCGGCAGGACGACCGGGGCGCCGTCGCGTATGAAGCCCAGATGGCAGATGTACCCCTCGTCGAGGATCGCGTGCACCACGTCCTTGTCGTACGAGGCGCGCTGCCGGGCCCGGGTCGGGATGGTGCGGTCGGTCGCGGCGTAGACGGTGTCGCCCGGCTCGGTGGTCTCGTCCGGTTCGGTGGTCGCACTCATTTGCGCACTCCCATTGCACTAGTGCATACTGTGTTTTGTGCTAGGAGAATATCCGATCGAAGGGCGCGGTGCGGCGGAGATCGCGGCCAGTGTGGAGCGGGCGGTCGGCGCCGGGGCCCTGTCGCCGGGTCAATCGCTGCCGCCGCAGCGGGAGTTGGCCACGCGGCTGGGCGTCAATCCGAACACCGTCGCGGCCGCCTATCGCGTCCTGCGTGAGCGCGGAGTGGTCGAGACGGCGGGCCGCCGGGGGACCCGGGTGCGGGCGCGCCCCGCGAGCACGCCCCGCGAATGGCTCCGGGTCGAGGCCCCGGGCGCGCGTGATCTCGCGACCGGCAACCCCGACCCCGCCCTGCTGCCGCCGCTCGGCCCGGCCCTCGCGGAGGCCGCCGCGCGCGCCGCCGGGTGCCCCACGCTGTACGGCGCGCCGGGGGTCGCCCCCGGTATCGGCGAGTCGGCGCGTGCCGCCTTCGACGCGGACGGCGTGCCGGACGGGCCCGTCGCCGTCACCTCCGGCGCGCTCGACGCCATCGAGCGCGTCCTCGCCGCGCATCTGCGGCCCGGTGACGCGGTCGCCGTCGAGGACCCCGGCTGGGGCAGCCTGCTCGACCTCGTCCCGGCGCTCGGGCTGCGCACCGTATCCGTCGGGCTCGACGACGACGGGCCGCTGCCGGAGGAGGTGGAGCGGGCGCTGCGCCAGGGGGCGCGGGCGCTCGTCGTCACCGACCGGGCGCAGAATCCGACGGGCGCGGCGGTGAGCGCGGCGCGCGCCCGTGAGCTGCGCGCCGTCCTCGCCGGTCACCCTGGTGTGCTGCTCATCGAGGACGATCACGGTCACGGCATCGTGGACCTGCCCCTGTGTCCGCTCGCGGGGACCACGGACCACTGGGCCCTGGTCCGCTCCACCGCCAAGGCGTACGGCCCCGATCTGCGCCTCGCGGTGCTCACCGGCGACTCCGTCACCCTGGACCGCCTGCGCGGTCGGCAGCGGCTCGGCCCCGGCTGGGTCAGCCACCTGCTGCAGGACACCGTGACGCGGCTGTGGCGCACCGGCGCGGTGGACGCGGCGGCCGTCGCGGCGTCGTACGACGCGCGCCGCGACGCCCTGGTGGGGGCCCTGCGGGAGCGGGGCGTCGCCGCGCACGGGCGCAGCGGGATGAACGCCTGGGTCCCGGTGCCCGACGAGACGGGCGCGGTGGCCCGCCTCCTGTCCATGGGCTGGGCCGTCGCCCCGGGCGCCCGGTTCCGGGTGGCCTCGGGCCAGGGTCTGCGGGTGACGGTCTCTCCGCTGCGCCTCGACGAGGTGCCGGGGGTCGCCGACGCGGTGGCCTCGGCGGTGGCGAGGGGCCCGGTACCGGCGGGCCGGGTGGACTGAGGCCTGCCCCGGCGAGGATACGCTTGTGGATTACAACCTCTTAGAACAATCGGTAATGTGTGCGTTGCATCGCGTAGCATCGCTTACATGAATCTGGATCGCCTGCGCACCTTGTACGCCGTGGCCCGGCACGGCTCCGTGAGCGGTGCGGCCGAAGGACTGCACGTCACGACCTCGGCCGTCTCCCAGCAGCTGTCGAAGCTGGAGCGGGAGACCGGGCAGCAGCTGCTCGCCAAGAACGGCCGCGGGGTGCGGCTCACCGATGCCGGGCGGCTGCTCTCCGACCACGCGGCGCGGATCCTGTCCCAGGTGGAGCTGGCCCAGTCGGACCTGGAGGCGCAGCGCGGACACGCGGTCGGCGAGCTGCTGCTGGGCGCCTTCCCGACCGCCGTCCGTGGTCTCTTCCCCGCCGCGCTGGAGCGGATGCGGGCCGAACATCCGGAGCTGCGCGCCCGGTTGCAGGAGATGGAGCCGGATGAGTCGGTGCCCGCGGTGGTGCGCGGCGACATCGACCTGGCGGTCGTCCTCGACTGGTACAACAAGCCGCTGCCGGTGCCGGACGGGCTGGTCAAGGCGGCGCTGCTGGACGACCTGGTGGACGTGGCGATGCCCGCCGACCACCCCTTCGCCGACCGCTGCGCGGTCCAGCCGGAGGACTTCGTGGACGACGAGTGGATCTCCTGGCCCGAGGGCGGCTTCTGCTACGACTGGCTGATGGTGACCCTGCGCGGCAAGGGCATCGAGCCGCACATCCGGCACACCGCGCGGGAGCACCAGACCCAGCTCGCGCTGATCGCCGCCGGGCTCGGGATCGGCGTCATCCCCCGGCTCGGCCGTGGCCCGGTGCCCGAGGGGGTGCGGATGGTGCCGGTGAGCCCGCCCTCGATGCGGCGGCACGTCTACGCGATCTGGCGCGCCGACGCCGACCGCAGGCCCTCCATCCGCGCGGCGGTGGAGGTGCTGCGGTCGGTGGGGGAGAAGATCGTCGACTGAACGACAAAGGCCGCGCTCAGCCCTGGGGCAGCTTGCGGAAGTCCCAGGAGCTGACCGTGTCCGGGGTGAGCCGCAGCCACGCGTGGCGCCCGTCGTGCGGCATGGCGTCGAGGCCGAAGTACTTCGCCGCGAACATCCGCTCCGGCGCGTCGAGTTCGGGACACGGCGCGCCCGAGCGCGGGGCCTCGCCGACGAAGACGGCCTCGCCGCTCAGCTCGACGCCGCGCAGCTCACCGTAGTCGTGCCCGTCGTCGACGATCACCGAGAGCCGGGGATCGCGGCGCAACTCGGCCCAGCGGCGGCTGCGGGTCAGGGAGTACAGCCACAGGGCCGTGCCGTCCCAGCCGAACCACAGCGCGCTGATATGCGGCCGCCCGTCCGCGGACACGGTCGCGACCCGGCAGGTGCGCTGTTCGGCGAGGAAGGCGTCCAGCTCGGCCGCGGTCATCATGATGCGGCGTCCCCGCCGCTGGGTGACGGTCATCCGCACAGAATCGCGACTCTTCCCTCCATAGGCAATGGCCGTTACGCTCCCGGCTTCCGGCGCGTCCGGGCCGCGAAGCCCGACGCGAGAAGCCCGGCCCAAGAAGCCAGGAGGCCGCCGTGCCGCTGTCCGCACTGCTCCGGCCCGAGGGCTGCGCCCTGCTCACCGTGGAGTGCCAGCGCGGCGTGGTGGGTCCGGACGGCGCGCTTCCCGAACTCGCCGCCGAGGCCCGGGAGTCCGGCGCGCTCGGGCGTGTCGCCCGGCTGGTGTCGGCCGCCCACGACACGCGCGTACAGGTGCTGCACGCGGTGGCCGAGCGGCGCGCCGACGGGCGCGGCGCGAACCGCAACGCGCGGCTGTTCCGGGCCGCCGAGCGGTTGCCGGTGCGGCAGCTCGTGGGGAGCGACGCGGTACGGATCGCCGAACCGGTTCCGGTCGGCCCGGAGGATCTGGTGGTGCGGCGGCTGCACGGCCTGTCGCCGCTCGCCGGGACCGGTGTGGACGCGCTGCTGCGCAATCTGGGCTGCCGCACCCTGGTCATCGTCGGCGTGTCGGCCAATGTGGCGATACCCAACGCCGTCTTCGACGCGGTCAACCTCGGCTATACGGCCGTGGTGCCCGAGGACGCCATCGCCGGGGTGCCCGCCTCGTACACCCCGGCGATGGTCCGCCACACCCTCGCCCTCGTCGCGACCGTCACCTCGACCGAGGACGTCCTCGCCTGCTGGCAGGCGGTCAGACCATCTTGATCGAGGTGCCCTCCACCGTGATCTTGGCGCCGGGCAGCGCCTTCGTGGCCGGTCCGCCCTTCGGGCTGCCGTCGCTGATGTCGAACTTGCTTTGGTGGCACGGGCAGTTGATGGTGCCGTCCGACACGTCGCCGACCGAGCACCCCTGGTGGGTGCAGATCGAGGAGAACGCCTTGAACTGCCCCGCCGAGGGCTGGGTCACGACGACCTTGTGATTCTTGAAGACCATGCCGCCGCCCTCCGGTATCTGGGAGGTCTTGGCCAGCTCCATCCCGCCCCCGCCCGCCGACGCGTCGCCTCCCGCGCCCGGCTCCCCGGCCCCGGCCGACTCCTGTGCGGAACCGGCGCTCTGCGAGTCGTCCGTCCCGCCGTCATCCTTACCGCAAGCCGTGAGGGCGACGGCCAGCCCGGCCGCTCCGGCAGCGGAGACGACGGCGCGACGGGTGGTGCCCCATCCGGTGGTTTCCGGCTGCGTCATGGTGGTGCCTCCTGATCCAGGGACGTTTCGATTCCATACGCGGCCCGGCGCTCACATGTTCAACCGCCGGGCGTCTTGTTGGCCGGGCCCTGGTGGGGCGGCCCGCCCGGAAAAGGCTTTGCGGTGATCAGGAGGGCGGTCAGTAGCCTGGGCGGATGCTCCCTGAAGTCACGGCCACCCGCTATGTCACGCCCTTGCGCGAGGGCGGGTCGCTTCCCGGCATCGTCGAGGCCGACGATCTCGGTACATACGTCATGAAGTTCACCGGCGCGGGCCAGGGCCGGAAGACCCTCGTCGCCGAGGTCATCTGCGGGCAGCTGGGCCGCCGGCTGGGGTTGCGGGTGCCGGAGCTGGTGCGGATCCAGCTCGATCCGGTGATCGGGCTGGGTGAGCCGGACGAGGAGGTGCAGGAGCTGCTGAAGGCCAGTGGCGGGCTCAACCTGGGGATGGACTATCTGCCCGGCTCGCTCGGCTTCGACCCGCTGGCCTTCGAGGTGGGCGCGGCAGAGGCCGGGGAGGTGGTGTGGTTCGACGCGCTCATCGGGAACGTGGACCGGTCCTGGCGCAACCCCAATCTGCTGGTGTGGCACGGCAGGCTGTGGCTGATCGACCACGGCGCCACGATGATCTGGCACCACAGCTGGCGCGGTCTGGACGCGGCCGCCGCCAAGCCGTACGACGCCTCCGACCATGTGCTCGCCCCGTTCGCCCCGGATGTGGCGGCGGCCGAGGCCGCGCTCGCGCCGCGGGTCACCGAGGAGCTGCTGACCGAGGTCACCGCCGACATCCCCGACGAGTGGCTGACGGACGAGCCCGGCTTCGACAGCCCGGACGCGGTGCGCCGCGCCTATGTGCGCGTGCTGCTGGAGCGGGCCGCCGCGGTCGGTGAAAGGATCACGCTCGGGGAGCGCTCCGGTGACGGGCCGTCGAAGGCTCCCGACTGGCTGCGGGTATGGGTCGACGGAAAGGCAGCGAAGTGAGCGGGCTGCACCATGGCCGGGATGTGTTCGAGTACGCGCTGGTGCGGGTCGTACCCCGGGTGGAGCGCGGTGAGCTGATCAACGCGGGCGTCGTCGTGTACTGCCGCGCGACGTCGTTCGTCGCGGCCCGCACCCATCTGGACGAGACCCGGCTGCTCGCGCTCGACCCGTCGGCGGACGTGGCGGGCGTACGGGCCGCGCTGCACGCCGTGGAGGGTGTCTGCCGTGGGGGAGAACGGGCCGGTCAGGCGGCCGGTGACGACCCGGGGCGGCGGTTCCGCTGGCTGGTCGCGCCGCGCTCGACGGTCGTCCAGCCGGGGCCGGTGCACACCGGGCTGACCACGGACGCGGAGGCGGAGGTCGAGCGGCTGCTCGACCTGCTGGTGCGCTGACGGGCGAGGGTGAGCAAGGGCATCACAGCGGGTCGTTGACAGTGGGCGGCGGGCCTCATAGCGTCTCGTCTGCTGAAGCGACTAAGCGGTTGCTCACCCCCGGGTGCCGGGACTCCCGGACGCCGGGACGGTGAGCCGCCACCCGAGGCGAGGAGAACCCGCATGTCCACCAATGAGCAGCGTGTCGCCATCGTGACGGGCGGGGCCCGCGGCATCGGCGCGGCGACCGCCGCGCGGCTGGCCGAGGAGGGGCGCGCCGTCGCCGTGCTCGACATCGACGAGGCGTCCTGCGCGAGCGCCGTGGAGAAGATCACCGCGGCGGGCGGCAAGGCCATCGCCGTGGGCTGCGACGTATCCGACGCGCAGCAGGTGGAGGCCGCGGTCGCGCGGGTCGCCGAAGAGCTGGGCGCGCCGACGATCCTGGTGAACAACGCCGGTGTGCTCCGCGACAACCTGCTCTTCAAGATGAGCGAGTCCGACTGGGACACGGTCATGAACGTGCATCTGCGGGGCGCGTTCCTGATGTCCCGCGCCTGTCAGAAGCACATGGTGGACGCCGGGTTCGGCCGTATCGTCAACCTCTCCAGCAGCTCGGCGCTCGGCAACCGAGGCCAGGTCAACTACGCCGCCGCCAAGGCCGGTATGCAGGGCTTCACCAAGACCCTCGCCATCGAGCTGGGCAAGTTCGGCGTCACCGCCAACGCCGTGGCGCCCGGTTTCATCGCCACCGACATGACCGCCGCGACCGCCGAGCGCGTCGGCATGGGCTTCGACGACTTCCAGAAGGCGGCCGCGAGCCAGATCCCGGTGCAGCGCGTCGGGCAGCCGGACGACATCGCGAACGCGGTCGCGTTCTTCACCGGGGACGCGGCCGGGTTCGTCTCCGGCCAGGTGATGTACGTGGCCGGCGGCCCGCTCAACTGATCAGGAGCTTAACGAATCCCATGACCAAAGAGATTGTTCAGGACAGCGGCAAGGCCGCGCTCGTCACCGGCGCCAGCCGGGGCATCGGCTACGGCATCGCCGAGGCGATGGTGGCACGCGGCGACCGGGTGTGCATCACCGGCCGCAACGAGGACGCCCTGAAGGAGGCCGTCGAGCGGCTGGGTGCCGACCGGGTGATCGGCGTCCCCGGCAAGGCCCATGACGAGGCGCACCAGGCGGCCGCCGTCGAGCGCGCGATGGAGGCGTTCGGGCGCGTCGACTACCTCGTCAACAACGCCGGTACGAACCCGGTGTACTCGCCCATCGCCGATCTCGACCTCGCGGTGATACGCAAGGTCTTCGAGACCAACGTCGTCTCGGCGCTCGGCTTCGCCCAGCAGACCTGGAAGGCGTGGCAGAAGGAGAACGGCGGCGCGATCGTCAACATCTCCTCGGTCGCCGGGATGACGCCCTCGCCGTTCATCGCCGCGTACGGCGTGTCCAAGGCCGCGATGATCAACCTCACGGCGCAGCTCGCCCACGAGTTCGCGCCGGGCGTGCGGGTCAACGCGATCGCCCCCGCCGTGGTGAAGACCAAGTTCGCCACCGCCCTGTACGAGGGGCGGGAGGCGGAGGCCGCCGCGGCGTATCCGCTCGGGCGGCTCGGCGTACCGGAGGACATCGGGGGCGCGGCCGCGTTCCTCACCTCCGAGCAGGCCGCGTGGATCACCGGCCAGACGCTCGTCGTGGACGGCGGCGTCTTCCTCAACGCGGGCGTCGGCTGACGCACGTAAGGCCCACCCGTAACTGATCAGCCCCATAACTGACCAGCGCCGCCCCGGCGGGCGGCGCTGTCAGTGGCCGCCGGTAGGTTCGTGCCCGTAAACGGAACACGACCGGAGGTTGTTGACGTGGCCTACGTGCTGCCCGAGTCCTGGCGCGGTGTCCTCGGCGAGGAGCTGGAGAAGCCCTACTTCAAGGAGCTGACAGAGTTCGTCGAGGAGGAGCGGGCCAAGGGTCCGGTGTACCCGCCGCGCGAGGAGGTCTTCGCCGCCCTGGAGGCCACGCCGTACGACCAGGTGAAGGTGCTGGTCCTCGGGCAGGACCCGTACCACGGCGAGGGCCAGGGGCACGGGCTGTGCTTCTCGGTGCGGCCGGGCGTCAAGACCCCGCCGTCGCTGCGGAACATCTACAAGGAGATGCGGGACGAGCTGGGCCACCCCGTCCCGGACAACGGCTATCTGATGCCGTGGGCCCGGCAGGGCGTGCTGCTGCTCAACGCGGTGCTGACGGTCCGGGGCGGCGAGGCCAACTCCCACAAGAGCAAGGGGTGGGAGAAGTTCACCGACGCGGTGATCCGCGCGGTGGCCGCCCGCCCCGACCCGGCCGTCTTCGTCCTCTGGGGGAACTACGCCCAGAAGAAGCTGCCGCTGATCGACGAGGAGCGGCATGTGGTGGTGAAGGGTGCGCACCCCTCGCCGCTGTCGGCGAAGAAGTTCTTCGGATCGCGCCCCTTCACCCAGATCGACGAGGCGGTGAAGGCCCAGGGGCACACGCCGATCGACTGGCGGATCCCGGACCTCGCACCGGCTCAGCCCAGCGCGTAGTCGAAGGCGTACGGGACGGCCTTGACGCCCTGCGGGGCGGTGAACGAGCCCGCACCGGTGAGCCCGGCCAGCTCGCCGGTGCCCGAGCCCGGCACCACCTCGAAGGCGCACCGCACAGTGCCGTCCTCGCCGAAGGTGCCGTGCTGGGCGAGGACGAAGCTGCCCCGGCGGCCGTCGAGCCGCCCGTCCACCAGCTCATGGCCGGTAAACCCGCCGGTCTTGTCGGGGAGGTAGACGATGGCGTACTGACAGGCGGTGCCGGACGCCTCGAGCGCGCCCGAGTAGCCGTTGGTCACGGTGGCGTGGGCGAGCTTCGCCCCGCCCTCGGCCTCCCCGACCGGCTTCTCCTGCCAGTCGGTGAAGGTGAACGTACCGGTGGCGTGCCCGGTCGTGGCTGGCCCTGTCATGGCGGGTCCCTTCGGAGATGTCCGTGCGCTGGTGCGTGCGCTGGTGGAGACGACTCTGCCCGCCGTACCTGACACCTTCTGTCAGGTACGGCGCCACAATGGACCGTATGCGTGCCGACCGCCTGCTCTCCCTGCTCCTTCTGCTGCAGAACCGGGGCCGGATGACCGCGCCGGAGATCGCCGCGGAGCTGGAGGTGTCGGTCCGTACCGTCTACCGCGACATCGACGCGCTGAGCGCGTCCGGCGTGCCGGTGTACGCCGACCGGGGTCCGGCGGGCGGCTACCGGCTGCTGGACGGCTACCGCACCCGGCTGACCGGGCTCACCGGCGACGAGGCCGATTCGCTCTTCCTCGCCGGAATGCCAGGACCGGCCGCCGAACTGGGCCTCGGCGCGGACCTCACCACCGCCCAGCTCAAGCTGCGCGCCGCGCTGCCGCCCGAGCTGGACGAGCGGTCGCGCCGCATCCAGGAGCGCTTCCACCTCGACGCGCCCGGCTGGTTCCGGGACGCCGAGCCGGTGCCGTACCTCGCGGCGGCCGCCGAGGCCGTATGGCGGAGCCGGGTGCTGCGGGTGCGCTACCGGCGCTGGCGCGGCGAGGTGGACCGGGAGCTGCACGCGCTCGGCCTCGTCCTGAAGGGCGGCATCTGGTATCTGGTGGCCAGGGTGGAGGACACCATCCGCAGCTACCGGGTGGCGCGGATCCTGTCCGCCGAGGTGCTCACGGACGTCTTCGAGCGCCCCGCCGGGTTCGATCTCGCCGCCTCCTGGCAGGAGTCGGCCAGCGCCCTGGAGGCCATGCGCTTCCGGGGCGAGGCCGAACTGCTGCTGACCGAGCGGGGCTTGCGGCTGCTGCCGATGCAGTTCGGCGCGGTCGGCGCGGTGGCGGCCGCCGGGGCGGGCCCGCCCGACGACCGGGGGAGGGCGCGGGTGGTGCTGCCCGTGGAGTCGCTGCCCGTCGCCGTCCACGACATGCTGCGGCTGGGCACCGACGCCGAGGTGCTGGGCCCGCCCGAGCTGCGGGCCGCCGTCGCCCGCGCCGTCACCGAACTGGCCGAGCGGTACGGGCCGCCGGACTGACCCGCCGGACTGACCCGATGGGCCCGCCTGACGGGCGTTCACCCGCCCCGCCATTAGCGTCGGCCGCACGCGGGGGACCCCGCGCGGTGTGCAGGCGGGAGGACCGGATGGCGGACGTACGGCGGGAGGCGCCGGAGGACGACGCCGTGCTGACCCGGATCGGGCAGGCGGTCATGCTGCACCGGGGCGGTGACCGCGAGGAGGCGCGCAACCGGCTGGCCGCGCTGTGGCGGGAGATCGCGGGCGACGGGGACGCGTTCCACCGCTGCGCGCTCGCCCACTATCTGGCCGACACCCAGGACGATCCGGCCGATGAGCTGCTGTGGGACCTGCTGGCCCTGGCCGCGGCGGACCGGCCCGGCGCCCGCACCGCCGCCCCCGCCCTGCGCGCCCTCTACCCGGCCCTCCACCTCAACCTGGCCACCGACTACGCGAAGCTCGGCCAGCAGGCGGCGGCCCGCAGCCAGCTGGCGCTGGCCCGGGCGAGCGCGGGCACGCTGGGCGACGATCCGTACGGCGACCGGGTGCGGGCCGCGATCGCCCGGCTGGGGCAACGGCTCGCGCTCTGACGGGCCGTGGAGGTCTAGTCGCCCGTGACGCCGTCGACGCGCTCGCGGATGAGGTCGGCGTGGCCGTTGTGGCGGGCGTACTCCTCGATCATGTGGAGGTAGATCCAGCGCAGGTTGTAGTCCCCGTGGCCGTGGTCGCGGCGGCTGACGACCTCGTCCAGGGAGTGCGTGGCGGCGGCCGCGCGGGCCTCGGCGATCTCGTCGCGCCAGATCGCGAAGGCGGCCTCGCCGGTGTCCGCCTCGGTGACCCGGAAGTCGCCGTCCGGGTCCTCGTCGCTGTACCAGATCGGCGGCGCGTCCTGACCGTCCAGCACCCGCCGGAACCAGCTCCGCTCGACCTCGGCCATATGCCGTACGAGCCCGAGCAGGGTGAGCCCGGACGGCGGCGCGGCGATCTCGCGCAGCTGCTTGTCGTCCAGCCCCTCGCACTTGAGGGCCAGGGTCGCGCGGTGGAAGTCCAGCCACCCCTCCAGGCTGGTGCGTTCATCGGCGGTGCGGGGCGCGTCGCGGCGTTCGGTAGTCGTCATGGCGAGCATCATGAGGCACCGCTTTCCGCCGTGCCACGGATTATCGGTTCAGCATGCCGCGCAGCAGCTCCTCGAACCCGGTGCGCAGCGCCGCGCGTTCGGGGATCGCGGCATGGTCGGCCCCGGCCGCGCAGCTGAACATCTGCCCTTCGCACCAGGCGACCAGCGACTGGGCGTGCCGCCGTGGTTCGGCGGAGCCCACGGCGGCCATCAGGGCCTCCAGCGGCTCGCGGAAGCCGCGTCCCGTCGCGTCGTAGAACTCCCGCAGCTCGGGGCGGCGGGTCGCCTCCAGCGCCAGTTCGTACCGCGCGATCAGCAGGTCGGGCGCTTGGGTGAGCGAGCGGTGCAGGGCGAGGGCGAGCGCGTCGGCCAGCGCGGGGAGCGGATCGGCGTCCCCACCGTGGCGGCCGCCGCCGTGGAGGGCGGCGTCGCCCGGGTGGGGCATCTCGCCGGGCCGCAGCACCTGCGCCTCCCGCTCGGCCAGCCGCCGGACGGCCGCCTTGAGCAGGGCGGCGCGGGTGCGGGCGTGGTTCGACGTCGAGCCCGGGGGGAGTCCGGCCGCCTCGTCCACCGCGCGGTGAGTCAGCCCGCGCATACCGCGCTCGGCCAGCAGGGCGAGGGCGGTGTCGGCGATCAGCTCGGCGCGGGATCCACCCGGTGCGGCGGCGCGGGCGGAGGTGTGGGCAGCGGTCATACGGCCAACCTACCGCCCGCACTACAGGTGTAGTAGCCTCGGTGTCACTACACCTGTAGTGCAACGGGAGGAATCATGGAACAGCCCCGAGCCGTCGTCATCGGCGCCGGAGTCGGCGGGCTCACCGCCGCCGCGGCCCTGCACCAACGCGGCTGGTCCGTCACCGTCCTGGAGCGCGCCGCAACGCTCGACCCCGTGGGCGCCGGGATCGCCCTGGCGCCCAACGCGCAGCGCGCCCTCGATACCGTCGGCCTCGGCGACGACGTCCGCGCCCTGGCCGCCTGGCAGGGCGGCGGCGGGCTGCGCGCCCCCGGCGGGCGCTGGCTGGCCCGGATGGACAGCGCTGCGGCGGCCGAGCGGTTCGGCGGCCCGGTGGTGCTGCTCCACCGCGCCACCCTCGTCGAACTGCTCGCCTCCCGGCTGCCCGGGGGATGCGTACGCACCGGCGCCCCCGCCGAGCTGACCGACCCCGGCGACGACCGCCGCCCGGCCCGGGTAGCCACGGCGGACGGGGAGTACGAGGCCGATCTCGTGGTCGGCGCCGACGGCGTCCACTCGGCGGTCCGCCGCGCGCTGTTCCCCGGCCACCCCGGGCCCCGCTACGCCGGATTCACCACCTGGCGCGTCGTCGTGCCCACCCTCGGGCGCCCCTTCGCACCCCATGAGACCTGGGGCCGGGGGCTGCTCTGGGGCAGCCAGCCGCTGCGGGACGGCAGGGTCTACGCGTACGCGGCGGCCTTCACCGCGCCCGGCGGACGCGCCCCGGGCGGCGAGAAGGCCGAACTGCTCCGGCTCTTCGGCGACTGGCACCGGCCGGTCCCCGACATCCTCGCGGCCACCGAACCGGGCGCCGTCCCGCGCCATGACGTCCTGCACATGACCGAACCGCTGCCCGCCTACCACCGGGGCAGGACCGCCCTCCTCGGCGACGCGGCCCACGCCATGGCCCCCACCCTGGGGCAGGGCGGCAACCAGGCCATCGAGGACGCCGTCGTCCTCGCCCACCATCTGGCACCGGCCCTGAAGGCCCGGGCCGCCGACCCGGCCGCCGCGCTCGCCGCGTACACCCGCGCCCGGCTGCCGCGCACCATGGGCGTCGTACGCCGCTCCGCGCGCTCCGCCCGCGCGCTCTCCCTCACGAGCGCCCCCGCCGTGGGCTTCCGTAACACCGCCCTCGCCGCCGCCACCCGCCTCGCCCCCGGGCTGCTGCTGCGCGGCTTCGACGGGATCGCCGACTGGCGGCCCCCGGCCCCCGTCGCCCGGGAGGCCGCATAGGGTGGACACGGCCACCGAACACCAGGAGGCATCGTGAGGGTCGGCTGCATCGGTCTCGGCGACATCGCACAGAAGGCCTATCTGCCCGTGCTCATGGCGCGGCCCGGTCTCGAGCCCCATCTGCACACCCGCACCCCGGCCACCCTCCAGCGGGTCGCCGACACCCACCGGGTGCCTGAGGCCCAGCGCCACACCGGCCTCGACTCACTGCTCGCCGCGGACCTCGACGCCGCGTTCGTGCACGCCCCGACCGCCGAGCACGCCGGGCTCGTCACCCGGCTGCTGGACGCCGGGGTGCCCACGTACGTCGACAAGCCGCTCGCCTACGAACTCGGGCAGAGCGAGCGGCTGGTGCGGCTGGCCGAGGACCGCGAGGTGAGCCTGATGGTCGGCTTCAACCGGCGCTACGCCCCCGGGTACGCGCAGTGCCGGGACCATCCGCGCGATCTGATCCTGATGCAGAAGAACCGCGTCGGCCTGCCCGAGGACCCGCGCACCCTCGTCCTGGACGACTTCATCCACGTCGTCGACACCCTGCGCTTCCTCGCCCCCGGCCCGGTCGACCACATCGACGTACGCGCCAGGATGTGCGACGGGCTGCTGCACCACGTCGTGCTCCAGCTGTCCGGCGACGGGTTCACCGCGCTCGGCGTGATGAACCGGATGAGCGGGTCCACCGAGGAGGTCCTGGAGGTCTCAGGGCAGGACACCAAGCGGCAGGTCGCCAACCTCGCCGAGATCACGGACCACAAGGGGCAGCCGAGCGTGCGCCGCCGCGGCGACTGGGTGCCGGTCGCCCGGCAGCGCGGCATCGAGCAGATCACCGACGCCTTCCTGGACGCCGTGCGCACCGGCAGGCGGCTCGACGCCTCGGACGCGCTGCGCACCCATGAACTGTGCGAGCGGGTGATCAGCGACGCGGTGAACGGCGCCTGACCACCCGGACCGCCTCCGTCGCCCCGTACACCGCGAGCGCGGCCAGCGCCGCGTACACCGTCAGCGGCCCGGTCCGCGCGTACGGGCTGGTGCCCTCCGCCAGCGGCACCGAGTAGACCTCCGCCGCGCTGGTGCCCGTACCCATCCGCTCGCCCACCGGCTCGCCGCGCGGGCCGAAGACCGCGCTCGTGCCGGTCAGCGTCGCGTGCACCATCGGCCGCCAGGTTTCCGCGGCGCGCAGCGCGGCCAGTGTGGCGTGCTGCTCGGGCGCCCAGCTCTGCTGGAACGTCGACGTCGCCGACTGGACGACCAGCACCTGCGCCCCGTGCCGCGCCAGATTGCGGCTCATGTCAGGGAACGCCGACTCGAAGCAGACCTCAGGACCGATCCGCAGGCCCCCCGGCAGCCGCATCACCGTCTGCTCGACTCCGCGATGCCGGTCCTCACCGGCCGCCTTGCCCACCGAGGTGACCCAGCCCAGCAGCCCTCGGGCCGGAACGTATTCGCCGAACGGCACCAGCCGCATCTTGTCGTAGCGGGCGCCGGTCGGCCCTTCCGGCCCGATCAGCACCGAACTCTTGTAGATGCCCGGCATATCGCTGCGCCGCGCGTCCACGTTGACCAGCAGATCCGCGCCCACCGAACGGGACAGCCCGCCCAGCCGCTTCGCCAGCCGCGGCCGGTCGCCGAGATCCGTGCCGACGCTGGACTCGCCCCACACCACGAGATCCGGATGGCGGGCGGCCAGCTGCCGGGTCAGCTCGACGCTGCGCTCAAGACGCGGCTCCGGCCCCTTGATCACACCCGGCTGCACCACCGCGATCCGCGCGGTCCCGCTCTCCTGCGGCACCGGCGCCCACGCCCACCCCCCGGCCGCCGCCGCACCGCACGCCGTGAGCCCGGCCACCGCGACGGTACGGGCCCGGGGCAGCGCGATCAGCAGGGCGAGCGCGACGTTCACCAGGACCAGCAGAAAGCCGACCAGCCACACCCCGCCCACCGACACCAGCCGCAGCGCGGCGGGAACCTGCCACTGGCTCGCCCCCAGCAGCGCCCACGGCCCGCCGAGGTACTGCCAGGACCGGACCAGCTCGGCCAGCAGCCACGCGGACGGCAGCACCACCAGCGCGGCGCCCGCCCGGCCCGGCCCCGGAGAGCCGTGCAGCAGCCGGTGCGTCACCGCGCCGAACGGCACCCACAACACGCCCAGCAGCAGCGCCAGCAGCACGATGAACACATGCAGGCTCGGCATCAGCCAGTGGTGGGCCGCGAGCAGGAACCCGGCCCCGCCCAGCCAGCCGTCGTACGCCGCGCGCCGCAGCGTGGGCGCCGAGCGGATCAGCAGCAGCCAGGGCACCAGGGCGACGTACGCGAACCACCACAGCGACGGCGCGGGAAACGCCAGCGCGGGCAGCGCGCCCGCGACCACCGCGGCCCCGCCGCGCCCCCAACGGGAGGCCAGCCACCGCCTCCGCACCTCGCCACGCACGCCGGATGCCCCCCTCCCGTTGGCATGGGACCAGTGTGCGCGAGGAAGCCGATCATGGATAGGGCGGGGACGCGCCGGAGCGTGCCTCATGCCGCACCCGGAAGGTCCTGCTCGGCCCAGATGAGCTTGCCGCCCTCGGCGTAGCGGGTGCCCCAGCGGCGGGTCATCTGCGCGACGAGGAACAGTCCGCGGCCGCCCTCGTCGGTGGTCCGGGCGTGGCGCAGCCGCGGCGAGGTGTTGCTGGCGTCCGCGACCTCGCAGATCAGCACGTCATGCCGGATCAGCCGCAGCCGGATGGGGCCGGTGCCGTGCCGTATCGCGTTGGTGACCAGCTCGCTGACGATCAGCTCGGTCGTCATCACCAGCTCCTCCAGACCCCATTCGGCGAGCTGGTGGACGGCGAGCGAGCGGGCGTTGGCGACCACGGCCGGGTCGCAGGGCAGGTCCCAGGAGACGACGTGCCCGGCGCCCAGCGCGTTCGTACGGGCCAGCAGCAGCGCCACGTCGTCCGACTGCGGACGGGTCAGCAGGGCGTCGACGACCGTCGAGCACAGCTCCTCCAGCGGCAGCCCGGGCTGCGCCAGGGCGTTGCTCAGCCGCCCGAGCCCGACGTCGATGTCCTGGTCGCAGGTCTCGATGAGGCCGTCCGTGAACAGCGCGATCAGACTGCCCGTGGGCAGCTCCAGCTCCGCCGACTCGAACGGCAGCGAACCGAGCCCCAGCGGGGGACCGGCGGGCAGCGGCGGATAGGAGACCGAGCCGCCGGGGTCCACCACCGCGGGCGGCGGATGCCCGGCCCGGGCCATCGTGCACCGCCGGGTGACCGGGTCGTACACCGCGTACAGACAGGTGGCGCCCAGCACCGCCGTGCCCACCCCCTCCTGCCCCGACTCCTCCTCGGTGAGCCGGATGACCAGGTCGTCCAGGTGGGCCAGCAGCTCCTCGGGCGGCAGGTCCATGTCGGCGAGCGTGTGCACGGCGGTGCGCAGCCGCCCCATCGTGGCCGCCGCGGTGATGCCGTGCCCGACCACGTCGCCGACCACCAGCGCCACCCGGGCCCCGGACAGCGGGATGACGTCGAACCAGTCGCCGCCGACCCCGTTGCGCGCGTCGGTGGGCAGATAGCGCGAGGCCACCTCCAGCGCCTGCCCGCCGGACAGGTCGTGCGGCAGCAGGCTGCGCTGCAGCGCGAGGGCCGCGGTGTGCTCGCGGCTGTAGCGGCGGGCGTTGTCCACGCACAGCGCGGCCCGTGTCACCAGCTCCTCGGCGAGCACCAGATCGTCCGGCTCGAAGGGGTCCGGATGCCGGGTGCGGACGAACGACGCCACACCCAGGATGGTGCCGCGCGCACAGATCGGGACCACCATCAGGGAGCGCATCCCGAACTCGTGGACCTTCCGGGTCCGCGCCGGGTCGTCGCCCGTCCACGCGTCCAGCGAGGCGTCCAGCTCCGGGTCGAGGATCGCCTCGCCCTCCAGGAAGCTGCACGCGAACGGCGACGCCGGGGAGATGGCGACCGCGTCCCCGGGCGTCGCGATGGACTCCGGGCAGCCCTCGTGGATGGAGGCCTGGCCCGCCCGCCGGAACGGGGGGAGGTGCCGGGTCCGCTGCGCCGGGGGCTCCTCGCCGCGCAGCACGGAGTCCAGCAGGTCGACGGTGACGAAGTCGGCGAGCCGGGGCACCGCGAACTCGGCCAGCTCCTGCGCGGTGCGCATCACGTCCAGGGTGCTGCCGATGTGCTCGCTGGCCTCGCTGAGCAGGGCGAGGCGCTCCCGGGCCCGCCAGCGGTCGGTGACGTCGATGCCCATGTAGCAGACGCCGACCGGATGGCCGTCCGCGTTGTCGAGGCGGAAGAAGGAGGTCGAGTACGCGTGCTCGTGGTGCGGCTCGGCCATGGTCCAGCCCCGGTACTCGTAGTCGATCACCGGGACGCCGGTCTCCAGCACCTGGCGCATCTTCGCCTCCAGCGCCTCGGTGTCCAGGCCCGGCAGCGAGTCCGCCATCCGTCGGCCCAGCCGCTGGTCGCGCGGGACGCCGCCGTAGCGCTCCAGGGTGTCGTTCATCCATACGTACCGCAGGTCCGGGCTGAGCACGGCCATCCCGATGGGGGAGCGGGTCAGGAACGCCTGGAGCAGCGATCCGCTGACCGCCCAGGTCGGGATCGTCGCCACGTCGATCGCCGAGATCAGCCAGCAGGTACGGTCGCTCAGCCCGGCCACCGGCGAGACCCGCAGGCCCACCGCGAGCCGGTGGCCGCACCTGTGCCGGACCTCCAGCAGCCCGCCCCAGCCGCCGTGCTCACCGCACTGCTCGGCGATGGACACCGCCTTCGCGGCGTCCTCCGGCGCGGCCAGCAGCATCGCGGCGGGCCGCTTCAGCACCTCCGGCGCCGGATAGCCCAGCAGCCGTTCCGCCGCTGTGGTCCAGCCGACGACGGTCCCCGTGGCGTCGAGCAGGGCCGTCGCCGCATCGGCCATGTCGAACGGGACATGCGCTTCGGTCGGCGCGATTCCCTCGGGGATGGCCATCGCACCCGTCCCATCTGCGGAGACATTTCCCTTAATACTATGACTCCTGGGCCTCCCCAGTCGTCAGCCGTGCGACGACCAGTGCGAGCAGGATGATCCCGCCGTAGATCGCCTGGATCCAGAAGGAGGACACCTGGGCGAGGGTGAGCAGATTCTCCAGCATGCCCAGCAACAGGGTGCCCAGCAGCGCGCCGAGCAGGGAACCCCGGCCGCCGCGGAGACTGATCCCGCCGATCACCGCGGCCGCGAACACCGTGAAGATCAGACCGCTGCCCTGGTTGGCGCCCACCGCGCCGACCCGCCCCGCGATGACCAGCCCGGCCAGCCCCGCCAGCGCCCCGCCGACCACCAGCACCGTCCAGCCGACCCGCGCGGTGCGGATGCCCGCCGCCCGGGCGGCGGGGGCGTTGCCGCCGATCGCGTACACCGCGCGGCCGAGCCGGTGGTAGCGCAGGACGAACCCGGCCAGCGCGAAGCACAGCGCGGTCACCCACGCCGAGACCGGCACCCCCAGCCACTCCCGCGAGCCGAGCGCGAAGAACGCGTCCGGCGCGTCGAACAGCGTCCTGCCGGAGACCAGGCCGATGAGGACGCCGCGCAGCACGATGTTCATCGCCAGGGTCACGATGAACCCGTTGAGCCCGAGCCCCACGATCAGCGCGCCGTTCACCGCCCCGATGGCCGCCCCCGCCAGCGGGATGAGCAGCAGCCCGACCCAGGTGGGCAGCTCGGTGCCGAAGCCCGCGGAGGCGGCCGGGATGACGACCAGGAAGCCGAGGGCGGGGGCCAGGCCCGCGATCGACTCCAGCGAGAGGTCCATCCGGCCGCTGATGAGGATCATCGCCTCGGCGAGCACCAGCAGCCCGAGCGCGGAGGACGCGCCCAGGATGTTGACCAGGTTGTCCCGGTCGAGGAAGTCGGGGTTGCCGACCGCGCCGATGATCAGCAGCAGGACGACGGCGGGCAGCAGCGCCAGATCGCGGATCCGGACCGGGACGAGGCGGCGGGCGCGGGTCGCCTGCGGCGCGCCCTCGGCGAGGTCATTCATGAGCGAGGCTGTTCGTGGATGAGGTCATTCATGGCCGAGGGTGACCCCTTCGATCGAGGCGACGAGTTCCCGGTCCGTCCAGCCCGCCCGGTGGGTGACGGTGATGAAGCCGCCCACCATCACCACCACCCGGTCACAGGCCCGCAGATCCCCCAGCTGATCGGAGACGATCAGCACCGCGCGCCCCTCGGCCCGGGCCCGCAGCGCGGTCTCCAGCAGATCGCGCTGGGACCGTACGTCCACCCCCGCCGTCGGGTCGATCAGCACCAGCACCCGGGGATCCGTGGCCAGCGCCCGGGCCATGACGGCCTTCTGCTGGTTGCCGCCGGACAGCGCGGTCACCCGCTGGGCCGGGCCCCGGGTGGTGATGCCGAGCCGTTCGATGGCCCGGCGGGCCACCGCGTCCCGCGCGGACGGCCGGATCAGCCCCCGGGGGCCGAGCCGGTCGCCGATGGGCAGCGTGATGTTGTCGGCCACCGACAGCAGCGGGATCAGCCCCTGCGCACGGCGGTCGCGCGGCAGACAGCCGACCCCGGCGGCGAGCGCCGAGGTGACGCTGCCGAGCCGCAGCGGACGGCCGAAGACCTCGATGCGCCCGGCGGTCGGCCGGTGCAGCCCGGCCAGCGCCTCGCCGAGCTGATGGCTGCCGGAGCCCGCGAGCCCGGCCAGCCCCACCACCTCACCGGCCCCGATGGTGAGGCTGACGTCGTGGAAGTACGCGCCGCTCAGCCGCTCGACCCGTACCGCCACCTCGCCCCCGGGGACGGGTGGGGGAGGTTTGCCCGGCCGGGCGGGGGCGGCCGGTTCGCCGGTCATCTCCTCGATCAGGGCCCGGGTGGGCAGTTCGCCGACCGGCGCGGTGACGATCCTGCGGGCGTCCCGGAAGACGGTGACGGCCTGGCAGATCTCGTACACCTCGCGCAGATGGTGCGAGATGTGCAGGAACGTGACCCCGGCGTCCTGGAGCCGCCGCATCCGCGCGAACAGCCGTGCCGTCGCCCGGCTGTCGAGCTGCGCCGTGGGCTCGTCCAGGATGACGAAGCGGGTGCCCCGGGAGAGCGCCCGCGCGATCTCCACCAGCTTGGCGTCCTCGACGCTCAGATCCCCGGCCCGCGCGCCCTCGTGCACGGGCACGCCCCAGGCGTCCAGCAGCGCGCGGGCCCGGCGGCGGGTCCGCCGCCAGCTGATCACCGAGGTGCGGGGGAGGACCGGCTGATGGCCCAGGAACAGGTTCTCCGCGACCGTCAGCTCGTTGATGATCATGGACTGCTGGTAGACGCAGGCCACCCGGCGCTGCCAGGCCGCCCGGTCCGCGGCGGCGGGGGCGGGCTCGCCCTCGAACCACACCGTGCCCGCGTCCGGCCGCTCCAGCCCGGTGACCACGGCGACCAGCGTGGACTTGCCCGCGCCGTTGCGCCCGACCAGGGCGTGGGTCTCGCCCGCCCGTACGGTGATGCCCGCGTCCCGCAGGGCCACCGTCGGCCCGTACCGCTTGGTGAGCCCGCGCGCCTCGCACAGCGGTGGCCGTTCGGTGGTCATTCGTTGTTGCCCCAGAGCCCCGGGTCGTTCACATTGGCCCGGGTCACCAGCGGCGCCGGAAGCTGATCCTCCAGGATGCCGGGCCGCACCTCGACGATGGTGCTGCCGTGATCGGTCCGCCCCTTCCGGAACGGCCTCCCGGCCATGGCCTGCTTGATGTAGACCATGGCGTACCGGGCGTAGAGGTCGGTGGGCTGCGAGACGGTCGCGTCGATCCACCCCTTGCGGATGGCGTCCAGCTCCTGCGGGATCCCGTCGTTGGAGACGATCGCGATATGGCCCCGGTGGCCCGCCGGGTGCAGCGCCCGGTGGCGCTGCAGCGTACGCAGCGTGGGGGCGAGGTATACGCCCCCGGCCTGCAGATAGATGCCCTTGATGTCGCGATTGGCGCTGTAGAGCGCCTCCAGCCCGGCCGCCGCCTTGTCCGCCTGCCATCCGGCGGCGATGTCGAGGATCCGGATGTGCGGATAGTGGCGCCGCATGCACTGGTCGAACGAGGCGGTGCGGTCGCGGCCGTTGACCGACGCCAGGTCGCCCTCGATCTGCACCACCTTGCCGCGTCCGCCGACGGCCCGGCCGAGGCTCCGGCACGCCTTCTCCCCGTACGCCCGGTTGTCGGCCCGCACCACGATCGCCACCTTGCCCCGGTCGGGGGCCACGTCGACGGCCACGACCGGGACGCCGCGCCGCTGCGCGGCCCTCAGGCCGGTGACGATCGCGGCGGAGTCGATGGGGGAGACGACCAGGCCGTCGATGTTCTGGGCGAGTAGATTGCGGATGTCGCCGACCTGGCGGCTCGCGTCGTTGTTGGAGTTCACGGTCGGCAGCACGCGGACGCCCACCTTGGCGGCCTGCCGGGGGATGTCGCGGTCGTACGCCTCCCAGAACGGCGAGGTGAGGAACGGCACCACGACGCCGACCCGCCGCCCGCCCTTGTCCCCCTCGGAACAGCCCGATGCGGCGGGGCCGCCGACCAGCACGAGGGCCATGGCGGCGGTGGCGAGGCGGTGGCGCGTCGTGCGCATCGTGCTCCCGGCTCCAGGTCGCGGAACGGCTTTCGAAGACCTCCCCGGCTGTGACCATACGACCGCCGGGCCCGCACACCAGGCGGGCCACGCCGCGCAACCGCCCCACCGGGGCCTTCCCCCAACCGGTCCTCAAGCGCCGGACGGGCTGGGGGTGCCGTCTGTTGGGGTGGCGGGTTTTTCCCCACCCCGCCCCTTCCCGATCCGGGGCTCCGCCCCGTGCCCCGGTCCTCAAGCGCCGGACGGGCTGGGGGTGCGGGTGCTCTGTCCCGGGTCCTGGTCCTCAAGGGCCGGACGGGTTGGGGGTGTGGGGTGCTCTGTCCCGGGTCCTGGTGCTCAAGGGCCGGACGGGTTGGGGGTGTGGGGTGCTCTGTCCCGGGTCCTGGTCCTCAAGGGCCGGACGGGCTGGAGAATCAGCCCGTCCGGCGCTTGAGGACACACGCCCGGAGGGCGTCCGGGGGTCAGGGGGCGGAGCCCCCTGGTTCGGGAAGGGGCGGGTAGGGGACAGGCCGCCGCAGGCCCTACGCCCAGGCCGCGCCGTCCGGGTACGCGTACGTCCGTAGCGCCTCGGGGCGCAGGGCCGAGCTGAAGCCGGGGGTCGTGGGGGCCTGGTAGTGGCCCGCGGTGACGATCGCCGGGTCGAGGAAGTGCTCATGCAAATGCTCGGTGTATTCGATGGCCCGGTCCCGCCGGGTCCCCGAGACCGCGACGTAGTCGAACATGGCCAGGTGCCGGACCAGTTCGGACAGCCCAACACCGCCGGCATGCGGCCACACCGGCACCCCGAACTCCGCCGCCAGCAGCAGGATCGCGAGGTTTTCGTTGACGCCACCGACCCGGCAGGCGTCCAGCTGGAGCACATCGAGCGCGTCCGCCTGCAGCAGCTGTTTGAAGATGACCCGGTTCGCCACGTGCTCGCCCGCCGCGACCTTCACGGGTGCGACGGCGCGACGGATCGCGGCCAGCCCGATGATCTCGTCCGGGCTGGTCGGCTCCTCGATCCAGTACGGGGCGAAGGGGGCCAGCGCCCGGGTCCGCTCGACCGCCTCGCCGACCTCCCAGCGCTGGTTGGCGTCGAGCGCCAGCCGGATGCCGGGGCCGATGGCCTCGCGGGCGATCCGGCAGCGCCGGAGGTCGTCGCCGGGGTCGGCGCCGACCTTCAGCTTGATCTGGGTGAAGCCGTCGGCGACGGCCGCCCGCGCCGCGCGGGCGAGCCGGTCGTCGTCGTAGCCGAGCCAGCCGCAGGAGGTGAGGTACGCGGGGTAGCCCTCGGCCCGCAGCCGGGCCTCGCGCCCGGCCTTGCCGGGGGCGGCGCGGCGCAGGATCCGCAGGGCGGCGTCGGGGGTCAGCGCGTCGGCGAGGTAGCGGAAGTCGGCGAGGGCGACCAGTTCCTCCGGGGGCAGATCGGACAGCAGCTTCCACAGCGGCTTACCGGCCCGCTTGGCGGTGAGGTCCCACAGGGCGTTCATTACCGCCGCGACCGCCATGTGGGTGACGCCCTTCTCCGGGCCCAGCCAGCGCAGCTGCCCGTCGTCGGCGAGCGCCCGGTAGACGTCGGCCAGACCGGCGGGCAGACCGGGCAGCTCGGTGCCGACCAGCCGGGGGCGCAGCGCGTCGATGGCCGCGACCTCGACCTCGTTGCCGCGGCCGATGGTGAAGCAGAAGCCGTGCCCCTCCAGCCCGTCCCCGGCGTCGGTGCGGACGATCACGTACGCGGTCGAGTAGTCCGGGTCGGGGTGGCTGGCGTCCGACCCATGGAGCCAGCGCGACGTGGGAAAGCGGATGTCATGGGTATCGAGCGCCGTGATCCGTGTCCTCGTCGTCTTCATCCTCGTCGCCGTGCGTGCGGCCATCAGCAGCCCTCTCGGCAGCCCCTCAATCGCAGTCTCCGACCCGAAGGGCGAAAAGTCCATATGTGGGCAAACAGGGCACAGGCTGGCTGGATTCATTCGCGACGCGGCCGAATCATTCGCCGCATCAGAAGCCTTGACAACGCTTTGGCGCACAGCTGAGGATCCTCGGGTGAACTTGTCAGACAGCCAGACAGGCGCTGAATCGTTTCCTCGTCGCGTGAGTGCCATGGAAGCGGTCCTCAGCCACCTCCGGGGTGCCATCGAGCGCGGCGACTACGCGGTGGGGGACAAACTCCCCTCCGAGGTCGAGCTGTGCCGTCGCCTGGAGGTGAGCCGCCCGGTGCTCCGCGAGGCCCTGCGGGCCCTGCAGACCATGGGGCTCACCGCCTCGCGCACCGGCAAGGGCACGTTCGTCATCTCCAGCGGTCCGGTACAGGACCCCACCTTCGGGGACTACGCCGCGAGCGACCTGCTGGAGGTGCGTCGGCACATCGAGATCCCCGTCGCGGGCTACGCGGCACTGCGCCGCTCCGTCGAGGATCTCGACCACCTCTCCCATCTGCTGGACCGGATGGAGCGGGAAACCGACACCACCGCCTGGGTGGCGATGGACACCACGTTCCATCTCGCCGTCGCCCAGGCGGCGCAGAACCCGGTCTTCCGCAGGGTCATCGAGGAGATCCGCGATGCCCTGGCACGGCAGTCGGCGTTTCTCAACGAACTCGGCGGCCGCCGGGAGCAGTCCAACCGTGAACACCGGGCGATCGTCGAGGCGCTCGCCGACGGGTCCGAACACGACGCGGTGGCGGCGATGACCCACCACCTCGAACGGGTCGAGACCACCCTGACCTCCATCGTGCGCCCCGCTTCGGCGGACGGCGTGTGATGCATACCAACGGAAGGCGGACAGCAGGCGTGAGCGAGCAGTCCCTCCGGCAGGAAGAACGCCACGGCGAAGGGCCCGATCAGCCCCAGCATGTCGATGCCGGCGACGCCGGCTACAGCAAGTCCCTCAAGGCCCGGCATGTCAACATGATCGCCATCGGCGGTGCCATCGGAACCGGGCTGTTCCTCGGCGCCGGAGGGCGCCTGAAGGACGCCGGGCCCTCGCTGGCCCTGGCGTACGCGGTCTGCGGCCTCTTCGCCTTCCTGGTGGTGCGGGCGCTCGGCGAGCTGGTGCTGCACCGGCCGTCCTCGGGCGCGTTCGTCTCCTACGCCCGGGAGTTCCTCGGCGAGAAGGGCGCCTACGTCGCGGGCTGGATGTACTTCCTCAACTGGTCCACCACCGGCATCGCCGACATCACCGCCGTCGCGACGTACACCCACTACTGGGGCATGTTCTCCGACATACCGCAGTGGGTGATCGCGCTGATCGCGCTCGCCGTCGTGCTGACGGTGAACCTCATCTCCGTGAAGATCTTCGGTGAGCTGGAGTTCTGGTTCGCCATCATCAAGGTCGGCGCGCTCGTCCTCTTCATGGCGATCGGCATCTTCCTGCTGGTCAGCCGACACCCGGTGGACGGTCAGGCCACCGGGCCCAGCATGATCACCGAGCACGGCGGCCTGTTCCCGCACGGCGCGCTGCCCATGCTGCTGGTCATCCAGGGCGTCGTCTTCGCCTACGCCTCCGTCGAACTCGTCGGCGTCGCCGCGGGCGAGACCCTGGAGCCGGAGAAGATCATGCCCAAGGCGATCAACTCCATCATGTGGCGCGTCGCCGTCTTCTACGTCGGCTCCGTGGTGCTGCTCTCCATGCTGATGCCCTCCGACGCCTACTCCGGCGACCAGAGCCCCTTCGTCACCGTGCTCTCCAAGCTCGGGGTGCCCGCGGCCAGCGATGTGATGAACCTCGTCGTGCTGACCGCCGCGATGTCCAGCCTCAACTCCGGCCTCTACTCCACCGGCCGCATCCTGCGCTCGATGGCCATGGCGGGCTCCGCGCCCAAGTTCACCGGCAAGATGAGCCGCACCCAGGTGCCCTACGGCGGCATCCTCCTCACCTCCGCGGTCTGTGTGCTGGGCGTCGGCCTCAACTTCGTCGTGCCCAAGGAAGCGTTCGAGATCGTGCTCAACTTCGCGGCGCTCGGCATCCTCTCCACCTGGGCGATCATCATGATCTGCCATCTGCTCTTCTGGCGCCGCGCCAAGGCCGGTCACGTCACCCGGCCCAGCTACCGGCTCCCCGGCTCGCCGTACACCGAGATCGTCACCCTCGGCTTCCTCCTCTCCGTCATGGTCCTGATGTGGGCCGACGGCGGACCCAGCCGACTCACCGTGATGGCGCTCCCTGGTATCGCGCTGGCCCTGGTCATCGGCTGGTTCTGTACCAGGGGCCGGGTGCAATCCGTCCGCGACGAGGCGGCGGCGACCAAGGAATAGACCGGCCCGGCGCCGGGGAAACCCCCGGACCAGGCCGATGAACCAACCCGTGAACCACCCCGACGACCGGAGCAACACCACCACCATGAATCACACCCCCCGGCCGCACACCGACGACGCTCGCCCCACCCCGGCCGAGCCCCCCGTCATCCGCGAACCCCGCCATGTGCCGGTCGCCCATGTCGTACGCGCTGGTGTGATCGAGGGCGTGCACCATGGGTCGGCGGTCGTGCTGGCCGCCGACGGCAAGGTCGCGTTCCAGACCGGCGACATCGACGCCGCGTTCTACCCGCGCTCCGCGCTCAAGCCCGTACAGGCCGTCGCGCTGCTGCGCGCCGGGCTGCCGCTGGACGGCGCGCTGCTCTCGCTCACCGCCGCCAGCCACTCCGGCCAGGACACCCATCTGGCCGGGGCCCGGCGCATCCTGGACGAGGCCGGTCTCACCGAGGACGAGCTGCGCAACACCCCCGACCTGCCGTACGGCTCCGCCATGCGCGAGGCGTGGCTGCGCGCCGACCGCAAGCCCTCCCGGCTGGCGCAGAACTGCTCCGGCAAGCACGCCGCGATGCTGTACACGGCGAAGCTGCGCGGCTGGTCGCTGGAGGACTACCTCGACCCGGCCCACCCGCTCCAGCAGGTGATCGCCGAGACCGTGGAGGAGCTGACCGGACAGCGGGTCGCCCAGGTGACCATCGACGGCTGCGGCGCGCCGCTGTTCTCCGTCTCCCCGCTCGGCCTCGCCCGCGCCGCCGCCGCCATCGCCTCGGCCGCCCCGGACACCCCGGAGGGCCGGGTCGCGGACGCCATGCGCGCCTACCCCGAGATGGCGTCCGGCGACGACCGGGACGTCGCCCGGCTGATGCGCAAGGTCCCCGGGCTGCTCGCCAAGGACGGCTTCGAGGGCGTGCAGCTGGCCGGGCTGTCCGATGGCCGGGCCGTCGTCGTCAAGATCGCCGACGGCGCCGACCGCGCCCGGATGCCGGTGGCGGCGGCCGCGCTCGCCCACTGCGGCATAGCGCCCGACGTCCTCGCCGAGTTCGCCACCGCCCCGGTCGTCGGCGGCGACTCCACGGTCGGCCGGCTCCAGGCCACCGACGCCTTCGCCCTGCCCACGGCCTGATCCGCCCGTTCCCACCCTCACTCGCAAGGAACCACGCACAGCCATGACCGCTGACCCCGGCTCACGCCGCGAACACGACCTGCTCGGCGACCGCGACGTCCCCGCCGACGCGTACTGGGGCATCCACACCCTGCGCGCCTGCGAGAACTTCCCGATCACCGGCACCTCCATCGCCGCCTACCCGCACCTGATCAGCGCCCTGGCGGCCGTCAAGGAGGCAGCGGCCCGCGCCAACGAGGACCTGGGCCTGCTCTCCTCGCTCAAGGCCGACGCCATCGCCGCGGCCTGCCAGGAGATACGCCGAGGTGAACTGCACGACCAGTTCACCGTGGACGTGATCCAGGGCGGCGCCGGTACCTCGACGAACATGAACGCCAACGAGGTCATCGCCAACCGGGCCCTGGAGATCCTCGGCCACGAAAAGGGCGAGTACGGCATCCTCCACCCCAACGAGGACGTCAACCTCAGCCAGTCCACCAACGACGTCTACCCGACCGCCGTCAACGTCTCCACGATCATCGCCGTCCGTGAGCTGCACGCGGCCATGGAGACGCTGCGGCTCGCCTTCGCCGCCAAGGCCGAGGAGTTCCGCGACATCCTGAAGATGGGCCGCACCCAGCTCCAGGACGCGGTGCCCATGACGCTCGGCCAGGAGTTCTCCTCGTACGCCGTGATGCTGGAGGAGGACCAGAGCCGGTTGCTGGAGGCCTCCGGCCTGGTGCACGAGATCAACCTCGGCGCGACCGCGATCGGCACCGGCCTCAACGCCCCCAAGGGCTATGCCGAGGCCGCTCGCGGGCATCTGGAGGACATCACCGGGCTGCCGCTGATCACCGCCGCGAACCTGGTGGAGGCCACCCAGGACTGCGGGGCGTTCGTCCATCTGTCGGGCGTTCTCAAGCGGATCGCGGTCAAGCTGTCCAAGAGCTGCAACGATCTGCGGCTGCTCTCCTCGGGTCCGCGCGCCGGGCTCAATGAGATCAACCTGCCGCCGGTGCAGGCCGGTTCGAGCATCATGCCCGGCAAGGTCAACCCGGTCATCCCCGAGGTCGTCAACCAGGTGGCGTTCGAGGTGATCGGCAACGACGTGGCCATCACCATGGCCGCCGAGGCCGGACAGCTCCAGCTCAACGCCTTCGAGCCGATCATCCTGCACTCACTCTCGGAGAGCGTCACCCACCTGCGCGCCGCCTGCCTGGTCCTCGCCGACCGGTGCGTCTCCGGCATCACCGCCAACGCCGACGAGCTGCGCGCCACCGTCGAGAACTCCATCGGCCTGGTCACCGCACTCAACCCGTACATCGGCTACAGCGCGGCCACCAGCATCGCCAAGGAGGCCCTGGCCACCGGGCGCGGTGTGGCCGAACTCGTCCTGGAGAAGGGCCTGCTGCCCGCCGAGCGCCTCGCCGAGGTGCTGAGCCCGGAGGAGGTCGCGGGCACGCGCTAGGACGTACGCGCTAGAAGACGGGCGCGGTCCGCAGCCGGGCGACCGCCGGGGCCACGCTGAACGGCAGGAGATCCTGCCGCCGGTCCGGCCCCCGCACCTCGACGCGGATCCGGTCCGCGAACCGGTAGGGGCGGTGCGTGAGCACCGCCCCGAGCCGTCCGCGCAGCCGCGACATCGCCGCCCGCACCGTGACCGTACGCGTCGGGTCGCCGAACAGGTCGTCGGCGAGCTGCGCCGCCGTGCGCCCCTCGGGGTGCGCGGCGAGCACCAGCAGCAGTTCGGCGTGGCGCGCGCTGAGCCCGTGCGTCCAGGTGCCGGAGGGGCCCGAGAAGGTCAGCGACCAGTGGTGCCGGTCGCGTACGTCCAGCACCAGGTGGCCCGGACCGGCGGGCGCCGCCGGGTCGCCGTCCTCGCCGTCGAGCACCCGCAGCAGATGACCGCCGGGCAGCGGTTCCACCGCGCACGTACCCAGCGCGGGCAGCCAGACCGGCCCGTACGGCGCCTCCCGCGCCGCCTTGGGCAGCGGCAGCCGGTGGTCCCGGGGGCTGACGCCGGTGACGGCGGCGACCCAGCCGTGCCGGTCCACCACGGCGGCCTTGCCGGGGATGCGGGCGAGGACGGGCGCGGCGAGGGCGCGCAGCGCGTCCAGCTCGCGGCTGTGGGCTAGCCGCAGTTCGCCCTCGGCCCACCGGGCGGTCGCCGTGACCAGGGAGAGCACGGTGGGGTGGGCCGTCGGCGCGGGCCCGCTGATGTCGATGACGCCGAGCAGCTGCCCGTCCCGGGGATCGCGCACCGGCGCGGCGGCGCAGCTCCAGGTGTGGAAGGCGCGGACGAAGTGCTCCGCGGAGTGCACCCGCACCGGGGCCCGGACGGCGAGCGCGGTGCCGATCCCGCTGGTCCCCGCCGTCTCCTCGGCCCAGTGCGCGCCCTCGGTGAGGGCGATCCCCTCCGCGTGGCGGCGGATCCCGCGATGGCCGTCGATCCACAGCACCCGGCCGTCGGCATCCGCGATGATCATGATGTGCTGGGCCGCCTCCGCCGCCTCCAGCAGCCCGCTGTGCAGGGTCGGCAGCACATCGGCCAGCCGCGTCGCCTGCCTGCGCCGCTCCAGCTCGTCCAGACTGAGCAGCCCCCGGTCGTCGCCCCGGTCCGGGTCGAGGCCGAGCCGCAGCATCCGGTCCCAGGACTGGCCGATCACCGGGCGCGCGGGCAGCGGGAGCCTGCCCCGGCTCAGCGCGGCGTCCCGTATGACGGCCATCAGCCGGGCCGACTCGGCGGGGCTCAGCGCGGCCAGGGGGTCGCCCGGGCGCGTGGCTTCAGTTCGCATGGATTGCGGCCTTTCGTTCCGCCGCGAATGATGCAGGCCGCCCCGCCACGGCGGCGGGCAGCGGCGTCCGCCGGAAGCCGGACGCCGCATGCCATGGTGCGGCCTCAAGTCCATGACGACCAGGGCTGCTTGCCGCCGATTGTAGTGAAGTGTACGGACGTGGCGCCCCGGTCGCGGTCAGCAGTCGGTGGGGGAGAGGGACTGCTCAGCCCAGATCGTCTTGCCGCTGCCGGTCTGCCGGGTGCCCCAGCTCTGGGTCAGCTGCGCCACCAGCAGCAGGCCGCGGCCGCCCTCGTCGAAGGTGCGGGCCCGGCGCAGATGCGGCGCGGTGCCGCTGCCGTCGGACACCTCGCAGATGAGGGTGCGGTCATGGATCAGCCGCAGCTGGATGGGCGCCTTGGCGTGCCGGATGGCGTTGGTGATCAGCTCGCTGACCACCAGCTCGGTGGTGAACACGGCGTCCTCCAGCCCCCACGCCGCCAGCTGCGCGGAGACGTCCCGGCGGGCCTGCGCCACCAGCGAGGGGTCGGCGGGCAGGTCCCAGGTCGCCACGTGGTCGGCGTCCAGGGCCCGGGTGCGGGCGAGCAGCAGCGCCACGTCGTCCTCCGGGCGGCTGGGCAGCATCTTGCTGATCACGACGTCACAGAGGGCGTCCAGCGAGTCGGCGGGCTGGGCCAGCGCGGAGCGCAGCGTGTCCAGCGCCCGGTCGACGTCCTGGTCGCGGGACTCGATCAGGCCATCGGTGTACAGCGCGAGCAGGCTGCCCTCGGCCAGCTCCACCTCGACCGTCTCGAACGGCAGGCTGCCGAGCCCCAGCGGCGGGCCGCCGGGCAGGTCGAGCAGGTCCACCGAACCGTCGGGGGACACCACGGCGGGCGGCGGATGGCCCGCGCGGGCGATCGAACAGCGCCGGGAGACCGGGTCGTAGACCGCGTACAGACAGGTGGCGCCGATGTCCCCGCTGATGGCCCCAGCGGCCGCCGGGCCCTGGGCGGTCTCCGCCTCCGCGGACAGATGGTTGACCATGTCGTCGAGATGGGTGAGCAGCTCGTCGGGGGCCAGGTCGACATCGGCGAGGGTACGGACCGCCGTACGCAGCCGTCCCATGGTCGCCGACGCCTGCACCCCGTGGCCGACCACATCGCCCACCACCAGCGCGACCCGCGCCCCGGACAGCGGGATCACATCGAACCAGTCGCCGCCCACCCCGGCCTGCGGGCCCGCGGGCAGATAGCGGGAGGCGACCTCGACGGCCGCGCTGTGCGGCAGGGTCCGTGGCAGCAGGCTGCGCTGCAGGGCCAGGGCGGTGTTGCGCTCCCGGGTGTAGCGGCGGGCGTTGTCGATGCAGACCGCCGCCCGGGCCGTCATCTCCTCGGCGAGCAGCAGGTCGTCCTCCTCGAACGGCTCGGGGCGCTGGTGCCGGGAGAACGTGGCCACGCCGAGGGTGGTGCCGCGGGCGCGCAGCGGGATGGCCATCGTGGAGTGGAAGCCGAACTGATGGATCATCTCGGCCCGGTCCGGGGCCTGCGCCGCCCACCGGGAGACCGCCGGGTCCGTCACCCGGTTCAGCAGCCCCCGCTCCGCCTTCAGGCATTCGGCGGCGGGGGAGAAGTCCGGGTACGCGGCCACCTTCCCCACCTCGACCACGGCCTCCGGGGTGCCCGCGAACACCGACCGGGCGGCGACCCGCCGCAGCATGACATGGCTGGTCAGGGGGCCCGGGCGCGGTTCGCTGCCGCCGTGCACCGAGGGCAGCAGATCGAGGGTCACGAAGTCGGCCAGCTCAGGGACGGCCACATCGGCCAGCTCCTGCGCGGTCCGCTCGATGTCCAGGGTGGAGCCGATCCGGTTGCTCGCCTCGTTGAGCAGCAGCAGACGGCGCCGGGTGGTGTGCTGCGGGGTCCGGTCGTGCGCGGACAGCATCACGGCCGCCACCCGGCCCTCGCCGTCCCGCAGCGGGGCCAGCGAGGTCGACCAGGCGACCGGGCGGTCGTGGCCGGGCATCCGCAGGAACAGCTCGATGTGCTGCTCCTCGCCGGTCTCCAGCACCCGGCGCATCCGCTCCTCGGTCTCCTCCGCCTCGGGCCCGGGGGTGATCTCCGGGATCCGCAGCCCGCGGATCTCCTCCTGGGTGAGGCCCAGCACCCGTTCCATGTCCTGATTCGCCCAGCGCAGCCGCAGCCCGGTGTCGTACACCGCCATCGTGCACGGCCCCTGGGCGAAGCAGTGCCTCAGCAACTCCTCGTCCGCCAGCGGCCGTTCCGGCCGGGGGAGCGGGGAGACGATGAGCCATTCGGTGACGTCACGGGGAGCGTCATCGGGGGTGTCAGCGGCGTGAGCGGCGGCGTCGGTGGCGTTGGCGGGCGCGGTGACGCGGTGGGCCAGCAGCCCGGCTGTCACCCGGGAGCCGTCGCGGTGCAGCAGCGCCACCCGGCCACGGAACCGGTCGGGCGGACTCAGGTCGCGCAGGGTTTCGGCCACGGGCCGCGGATTGCCCTCGTCGGCGAGGAGAACGGCGGCCGATCTGCCCACGATCTCCTCGGGCCGGTATCCGAGCAGCCCTGCGGCCCCCTCGTTCCACTGGGTGACGATGCCGTGCCCGTCGACAGTGGCCCTGGCTGTGGACGCCTCGTCGATGAGGTCGTCCGACCGGACGGGCTGCTCGTGCGGCGGCGTGTCCGGTCGCGTCATGTGGTCATCTCACCCTTGCCCTCGGACTTCCGCCATGGGCAGATGACGGCCTCCACCGCCGCGCCCCTGGCGGGGAGTGAACCCATTTGGTCGCGCGTTCAAGTATGCCATCGGTGGCTGAATATCGGCATACGCGGAACGGGATCGACGATAACGCTCAGCAGTCGGCCCACCGGGCTCGCCCCCCGTTTTCCCTGGGCCGTCCGGCTGATGGCGGACCCCGGACCGGCCGAGGGGGAGTGAGCGGGGCGATCAGAGGAAGGGGAGAAAGGGAAGGACCGACACGAAAGGCGAGATCACCGCATGAGCACGGCAGCGAGCAGCAGAGCCGACGACCCGTCCCGGGACGGCGACGATACGTCCCACGGCGACACGGCCCACGAAGGCGGCACGGCCCAGGACGACACGTCCCACGAAGGCGACGGCACGCCTCCGCACCCGGGTGCCACGCCCCGTGGCCACCCCCACAGCTCGCACTACGGCGCCTTCGAGGCCGTCGTCCGCCCCGACGGCGGCCTCGACGTCACCCCCGACCCCCGCGACCCCCACCCCGCCGCGCTGCTGCGCAACGTGCCCGCCGCGCTCGGCCCCCGCGACCGGGTGCTCACCCCCTACGTGCGCCGGGGCTGGCTGGAGCACGGCCCCGGGCCCGACCCGGCCCGTGGCGGCGACGGCCATGTGCCCGTCCCCTGGGACGAGGTGATCCCGCTGCTGGCCCGCGAACTCGACCGGGTCCGCACCGACCACGGAAACCGGGCGATCTTCGGCGGTTCGTACGGCTGGGGCAGCGCGGGCCGCTTCCACCACGCGCAGAGCCAGATCCACCGGTTCCTCAACTGCCTCGGCGGCTACACCCGCTCCGTCAACACCTACAGCCTCGGCGCCGCCACCACCCTGCTGCGCCATGTGGTGGGGGACGACGCCCCGATCAGCAATCCCACCCCGCTGTCCGTGCTGGCCGAGCACACCGGTCTCTTTCTCTGCTTCGGCGGGATGCCAGCCAAGAACACGCAGGTCAACGCGGGCGGCATCAGCCGCCACCGGACGGCCGACCTGCTGCGCGCGGCCCATGGCCGGGGCGCCCGCTTCATCCTGGTCAGCCCCCTGCGCGACGACCTCGCCGACGAGCTGGACGCCGAGTGGCTGGCACCCGTCCCCGGCACCGACACCGCGCTGATGCTGGCGCTGTGCCATGTGCTGATCGAGGAGGGCCGGTACGACGCGGACTTCTGCCGCCGCCACTGCGAGGGCTTCGACGCCTTCGCCCGCTACGTCCTCGGCCGGGACGGCTCCGCCGCCAAGACCCCGCGCTGGGCCGAGGAGATCTGCGGCATCCCGGCCGCCCGGATCGCCGCCCTCGCCCGGGAGCTGACCGAGCGGCGCACCATGGTCTCCCTCAGCTGGTCGCTCCAGCGCGCCCACCGAGGCGAGCAGCCGCTGTGGGCGGGCATCGCGCTGGCCTGCCTGCTCGGCCAGATCGGGCTGCCCGGCGGCGGTTTCGCCCATGGGTACGGCGCCACCGGCGGCACCGGCGCCGGGACGCTCCCGTACAAGCTGCCCACCCTGGACCAGGGCACCAACCCGGTCCCCGACTTCATCCCCGTCGCCCGGATCGCCGATCTGCTGCTGCACCCGGGCGAGGAGTACGCGTACGACGGGGGCCGCTACACCTACCCCGACATCCGGCTCGTCCACTGGGCCGGTGGCAACCCGTTCCACCACCACCAGGACCTCGGACGGCTGCGCCGCGCCTTCGCCCGCCCGGACACGGTCGTGGTCCACGAGCCGCACTGGACGGCCACCGCCCGCCACGCCGACATCGTGCTGCCCGCCACCACCACCCTGGAGCGCGAGGACATCGGCGGCGCCAAACAGGACACCGCGCTCATCGCCATGCACCGCGTCGCCGACCCGGTCGGCGAGGCCCGCGACGACTACCGGATCCTCAGCGACCTCGCCGCCGAACTCGGCGTCGGCCACGCCTTCACCGAGGGCCGCGACGCGCGCGGCTGGCTGGAACACCTCTACGAGAGCTGGCGCCGGGGCCTGCCGCCGGAGTACGCGCCCGAGGAGGACTTCAAGACCTTCTGGCGCGCGGGCCGCGTCCCGCTGCGGTCCCTGCGCGAACAGCGCACCCTGTACGCCGGGTTCCGCGCCGACCCCGAGGGCGCGGCGCTGGCCACGCCGAGCGGCCGCATCGAGCTGTACTCGGCCACCATCGCCTCGTACGGCTACGACGACTGCCCGGGCCACCCCGCCTGGCTGCCGCCGGAGCCACCCGATCCCGATGACGACGCGGCCCCGGGCGCGTACCCCCTGCACCTGGTCGCCAACAACCCGCCGACCCGGCTGCACAGCCAGCTCGACCAGGGTGAACTCAGCGCCTCCTCCAAGGTCCGCGGCCGCGAACCGGCCCGGATGCACCCCGGCGACGCGGCGGCGCGCGGCGTGCGCGACGGCGACGTGGTGCGCGTCCGCTCCACCGTGGGCAGCTGCCTGGCCGGGGCCGTGCTCAGCGACGCGGTGCGGCCGGGCGTGATCCAACTGGCCACCGGCGCCTGGTTCGACCCCTCCGCCCCCGAGGTGGCCACCTGCGTCCACGGCAACCCCAACGCGGTGACCCGCGACACCGGCACCTCCCGGCTCGCCCAGGGCTGCACCGGCCAGCTCGCCCGGGTCGAGGTCGAACGCTACGACGGACCGCTGCCCGCCGTCCGGGCCCACGAGATGTCACATTGAGGACAGGGACGAAGCGCTCCCGGGGGAGCGGAGCGGGTCGTGATGCCATCTTGTGGACAAACGGAATATCGGTGTCGATGCGGCGCTAAGCTTTCCGCTCATCGGACACTTCCGGGAGGTCACGTTGGTACAAGGCAAGCCTGAACGTGCCGCGTTGACCGCCCGGCTGACGGAGCTGTACCCGGAGGCGAGAACCGTCCGGCGGCTGATGCAGATGTCCGGAATCCCCACGGGCATGGTGGACTTCGGGGGCGGCGCGCTGGACCTGTGGCACGCCACGCTGCGCGAGGCGGACAACCGGGGCAAGCGCGCGGCCCTGCTCACCATCATGGTCGGCGAGTTCCCGGACGACGAGCTGCTGCGCCGGGCGCTGGCCCGCGCGCTCGACGTCCCCGCGCCGCCCGCCGCGACCCCCGCCCCGCCCGGGGTGGGGTCCGTCGACGGTGCCGAGAAGCTGATGGGTGCTCAGAGCACCCTGCTGCCGCTGGCGTTCCTGGAGAGCGGGCTGCGGGCGGCGGGCGCCGTGGGGCTGTTGCGGAACGACGTGGAAGCGCTGGGCACCGGCTTCCTGGCGGCGGGCGACCTCGTCGTCACCGCGGGCCATGTCCTCCCGGACAAGGCGGCCGCCGAGAGCGCCCGCCTCGTCCTCGGCTACCAGGAGGGACTGGACGGCGAGATCGACGGCGGGACGTCGTACGCCCTCGCCCCGGACCTCGGCTTCGCCACCTCCGAGCGCCACGACCTCACCGTCGTCCGCGCCCGGGAGCCGCTGACCGGGCGGTGGGGCGCGCTCACCTTCGCCCCGCCCGGGGCGCCGGTGCCGAAGCGGGTCAACATCGTCCAGCACCCCGGCGGCGCTCCCAAGAAGATCGCGCTCTACCACAACGTGGTCAGCCACGCGGACGAACACCGGCTGCTCTACTACACCGACACCCTGCCCGGCTCCTCCGGCTCCCCGGCCTTCGACGAGCGGTGGCGGGTGGTGGCCGTGCACCGCGCGGGCGGCCACCTCCCGGCCCCGGACGGCGCCGGGCACGTCTACAGCAACGAGGGCGTTCCGGTGCGGTGGCTGGCCGACCTGATCGCCTCCCTCGCACCCTGAGGCGACGGTGAGCGTGGCACTTCCGATCGGGCCGGAGCGAGAGATCCTGGCCGAACGAGCGCGCCTCCAGTGGTGCCCCGTCCTCGTGACGGAGCTGGCCGGACGCCTGGAGACCGCCGCCCGCGCCCGGATGCTGCTCGCCCGCGCCCAGATCGACGTCGTGTGGCCCGCCGACCACGGCGCCGCGCTGGTGCCGCAGCTGTTCGCCGTGTTCGAGCACCGGGTGCATCTGCCCGCCGTCATGCGGCGGCTGTTCGACGCGCTGGAGCAGGACTACGGCGGTCCGCAGCCCTGGATCACCGCGCTGCGGGACGCCTACGACGCCCTCCCCGGCGGCGCCCCGGCCCCGCTGCCCGCCGTCGTCCCCGGGCTGCTCGGCGCCGACGAGCGCCGGGACCTCGACGCGCTGCTGGACGATCCCCGCTGCCCCACCGACCCGGACCAGCTGTGCGAGGTGCTGTGGGCCGCCGCCTCGTCCCTCGGCGTCCTGGTGGCCAAGGACGGTCTGCTCGCCGCCGAGCAGGCCCGCAGCGTGACCGCCCTCGTCGACGACCTGGACGCGCGCAACAGCCCCGACACCCGGGTCCCGCCGCTGCTGGTCTTCCTGGAACACCTCGCCGCCCGCGCGGAGGACCCCGTACGGGGTGAACTGCGTGCCTGGATCGACACCGCGGCCGGCCGCCGCACCGGCCGGATGCCCGCCGACCGGCTCACCGAGGAGCGTGGCGCCGCCACGTCCGCGGCCGATGCCGCCTCGCCCCCGTACACCAGCTGTCTGGTCCGCGCCGAGCGCTGCGACCCCGGCGGCGACCGCTACCGGCTCGCCGCCTGGCTCTACCGGGGGGAGCGCTGCCTGGGCATCAAGCTCCAGGACGACACCCCGCACCCGGCGGAGGCGATCCCCGCCGCGGCCGAGCGGCTCATCTCCCGGCTCCAGCCCTTCGTCCAGCATCTCGGCCCCGAGTGCCTGCTCTTCGAATTCCTGCTGCCCTGGGAGGCGCTGGGCTGGCCGGTCGACGAGTGGAACCTGCGCGGCGGCGGCGAGCTGGCCGTGCCCCGCCCCATCGGCCGTTGCGTGCCGGTCGTCGTCCGCTCCCTGGACCGGCTGCGGGACGGCTGGTCCACCGCCCAGTGGCTGGCCCGCTGGGAGCGGCTGGGCGAGCCGCCCGCCGACGAGGGCCCGCCGCCCGGACCGCACTGGCTGCACGGCGACGGCACCCCGCCCGAGGAGACCGGACGATGCGGCCCGGCCGACCCGGAGCAGGAGCCCCTGATCGGTGACGCCGCCGCCCTCCAGGCGCTCGCCGGGCAAGTGGCCGACCGCGAGGACATCAGCTGCCTCTTCCTCACCTACCCCTACCCGCACCTGGCCGCCGTCCCGGACGCCCTGCTGTGCGCCATCCAGGAGGGCGTGCCCGCCGCCGTGTGGTGGCGGCCCGGCCCGAACGGCGCCGCCTCGCCCGGGCGGCCCACGCGGGTGGCCAAACTCGTCGTCGCGGACGGCGGCCTGGCCGGGCTGCCCGGCACCGTACTGGCCCTGCGCCGACAGGCGGCGCGGTGCCCGGAGGAAGCCCACGACGGCGCGGGGATCGCGGTGCTGTGGGACAACCCCGGCTGGCACCCCGAACGGCTCAGACGACTCGGGGGCCCGCGGGCCCACCAAGGAGGCAAGCGATGAACGCGGACGACCGGCAGCCGCCCGTCACCACCGATCCCGAACGGCCCACGCCGCCCGCCTGGTGGATCTACTACGGGGACGGCGTCCGCCGCACCGACTGGACCCTGCCCGAACCCCCGCCCTGGCGCCGCTTCGACGGCGTCCGCCCCGAAACCGGCGAGGACCCGGGCGGGGCGGCCGAACCCTGCTGCGACGGGCACACCACCGAGGGCACCGGCCGCACCGGCGTGGCCACCACCTACCGCGCCGAGCCCGAAGAGGCCCGGATGGTCAACGCCGCCATCCATCTGCGCCGCCCGCTCCTGGTCACCGGCAAACCCGGCACCGGGAAGTCCACCCTCGCCCACGGCATCGCCCATGAACTGGGCCTCGGCCGCGTCCTCCACTGGTCCGTCACCAGCCGCACCACCCTCGCCGACGGGCTGTACGCGTACGACGCCATCGGCCGCCTCCAGGACGAGAAGCGCGACCACGGCGAGCAGGGCCAAAAGCGCGACCACGACATCGGGACCTATCTGCGGCTCGGCCCCCTCGGCACCGCGCTGCTCCCCTCCGACCGCCCCCGCGTCCTGCTCATCGACGAACTCGACAAGGGCGACGTCGACCTGCCCAACGACCTCCTCTCGGTGCTGGAGGACGGGCAGTTCACCATCCCCGAACTCCAGCGGTACCCCGCCTGCGACATCCGCGTGATGACCGACGACGGACTGCGCCGCGAACCGGTCCGGCACGGGCGGGTGCGCTGCGCCGAGTTCCCCGTCGTCGTCCTCACCAGCAACGGCGAGCGCGAGTTCCCGCCCGCCTTCGTCCGCCGCTGCGTCCGGCTGGACATCCGGCCGCCGTCCCGGCAGAAGCTGGACCGCATCGTCGCGGCCCACCTCGGCCCGGAGGTGCTGCGCGCCTCCGAGGAACGGCTGACGGCCTTCGCGAAGGACCTGGAGGAGGGCCGCAAGCTCCTCGCCACCGACCAGTTGCTCAACACCCTCCGGCTGGAGCACACCGCCGACCACACCGGCGACCCCGAATGGCCCACGGTCCTGCGCGAACTGCTGCGCCCGCTGAACGACACCGCATGACCGATATCACCGAGGCGCTCGCCCTGGCGAGGCGATTCAGCGGCGACGAGGACCTGACGGTGCGCGAGGTCGCCGAACTGCTGTGGCTGGCCGGGCAGATCACCCCTGCCCGGCCGCCCGCCGCCGCGCCCCCGGACCCGCCGCCCGGTGACCAGCCCGCCCCGCCGCCCGCGCCCCCGGCCCCGCCGCCGCCCGGCGCCCAGCC
>NZ_JBSFGE010000040.1:0-59922 GCF_053596435.1 Streptomyces sp. NPDC001700
GGTTGATAGGCCAGATATGGAAGCCGGGTAACCGGTGGAGTTGACTGGTACTAATAGGCCGAGGGCTTGTCCTCAGTTGCTCGCGTCCACTGTGTGGTTCCCGGGTTGCGAACAGTCGCACCGGTGAATCAGTTCCACTTACTTAATTGAAAAGTGTGCTTGTTCGCTAGAACCCGATAGGGTTTCGGTGGCCATTGCGTTAGGGAAACGCCCGGTTACATTTCGAACCCGGAAGCTAAGCCTTTCAGCGCCGATGGTACTGCAGGGGGGACCCTGTGGGAGAGTAGGACGCCGCCGAACAATCTTTGGAGGACCCTTGGTCCCAGCGTTCATGCTGGGACCAAGGGTCCTTTTTGTTTTGACCTGAAGACAGGAGTCACGTAGATGTCCACCAACTCTTCCGACGACCGGGGTGACCGCGAGCTGCGGCGCCGGGACGGCGGCGACCGGAGGGACTTCCGCGACTCCGGACCGCGCCGCGACCGTGACGGTGGCTCCCGTCCGCAGAGTGGTTCCCGTCCGCAGCAGGGTGGGTTCCGTCGTGACGACCGGCGGGATGATCGCCGCGACGACCGGCCCCGTGGGCCGCGCCGCGACGACGACCGCGGTGGACGCCCCGGCGGTGGCGGCTACGGCCGCCGCGATGATCGGCGCGACGACCGTCGTGATGACCGGCGTGGTGACGATCGGCGTGACGACCGGCCCCGTGGGCCGCGTCGGGACGACCGTGATGGTGGTTCCCGTCCGCAGGGTGGTTCCCGTCCCCCGCAGCAGGGTGGGTTCCGTCGTGACGATCGCCGGGATGACCGTCGTGACGACCGGCGCGACGACCGTGGTGGCTTCCCCCGCGATGACCGTCGCGATGACCGGCCCCGTGGGCCGCGCCGTGACGATGACCGTGGCGGACGTCCGGGTGGGTTCGGCGGGCGCCGTGACGACCGTGGCGACCGGCCCCGCGGTGGCTCCGACCGCCGGGATGACCGCCCCCCGTTCCGCCGCGATGACCGGCGTGATGACCGGCGCGATGATCGTGGTGGGTTCCGTCGCGATGATCGGCGTGATGACCGTCGTGATGATCGTGGTGGGTTCCGCCGTGATGACCGTCGTGACGACCGGCGCGATGATCGCCGGGATGACCGTGGTGGATTCCGTCGCGATGACCGTCGTGACGACCGGCGCGATGATCGCGGTGGATTCCGCCGGGACGACCGCCGGGACGACAGGCGTGATGACCGCCGTGATGACCGCCGTGACAGTGGCTCCCGTCCGCAGCAGGGTGGGTTCCGTCGCGATGACCGGCGCGATGATCGCCGGGATGACCGTGGTGGGTTCCGCCGTGATGACCGCCGGGACGACCGCAGGGACGACAGGCGTGACGACCGGCCGCGTGGGCCTCGTCGTGACGATGACCGTGGCGGTGGCTTCCGTGGTGGGCGCGACGACCGTGGGGCTCGGCGTCCGTACGGTGGCGGCCAGGGGCGGGGGCGCGACGACCGGTCCGGGGGCTACGGCCGTCGCGACCGCGACGAGCGCGGCAGCCGGGACCGCGACCGCGAGCCGATCAAGCGGCTGCCGATCCCCGAGGACGTCACCGGCGACGAGATCGACAAGGATGTGCGGCAGGAGCTGTTGAGCCTGCCGAAGACCCTCGCCGAGGATGTCGCGAAGAACCTCGTCATGGTCGCCAAGCTGCTGGACGAGGAGCCGGAGCGGGCGTACCAGTACTCCCGCATCGCGCTGCGGCTCGCTTCCCGCGTCGCCGCCGTCCGTGAGGCGGCCGGGTTCGCGTCGTACGCCGTCGCGAAGTACTCGGAGGCGCTGGCGGAGTTCCGTGCCGCGCGCCGTATGACCGGCAACAACGACCTGTGGCCGGTCATGGCCGACTGCGAGCGCGGCATGGGCCGTCCCGAGCGGGCGCTGGCCATGGCCGGTGAGCCCGAGGTGCACAAGCTGGACCGGGCCGGGCAGGTCGAGATGCGCCTGGTGGCCGCCGGTGCCCGGCGCGACATGGGCCAGGCCGACGCCGCCGTCGTCACCCTGCAGAGCCAGGAGCTGGCCTCGAACTCCATCCAGCCGTGGACCGCGCGCCTGCGGTACGCCTACGCCGACGCGCTGCTGGCCGTCGACCGTGAGGACGAGGCGCGGGAGTGGTTCGCGAAGGCGCTGGAGGCGGACCAGGGCGGCACCACGGACGCCTCCGACCGGCTCGCGGAGCTGGACGGTGTCGAGTTCGTGGACGCGCTCGATGCTGATGAGGTCGCCGAGGAGGCCGAGGTCTCCGAAGAGGTCGCCGAGGTCGCCGAGGTCGCTGAGGAGGCCGCGGAAGCCGAAGAGACCGCGGAAGCCGAAGAGGTCGCAGAGGTCGAAGAGGCTGAGGAGACCGCAGCCCCGGCCGAGGACAGCGACCGCGGCTGATGCCTGAGGGCGGAACCCCGGCCACCACCCCCGGCCGGGGCTCCGCCCTCTTCGTATGTCCGCGTATGTCTTCGTATCTCTGCGTGGCTCAGCCCAGGGTGAGGCTGCGCAGCACCAGCCCGGTGGCGGGCTTCGGGCCGAAGGACGTCGACTTGCGCGGCATGGCGACCCCCTGGCGCGCCAGCTCGTGGACGACCTCCTCGCACACCGGATGCATGAGCACCGCCGTGCCGCCGTGCCGCTCCGCCTGTTCGACGGCCGCTTCCGCGTTGTGGATGTAGCCGATGTGCTCGGCGCTGTCCGGGATCTGCCAGAGGTGGTCCAGGAGCAGTGCGTGCAGGACCGTCGCGTCCAGCGACCGCCAGGCCTCCGGCCGTCCCTCGGGGACCGTACGGGCCAGCAGCCCGGGGTCGGGCCGGTCGAGCAGGTGGAATCCACCGTCGCCCGCGAGGAGGAACGCGTTCCGCCCGTCGGGTGCGGTGGCCGCCTCCGCGAGGGCGTCCAGGGCGCGGGGCAGCGGGCCGTCGACGGTCCGTACCCGGAAGGCGGTGCTGGCCGTGGCCAGCGCCTCGGCCACCGGGAGGTGGCGCAGCAGCCGGTGGATGGCCCGGACCCGGAGCGGGTAGCGGGCGGTGTCCACGAGGAGGACGAGGCCGAAGTCCCAGGGGCCCGGCTCGGGCCGTTCCTCGCGCAGCCGCAGATAGGTGGCCCAGCGGTGGTGGCCGTCGGCGATGAGGGCCTGGCGGTCGCGGAGATCGGCGGCGATGGCGACCAGGTCGGCCGGGTCGGTGACCCGCCACAGATGGTGGTCGAAGCCGTCTTCGGTGGTGGTGGAGAGCAACGGCTCGTGCTGGATGGCGCGTTCGATGACCCCGGCGGCGCCGCCCCCGTCCGTATCACCGCCGTTGCCGCGATACGCGAGCAGCAGGGGTTCGAGGTTGGCCGCGGTGGCACGCATCAGGTCGGCGCGGTCCTCCACGATGTGCGGCATGACCTCCTCGTGCGGGAGGACGACGCCCTCCTCGCGCGGGCTCAGCCGCAGGGCGCCGATCAGCCCGCGCTGGAGGATGTGGCTGTCGCGCTGTTCGTAGACGTACAGGGCCGGTTCGGGGTCGGGCGCGAGGACGCCGTCTGCCTGCCAGCGGCGCAGTGTGTCCGCGGCCTGCCGGTGGCGGTCGGCGGGGGAGCCCGCCTGCGGGAGGATGAGCCGGACGATGTTGTACGGATCGGCCGTCTCGAGTTCGCGCAGACCATCGGGCCGTACGACCACGTCGTAGGGCGGTGAGGTGACGGCGGCGAGACTGCCGACCTGTTCCGCGACGTAGCGCAGCCCCCGGAAGGGGGTGAGCTGGAGACCTTGCCCGCCAGGCCCTGAAGTGCTCATTAGAGAATGTTATGCCCCGGTCGTCGATGAGCCATGATCGGGGGGAGAACGCATGGATCGCGAGGAGAGTGGCCCCCCATGAACCAGACCGTCCGCACCGCGCCCGAGGGCAGCGAGCAGCCGCTGAACGCGGCGTACGACACCGCGCTGCTGGACCTCGACGGGGTGGTGTACGCGGGTGGCGAGGCCATCGCGTACGCCGTGGAGTCGCTCGGCACCGCGCGGGACGGCGGGATGCGGCTGGCGTATGTGACGAACAACGCGCTGCGCACACCGCAGACCGTCGCCGAGCATCTGACCCGGCTCGGGGTGCCCGCCGGGGCCGAGGACGTGATCACCTCGGCGCAGGCCGTCGCCCGGCTGATCTCCGAGCAGCTGCCGCAGGGCGCGCGGGTGCTGGTGATCGGCGGCGAGGGGCTGCGGGTGGCGCTGCGCGAGCGCGGGCTGCTGCCGGTGGAGTCCGCCGAGGACGACCCGGCGGCGGTGGTGCAGGGGTACGGCGGACCGGACATGCCGTGGGCGCGGCTGATGGAGGCGGGCTACGCGGTGGCGCGCGGGGTGCCGTGGTACGCGTCCAATACGGATCTGACGATTCCGAGCGGCCGTGGGATCGCGCCGGGCAACGGCGCGGGGGTGGAGGTCGTACGGATCGTGACCGGCCAGGACCCGCAGGTCGCGGGGAAGCCGCTGCCGCCGATGCACCGCGAGACGATCCTGCGGACCGGGGCCCGGCGGCCGCTGGTGGTGGGGGACCGGCTGGACACCGATATCGAGGGCGCGTACGCGGGCGGGGTCGACTCGCTCCTCGTACTGACCGGGGTGACGACCGCGGCGCAGCTGCTGGCGGCGGAGCCGAAGCACCGGCCCGCGTATGTGGACCGCGACCTGCGGGGGCTGCTGACGCCTCAGCCGGTGGTCGAGCCCGTCGACGGGGGCTTCCGGTGCGGCGGTTGGACGGCGCGGGTGGGCGACGGCGCGCTGCTGCTGGACGGGGACGGCGCTGAGCCGCTGGACGGGCTGCGGGCGTTGTGCGCCGCCGCCTGGAGTGAGGCGGGGGAGGGTGTGAGCGGCGTGGACGCGGGGAAGGCATTGGCTCGGCTGGGGCTGTGAACGGCCTCCAGTCCCCCGGGGCGTTGCGTGGCCGGGGCCTGGGGTGATGTGGCCGGAGGCGGGACGCGGGGCGGGGACCCGGCCGGGTGTCACAGGCGGGGCTTAGGGTAACCTAACCTAAGTCTTGATCGGCCGTGCTGTGAGGTGGAGTTCCGCGTGACCCTGGTCAGTCCGGCGAAAGCCGGACCCGAGACAGCGACCGATACGGCGGCCCCGCCACCCCGCCAGCAGAACGCGCGCCGAGCGGCCGGGCTCGTCGTCTCCCTCTGTGTGCTGCTGGCCGTCGCGGCCGCCAGCATCGCGATCGGCTCCAAGCCGATCGCGCTGGGGGACGTCTGGCACGGGCTGTTCCAGTACACCGGCAGTGACACCGATGTGGTGATCAAGGACGTACGGGTGCCGCGCACCCTCCTCGGGGTGCTCGTGGGCGTCGGCCTCGGGCTCGCGGGCGCGGTCATCCAGGCCCTCACCCGTAACCCGCTCGCCGACCCCGGGCTGCTGGGGCTGAACGCGGGCGCGTCCGCCGCCGTCGTCTCGGCGATCAGCTTCCTCGGCGTCACCTCCCTGACCGGCTATGTGTGGTTCGCCTTCCTCGGCACCGCCGTCGCCTCCGTGCTGGTGTACGCGCTCGGCGGCAGCCGGGGCGCCACCCCCGTGCGGCTCGCGCTCGCCGGTACGGCCGTGTACGCGGCGCTCTACGGCTACATCAACGCCGTACAGCTGCTGGACAGCGCGACGCTGGACAAGATGCGCTTCTGGACGGTCGGTTCGCTGGCCTCCGCCAATATGACCGTGGTCCGGCAGGTGGCCCCGTTCCTCCTGGCCGGCGCGGTGCTGGCGCTGCTGCTCGGCCGTTCGCTGAACGCGGTGGCGCTCGGCGACGACACGGCCCGCGCGCTCGGCACCAACCTGGCCCGCACCCGGGCGATGTCCATGCTGGCGGTCACCCTGCTGTGCGGGGCCGCGACCGCCGCCTGCGGGCCGATCGCCTTCGTGGGGCTGATGGTTCCGCACCTGGTCCGGGCGCTCACCGGCCCCGATCTGCGCTGGACGCTGCCGTACGCCGCCCTGCTGTCGCCCGTCCTGCTGCTGGGCTCCGATGTGATCGGGCGGGTCGTCGCCCGGCCCGCCGAACTCCAGGTCGGCGTCGTCACCGCGCTCGTCGGCGGGCCCGTCTTCCTCTACCTCGTACGCCGCCGAAGGATGACTCAACTGTGAACGCGAGCAAGCGCACCACGACGCCCAGGACGAGCGGAGTCACGCTGCGCACCGGCGGCCTGTCGCTGCGCCTGGACGTGCGCAGCGTGGTCGTGGGGCTGCTGCTGCTCGCCGTGGCGCTGGCGATGAGCGTGGTCCTGATCGGCACCGGCGACTTCCCCATGGCCCCCGGCGATGTGCTCAACTCCCTGGCCGGGAACGGCACCATGGCCCAGGACTTCATCGTCCATGACCTGCGGCTGCCGCGCGTCCTGGTCGGGCTGCTGGTCGGCGCGGCGCTCGGGCTGGCCGGGGCGGTCTTCCAGTCCATCTCCCGCAATCCGCTGGGCAGTCCGGATGTGATCGGCTTCGGGCAGGGCTCGGCGGCCGGGGCGCTCGCCGTGATCGTCCTCTTCCAGGGCAATCCGGCCGAGGTCGCCGTCGGTGCGATCTGCGGCGGTCTGCTGACCGGGGTCGGGGTCTACGCGCTCGCCTGGCGGCGGGGCGTCCACGGCTACCGGCTGGTGCTGGTCGGCGTCGGCACGTCCGCGATGCTCGCCGCCGTCAACGGCTATCTGCTCACCAAGGCCGACCTCCCCGACGCCACCCGCGCGGTGGTGTGGCTGACCGGCTCGCTCAACGGCCGCGACTGGGGCCAGGTCTGGCCGCTGGCCTGCGTCTGCGCGGTCCTGCTGCCGGTGATCCTCGGGCAGTCGCGGGGGCTGCGGATGCTGGAGATGGGCGACGACAGCGCGTACGCCCTCGGGGTGCGGGTCGAGCGGACCCGGCTGGTGCTCATGTTCGCGGGCGTCCTGCTGACCGCCGCCGCCACGGCCGCCGCCGGGCCCGTCGCCTTCGTGGCGCTGGTCGCCCCGCAACTGGCCCGCAAGCTCACTCATTCGGCCGGACCCAATCTGCTCCCCTCGGCCTGGATGGGCGCGGCCCTGCTGGTCACCGCCGACTGGTCCGCACAGCGGGCCTTCGGCGCCGACCAGCTGCCGGTGGGCGTGTTGACCGGGATGCTGGGCGGCGCCTATCTGCTGTGGCTGCTGGTGACCGAGCGCAAGGCGGGGCGGATATGACGGAACGCAAGGGCAGCGAAAGCAACAAGGGCTCCAAGGGCAGCAAGGGCAACAGGGAAAAGGACACCGGGCACACCGTGGCTTCCAGCACCAGTACGAACAGCACGACCACCGGCGCGACGACCGACCGGCAGCGGCTCACCGCCGAGGGGCTGACCCTCGCGTACGACCGGCGCACCGTCGCCGAGGGCCTGTCGGTCACCATCCCCGACCACTCGTTCACCGTGATCGTCGGCCCCAACGCCTGCGGCAAGTCCACCCTGCTGCGCGCCCTGTCCCGGATGCTCAAGCCGACAGCGGGGTCGGTGCTGCTGGACGGGGAGGCGATCGGTTCGCTGCCCGCCAAGAAGGTCGCCCGCACCCTCGGCCTGCTGCCGCAGTCCTCCATCGCCCCGGACGGGATCACCGTCGCCGACCTCGTCGCCCGTGGCCGCTATCCGCACCAGGGGCTGCTGCGGCAGTGGTCGGAGACGGACGAGCGGATCGTGCAGGAGTCGATGACGGCGACCGGCGTGGCCGAACTGGGGGATCGCTATGTCGACGAACTGTCCGGCGGGCAGCGCCAGCGGGTGTGGATCGCCATGGCCATCGCCCAGCAGACGCCGCTGCTGCTCCTGGACGAGCCCACGACGTACCTGGACATCCAGCACCAGATCGATGTCCTCGACCTGTGCGCCCAGCTCCACGAGGAGCAGGGCCGCACCCTCGTCGCGGTGCTGCACGACCTGAACCACGCCGCCCGCTACGCCACGCATCTGATCGCGATGCGGGGCGGGGAGATCGTCGCGGAGGGCGCGCCGGGGGACATCGTCACGGCGGAGCTGGTGGAGCGGGTCTTCGGGCTGCGCTGCCAGGTCATCGACGACCCGGAGACGGGGACCCCGCTGGTGATACCGGCCGCCCGCCAGTCCCGTAAGACTGTGGAGTCGGGCGCGGAGGACTCGGCGGAGCCGCTGGCCGCCGCGGCGACGGAGTCCTGAGCCCCGGGCCCCCGGGGAGTGTGGACACGCCGGGTTACGGGCCGGGGCGGTGGGTGAGTGCTAGAGCAGCTTCCGCAGCCGCAGCAGGTCGCGCAGCCCGGCCTCCAGTTTGACCCGGCCGGTGCCCCAGGCCCGGGCGAAGTGCAGCTCGCCGTCGACCAGGGCCACCAGGTCGTCGCCCGCCATGGCCAGCCGGATCTGCGCGCGCTCGGCGGGCGGGCCGGGCGCGGTCGTCACGTCTTCGATGCGGCTGTCCACGAGACGGCCGAGGAAGGTCGTGTCGAGGTCGGTGATCCAGCAGCTCACGGAGCGATCGAGCGCGGCGGCGCTGCGGAGGTCCCCGTTCGCGCCCGCGAGGTTCTCCGCCAGTTTGTCGAGTGCGTCGCGGCACTGTTCCAAGGTGGCCATCGCCGACGACGGTACCGCAGGTCGTGCCCCGTCGGAGAACGTGCGCTTCGCGGTAGCGTCGGGGGCATGAGTGAGCCCACGCCGGGCGGACGGCCCGGGTCAGAGCCAGGACCGGAGCCGGGGTCGGAGCCTGCCGACGCGCCCCCCGGGCCGCCCGAAGCGCCCGCGGAGGCGCCGTCCGGGCCCGCCGGTCCGGCGCCGCTCGGGGTGGCCCGTACGCCCACCGGCGTACCCGACGTCGACGCGCGGCTCGACCGGCTGGCCGACGCGGACGACCTCCCGGTGAGCAGCCATCTGGAGGTGTACGAGGATGTGCACGGGGGCCTGCGCGACACGCTGACGGGACTCGACCGGCGGCCCGGACCTCCGGCCCCGCCCGCCCCCTCCTCGTAAGACCCCGCAAGCCTCCGTAAGACCGCGCAAGACCGCATACGGCCGACCCCAGGAGCTGAACCACCCGTGGCAGTGACCCGCCCACGACGCGTACGACTCGACGCGGAGCTGGTGCGCCGCAAGCTGGCCCGCTCGCGTGAGCACGCGAGCCAGCTGATCGCGGCGGGCCGGGTGACCGTCGGCGGGGCCACCGCGACCAAGGCCGCCACGCAGGTCGAGACCAGCGCGGCGGTCGTCGTGACCAAGGACGACGGTGATCCGGACTATGTCTCGCGCGGCGGCCACAAGCTCGCGGGCGCCCTGTACGCCTTCAGCGAGGAGTACCGCGAGGGGCCCGGCCGGACCACGGAACCCACCCCGGTCTCCGGCTCAGGACTGCTGACCGTCGCCGGGCGGCGGGCGCTGGACGCGGGGGCGTCGACCGGCGGTTTCACCGATGTCCTGCTGCGCGCGGGCGCCGCCCATGTCGTCGCCGCGGACGTCGGCTATGGGCAACTTGCATGGTCTTTGCAAAGTGATGAACGCGTGACCGTTCTCGACCGTACGAACGTACGCGAGCTGACGCCGGAGCAGATGGGAGGCGAGCCCGTGGACCTTGTCGTCGGAGATCTCTCCTTCATTCCGCTCGGGCTGGTACTGCCCGCCCTGGTGCGCTGCACCGCGCCCGACGCCGACCTGGTGCTGATGGTCAAGCCCCAGTTCGAGGTCGGCAAGGAGCGGCTCGGCAGCGGCGGTGTCGTCCGCAGCGCCGAGCTGCGTGCCGAGGCGGCGCGGACGGTGGCTCATCAGGCGGCGGACCTGGGGCTTGGCGTGCTTGGCGTGACCGCCAGCCCGCTGCCGGGGCCGTCGGGGAACGTCGAGTACTTTTTGTGGATGCGCGCCGGGGCGCCGGCACTGGACCCGGACGATGTTGACCGTGCAGTGGCGGAGGGGCCCAGTTGACCACTTCAGAAGCAGCGGCAAAGGCGGAGTCGGCGGCGGAGACAGCGTTCAAGCCGACGCCGGAATCAACCGCCGACCGCACCGTGTTCCTCCTCGCGCACACCGGCCGCCCGGCGGCCATCCGAAGCGCCGAACTCGTCGTCCAGGGGCTGGTGCGCAGCGGCATCGGCGTGCGGGTCCTCGCCGCCGAGGCCGCGGACCTGCCGTTGCCGCCCGAGGTCGAACTGGTCGACGCGGGCCGCGACGTGCTCGACGGCTGTGAACTGCTGGTCGTGCTCGGCGGGGACGGGACGCTGCTGCGCGGCGCCGAGTTCTCGCGCATCTCCGGCGTGCCGATGCTCGGCGTCAACCTGGGCCGGGTCGGCTTCCTGGCCGAGGCCGAGCGGGACGACCTGGACAAGGTCGTGGACCGGGTGGTGAGCCGCCAGTACGAGGTCGAGGAGCGCATGACCATCGATGTCCTCGTCCGTAACGACGGGCACATCGTGCACACCGACTGGGCACTGAACGAGGCGTCCGTGGAGAAGGCGGCGCGCGAGCGGCTGCTGGAGGTCGTCACCGAGGTCGACGGCCGCCCGGTCTCCCGCTTCGGCGGCGACGGCGTGGTGTGCGCGACGCCGACCGGCTCGACCGCGTACGCCTTCTCGGCCGGTGGCCCGGTGGTGTGGCCCGAGGTCGAGGCGCTGCTGATGGTTCCGATCAGCGCGCACGCCCTGTTCGCGAAGCCGCTGGTGACGACGCCGGAGTCGGTGCTCGCGGTCGAGGTGCAGCCGCAGACCCCGCACGGGGTGCTGTGGTGCGACGGGCGCCGCACCGTGGAGCTGCCCGCCGGGGCGCGGGTGGAGGTGCGCAGGGGGGCGGTGCCGGTCCGGCTGGCCCGGCTGCACCACGCGTCGTTCACGGACCGGCTGGTGGCGAAGTTCGCGCTGCCGGTGGCGGGCTGGCGCGGGGCGCCGCACTGACCTTCGTTCGCCAGGGGGAGGGCCCGGGAAAACCCTTTCGATGGGGTACGTCCCTCAGTCCTCCCCGGTGCGGAAGGCGAGGTGGCGCGGCCACCGGGCGATCACCCGGAGCGACGGTGCGGCCGTCCCCGGGGGTGGCCGTCGCGAGGTGGCCGGTAAACCTCGTATGGTCTTGCACGTGCTGGAGGAGATGCGGATACGTGCCCTGGGTGTCATCGACGATGCCGTAGTCGAGCTGTCACCCGGCTTCACCGCGGTAACCGGCGAGACCGGCGCGGGCAAGACCATGGTCGTCACCAGTCTCGGGCTGCTGCTCGGCGGCCGCGCCGACGCCGCCCTGGTGCGGATCGGCGCCAAGGCGGCGGTCGTCGAGGGCCGGATCACGGTCGACGCCCGCTCGTCCGTCGCCGTACGGGCCGAGGAGGCGGGGGCCGAACTCGATGACGGGGCGCTGTTGATCAGCCGTACCCTCTCCGCCGAAGGCCGCTCCCGCGCCCATGTCGGCGGCCGGTCCGTGCCGGTGGGGCTGCTCGCGGAGCTGGCCGACGACCTGGTGGCCGTCCACGGGCAGACCGATCAGCAGGGCCTGATGCGGCCCGCCCGGCAGCGCCAGGCGCTGGACCGGTACGCGGGCGCCGCCGTCGCCGGGCCCCTGGAGAAGTACGCGGGCGCCTACCGGCGGCTGCGCGCCGTCGCGGCCGAGCTGGACGAGCTGACCACGCGGGCGCGCGAGCGGGAGCAGGAGGCCGATCTGCTCCGCTTCGGCCTGGAGGAGGTCGCCGCCGCCGAGCCGCGGGCCGGTGAGGACGACGAACTCGCCGCCGAGGCCGAGCGGCTGGGCCACGCCGAGGCCCTCGCGTCCGCCGCCGCCCTCGCGCACGCCGCCCTCGCGGGCAACCCGGAGGACTTGGAGGCCGTGGACGCCGCCACCCTCGTCGGCGGCGCGCACCGCGCCCTGGAGGCGGTCCGCTCCCACGACCCCGCCCTCGCCGGGCTCGCCGACCGCATCGGCGAGGTGGGCATCCTGCTGTCCGACGTGGCCGGTGAACTGGCCGGATACGCCGACGATCTGGACGCCGACCCGCTGCGGCTCTCCGCCGTCGAGGAGCGCCGCGCCGCGCTGGCCCAGCTGACCCGTAAGTACGGCGAGAGCATCAGCGATGTGCTCGCCTGGGCCGAACAGGGCGCCGTCCGGCTCGCCGAACTCGACGGCGACGACGACCGCATCAGCGAGCTGACCGCCGAACGCGACGCGCTCCGCGCCGACCTGGGCGGGCTCGCCCAGGCGCTCACCGACGCCCGTACGGAGGCCGCGGCGCGCTTCGCCGAGGCCGTCACCGAGGAGCTGGCCTCGCTCGCGATGCCGCACGCCCGGGTGACGTTCGCGATCCGGCAGACCGAGGCCGCGGACGAGGCGGCCGGAGTCGAGGTCGGCGGGCGGGCCGTGACGTACGGTCCGCACGGCGCCGACGAGGTCGAGCTGCTCCTCGCCCCCCACCCCGGCGCGCCGCCGCGCCCCATCGCCAAGGGCGCCTCGGGCGGTGAGCTGTCCCGGGTGATGCTCGCGGTCGAGGTCGTCTTCGCGGGCTCCGACCCCGTACCGACGTATCTCTTCGACGAGGTGGACGCGGGCGTGGGCGGCAAGGCCGCGGTCGAGGTCGGGCGTCGGCTGGCCCGGCTCGCCCGCTCCGCCCAGGTGGTGGTCGTCACCCACCTGCCGCAGGTCGCCGCGTTCGCGGACCGGCACCTGGTGGTGGAGAAGACGAACGACGGGGCGGTGACGCGGAGTGGTGTGAAGGCGATGGAGGGGGAGGAGCGGGTGCGGGAGCTGTCGCGGATGCTGGCGGGCCAGGACGATTCGGAGTTGGCCCGGGCCCATGCGGAGGAGTTGCTGGAGGCGGCGCGCGCGGGCCGCTGACCGGCACTGCCTTTTCCCCACCCCGCCCCTTCCCGAACCGGGCCCCGCCCGGCCCCGCCGGGGCTGCGCCCCTGGCCCCCGAGTGGGCTCGGAGCTGGTCCGGGCTCGTGCGGGGGAGTGTTGGAGGCGGCGCGCGGGCTGCTGGCCGGGGTCCTTTTCCCCGCCCCGCCCCTTCCCGAACCGGGCGCTGCCCGGGCCCGCCGGGGCTGCGCCCCTGGCCCCCGCCGGGCTGGCCTCGCCGGGATTGGTTTCCCGGCCCCCTGGGCTCCTGCCCTGGCCCGCTGGGGTTTGGCCCGCCTGGTGCCGGTCCCGCCGGGCTCGCCCCAGCGGCCGGTCCGGGCCCGGCTGTTGCCGGGGCCGCCCGGGGCCCGGGCGGCGCTTGCGGTCCTGGCCTTGCCGGGGGTTGGCCCCCGGGCCCGTGCCCACGGCCTCGCTGCCCCCTGGCTTCTCCTCGGGCCCTGTCCGGGCTCGCCGGGGCCGGGCCTCGGCCCTGGGCCCCTCCCGTGGGGTTCGCGAAGTCGCGCCGGGGCAGCCCGTGGTGGCTGAGGGGGGCGTGGGGTCACTCTTATGGGTGGTGTTGCGGACGTACGGGCGAGCGGTGGGTGGGCGTGGCTTGGGGACGTTGCGGCGCGGGCGGTGCGAAGGCTGGCATTCTTGGCGCAGCAACCCGCACCTCCGTCACCGCCCCAGGAGCTCCGCCCGAGTGAGCAGTACCGTGAGCAACACCCCGGTCCCGCCGCACGGGCAGCCGTCGCTGCATGCCGTTCAGGTGCTGGGCGGCGGCAGTTCGGGCAGTGGGGTGCATGTGCGGTCGCTGTCGGCCGGGCTGGTGGCGCGTGGGCTGCGGGTGACCGTCTGCGGGCCCCGGAGCGCCGAGGAGGGGTACGGGTTCACGGAGGCGGGTGCCGGGTTCGCCCCGCTGGACGGCCGTACGGACGCGGGGAGCGTCGCGGCGCTCCGTACCGCCTGTGTCGGCGCGGGGCTGGTGCACGCGCACGGGCTGCGGCCCGGGCTGCTGGCCGCGCTCGCGCTGCGCGGCCGGGGCATCCCGCTCGTCGTCACCTGGCACACCAGGGCGGAGGCCGACGGGCCGCGGGCCCATCTCGTACGGCTGATGGAGCGGCGGGTGGCGCGGGCCGCGTCGGTGGTGCTGGGGGCGTCCTCGGACCTGGTGGCCTGGGCCCGTGACCGAGGGGCGCGCGACGCGCGGCTCGCGCCGGTCGCGGTGCCCGCCCCGCGCCCCGCGCCCGAGACGGACGACGGCGCCCGCCAGAAGGCGCGCGCGGACCTGGGCGCGGTGGATCGGGCGCTGCTGCTCGCGGTCGGCCGTCTGGACGCGGCTGCGGGCCACGGCGCGCTGCTGGACGCGGCGGGTGCCTGGCGGTCCCTGGACCCGCCGCCGCTGCTGGCGATCGCGGGGGAGGGGCCGGACCGTGCGCTGTTGCAGCGCCGGATCGATACGGAAGGGCTCCCGGTGCGGCTGCTCGGCCGCCGGGACGACGTACCGGGGCTGCTGGCCGTCGCCGATGTCGCGGTGCTGTCCAGCCGTTGGGAGGCGCGCTCGCTGCTGGCCCAGGAGGCGCTGCACGCGGGGGTGCCGCTGGTCGCCACGGCGGTGGGCGGGGTGCCCGAACTGGTGGGGGAGGCCGCCGAACTCGTCCCGTACGGCGACTCCGGCGCCCTGGCCGACGCGGTGATCCGGGTGCTGGCCGACCCCGGGCGCCGCGCGGAGCTGACCGCGGCGGGGCGGGCGCGGACGGCCGAGTGGCCGACGGAGGACGACACGGTGGCCCATGTCCTCAGCGTCTACGACGAATTGGTGCAGACCTTTCTGCGCGTAGGGGGTTGACGCCCCCGGGCGCTGATCGGCAGGGTTCTGCGCGGTGGACCGAGAGAGCGCTCTCCGACGGCGCGCTTCTTCCCTCGTGTCGCTTTTTCCGTCATGTCCCGGCAACCCCCACTACGCCGAGGAGTGCATTGTCATGATCACACGCAGAATGCTGCTGAGTGGAATCGCCGCATCCGCCGCCGCGGGCACCGGCCTCACGCTCACCAGCGGGGCGCACGCGTCGACGCGGGCCGAAACGCTTCCCCTCACGGTCGTCAACAAGACCGGCCAGTACGGCAACGCGTCGGTATGGCTCTACATCGTCGGCAACGCCGACAACCAGCAGGTCCGCGTCACCCCCGACGGAAAGCTCGCCCCCATCGCACTCTCCGACAACGGCGCGGACGGCTTCACCGACTACGCCATCCCGCTCTCGGGCAGCGGCGACACCAAGCTGACGCTGCCGCGCATGTCCGGCCGGATCTATGTCGCGCTGGGCAAGAAGCTCAAGTTCAAGGTGGTGGCGGACGGGACGGGCAAGGCCGCGCTGCAGTACCCGGCGGGCTGGGTGTCCGGCGACCCGAACTACCAGGTCATGCACGACTGCGCGGAGTTCACCTTCAACGCCTCCGGCATGTTCTGCAACACCACCATGGTCGACATGTTCAGCGTCCCGCTCGCCATCCGCCTCACCGGCGCCAAGGACCAGAGCACCGGCACCCTCAAGGACGGCGCCCGCGCCCGGATCTTCTCCGACCTCCGCGCGGTCGAGGCGTACAAGCCGCTGGTCATCGGGGACGATCTGCGGGTCATCGCACCCGGCCACGGCCTGGGCGCGGGGCTGTTCCCGCAGGACTACTTCGCGTCGTACATCGACCGGGTCTGGGACACCTACGGATCGAAGGACCTCAAGGTGACCACCAACGCGGGCACCTTCACCGGCCGGGTGAGCGGGGGCAAGTTCGCGTTCACCGGTCCGGCGGCGGTCTCCTTCGGCAAGCCGTCCACCAAGGACGTGCTGTTCTGCGACGGTGCCCTGGCCGCGCCCAACGACGGTACGACCGGGCCGGTCGCGGCCATCCTCGGCGCGGGCTTCAACCGCACCACGCTGCACAGCGCCGCCGCCCAGCCGACCACCGACCCGGCCGCCTTCTACGGGGAGCAGGTCACCCACCACTACGCCAAGGCCATGCACGCGGCGACGGCCGACGGCAAGGCGTACGGCTTCGCCTTCGACGACGTGGCCGACTTCGCCTCGTACATCCAGGACACCGCCCCGACCGGGATCACGCTCACCCTCACCCCCTTCTAGGGCCTTTACCGCACATGGCGTCTGGCCTGGAGGGCCACTCCCAGGGCGAGCACCGTCTGGGGGTCCTCCAGGTCCGTGCCGAGCAGCCGGGCGATCCGGGCCAGCCGGTCGTACAGCGTCTGGCGGTTGAGGTGCAGCGCGCGGGCCGTCTCCGCCTTGCGGCCCGCGTGCCGCAGATAGACCTCCAGCGTCGGCACCAGCGGCGGGCGGGCGGTGCGGTCGTGGGCGAGCAGCGGGCCGATCACCCGGTCGACGAAGGCGGCCAGATCCCCGTGTTCCCGAAGTCGCCATAGCAACAGGTCGACATCCAGGCTGCGGACGTCGTACCAGTCGCGGTCCGCCAGCCCGTGCGCCGCGTACGCCGCCTCCGCCGCGTGCCGCAGCTCACCGCCGACCGCGTCCCATCCGGCCGCGAGCCCGGCGATCACCACCGGCGGACGCACCCCGGCGGGACGGTCGGGCCAGGCCCGCTCCACCCCCGCCCGCAGGGCCGCCGCGACGCGCGCCGCGACCGCGCCGCGGTCCGCCGAAGTGCGCAGCCCGGCCAGCAGCGGCACCCGGCCCTCCGGCAGCCGTACGCCCAGCAGCACCGGAACGCCGACCGCCGCCAGCTCCTCCCGCAGCGCGTGGGCCAGCGCGGCCCAGCTCTCCGCGTCGCCGCCCGCGGTGACCGCGCGCCCGCTCCCGCTGAGCGGATGGGGGTCCTCCGCGAGCCGCATCACCATCGGCAGCAGGGGGCCGTCACCGGACGGCCGGAAGCCCAGCACCCGCGCCTGCGCGGGCGCGTCCGCCGCATCCACGCGCCCCTCCGCGAGATCGGTGAGGAAGTCGCCCCGGCCGCGCGCCGCCAGCTCCTCGTCCTGGCGCGCCCGCAGCAGCACCACCGCCAGCAGATCCGCGGTCCGCTCGGCGGCGATGCGGTGCACCGGGGCGAGCGGCGCGACCACCGGCAGCACGGCCAGCCGGGCCCGTACCGCGCCCGGCCCCTGGCCGCCGCCCGGGACATCGGCCAGCACACTGCCCGCCGGAGGCTCGGGCGGCCCGGCCGTCTCGGGCCGCCGCCGGTCGGCGTGGCGGCCCCGCAGCCCCTCCCACGCCTGGAGCGGATCGGTCCCGCCGGGGCGTACGCCCCCGGGCCCGGCCGCGTACAGCAGCCGCCCGTCGGGGGTCTCCAGGAACACCGGGTTCCCCGCGAACTCCGCGAAGTTCCGCAGCAGCTCCGGCACTCCGCCGCCGCGCAGCAGCACCTCGGTGCCCTGGCGGTGGACGACATCGGCCTGGCGCAGCAGGGCGTAGTGCTCGTTGACGATTTCGGTGTGGATCTCCTCGGTGACCGCCACGAACGGCACCTCGCGGTGCAGTTGCACCAGCGGCAGCCCGCACGAGCGCGCCGCGTCCACCACCGCCACCGGCAGCGTACGGAACCTCGGACCCAGCTCCACCACCAGCGCCGCGATCCCGCGCTCGGCCAGCCGCCGGACGAAGGCGCGCTGCTCGGCGGCGCGCGGGCCGACGCCCAGACCGGTGGTCAGCAGCAGCTCGCCGCCCTTGAGGAGCGCGGCGATGTTCGGCGCCTCCCCCGCGTGCACCCACCGCACCGGGCGGTCCAGCAGCTCGCCCCCGGTCACCACCTCGGGGAGGCCGCGGCGCAGCGCGGGCAGGTCCAGTGCCCGGCCCACGGTGATCGTTCCTTGTGTCTCCATCCGGTTCCGGCTGTCGGTCCTGCTGAGAGTCCTGCTCAGGGTATTTATCGGGGATACGGGTGTCTCACTGACCGGCGGCGTCGCCCCGCAGCCGCCGCGCGGTGTCGATGTCCCGCCGCAGCGCGCTGAGCCGGGGCGGTTCGCGGGTCGCGTCCAGGACGACGACGTGCAGCTCGTCGCCGACCTGGGCCGGTGCGACGCTCTCGTCCCACCAGGAGGGATGCTTCACCTGGTCGATGAATCCGGGCACGCCGTCCACCTCGACCCTGGCTCCCACGGGGGCCACCGCGACCACCGTCACATCCAGCTCCTGGTGGTTGCGAAATGTCACGAAGGCCCTCCGAATATAGATACCCAACTGCGTCCCTGGGTCAGCTCATTGAATCTGTCGAGCTTCTCCACCGGGATCTCGAATTCCAGGCGCGCCGCCCCATTGGGGCCATTGAAGTCATGGACCTTGGCGTGGTCACCGAACTCTTCCAGGAACGACGGATGCATGTCGTATTTGACCATGCCCTTCGCGAAGTTCACTCCCGTCGGTCCAGCATACTCCGCGGCGACTGCCTTTTCGCCGAAGTAGATCTTCCCGTCGGACATGATGCCGCCGCCGATGTCCACGCCGGGCTGGTGGTTGGCCGGATTCGGGCCGTGCGCCAGCTCGTATTCCGCGTGGGCCCCCTTCGGGGTGCGGTAAATCGGGATGTAATCCGGCGCCAGCCCCAAGTGGTCCGTCCAGGTGTGGGGGTTGGCCACATAGGTGGACGGATTTGGAGCGGGAGCGAGACCGAGGGGATCCGGGGTGAGATAGCGGGCCGTTTCCGGATCGTAGTGGCGGAAGTAGTTGTAATGCAGGCCGGTTTCCGGGTCGGCGTACTGGCCCGGGAAACGGAGCGGGGTGTACGCGGTGCTTCCGGCGGACCACGCGGTGGCGCCCCACAGGGTGGCGCGGGTGTGCCAGGCGACCTCGCCGTGCTCGTCGACCAGTTCGGTCGGGGTGCCGACGAGGTCGGTGACGATGGCGAAGAAGCGGGAGTCGATCTCTTCCTGGTCGTCACCGAGGATGCGTTCGGTCTGCGCGATCGGCCGCAGATCCTGGTGGTCCCAGGTGAGGGTGACCGGGTGCGGCAGCCGCTGCGCCGTGGTGGTCTGCTCGCACAGCGTGCTGCCGTCCCAGGTGAAGTCGGTCCGCTCAAGGATCGTGGTGCCGTCGTCGGCGAGGCGGAGCTTGGCGGTGCGGCGGCCCAGCGGGTCGTAGAGGTACCGCCAGCGGATGCCGTCGGGCGTGGTGACGGAGGTGAGGCGGTCCTCGGCGTCCCAGACGTAGCGCCAGGTGTCGGGCTTGCGGGACAGCCGGGACTTCTGGCGCAGGGTGATGCGGCCGAGCCGGTCGTGTTCGTAGCGGACGCTTCCCGCGCGGGTGATGCGGGTGCCCTCGTAGGCGCGCTCGCCGGTGGCCTCGTGGCCGGGGTGGCCCTCGGGCCATGAGGCGGCGGTCTGGTTGCCCGCCTCGTCGTACGCGTACGTCTCGGTCCACCCGGCCGCGCGGACGGCGGTGACCCGGCCGCTCACGTCGAGATCGAGGTGCCGCGGCCCGTGCAGGGCGTCGTCCACGTCGGTGAGGTTGCCGTCGGCGCGGTAGGTGTAGCCGCGGTGCCGGACGCGGTCACCGGACGGGCCGGTGACGGTCTGCGCGGTGAGGCGGCCGACCGGGTCGAAGGCGTGGCTGAGGGTGAGGGCGTCGCCGATACGGCGGGTCAGCTCGCGGCCCGCGGCGTCATAGGTGAAGTCGAGGGCGCGGCCGGAGGCGGTCATGCCGGTGCGGTACCCGGCGGCGTCGTAACTCCAGGTGGTGGTCGCGCCGGTCGGCGTGGTGCGGCCGGTGCGCCGCCCCAGCTCGTCGTAGCGGTACGTCAGGGCGCGCCCGTCGACGGCTTCCGAGCGCAGCCGCCCATGGCGGTCGCGCAGCAGGGTGAGGGCGACGCCGTCGGGGCTGGTGGCCTGGGCGAGCTGGTCGGTGAGGTCGTAGGCGTAGGTGGTGATCCGCCCGTCCGCGTCCTTGCGGGTGATCTGGCCGAGCGCGTTGCGGTCGTAGGCGGTGGTCTGCCCCAGCGCGTCGGTGCGGGAGGTGAGACGGCCTGCCGGGTCGTGGCGATAGGCGAGCGTACGGTCGTCGAAGTCCGTCTCGGAGACCAGGCGCCCCGCCGCGTCGTAGGTGTAACTCCACGTCAGGCCCTGGGGGTTGGTGACCTGGGTGAGGCGCAGCTCGTCGTCGTGCTCGAACCGGTAGCGCGTGCCGTCCGGGGCGGTGCGGGCGGTGAGCAGGTCGAAGTCGGAGTACGCGAAGCGGGTGACGCCGCCGATCCGGTCGGTGTGGCTGGTGCAGTTGCCCTCGCCGTCCCAGGTCCAGGTCTCGGTGGCGCCGTCGGGGTGGACGCGGCGGGCGAGCCTGCCCTCGACGGTCCACTCCAGCCGGGTGGTGGCGCCGGTCGGGTCGGTGACGGCGGCGGGGCGGCCGAAGGCGTCGCGCGCGTAGCGGGTCGTGGCGCCGAGCGGATCGGTGACCTCGACGGGGAGGCCGGAGCGGTCGCAGCGGACGGTGGTCGTGTGGCCGAGCGGATCGGTGACCGCTATGAGCCGCCCCGCCTCGTCGTAGGCGAAGCGGGTGGTGCGGCCCGCCGGATCGGTGGACGAGGTCCGGTTGCCGCGCTCGTCGTAGGTGTGGCGGACCGTGTTGCCGTCGGGCCCCTTCACCTGGACGGGCAGGCCGAGAGCGTTATGGCGGACCGTCGTCTCGCGTCCGTCGGGGCGGGTGACGGACACCGCGTCGCCGTCGTCGTCGCCGTCCTCGTAGCGGTAGGCGGTGGTGTGGCCGAGCGGATCGGTCCGGGTGAGCAGGCGGTTGCGGCGGTCCCAGGAGTAGCGCGTGGTGTGGCCGAGGGGATCGGTCTCGGCGACGACCTGATGGGCTTCGTTGACGAGGAAGCGGCGGATGTGGCCCGCGCCGGTCGTGGTCTCGGTGACCCGGTGCCCGGTCGCCCGGTCGACGGTGTCGTACGTCAGACGCAGCGCCATATGGCCCGCGCCGCCGCCCTCGGCGACGCAGCGGTCCTGGTCGTCGTAGGCGTAGCTGTACGAGCGGTCGTTGGTGTCGGTCCACGAGGTGACACGGCCCCGGTCGTCGTAGCCGAAGCGCAGGGCCCGGCCCGAGGAGTTGACCACCTCGGTGAGCTGGCCCGTCTCGCCGTAGCCGTACCGTTTCACCTCCTGGTCGGTGCCATCCGGTCCCGCGCCCGCCAGCTGGAGCGCCGTGATCCGGCCGCCATCGGTGGTGACCTTGAGGTGCTGGCCGCCGCTGGAGACGATCGCGGTGGGGGCGCCGTCCCGGTCGTACTCGAAGGTGAGCCAGTTGCCGTTGCGGTCGTCGATCTGCTCCAGGACCGCGAGCCCTTCACCCCGGTCGGCGAAGTGCCGGACGAGGCCGGTGTCCGGGTCGGTCACGACGTAGCCGCCGTCCGTGCGGTCCAGCGGGCGGCGCGGGCCGTGGCTCGGCAGGACGGGGACGCCGAGGGCCGGGTGGGGGTAGTTGAGCAGCAGGCCGTCCTCGGTGACGAAGAGGACGCCCTCGGCGTCGATCTCCAGGCGCTGGTCGGCGGTGGAGGACCAGGAGGGGCCGAACCACCGGCCCAGCCGGTAGCCGGACTCGACGCGGCGGGTGAAGACCAGGGGCAGCGTGCCGGGCAGCGAGAGGTCGGTCTGCGGCAGGTACATCCGGCCCGTCGCCATGTCGATGGGGTCCGAGCCGTTGCTCTCCACCGCGTGCTGTTCGCGGGCGACCCGGTTCGGCCCGTGCGCGCCCGCCCCGCGTTCGGCGTCGCGCAGCGTGGAGCGCGCCGCGCTCTCTGCGCCCTCCTTGAGCCCGAGGCGCACTCCGCCCCGGGCGAGTCCGGCGCCTTTGGTGCCGATGAGTTCGGGTATGAGGCGGCCGATGAACTCGGAGGGGTCTTTCTTGAAGCCGTCGACGGCGGCGGTGACGATGCGTTCGGGGTGGGCGGCGGTGGAGACGAGGCCGGAGAGCGTCGTGGAGACGTTCTGCATGTACTCGGCGGGGTGGGTGAGGTTGTAGGGGTCGGTGGGGTTGAGGCCGCGGGCGAAGTTGACCAGCCCGGCGGTGCCTTTGAGAATGCCGCCGGCGACGTGGGTGAGTTCGACGTTGACGGCCTGGTAGCCGTCGACGATGTTGTCGCCCAGCCGGTCCAGCGGTGGGGGTTCGGCCGGGGCGTGGGCGAGGGCGGAGGTGACCTTGCCCTGGGCGTCGGAGGCCGCGCTGTTGCGCTGTTTGCGGGCCTCGGCGAGCTTGCTGTGGGCGGAGGCGATGTCGGCCTTGCCGGGGTCGGTGAAGGGGGCGGGCTTCGGGCCCGGGTCCTCGTTCGCCTTGATCTTGGCGTTGTAGGCGTCGGCCTTGTCGTTGTACGCCTTCACGGCGTCTTCGGAGGCTTTGCGGCCCTTCTTGTACAGGTCGATGGCGTCCTGCGCCTGGCGCTGGGCCCAGGCGACGGTGTCGGCGTACGCGTCCAGGGCGCTGCCCGCCGTCTCGCATGCCTCGGCCGCCCGGGCCCATTTGGTGGGGTGGACGCCGAAGGCCTGGCGGAAGCCCTCGCCGCCCTCGCCCTTCCATCCGGCCGAGTCGACTTTCCGCATGCCCTGGACGACCTTGTCGAAGGCGGTGTGGAAGTCCTTGAGATGCTTGGCGCTCTCGCGGATCTTGCCGGGGTTGCCGTGGATGAGTTCGTTGGCTTCCTCGGTCTCGCCGAGCTGTTGTTCGCCGGGGGTGGCGCCCAGGTCGGAGGCGACGTCGTCGCCCCAGTCCTCCACGGCGTCCGCCGCGCCTTCCAGGCCGACGTAGTCGAGTCCGTCGCCGACCTTGTCGGTGGCGTAGTCGATGCCTTCGCCGAGTTTCTTCTTGCCCTCGTCGATGAGGTCTTCACCGATGCTCAGGCCCTTGTTGACCCCGCTGGTGATGCCATCGCCGATGTCTCCGAAGATGCCCATCAGCCCTCACCGCCCGGGTCCGCGGGCTGCTGTGCGGCGGCCTGGGCGCGGGCTTCGGGGGAGGGGCCGAAGGTGTCGTCGAGCATCCGGTCGTACTCGGCGTCGGAGACACCGGCGGCACCGTGCAGGTTCTCGGGATTCAGCCCCAGCGGCCCGACCGTGTGGGAGGTCATCACATCCCGACCGGCGTCCTTCCAGCCCTGCGCGCTGTTGGCCATGGCCTGGTCGAAGGACTCCTTGCTGTAGTCCGCGCCGCCGAAGGCGCCGGAGGTGGCGATGTCGCCCCAGCCCTGCTGGGTGACCTCCTCCTCGGAGGCGTACGGATTGCCGATCGCCGCGTTGGCGACGACCTTGAGGCTGCCCTCGGCGTACTTCTCCGTCTCGTAGTACGTGCCCGCGGCCATGCCGGTCTTCTGGGCCAGCGCGTTGCCCTCGTTGATCAGCGACCGCACCCCCCACTCCCAGCGCTCGCAGAACGACGTGAACTGCCCCGTCAGCCCCTCATGACCCAGCTCCAGACCGGACAGCGCCAGGTCCCCGAAACCGCGCCCGGCCCCGGCCATGCCCACCATCCCGAGTTCCTTCAGCTCGCCCAGAGCCTCCGTCAGACCCTTGGCGATCAGGGCCAGTCCGTCGGTCTTGAGATCCCCGCCCCCGCCGCTCACGCCGCATCCCCCTCGTCCGTGTCCCGGTCGACGGCCACCGCGTCCGGAACGATCCCCTTCACCGGCGGGAAGACCATGCCGTCCTCGCCGTCCGCGCAGTCCAGGGCGACCCCGCAGGGCACCCCGGCGGCCGCGACGGCGACATCGAGGAGGCGGGCGCCCAGGACCGTCCGGTACGTCCACTCGCGGCGGTAGGCGCCGCGGGCCTCGGCGTACCGGGCCAGCGCCCGCTCGTCGGAGAACGCGAGGATGAAACGGATGCCGCCCCAGTCGGCGGTCAGCAGCCCCCGCTCCTCCTCGGCGCCGGGCTCGTCACCCAGCGGCACGAGCACGGCTGTCCGCCGGAACTCGCCCAGCAGCTCGGCGAACGCCCGTCTGCGCGCCGCCGCTTCAGGATCCTCGGACGCTCTGTTCAGCGGCGGCCTGTCCGCCCCGCCCCCGTAGTCAGACATACGGCCATCATCACGACTGCATCAAGCCAAAACAACGCCGTTGTCGTCACACCATCGTCACAACCCTTGCGGAAAGGGCGCCGCGTCAGCCGCCGTACGCGCCGGAGGCGGTCAGCCGCAGGGCGGTGTCGATCAGGGGGACGTGGCTGAACGCCTGCGGGAAGTTGCCCACCTGGCGCTGGAGCCGGGGGTCCCACTCCTCGGCCAGCAGGCCCAGGTCGTTGCGGAGCCCGAGCAGCTTCTCGAAGAGCCTGCGCGCCTCGTCCACCCGGCCGATCATCGCCAGGTCGTCGGCGAGCCAGAACGAGCAGGCGAGGAAGGCGCCTTCGTCGCCCTCCAGGCCGTCCACGCCCGCGTCCTCGCCCGCGGTCGGGTAGCGCATCACGAAGCCGTCGGAGGTCGACAGCTCGCGCTGGATCGCCTCGATGGTGCCGATGACCCGCTTGTCGTCCGGCGGCAGGAAGCCCATCTGCGGGATGAGCAGCAGCGAGGCGTCCAGCTCCTTGGAGCCGTAGGACTGGGTGAAGGTGTTGCGCTCGGCGTCGTAGCCCTTCTCGCACACATCGCGGTGGATCTCGTCACGCAGATCGCGCCAGCGGTCCAACGGGCCGTCCACATCGCCCGATTCGATCAGCTTGACGGTGCGGTCGACGGCGACCCAGGCCATCACCTTGGAGTGCACGAAGTGGCGGCGCGGGCCGCGCACCTCCCAGATGCCCTCGTCGGGCTCGTCCCAGTGCTCCTCCAGGTAGCGGATCAGCTTGAGCTGGAGCACGCTCGCGTAGTCGTTGCGGGCGAGGCCCGTCATATGGGCGAGGTGCAGCGCCTCGGTGACCTCGCCGTAGACATCCAGCTGGAGCTGGCCCGCCGCGCCGTTGCCGACCCGGACCGGCTGGGAGTTCTCGTAGCCGGGCAGCCAGGTCAGCTCGGCCTCGGACAGCTCGCGCTCACCCGCGATGCCGTACATGATCTGCAGGTTCTCCGGGTCGCCCGCGACGGCGCGCAGCAGCCATTCGCGCCAGGCGCGCGCCTCCTCGCGGTAGCCGGTGCGCAGCAGGGAGGACAGGGTGATCGCCGCGTCCCGCAGCCAGGTGAAGCGGTAGTCCCAGTTCCGTACGCCGCCGATCTCCTCCGGCAGCGACGTGGTGGGCGCGGCGACGATGCCGCCGGTGGGGGCGTAGGTGAGCGCCTTGAGGGTGATCAGCGAGCGGACGACCGCGTCCCGGTAGGGGCCGTGGTACGTGCAGTGCTCGACCCACTCCCGCCAGAACGCCTCGGTCGCCTCCAGCGCGGCCTCCGGCTCGGGCAGGGCGGGCGGCTCCTTGTGCGAGGGCTGCCAGCTGATCGTGAAGGCGATCCGGTCGCCGGGGGCCACCGTGAAGTCGGCGTAGGTGGTGAGGTCCTTGCCGAAGGTGTCGACCTCGGTGTCCAGCCACACCGAGTCGGGACCGGCGACGGCGACCGTCCGCGAGTCCACCTTGTGCACCCACGGCACGACCCAGCCGTACGAGAAGCGCATCCGCAGGCTGGAGCGCATCGGCACCCGGCCGCTGACCCCCTCGACGATGCGCACCAGCTGCGGGGCGCCGTCCCGGGGCGGCATGAAGTCGATCACGCGGACCGTGCCGCGCGGGGTGTCCCACTCCGACTCCAGGGCGAGTGAGTCGCCCCGGTAGCGGCGGCGGTCGGCGACCGGCGGCTCGCTTCCGTTGGTGTGGGCGGGGCCCAGCCGCCAGAAGCCGTGCTCCTCGGTGCCGAGCAGACCGGCGAAGACGGCATGGGAGTCGAAGCGCGGCAGGCACAGCCAGTCGACCGTCCCGTCCTTACAGACGAGAGCGGCGGTCTGCATATCACCGATGAGTGCGTAGTCCTCGATACGCCCGGCCACGTGCTTCCCCAATCGAACGGCCGTATGCCCCTGCGGGCGTGCTTACGGTCTCCGGAAATATTGGACGAGCTCTTGTTCCGGAGGCGTGCTGGTGGTGCCGTGCCGGGGCTCGCGTAGCGTTTCGTCCGAGCAGGATACGACGGCGGACTGTGATCCGCTTGAGCCCGTCCATATCGTGGCTCGCGTCACGACCGCCGATCGGGTGGTGGGATCGATACGCGTCGTTGTCATGACAGCGTACGGTGCGGCAGAGGCGCGGCGGGCGGTGCCACGCGGACGGCCTCCACCGGCCGCCCCGGGGCACTGATACCCTGGTAGCCCGTGGAGCGGCGGGCACAAAACCCCCGAACCTCAGCGACGGCGCCCCCGAGAAATCGGGGCGGCGGCCGGACCGCACCCCTCACGACGCGACCACGGGAGCCCCCTTTTGGCCATTGCCGCTAAGCCCATGACGACCAAGCACCTCTTCGTCACCGGGGGTGTCGCTTCTTCACTCGGCAAGGGCCTGACCGCCTCCAGCCTCGGTGCGCTCCTCAAGGCGCGGGGTCTGCGGGTCACCATGCAGAAGCTCGACCCGTACCTGAACGTCGACCCGGGCACGATGAACCCGTTCCAGCACGGTGAGGTGTTCGTCACGAATGACGGCGCCGAGACCGACCTGGACATCGGCCACTACGAGCGGTTCCTCGACGTCGACCTCGACGGCTCCGCCAACGTGACCACCGGCCAGGTCTACTCCAGCGTGATCGCCAAGGAGCGGCGCGGGGAGTACCTGGGTGACACCGTGCAGGTCATCCCGCACATCACCAACGAGATCAAGCACCGCATCCGGCGCATGGCCACCGATGACGTCGATGTCGTCATCACCGAGGTCGGCGGGACCGTCGGCGACATCGAGTCGCTGCCCTTCCTGGAGGCCGTCCGCCAGGTCCGCCACGAGGTCGGCCGGGACAACGTCTTCGTGGTGCACATCTCCCTGCTGCCGTACATCGGCCCGTCCGGTGAGCTGAAGACCAAGCCCACCCAGCACTCGGTCGCCGCCCTGCGCAACATCGGTATCCAGCCGGACGCCATCGTGCTGCGCGCCGACCGCGAGGTCCCCACTTCCATCAAGCGCAAGATCTCGCTGATGTGTGACGTGGACGACGCGGCGGTGGTGGCCGCCATCGACGCCAAGTCGATCTACGACATCCCGAAGGTGCTGCACTCCGAGGGGCTGGACGCCTATGTCGTCCGCAAGCTGGACCTGCCCTTCCGTGATGTGGACTGGACCCAGTGGGACGACCTGCTCAAGCGGGTCCACCAGCCCGACCACGAGGTCACGGTCGCGCTCGTCGGCAAGTACATCGACCTGCCGGACGCCTATCTGTCCGTCACCGAGGCGCTGCGCGCGGGCGGGTTCGCCAACAACGCCCGAGTGAAGATCAAGTGGGTCACGTCCGACGACTGCAAGACGGCCGCCGGTGCCCGGCAGCAGCTGGCGGACTGCGACGCGGTCTGCATCCCCGGCGGCTTCGGCGACCGGGGCGTCATCGGCAAGGTCGGCGCGATCACCTACGCCCGCGAGAACAAGATCCCGCTGCTGGGGCTGTGTCTCGGCCTCCAGTGCATCGTCATCGAGGCCGCGCGGAACCTGGCGGGCATCTCGGGCGCCAACTCCACCGAGTTCGAACCGGCCGCCACCGACCCGGTGATCTCCACCATGGCCGAGCAGCTGGACATCGTCGCGGGCGAGGGCGACATGGGCGGCACCATGCGGCTGGGCATGTACCCGGCCAAGCTCGCCGAGGGCTCGATCGTCCGCGAGGTCTACGACGACCAGCCGTACGTCGAGGAGCGCCACCGCCACCGCTACGAGGTCAACAACTCGTACCGGGGTGAGCTGGAGAAGAAGGCCGGGCTGGTCTTCTCGGGCACCTCCCCCGACAACAAGCTGGTCGAGTACGTCGAGTTCCCGCGCGAGGTCCACCCGTACCTCGTCGGCACCCAGGCCCACCCGGAGCTGCGCTCCCGGCCGACCCGCCCGCACCCGCTCTTCGCGGGTCTGGTGAAGGCGGCAGTCGAGCGACTGACCGCTGGTGAGGGGCCGTCCGCCGGAGCCTGACCGATACGGTTGACGGGGGAAGCGGGTGGCCTTGAGCGGCCCGCTTCCCCCGGCCACCACCCGCATCCGGAAAGGACGCTGAGGCAGCGCAATGGGCATCCAGGACACCCCCGAGGAGTGGCGGACCGTCGCCACCGCCACGCCGTTCACCGGCAACAAGACGAGCGTGCGCACCGACGAGGTCGTCATGCCCGACGGCTCCACGGTCACTCGCGACTACCAGGTCCACCCCGGCTCCGTCGCCGTCCTGGCCCTCGACGACGCGGGCCGCGTCATCGTGCTGCGCCAGTACCGCCACCCGGTCCGCCACCGCCTCTGGGAGATCCCGGCCGGTCTCCTCGACATCCCCGGCGAGAACCCCCTGCACGCCGCGCAGCGCGAGCTGTACGAAGAGGCGCACGTCAAGGCTGAGGACTGGCGGGTGCTGGTGGACGTCTACACCACGCCCGGCGGCTGCGACGAGGCCGTACGGGTCTTCCTCGCCCGGGAGATCTCGGCGGCGGACGGCGAGCGGTACGAGGTCTCCGAGGAGGAGGCCGACATGGAGCTGGCCCGGGTACCGCTGGACGAGCTGGTGCGGCTCGTGCTCGCCGGTGACCTGCACAACAACTGCCTCGCGGTGGGCGTCCTCGCCCTGCACGCCGCGCTGACGGGCGACGGCGCGGACACCCTCCGCCCCGCCGACGCCCCCTGGCCCGCCCGCCCCTTCGAGGCATAACCGGCCCGGGGCCCGCGGCCCTTTGCCATCGCCTCGCAGCGACGACGCCCCGGCCCGCCGCTCGCGGGCACCCCTGCACCCGGCGGATGCCGCCCCATTCGAGCCGCATCCGCCCGGGGTGCTGCGGCCCGGACTCGCCCGGGGGCGGGGGCCGCTGCCCTGCCCCGCCGCGCGCTGCGCCGGGGCGGCCGGGGCGCCCGGTGCCCGGCGGAGGCCCGCCCGTCCGTGGCGGGGCCACTCCTGGCGCGGCCCGGATCACGTCCCGGCCCCCCGCATGGGCCCCGCCGCGCCGGTGCCCGCTGCTTGCGGGCGTCGCTGCGCTCGGCGGATGCCGACGCGTTCGAGCCGCAGCCGCCCGGGGTGCTGCGGCCCGGACTCGCCCGGGGGCGGGCCCGCTGCTCTCGCCCCGCCGCCGCGTTTTGCCGCGCCGGGGTGGGCCACTCCTGGCGCGGCCCGGATCACGTCCCGGCCCTCGCATGGCCCCGCCGCGCCGGGGCCTGCTGCTTGCGGGCGTCGCTGCGCTCGGCGGATGCCGACGCGTTCGAGCCGCAGCCCTCACCACACCGCGACAGCGCCCTGCCCCCCGTGCGCCGTGCCGGGGTGATGCTGCTGTCCGCGCTTGCGGGCGATGGCGTGGGCGTTTCGGTGGGGGCCACGCCCGGCACGGACCGGACCCGGGGGATCCGGTCCGTCCGCTGCCGCACCTCGCCGGGCCGCCCCTTGCCGCTCCGGGGGGCCGCTGTCTCAGCCCCGCCGGGGCCTGCAGCGCAGCCGCCGGACCAGGCGGGGTTCGGCCGCGCCGCCCTCCCTCGTGCCGGGCCGCTGCCCTCGCCCCGCCGTGACGGTGGCGTGGCACCCGCCCGCCCCCGCGTTGGCCGCCCGGGTGTCTGCTGTCGCCGCTGCTCGCGGGCCATGGCTTGGGCGTTCCGCGCCCGGCGGATGCCCGGTGGCCAGCCCGTCTCTTCGCGGCGTAGCCGCCGGGGCGGGCCCCGCCCCGGCGTGGACGTCTTTGGGCGGCCCGCCCGTTCGAGACGTAGCGGCCGTGGGCCGCGCCGGGGCGCTGCCGTCTCCTTCGCGGCGGCGGGGTGGGGGAATGGCCGTCGGACCATCCGATGGGGTGATTTTCGGTCCGCGTCACCGGCCCGGAGTGCCCGGGAGCTGACGTGCAGTGAACTACGCTCGTACGAACCCTGACCGCAGCCGCGGCGGGCTCGTATGCGCAGGTGGACGGGAGTGGGGCCCGTGGCGGAGCAGGCGGTCGACACCGACGGGGAGCCCCTGGGCGAACCCGCGGACGGGGATGCGGACGGCGTGCCTCCGGCCCGTGGCGCAGCCGACGGCGGGGTGTGGAGCGGCGCGACGCGCGCGGTGCTGTTCGCGGCCGCCGCCACCGTGGGCCGGGGGTTCGCTGGTCGCCGCCGGGAGCTGCTGGCGCTGCGGGCCGACATCGACCGAGCCGGGCTGGACACGATCGCGGGCCGCAAGGCCGCCCGCAGCCGGGTGCTGCTCATCGCGGGGCGGCCCGGCTGGGGCCGTACCGCGCTGGCCGAGGAGCTGGCCCGGCGGCTGGCGGACGACTACCCCGACGGGGTGCTCCAGGCCCGGCTGATGACGTCGTCCGGGGACCCCGTGCCCACCGAGCGCACCGCCCGCGACCTGCTCGTACGGCTCGGCGTGACCGCCCCGCCCGGGGCGGACGAGGACGAGCTGGGCGAGATGCTCCGCGACGCGCTGGACGGCAAGCGGGTCCTGCTGCTGCTCGACGACGTGGCGGGCGCCGAGCAGGTCGACGCGCTGCTGCCGGACGAACCCGACTGCCTGGTCATCGCGGTCTCGCGGGGCCCGCTGACCGGCGTACCGGACGTCCGCCCGTGCACCGTCGGCGGGCTGGACGTGAGCGCGGCGGTCGGGCTGCTCGCGCAGTCCGCCGGGCCCACCCGGATCACCTGCGACCCGGTGGCCGCGCAGACCCTGGTCGAGGAGTGCGCGGGGATGCCCGCCGCGCTCGTGCTCGTCGGCGGCTGGCTCGCCGCCCGGCCCAAGGACTCCGTGGCCGACGTCATCGAGCGGCTGCGCGAACTGCCGCCGTCCGAGGTGGACGTAGACCGTGGCGCCCGCCCGCTGGCCCGCGCCTTCCGGCTGGCGTACGGCTCACTGCCCCCGGCCGCCGCCCGGATGCTGCGGCTGCTGGCGCTCGCGCCCGCCGGAAGCGCCGACGCGCACACCGCGTCCGCGCTGGCCGGATGCTCGGTGGCGGACGGCCAGGCGGCACTGGAGGGCTTCGCCGGGTACGGGATGCTGCGGCCGCGCGAGAACGGCCGGTACGAGCTGCCCGGCTGCCTCGACCCGCTGCTGCGCCGCCTGCTGGAGGCGACGGAGCGCCCGGCGGAGGTGGAGCTGGCCCGGGCCCGGATGCTGGAGCGCACCGTACGGCAGCTGTACGCGTGCAGGCTGGCCACCGAGCCGCAGGACTCCCCGGCCCGCAAGAAGCTGGCGGCGCTGCCGGGGTCGCTGCGGTTTTCGTCGTCGGCGGAGGCGGGGGAGTGGCTGGAGAGCCGGTTGCCCACGCTGGTCGAGGCCGCCCGGGTGGCCGTCGAGGCCGGTGAGGTCGACACCCTCGCCCGGCGGCTGGTGGCCGCGCTCACCCACGCGCTGACCGCGCACCGGGGCGCCGAGGGCGCGGCGCCCGAACTGTACGGGCTCCACCAGCTGGTGCTGGACGTGGCCCGGCGCCGCGACCTGCCGGTGGAACGGGCGGCGGCGCTGCTGAACCTGGGCGACCTGGACGCGGGCGCGGGCCGCATCGACACCGCCCTCGCCCGCTACAAGGGCGCGCTGGAGGCGGCCCGCGCGGCGGACGATCCGTACACGACCGGGCGCGCCCTGGAATCCATCGGCGGGACGTACCAGGAGCTGGAGGACTGGAGCCGGGCCGCCGACTGGTACGGCCGCGCCCTGGAACTGCGGCTGAGCCGCCGCGACCTGGCCGCCGAGGCCCGGCTCTACGCCCGGCTGGGCACCGTACGCGGCTACGCGGGCCGCTGGGCCGAGGCGCTGCGCGACTGGCGGGCCGCCGCGGCCGCCTGCCGCCGGGCCGGGGACCTGGCGGGATACGCGCGGGCGCTGAGCGGCACGGCGAAGGCCCAGGAGAAGACGGGGCGGTCGAAGGAGGCGCTGCGCAGTTGGTCGGACGCGGCCGCGGCGGCGCGGCGGGCGGACGAGTGGGCCAGGTCACAGCGGTCTCAGCGCGGTGAGGACACATGACGCCGCAGGGCCACGAACCCCGGGATTGAGGGGAGAGCGCCAGTCGACCTACGAAATCAGTGGTGGTCTCGCGAAAGATTGAAGCAATGCAAGGCTAGACAGCGCGACGTCCTTCATTACACTGGCTGTACCCGCGGTCGCCGCGGTTACCTCGGCATGCGGACATGTTCCGTTTTGCTGACCTATGGCCGGTTCCGGCCGGTCCATGGCCGGTTGTGGCCGGTCAAACCCTTAGCCCCCACAGATCAAGGACCGTGATCGACGTGAAGGTCGGTATCCCCCGCGAGGTCAAGAACAACGAGTTCCGTGTGGCCATCACCCCCGCAGGCGTGCACGAGCTGGTACGCGGCGGCCACGAGGTCTTCGTGGAGCAGAGCGCCGGTCTGGGCTCCTCCATCACCGACGAGGAGTACATCGCCGCCGGAGCCGGCATCCTCGCCACCGCCGACGAGGTCTGGGCCACCGCCGACCTGCTGCTGAAGGTCAAGGAGCCGATCGCCGAGGAGTACCACCGGCTCCGCAAGGACCAGACGCTCTTCACCTACCTCCACCTCGCCGCCTCCCGCGCCTGCACCGACGCGCTGCTGGAGTCCGGCACCACCGCCATCGCGTACGAGACCGTCGAGGCCGTGAACCGCACGCTGCCGCTGCTCGCCCCGATGTCCGAGGTCGCGGGCCGGATCGCGCCGCAGGTGGGCGCGTACCACCTGATGCGGTCGGCCGGTGGCCGCGGCGCGCTGCCCGGCGGCGTGCCCGGCGTGGCCGCCGCCCGCGCGGTCGTCATCGGCGGTGGCGTCTCCGGCTGGAACGCCGCGCAGATCGCCATCGGCATGGGCTTCCACGTGACCCTGCTCGACAAGGACATCAACAAGCTGCGCGAGGCCGACCGGATCTTCGGCAACAAGGTGCAGACCATCGCCTCCAACGCCTTCGAGCTGGAGAAGGCGGTCCTCGACGCCGACCTCGTCATCGGCGCGGTGCTCATCCCCGGCGCCAAGGCGCCCAAGCTGGTCACCAACGAGCTGGTGTCCCGCATGAAGCCGGGAAGTGTCCTTGTCGACATCGCGATCGACCAGGGCGGCTGCTTCGAGGACTCCCGCCCCACCACCCACGCGGAGCCGACCTTCACGGTCCACAACTCGGTCTTCTACTGCGTCGCCAACATGCCGGGCGCGGTGCCCAACACCTCCACCCACGCGCTCACCAACGCGACGCTCCCGTACATCGTCGAGCTGGCCAATCGCGGCTGGCGGGAGGCGATTCGCCGGGACGCCGCGCTGGCCAAGGGGCTCAACACCCATGAGGGAGAGGTCGTCTACGGGCCGGTCGCCGAGGCCCACGGGCTGCCCTCGGTCGAACTGGCCTCGCTGATCGGCTGAGGCCGCGAGGCCGGTCAACTCCGGACGACGGCGGGTCAACGCGCGCCGTCAACATCAGGTCAACACCGGGCATCCGGCCGGGTCTTGCCGAGGGGCGGGACCCGGCCGCCGGTCTGTCCGGTACGCCCCGGATCAGGCCCGACGGGGGCGTCGGCCAACTCGCCCTGAATGTAACTATCCAGACGCTTTGGGGGGTGGTGAAATCTCCGCGGCGCCGCCCATACGCCCTTGACATCGGGGTGTTCGATTGCCGACACATCGTGCCGTGTCCGGTGGATTGTGTTGCTGAGGACCGCCGACACGCCATAGAGTCGCCAACCGTCGGCATGGTGTCACGCTGACCTATAGAGAAATTTCCTGGTCACCAAGGAGGTAGGACGACTTGTGAATGAGTCGACATTTTCTCCCGGGGGTGGTCAACCAGGACCGGCTGCGCGGGGCCAGGGGCCCTCGGGGCTCGAGGCTGTCGGCTCCGTCGCTGTCCGTACCTTCGCAACCCACCAGAGCGTGACGAGCATGACGACAGCCCACCAGAGCCACAGCATGGACGGCCATCACGTGAACGCCATGGCCGGCGACCAGGGGGGCAACGAACCCGCCCGCTTCGCCGACTACGACGACCTGCCCGAAGGGCACTTCTACGACCCGGACGCGGAGTACGAGCCCGACCCCGAGTACGCGGCCACTCTCGCCCCCGACGCGGCCCGCCAGCGGCGCGAGCGCATCGGCCCCACCGGCCGTCCGCTCCCGTACTTCCCGATCCCGGGACCGCTGACCGACCACGGCCCCGCGAAGATCATCGCGATGTGCAACCAAAAGGGCGGCGTCGGCAAGACCACCTCCACCATCAACCTGGGCGCGGCGCTCGCCGAGTACGGCCGCCGGGTGCTGCTGGTCGACTTCGACCCGCAGGGCGCGCTGTCGGTCGGCCTCGGGGTCAACCCCATGGAGCTGGACCTCACCGTCTACAACCTGCTCATGGAGCGGGGCATGTCGGCCGACGAGGTGCTGCTGAAGACGGCCGTGCCCAACATGGACCTGCTGCCCAGCAATATCGACTTGTCGGCCGCCGAGGTGCAGCTCGTCAGCGAGGTGGCCCGCGAGTCGACCCTGCAGCGGGCGCTCAAGCCGCTGATGGCGGACTACGACTACATCGTCATCGACTGCCAGCCCTCGCTCGGCCTGCTCACCGTCAACGCGCTCACCGCGGCGCACAAGGTGATCGTGCCGCTGGAGTGCGAGTTCTTCGCGCTGCGTGGTGTGGCGTTGCTCACGGAGACCATCGAGAAGGTCCAGGAGCGGCTCAACCCCGACCTGGAACTCGACGGCATCCTCGCCACGATGTACGACTCGCGCACCGTGCACAGCCGTGAGGTCCTCGCCCGGGTGGTCGAGGCGTTCGACAACCACGTCTACCACACGGTCATCGGCCGTACGGTCCGCTTCCCGGAGACCACGGTCGCCGGTGAGCCGATCACCACGTACGCGTCCAACTCCGTCGGTGCCGCCGCCTATCGCCAGCTCGCCAGGGAGGTGCTCGCCCGGTGTCACGCCGAGTGAGTCTGCCGGGAGCCGACGAACTGTTCCGCACCACCGGGGGGATGGGGCTCCAGTCCTCCTCGCCCGCGTCCGGCCGCCGCCAGGCGAACGGCGAGGCGCCACGGGTGCCCGCCCCCGCCACCGAGTCCGACCCGGGCGGCGAGGCGGCACCGGGCGGCGCACCGGCCGACGGCGGCGAGCGCGGCGAGCAGTCCGGCGCGGCCGAGCACACGGGCCGCGAGACCGCCCCCCAGGACGCGGTCGGCGGCCGCCCAGCGGCCGCGGCGGCCGCCGGGTCCGGGACCGGGGCCCCGGCCGGGGAGCGGAGCGCCAAGGGCCGCCAGGCGTCCGACGGCGCGTCCCCGCCCGCCCAGGGCGGGCCCGCCCGCCGCCGCTCCCGCGCGGCCAACCGGCGCCCCAGCGGGCGCGAGCGCCACGACGAGAAGATCACGGTCTATGTCTCCGCCGAGGAGCTGATGGACCTCGAACACGCACGACTGGTGCTCCGGGGCGAACACGGACTCGCGGTCGACCGCGGCCGGATCGTCCGCGAAGCGGTCGCGGTCGTCCTCGCCGACCTGGAGTCGCGCGGCGACGCGAGCATTCTGGTGCGCCGCCTGCGCGGCCGCTGACGGGCCGGGCGATAGCCTGCCCCGATCGCGGGCTGACCGCCCGGCCCCCTAGCACCCCGGACCGCGATGCCGACAAACGACCCGCAGGATCCGCCGTCCCGCCGCCGCCCCCTGGGCCGAGGCCCGGGCGCCGTCCCGGTCGCCGCGGCGCCGACCGGTGAGCCGGACCGGTCCGCCGGACCGGACGACGAGCGCACACCACCCGAGGCCGCCGGGAGCGCCGCCCAGGCCGCTCCGGACGCGCGGGAGGCTGAGGCCCGTAACGACGCCGCCGCGCCGGTGCCAGTGGCTGAGCCGGACGCGCTGGCCCCGCCACCTGGAGTCGGGGCACGGGACGCCGGTGCGGCAGCGGACGAGGCCCGCGGCGCTGCGACTGCGGGTGCCGAGGCCGCGTCCGGCGAGGCCGAAGCGAAGGCCCCCGGCACCGCCGCCGTTCCGCCGCCCGGCGGCGACGCGGCCACAGCGGAAGCCCACGGCGCTCCGCCCGCGCGGGGCGACGCGCCACCCCAGCGTGTGCCGCGCGGTGGCGAGGACGCGCTGTCCGGCCCGGCCACGGACGAGCCCCGCGGCGCTGCGGCCCCGGGGGCGCGGCAAGGCGAGGGCGCCGCGCACCAGCCGAGGACGGAGCCCGCGCCGGGCGACGGGCCCTCCGAGGGTCAGGCCCGACCGAGGGCCGAGAGCGCGGGGGCGCCGTACGAAACCGGCCATGGGCCGTCCGAAGCGGGCCCGTCGGCGGGGTCCGCCGGGGAGTCCGAGCCCGCGCACGAGCGGGCGCAGGGCGAGGACGGGGCGGACGAGGGCGCTGCCCGGGGCCACGGAGCGCCGCCCGACGGCGGCGGGGCGGCCGAAGACGGCGAGGCGGCCGGAGGCCAGGACGCCGCCGGGGACGGCGGCAACATCTTCACCGTGCGGCTCGACAACTTCGAGGGGCCCTTCGACCTGCTCCTCCAGCTGATCTCCAAGCACAAGCTGGACGTCACCGAGGTCGCCCTCTCCAAGGTCACCGACGAGTTCATGGCGCACATCCGGGCCATGGGGCCGGACTGGGACCTCGACCAGACCACCGAGTTCCTCGTCGTCGCGGCGACCCTGCTGGATCTCAAGGCGGCCCGGCTGCTGCCCGCCGCCGAGGTGGAGGACGAGGCTGACCTCGCGCTGCTGGAGGCCCGGGACCTGTTGTTCGCCCGGCTGCTCCAGTACCGCGCGTACAAGGAGATCGCGGACATCTTCCACGAGCGGCTCGTCGAAGAGTCCCGCCGCTACCCCCGCACCGTAGGCCTGGAGCCGCACCACGCCGAGCTGCTGCCCGATGTCGTCATCCGCGTCGGCCCGGAGGGGTTCGCGAAGCTGGCCGTCAAGGCGATGCAGGCCAAGCCCAAGCCGCAGGTGTACGTCGACCACATCCACGCGCCGCTGGTGAGCGTGCGGGAGCAGGCGGACGTGGTGGTGGGGCGGCTGCGGGAGCTGGGGGAGGCCAGTTTCGCGACGCTCACCGAGGACGCGCCGGACACGCTCACCGTCGTGGCCCGCTTCCTGGCCCTGCTGGAGCTGTACCGGGAGCGCGCGATCCTGCTCGACCAGCCGGAGGCGCTGGGCGCGCTCATGGTGCGCTGGACGGGCGCGGAGGACGGACAGCGGCCGCTGGTCACCGACGAGTTCGACCAGGAGGCCCGGCCACCGGCCGATACCGAGAAGCAGGAGGTACGGACATGAGCGAGCCGGTCATCGAAGACGCGGCCGAGACCGAGCCCTCGGAGGTCGCGGCGCTCGACCTCAAGCCCGCGCTGGAAGCCGTCCTCATGGTCGTGGACGAACCCGCCACCGAGGAACACCTCGCCAAAGTGCTGGACCGCCCGCGCCGCGCGGTCGCGGACGCGCTGCGGGAGCTGGCGGACGAGTACGCGGCGCAGGGGCGCGGCTTCGAGCTGCGGCTGGTCGCGGGCGGCTGGCGCTACTACACCCGCCCCGCCTTCGCCGCGGCCGTCGAGGGCTTCGTCCTGGACGGCCAGCACGCCCGGCTCACCCAGGCCGCTTTGGAAACCCTCGCGGTGGTCGCGTACCGTCAGCCGGTCAGCCGTTCTCGCGTCTCCGCCGTCCGTGGCGTCAACTGCGATGGCGTGATGCGCACCCTCCTGCAGCGCGGACTGGTGGAGGAGGCGGGCACGGAACCCGAATCAGGTGCGATCCTGTACAGGACGACGAACTACTTCCTGGAGCGGATGGGCCTGCGCGGCCTGGACGAGCTTCCGGAGCTGGCACCGTTCCTCCCCGAGGTGGACGCGGTCGAGGGCGAGTCCCAGGAGGGCGTGCCGTCGTTCGACCCGGACGCTCCGGACACAGACGTACACGACAGCAGCCACTCTCAGACGGAAACTTGATGCGAAGCAGCGGCAGGAACAGCAGGGGCAGCGGTAGCGGCGGCGGCAGCGGTAGCGGCGGCAGCGGCGGACGCGGCAGCGGCGGCGGCAAGAACTACCGGGGGGCCGGGAACGGGCGCGACGACAAGCCGAAGCGCACCGGTCGTCCCCGCCCCGAGGAGCGCCGTCACGACGCGGGCGCCCCGAAGCAGAGCGGCCCCGGCCCCCGTGGCGGGGCGGCCAAGAGCGGCGCCCCCAAGGGCACCGGCGGCCGCCGGAAGCCGACCGCCCCGGCCCGCCCGCGCGAGTACGAGGCCCAGATAGAGGAGCGGAACCGAGCCCGCCACAACAAGCCGCAGACCAAGCTGCCCAAGACCTTCGGCGAGCAGGACGGCGAGCGGCTGCAGAAGGTCCTGGCCCGCGCGGGCATGGGCTCGCGCCGCGCCTGCGAGGACCTGATCGACCAGGCCCGGGTCGAGGTCAACGGCAAGATCGTCACCGAGCAGGGGCTGCGCGTCGACCCCGAGAAGGACGAGATCAAGGTCGACGGGCTGACCGTCGCGACCCAGTCGTACCTCTTCTTCGCGCTGAACAAGCCCGCCGGTGTGGTCTCCACCATGGAGGACCCGGACGGCCGCCAGTGCCTCGGTGACTACGTCACCAACCGCGAGACCCGGCTCTTCCACGTCGGCCGCCTCGACACCGAGACCGAGGGCATCATCCTGCTCACCAACCACGGCGAGCTGGCCCACCGCCTCACCCACCCCCGCTACGGCGTCCAGAAGTCCTACCTCGCCGCCATCCAGGGCCCCCTGCCGCGCGACCTCGGCAAGCAGCTCAAGAACGGCATCGAGCTGGAGGACGGCTACGCCCGCGCGGACCACTTCAAGGTGGTCCAGAACACCGGCAAGAACTACCTCGTCGAGGTCACCCTCCACGAGGGCCGCAAGCACATCGTCCGCCGCATGCTCTCCGAGGCGGGCTTCCCGGTCGACAAACTGGTCCGCACCTCCTTCGGCCCCATCGCCCTGGGCGACCAGAAGTCCGGCTGGCTCCGCCGCCTCACCAACACCGAGGTCGGCATGCTGATGCGCGAGGTGGAGCTCTAAAGGCTCCCGTGGGACGCGTGAGCGGGGGATCGGTGGGGCTGGTTAGGCTGATGGGGGACATGTCCGCGCGTGGGACAGAGGCGTAGGACACGCGCGGCGCAGGCACAGCACGCGCAGGGAGCACAGACGTGGCGGTACGAGCGGTCCGCGGGGCGGTTCAGCTGGAGCGGGATGAAGCGGGGCACATGCGGGAGCAGGTGTCCGAGCTGATGACCGCCATCCTGGAGCGCAACAGCCTGGTGCCGGACGACCTGATCAGCGTCTGGTTCACCGCCACGCCCGATCTGCACAGCGACTTCCCCGCGGTCGCCGCGCGCAAGCTCGGGATCACCGACGTACCGCTGATCTGTGCGCAGGAGCTGGACATCGCGGGGGCCATGCCGCGGGTCGTCCGGATACTCGCGCATGTCGAGACCGACCTCGCCAAGACCGACGTCGCCCATGTCTACCTGGGCGCCGCGGCGGCCCTCCGCAAGGACATCGCCCAGTGAGAACAGCCCTCGTCATCGGCACCGGACTGATCGGTACCTCCGCCGCGCTCACCCTCGCGGGCCGCGGTATCCACGTCCACCTCGCCGACCACGACGCGGACGCGGCGCGGACCGCGGCGGCGCTCGGTGCCGGGACGCAGGACGAGCCGGACGGGCCGGTGGACCTGGCGATCGTCGCCGTGCCGCCCGCGTATGTGGCCCGGACGGTGGCCGATGTGCTGCACCGGGGTGTGGCGCGGGCCTGTCTGGACGTGGCCAGCGTCAAGGGCGGGCCGCGCCGGGAGCTGGAGGAGCTGGGCTGTGACCTGACCCGGTACATCGGTACGCATCCGATGGCCGGGCGGGAGCGCTCCGGGCCGCTGGCCGCGACCGCCGACCTGTTCGAGGGGCGGCCGTGGGTGCTCACACCCGGCGCCGACACCGACACCGAAGTGCTCAATCTCGCACTTGAACTGGTCGCACTCTGTCGCGCCGTCCCCGTGGTGATGGACGCCGACGCGCACGACCGGGCCGTGGCGCTCGTCTCGCACACCCCGCACCTGCTCTCCAGCATGGTCGCGGCGCGGCTGCGGGACGCCGACGAGACCGCCGTGCGCCTCTGCGGCCAGGGCATCCGCGATGTGACCCGGATCGCGGCCTCCGACCCCGCGATGTGGATCGACATCCTGTCGGCCAACCCCGGCCCGGTCGCCGACGTGCTCGCCGCCGTCGCCGCCGACCTGGACGAGACGGTACGGGCGCTGCGCGCGCTCCAGTCGGCCGACGACGCCAAGCGCGGCGGGGGAGCGGCCGGGATCGAGGACGTGCTGCGCCGGGGCAACGCCGGGCGCGAGCGGGTGCCGGGCAAGCACGGCGCCGCCTCGGCCGTCTATGAGACCGTGACGGTGCTCATCGGCGACCAGCCGGGCGAGCTGGCCCGGATCTTCGCCGACGCGGGCCGGGCGGGCGTCAACATTGAGGACGTACGGATCGAGCACGCCACCGGACAGCAGGCGGGCCTGATCCAGCTGATGGTGGAGCCCGCCGCCGCCCCCGGTCTGACCAAGGCCCTCCGCGAGCGTGGCTGGTCCATCCGGCAGTGACCGGGCGCCCTGGATGAGCCAGTAACCTTGTCCGGGGCTCTCACCAAGCTCCGTTCAACCCAGCCCCGTGCATACGAAAGGTGTCTGTCACCGTGGAAACCGCCGCCCGGACCGCCCCGGCAGCAGTGATTGTCGCGATCGACGGCCCCGCAGGCACGGGCAAGTCCAGTACGTCCAAGGCCGTCGCGGCCAAGCTCGGCCTCGGCTACCTGGACACCGGCGCCCAGTACCGGGCGATCACCTGGTGGATGGTGAACAACGGCATCGACGTCGAGGACGCCGTCGCCGTGGCCGACGCCGCCCGCAAGCCGGTCATCGTCTCCGGCACCGACCCGGCCGCCCCCACGATCACCGTCGACGGCACCGACGTCGCCGGGCCGATCCGTACCCAGGAGGTCACCTCCCGGGTCAGCGCGGTCAGCGCGGTCCCCGAGGTGCGCACGCTGATCACCGAGCTGCAGCGGACGATCGCCACCGAGGCGCCGCGCGGCATCGTGGTCGAGGGCCGGGACATCGGCACGACCGTCCTCCCGGACGCCGACCTCAAGATCTTCCTGACCGCCTCCGCCGAGGCCCGGGCCGCCCGCCGCAGCGGTGAGCTGAAGGGCAAGGACGGCTCGGACCTGGCCGCCACCCAGGCGGCGCTCGCCAAGCGGGACGCCGCCGACTCGGGCCGCAAGGCCTCGCCGCTGGCGAAGGCGGACGACGCGGTCGAGGTCGACACCACCGACCTCACCCTCGACCAGGTCATCGAGTGCGTGGTCACGCTGGTCGAGGAGAAGCGGGCCGCCGCATGACCGCCGCCGACCGGGCCGCCGACCCGGAGCTGCCGAGCGCGGCCGGTGCCGCCGTGGGGCGCCGGATCGGCATCGGCCTGATGTACGGGCTGTGGCGGCCGCGGGTGCTGGGCGCCTGGCGGGTCCCGTCCGCCGGTCCGGTCATCCTGGCCGGGAACCACTCCCACAACGTCGACGGCCCGATGATCATCGGCACCTCGCCCCGGCCGTCGCACTTCCTGGTCAAGAAGGAGGCGTTCGTCGGTCCGCTGGACCCGTTCATGCGCTCCGTCGGCCAGGTGAAGGTGGACCGTACGAGCGCCGACCGCACCGCGATCACCCACGCGCTGGGCCTGCTGGAGCGCGGCGCGGTGCTGGGGATCTTCCCGGAGGGCAGCCGCGGCGAGGGCGACTTCGCGTCGCTGCGCTCGGGGCTCGCGTACTTCGCGGTGCGCTCCGGCGCCCCGATCGTGCCGGTGGCCGTGCTCGGCACCGGCGAGCAGCGGCGCGCCGACGGACGGCCCAGGGCGCTGCCGAAGCTGCGCAGCCGCGTCGACGTGGTCTTCGGCGACCCGTTCCAGGCGGGCGACGGCAGCGGCCGCCGGACCCGGGCGGCGCTGGACGAGGCGACCGTGCTCATCCAGAAGCGTCTGGGCGAGCACCTGGGGAGCGCCAGGCGGCTCACGGGCCGCCACAACGAGACATAGCCCCGCGCGCCCACGAGGGCGCGCGGCACTGAGGGACGACGAGGACATCACTTCATGAACGACCAGATCCACAGCGGCGGCGACGAACACGGAGAGCTGGGCGACGCCGAGTACGCGGAGTTCATGGACCTCGCCGCGCAGGAGGGCTTCGACCTGGAGCAGGTCGAGGGCGACCTCGCGGCGGCGGGCCACGGCCCGCTGCCGGTGCTCGCCGTCGTCGGCCGCCCGAATGTCGGCAAGTCGACCCTGGTGAACCGGATCATCGGCCGCCGTGAGGCGGTCGTCGAGGACAAGCCGGGCGTCACCCGCGACCGCGTCACGTACGAGGCCGAGTGGTCCGGCCGCCGCTTCAAGGTGGTCGACACCGGCGGCTGGGAACAGGACGTGCTCGGCATCGACGCGTCCGTGGCCGCCCAGGCCGAGTTCGCCATCGAGGCCGCCGACGCGGTGGTCTTCGTGGTGGACGCCACGGTCGGCTCGACCGACACCGACGAGGCCGTCGTCAAGCTGCTGCGCCGGGCCGGGAAGCCGGTCGTGCTGTGCGCCAACAAGGTCGACGGCCCGAGCGGCGAGGCGGACGCGGCGATGCTGTGGTCGCTCGGCCTCGGCGAGCCGCAGCCGGTCTCGGCCCTGCACGGCCGCGGCACCGGCGACATGCTCGACGCGGTGCTGGAGGCGCTGCCCGACGCCCCGGCCCAGACCTTCGGGGGCACGGTCGGCGGCCCGCGCCGCATCGCCCTCATCGGCCGCCCCAACGTCGGCAAGTCCTCGCTGCTCAACAAGGTGGCGGGCGAGGAGCGCGTGGTCGTCAACGAGGTCGCGGGCACCACCCGCGACCCGGTGGACGAGCTGATCGAACTCGGCGGGGTCACCTGGAAGTTCGTGGACACCGCCGGTATCCGCCGCCGCGTCCACCTCCAGGAGGGCGCCGACTACTACGCCTCGCTGCGCACCGCGGCCGCCGTGGAGAAGGCCGAGGTCGCGGTCATCCTCATCGACACCAGCGAGCCCATCAGCGTCCAGGACCAGCGGATCATCACGATGGCCGTGGAGGCCGGGCGCGCGATGGTCATCGCGTACAACAAGTGGGACACCCTCGACGAGGAGCGCCGCTACTACCTGGAGCGCGAGATCGAGACCGAGCTGGGGCAGATCCAGTGGGCGCCCCGGGTCAACGTCTCGGCCCGCACCGGCCGCCACATGGAGAAGCTCGTCCCGGCGATCGAGACGGCGCTGGCGGGCTGGGAGACCCGGGTGCCGACCGGGCGGCTGAACTCGTTCCTCGGCGAGATCGTCTCCTCCCACCCGCACCCGATCCGCGGCGGCAAGCAGCCCCGCATCCTGTTCGGCACCCAGGCCGGTACCCGGCCGCCCCGCTTCGTCCTCTTCGCCTCCGGCTTCCTGGAGGCGGGCTACCGCCGCTTCATCGAGCGGCGGCTGCGCGAGGAGTTCGGCTTCGAGGGCACCCCGATCCAGATCTCGGTGCGGGTCCGCGAGAAGCGCGGCCGCAAGCGGTAACGGCCGTAAGAAGTAGCGGTGAGAAGTAACCGTTGAAGGGGCGCCACCGATTCCGGTGGCGCCCCTTCAACGGTGGCGCTCAGTAGCGCCCGTCGCGCTGGCCGGGTGGAAGGGCGGGGAGGTAGGTGCGGTAGTAGAGCCCGCCGGTGTCCCAGGCTCCGCCGTGGCCGCCGCTGGTCAGGCCGCGGGGCTGGCCGATGGCGCTGAACGCGACGAACCCCAGATCCTCCTCGTCCGACCGGTCACCGGGCAGCGCCCGGAACAGCCGCCGGTACTCCGCGTACAGCGCGTCGTAGATCGGCGTCGCGGAGTGCCGCCACGGGTCGGGCGACGCCTCCAGCGCCGGGCGCATGGCCGGGATGTGGGCGTAAGAGGGGGAGCGGTAGGGGAGGTCGTATCCGTGCACGTATGTGCCAACGACCAGGCCGCCCAGGGGATGCGGCATCGGCGGCGAATGGGCCGCTTGGGTCAGGCAGCGGCAGCCCGGGGCGGGGTGGGTCACCGGATCAGGTGCCCGCGAGCGGCATCGAGGCGCCGACCAGCGCGCCGCGCGCCGCGGCCCGGTCCAGCGCGGCCCGCAGCTGGTCCTCGCGCGGCTGGGTGCCGATCGTGCCCGCCGCCGCCGCGTACACCAGGACCTGCTGGGAGCGGCCCACCGCGCTGCGCCAGCCCTCGCTGAGCGGCATCGGGCTGTGCGCCTGCCACCAGGCCACCGGGGAGCCGCCGTTCGCCGCGGGCATCAGCACCGCGTGCAGCTGTCCCATGGCGAGCAGCACCGACCAGCCGGGAATGGCCACCGGAGGACGGCCGAGGTCGACCACCGGCAGGAAGCCCTGTTCGATGAGGAGCTGGAGGAAGTCGTCGCCGTGCCCGGTCGCACCGGGCCGGGTGATCGGCCCGGTCGGCTCGACGACCAGCGCCGGGCGCTGCTCCCCGCCCACCAGCACCACCCCGCTGGTGACGCCGAGCACCGCCTGCTGGGGCGGCGGCGGGGCGGTGTACGGGGCGGAGTACGCGGCGGAGTGCGGGGCCGGGGGGTGCGGAGCCGCGTGCGGGGCGGAGTAGGCGTAAGAGGCGGCGGGCGGCTCCGGCGCGTACGGCGCGGACTCCTCGGCGGTGATGGACCGTACCGCACCGGCCAGCTGCTCCTCGGAGACCGGGACGACCTGGGAGGGAACGCAGGTGGCGTGCGCGAACGCGAGCACGGCGGTCTCCTGGCCCACGAACAGCACCGTGCTGGTGCGCTCCTGGTCGGAGTTGCCTGGCGTGCGGCAGGACGTGCAGTCGTAGGCGCCCGGGGCGTTGTCCCCGGCGAGCAGCCGGTCGGCTTCTTCATCGCCGATCTCGGCGCGTACGTCATCGCTGACGTCGAGCATGCGCGGCACGGGTGGCTCCTCGGTCTCGGTCCGTGGGCCGGGCGGTCCCCGGCTCATACGTAGACAACGGCCATCCACGGCGGGGGTCACGCGGCCTGGTCCCACCACCCCTGTGATGCACGAGTTCCCCCGGAAGTTCCCTGAATTGGCTACCGATTTCCTTTCTGTTGGGGAACAAGACGGTGTTGGTACCCAACCCGACAGCCACTTTCGGGGTCTTACCTCGTGGTAGGCGGACGAGATACCCGTCCGCGGGGAAACGGTGGGATACGGGACGGAATGCACATATCATTCCTGATTCACAACGCGTACGGGATCGGCGGGACGATCCGGACCACGTACAACCTCGCCCGCACGCTGAGCGAGCAGCACGACGTGGAGATCGTCTCGGTGTTCCGCCACCGGGATCAGCCGATCTTCGAGCCCGGACCGAACGTGCGGCTCAGCCATCTCATCGACATCCGTAAGAACAGCCCGGGTTACGAAGGCGACGACCCCGCCTACACGCAGCCCGCGAAGGTCTTCCCGGTCACCGAGGGCCGGTACCAGCAGTACAGCGCGCTCACCGACCGCCGCATCGGCGAGCATCTGCGGGGGATCCAGGCCGATGTGGTGGTCGGCACCCGCCCGGGCCTCAACGTGCACATCGCCCGGGAGGCGCGCCGCGGCCCGATCCGGGTCGGCCAGGAGCATCTGACGCTCAGCACCCACTCCAAGGGGCTCAAGCGGACGCTGCGCGGCTTCTATCCGCGGCTCGACGCGGTGACCACGGTCACCGAGGCCGACGCCAAGGACTACCGCGACCAGATGCGGCTGCCGGGCGTACGGATCGAGGGCGTGCCCAACAGCGTTCCCGCGCCCGGCGTGGAACCGGCCGACGGCACCGGCAAATGGGTCGTCGCGGCGGGTCGGCTCGCCCCGGTGAAACGGTACGACCTGCTGATACGGGCGTTCGCCAAGGTCAGCGCGGACCGCCCGGACTGGCGGCTGCGGATATACGGCGGCGGCGAGCAGCGCGCCAAGCTGCGCGCGCTCATCGACAAGCTCGGCCTCTACAACCACGTCTTCCTCATGGGCCCCGCCAACCCCCTCGACCCCGAGTGGGCCAAGGGCTCGATAGCGGCCGTCACCTCCAGCCTGGAGTCGTTCGGCATGACGATCGTGGAGGCGATGCGCTGCGGCCTCCCGGTGGTCGCGACCGACTGCCCGCACGGCCCGGCCGAGATCATCGACAACGGCGTGGACGGCCGCCTGGTGCCCTCCGGCGACACCAACGCGATCGCCACCGCGCTGCTCGACCTCATCAACAACGACGAACTGCGGCAGCAGATGGGCCAGGCGGCGCTGCGGGACTCCGCCCGCTTCGACCCGTCCCGGGTGGCCGGCCGCTACGAGAGCCTCTTCGCCGACCTGGCGACGCGCGGCGGACTGCGCGGCTCGCTGCACCGGGCCCGCGGCTCGCTGGTCGGCGGGGCGATGGCGACGACCGAGGCGATGCGAAGGGTGCGAATGGCATGAGTGGAAGAGGGAGCGTGACAGCGGGCGCGGCCGAGCGCATCGAGCCCATGGAGCCCATCGAGCCCATGGAAGCCATTGAAGGGGACAGCATGAGTGAAGCCACCGAGGTCGCCCCGACGCGCGCCGACTGCGTCGCGGACTCCGCCGGTGGACTCACCTTCCACATCTCCGACTGGGCCCGCCCGGAGCCGGGGAGCTACGACGACTGGAGCGGGGCGCTGGTCCTGACGCTGCGCGGCGCCGAGCCCGCCGCCGACGGCGAGGTACGGCTGCCGCTCGGCCCGACCGCAGACGGCAGGCTGCAGGCCGCGCTGCCGGGCACGGTGGCCCTGCCCGAGGGCCGCTGGGACGTGTTCGTCGCGTACGGGGACCAGGAGCCGCGGCGGCTCGCCCCGGGCCTGCACGATCTGCGCTCCCTGGTCGACCGCAGGCCGGGCCCCAGCACCTCGCCGCTGTCCGTCCGCATCCCGTACGCCACCAAGCACGGCAACCTCAGCCTGCGCACCTGGCGCCGGGTGCCGCACGCCGAGGCGGGGGAGATCCGGCTGGAGGACGGCGCGATGGCGGTCGGCGGGCGGCTGTACCGGGTGGAGAATCCGGCCGAGTGGCTGGCCGGTGCGGTCGTCGAGGCCCGCTGCCGCCGCGACAAGGCCCTCGTACACACGGTGCCGGTGACGGCGGACGGCGCGGCGTTCTCCTTCACCCTCGCCTATGAGCGGCTCGCGGAGAGCTGGGGCGGGGCTGCGGACCTGTGGGACCTGCGGCTGCGCTCGGCGGACGAAGCGGTGGCCCCGGTGCGGCTCGGCCGGATACTGGACGACGTCGCGGACAAGAAGGAGATCTTCACGTACCCGGTGCGGACGGTCGACGCGCCGCACGGCACCGCCACGGTCCGTCCGTACTACACCGTCGACAACGATCTGTCGGTGCGGGTCTCCGACCCGGACTGACGAGGGCTGTGGACCCTTGAGGACAGTGGTCGTCCTCAAGGGCTGGCAGACTCGGCCCCATGTTGGAGACCTCGGCCCGTCTGCTCCGTCTGCTCTCCCTTCTCCAGGCCCACCGCGAATGGTCCGGCTCGGACCTCGCCGACCGGCTCGGCGTCACCCCGCGCACGGTGCGCCGCGACGTCGACCGGCTGCGCGAGCTGGGCTACCCCGTGCACTCCGCCCCCGGCACGGCGGGCGGCTACCGGCTGGGCGCGGGCGCCCAGTTGCCGCCGCTGCTGCTGGACGACGAGGAGGCGGTGGCGGTCGCGGTCGGGCTGCGCCAGGCCGCGGGCGGCGTCGAGGGCATCGAGGAGACCTCCGTACGCGCCCTCGCCAAGCTGGAACAGGTGCTGCCGGACCGGCTGCGCCGCCGGGTGAGCGCGCTGAGTTCGTTCACCGTGCCGATGTTCGGGGCGACCCCGGGCCCCGCGGTGGATTCGGCGGTCCTGATCGAGCTGGCGAGCGCCTGCCGGGACGCCCAGCGGCTGCGCTTCACCTACCGCGACCACGGCGGTACGGTCACCCGGCGCACCGCCGAACCGCACCGCCTCGTCGCCGCGCAGCGCAAGTGGTACCTGGTGGCCTGGGACGTGGACCGGGAGGACTGGCGTACGTACCGGGCCGACCGCATCACCCCCACCCCGCCGCACGGCCCCCGCTTCACCCCGCGCCGCCCGCCCGCGGAGGATCTGGCGGCGTATGTCGCCCGGGGCGTGTCCGGCGCGGTCTACCGCGAGCGGGCCACGGTCCTGCTGCGGGTGCCCGTCGCGCGGGCGGCGGAGCGCATCTCGCCCGCGGCGGGGGTGCTGGAGGCGGTGGACGAGCACAGCTGTCTGCTGCACACCGGCGCCCACGCCCTCGAAGTGCTGGTGCTCCACATCGTGCTGACCGGCTTCGACTTCGAGGTGCGCGAACCGGCCGGGCTCACCGAGCACATCCGCGCGATCAGGGACCGCCTGGACCGGGCTCTGGGCGACCGGGCTTCGGGCTGACCGCGCCGCGCGCCTTCAGCTGCTGGTCGCGCTCCTGCTCGATCTGGGCCACCTCGGGGTGGTGCAGGTCGAAGGCGGGCGACTCGCTGCGCACCCGGGGCAGCGTCAGGAAGTTGTGGCGGGGCGGCGGGCAGGAGGTCGCCCACTCCAGCGAGCGGCCGAACCCCCAGGGGTCGTCCGCCTCGACCTTTGTGCCGTACCGGGCCGTCTTCCAGACGTTGTAGAGGAACGGCAGCGTCGAGATCCCCAGCAGGAAGGAACCGATCGTGGAGACCGTGTTGAGCGCCGTGAAGCCGTCCGCCGCCAGATAGTCGGCGTAGCGGCGCGGCATCCCCTCCGCGCCCAGCCAGTGCTGCACCAGGAAGGTGAGGTGGAAGCCGGTGAACAGGGTCCAGAAGTGGATCCGGGCCAGCCGCTCCTCCAGCATCTTCCCGGTGAACTTGGGCCACCAGAAGTAGAAGCCCGCGAACATCGCGAACACCACGGTCCCGAAGACCACGTAGTGGAAGTGACCGACGACGAAATAGCTGTCCGTGACGTGGAAGTCCAGCGGCGGCGAGGCCAGGATGACGCCGGTCAGCCCGCCGAACAGGAAGCTCACCATGAAGCCGACCGCCCACAGCATGGGCGCCTCGAAGGACAGCGAACCGCCCATCATGGTGCCGATCCAGTTGAAGAACTTCACCCCGGTGGGCACCGCGATCAGAAAGGACAGCAGCGAGAAGAAGGGCAGCAGCACCGCCCCGGTGGCGAACATATGGTGCGCCCAGACCACCATCGACAGGGCGGTGATGGCCATCGTCGCGCCGATCAGCGTCAGATAGCCGAAGACCGGCTTGCGCGAGAAGACCGGGATGATCTCGGTGATGATGCCGAAGAACGGCAGCGCGATGATGTAGACCTCGGGATGGCCGAAGAACCAGAACAGGTGCTGCCACAGCAGCGCCCCGCCGTACGCCGAGTCGAAGACCATCGCCCCGAACCGCCGGTCCGCCTCCAGCACCAGCAGCGCCGCCGCCAGCACCGGGAACGCCATCAGGATGAGGATCGAGGTGAAGAGGGTGTTCCAGGTGAAGATCGGCATCCGGAACATCGTCATCCCCGGGGCGCGCAGGGTGATGATGGTCGTCAGGAAGTTCACCGCGCCGAGGATGGTGCCGAAGCCGGAGAGCGCGAGCCCCATGATCCACATGTCGGCGCCGATGCCGGGGGAGCGCACCATGCTGTTCAGCGGGGCATACGCGGTCCAGCCGAAGTCCGCGCCGCCGCCGGGCGTCATCAGCCCGGCCACCACGATCAGCCCGCCGAACACATACAGCCAGTACGACAGCATGTTGAGGCGGGGGAAGGCGACGTCGGGCGCGCCGATCTGCAGCGGCATGATCTCGTTGGCGAACCCGGCGAAGGCGGGCGTCGCGAACAGCAGCAGCATGATCGTGCCGTGCAGGGTGAACGCCTGGTTGTAGGCCTCCTGGGAGAGGATCTGAATCCCGGGCCGGGCCAGTTCGGCGCGCATCACCAGCGCCAGCACGCCGCCCGCCAGGAAGAAGCCGAACGAGGAGATCAGATAGAGATGGCCGATCTTCTTGTGGTCGGTGGTGGTCAGCCAGTCGGCCAGCACCCGGCCCCGGTCCCGGAGCGACCGCCGCGCCCGTCCGTCCGGTCCGGCCGCGGGACGCGCGGTGTCTGTCACCATCGGGGCTCCCTGGGCTGGCACGGGGGTCGGCTCCGGCCCATGATCGCCCGCTTTGGGGTGATCCGCGAGGCTATGTCCCGGGTGTCATGCCCTCAGGGTGCTGTCACTCTCTCGGGGGCAGCAGCGGGCCGAGCGGCCCGAGGTCGAGGTTCAGGTCGGACTCCTTGATGCCGTAGCGGTCGCACAGCGTGCCCATGCGGTCCTCCAGCAGCATCAGGGTCTGCCCGATCCGCTCCTCCTGGTCCTCCGTCAGGTCGCCCTGGTCCACCCGGCGCAGCGCCTGCCGCTCCATCAGCTGCCGCAGCAGCTCGACGACGGTCAGCACCAGCTTCATCAGATCGCGCTCGACGGTGTCCTGGTCCAGCTCCAGCTTCCGGCTCACGGTTCCTCCGGTTCCAGCGGTTCCAGCGGTTTCAGCGGTTCGTCCCAGGGGGACGGCACGTTCTCGTTCACCGAGCTGATGAGCGCGCGCAGATCGATGCGTACGAGATCCACGTCGGCGATGCGCAGGGTCACGTCGCCGGTGATGACCACGCCGCCCGCGAGCAGCCGGTCCAGCAGGTCCACCAAGGCGATCTGCCGGTGCGCGAGCGGGCTCGTGGTCATGGTCATGGCCCGGACCGTTCGTTGCCCTCGGCGGCGACGAAGGAGTACGGCGCCCACGGGCCGGTCAGCTCCAGCCGCAGCCCGCTCTCGCGCCCGGCCAGCTGGCCCACCCGCTCCGCGAACGCCTCGCTGTCCTCGCGCGGCAGGAGATACGCGGCGTTGAGCACATTGCGGTCCGCCTCGCCGGAGAGCCGTACGTCCTGCGGCGGATGCAGCCTGGCCCCCTCGGCGAGTGCGGTGAGCGTCTCGTGGACCCGGCGCGCGCCCTCCTCGGAGTGCTCCCAGCGCTGCTCGGAGGCGCGCCGCTGGGCGCCTCGGCGGCGCAGATAGTCGCGGCCCGAGATGGCGGCGGAGGGCTCCGCGGACGGCTCCTGGGCGGGGGCGGGCGCCGCGTACACCTTGACGCCCCACTCCACCCGGCCCTCCAGCCGGTCCAGCGCCGCCGTGAACCGGTCCTGGCCACTGGCGAGCAGCCGCCGCAGCCCCTCCTCGCCACGGCAGACGGTGGCCATCCGGACCGGGATGACGCAGGTGTCCGCCCCTGCCGTGTCGACCACCTGCTGATGGGCGCGGGCGACGCCCTCCAGCCAGGTCAGGTCCTCCAGCCGGGCGCGCAGCGGACCCTCGTCGAAGTCGGCGGCCGGTACGGGGCCCGCCAGCACGGCGAGCCCCAGATGGCGGACGGCGCGCACGGGTTCGCCCGCGACCCCGCGCACCCGCTCCAGGGCGGAGCGCGGGGTGTCGGCCTCGCGGACGATGGCGTACGCGTACTCCAGCGTGCCGGTCGCCTCAGCCGCTTCCGTCGCGCGGGTCGTCGCGTCGGTCATCCGGCCGCCTCCTCATTCGTTCCGCTCGTGCCGTTCTCCACCGCCGGTGCGGGCGCCGGTGCGGGGTCGCGGCGGGCGCGGGACGACAGCGACGGGTCGTGCTCCCACCAGTCGATGCCCATCTCCTTGGCCTTGTCGACGGAGGCCACGATGAGCCGCAGCTTGATCGTGAGGAGTTCGATGTCGAGCAGATTGATGCGGATGTCGCCCGCGATGACCACACCCTTGTCGAGCACCCGCTCCAGGATGTCGGCGAGGTTGGCCGATTCACCCCGGGTGGCGAGCCCGGACGCGCCGGGCGCACCGTACGGCGCCGACGAGCCGAACCCCGACGGGGAGCCGTACGCGGTGGTCACCGGGTCCCGTTCGCCCATTGCTGCGCCTCCTCCATCCGGTCGAGCAGCACGTCTTCCTGCCGCTCGAACTCGGCCTCGTCGATCTCCCCGTCCTCCAGCCGCGTGGCCAGGGCCATCAGTTCGCGCTGGATCGCGGCCGGGTCGTAGTACTCGCGTTCCGCCGCGGCCAGCACCTGTCTGAGCACCCAGCCGATCAGCAGCATCAGGCCTCGACGAAGCTGTAGGGCGGCAGCGGGCCGTTCACCCGCAGCTTCATCCAGGGGTGGGCGTTCTCCAGGTCGGCGATCGCCTGGAGCAGCGGCTCGGTCCCGTCCTTGGCCAGCAGGGCCGACAGGCTCACGAACCAGCCGCCGCCCTCCGGGCCGGGGCGCATCGCCTCGGCGGTGGGGGCCAGCGCCTCCTCCACGATCCGCGCGTCGCGCACCTCACGGGCCCGCACCGCGTTCGCCACCAGCTCGCCGAAGCGCATGCGCTCCTCGTAGGTGCCGCCGCCCGAGGCCCGGTTGGCCTCGGCCATCAGCCGCAACTCGGGCTCCTCGGAGAGCACTTGGTGGAGCACCGCGTCCTCGTCGTGCACCGCCTTGACGTTGTACTCCACCCGGTCGGCCAGCCTCCGCAACTGGTCCTCGTAGCGGTCGGCGTGCCGGTTCAGCACCGTACGCACGTCCGCGTCGCTGGCGGAGACCGAGCCGAACCGCATCGGCAGCACCGAGCGCTTGTCGCTCACCTCGGTCAGCACGTGCTGGTGGGCCAGCAGATCGCGGCGCCGGGGCTTCAGCTCCGGCGGGCAGTCGCTGACGACCGCGGTCAGCTCGCCCTCGTTCAGGGCACGGACCGGCAGCGGCGGATCGCCGATGCCGAGCAGCGTGTCGCCGAGGTCCGGGAGGGCGCCGCGGGCGATCCCGTACACATAGGTGCTCATCAGCTCTCCTCGGACTTCCTCGAGGCGGACTGGGTGGACTTACGGGCCGCCGGGCGGCGGGAGCGGCTGCGTGCGGGCGCTTCCTCTGGCTCAGGCTCCTCGTCGCCCCGGAGCGCCTCGGCGACCGAGTGGGCGGCCTTGGAGACGGTCTCCCCGGCGCCGGACAGCGCGCCCTTGGTCTTGCTGCGGGCGGCGCCCTCGGTGGCGCCGTCGAGGATCTCGGGGATGCCGGGGGACTTGTTCGGCCCGGACTCCAGGTCGAGGCGGTTGCAGGCCTCGGCGAACCGGAGGTAGGTATCGACGCTCGCCACCACGACCCGGATGTCTATCTTGAGGATTTCGATGCCGACCAGGGAGACGCGGATGAACGCGTCGATCACCAGGCCGCGGTCGAGGATCAGTTCCAGGACGTCGTAGAGGCCGCTGCTGCCGCCCCCGCCCCTGCTCTGCTGTGCCGGAACAACCGTGGTCATGTCGTGTGTCCTCTCGTGTCCGGCCGCGCCGGCCGTTCCCCCGGTCAGTCAGCCGCGGTCACTTCGCCCGCGTTCGTAACGGCGGATGCGGCGGTAGCCGGTGAGCTGGCCGTCCGGGTCGAGAGTCACCTCGTACAGGGCCATCAGGCTCATCGTCTCCGGCACCCGGGCCAGCTCCACCACCTCGACGTCCAGGACCCAGCCCTCGTCGGTCTGCTCCAGCCGGGGCATCGACTCGGGGTACAGGCCCGTCAGTTCGGCGAGCTGTTCCCGGGCGGATCGCATGAGCGCCAGTGGGCTCGGGCCACCGGTCGCCGTCTTCTTGCGGGTTCCATCGGATGTGTCTGTCATGTTCGCCTCGATGGCGCCGGGTACCGCGGTCCCGGCGGGGTAAACCTCGGGGTTCGAATTCCCCGATTTGTGTCGGAATTGTGCGCTCCGGATCGCGGGTGCCCACTCGGCGCTGGCATATTCCCGCGGCGGCTGAATTCCTCTCGTGGCATGTCATGGGCCGTCTCGCGCCCCTACCAGAACCCCGCCTTTGACAAGGGATATCGACGAAAACTCTCCGTCATCTTTCGAGCGTCAACACGCGGCTCGTAAGAGTGACAAAGTCGATGACAAACCCGGGCGTGTTTTCTGTGACACAAGTGTGACGAATGACTTCGACTGCGCCTACCGTGGCTGTCATGGGACCTGTACCGAACCTTCCGGCCGAACCCGAAGACGACCTCGATAGCTATGTGGGGCTCGATGCCAAGGCCGCCGAGGACATGGCGCGCGAGCGCGGCTGGACCACCGTGCGGGCGCTTCCGCCGGGCGCGATCATCACGATGGAGTACCTGCGCGGCCGCATCAACTTCGAGGTCGCCGACGACGCCGTGCGGCGCTGCTGGCGCGGCTGACGGCCCGGAGACGGCCTTCGCGCACGGGGAGGGCCCCCGCGCGCACGGAAACGGCCCCGGAAGCTCTCTCAGGAGCTTCCGGGGCCGTCGCCGTCGTATGCGCCGCGGGCCGCGGGGGTGTGCGTACCGGCCCGTGGGGTGCCCGGGGCTAGCCGCCGGTGGCCGGGGTGCGGCCGCGCCCGGCCGAGGGGCCGAACGGGGTCGTGGTGCGCGGCACGCGGTCGGCGTGCGGCGGACGGCGGCTGCCGACCGGGGTGACCGGGGTGCGCTCGGAGCGGACGGTGTGCTGCCGCCCGGTGTGGTGCGGCCGCGCCTCGGGCACCCGCCCGGTGCTGCCCGGGCGGCCGACCACGCTCACCGGTTCGAGGACCGGGGACTCGTCGTCGCGGGCGGTCCGCGGGGTGGCCAGGGAGGGCCCGGGGACGGGCCGCGCGGAGGGCACGGGCACCCGCGCCCGGCCGTAGCGCACCCGCCGGTACAGGCTCAGCAGCAGCATCTCGGCCCGGGCCATCGCCGGTTCCAGCCACGGCAGGGCCAGCAGGACCAGCACCCCGGCGGCCCAGCCCAGCACCACGTCGCTCAGCCAGTGGGTGCCCAGGTAGACGGTCGTCATGCCGACGCCGAAGGCGAAGCCCGCGGCGATCAGCGAGGCGATCCTGCGGGCCAGCGGGGTGGTCGCGAGGTAGGCCAGCACACCCCAGGTGACCACGGCGTTCGCGGTGTGACCCGAGGGAAATATATCGCCGACGTCCCACATCTCATTGGATCCGACGCTCGTCGCGTAGTGCGGGCCGAGCCGCCCGAAGCCGATCTTCACGGCGCCCACGGTGATGTTCAGCAGCAGCAGTGAGGTGCCCAGCACCAGCCCTGGCCGCAGGGTCCGCTGCTGGTAGCAGCACCACCCCAGCCAGGCGGCCACCGCCACCGCGGTGGGGCCGCGCTGGCCCATCACCACGAAGTAGTCCAGGAGCATGTGGAACTCCGGCCACTGCTTGTAGGGCCGGAAGAGCATGATCTGCCAGTCGAGCTTCACCAGCCATGAGGTGGTGAGCACGCCGATCACGGTCGCGGCATAGACCGCGAGGGTGGTTCCGAGCAGCCAGAAGCGTGTTCGGGTCATCCGCGGTCGCGCGAGATCGCGCCGCGCGAGATCGGTAGGTCGCTCCTCCATGAGGAGCTTGTCTTCGGTACGCACCTAATCGACGTTACATTGCGTGACAGGGGGGTTCAGTCGATCAGGTCGCTTTGTGATGACGATGTGATGTGGGGTGCGTCTCGTCGGTCGGCTTTTGGCCGCCCCTTTCCAAGGAATGCACGAGGCCCCGGCACATTTGTGCGCTGGCCTTCCTATCAGCGATCCGCGATCTCTTTATGGAATTCTTACAGGGGTGTTTATCGGCGATTGGCCGTGGCGTTCCTCACCGTTTCCCGGGGTGTCGCCCGGACGTCAGGCGGGCTCCCGGCGCCCGGGTCGGCACCCCGCCGGGAGGCAGGACCGGGTGGCCGGATCAGGGCGGTCCCGAGCCGTGCAGCCACCAGGCCCCGTACACCGCGGAGGCCAGCGCCACCGAGCCGAGGACCAGCGCGGTGCGCGCCGGACGCAGCCGGGCCAGGGCGATCGCGAGCGGGATCAGCACCGGGAAGGCGGGTATGAGCAGCCGCGGCTTCGAGCCGAAGTACCCCTTGGCGGCCAGCGCGAGGACCAGCACCGAGCCGCCGTACACCAGCAGCGGCAGCGGCTGGCGCTGCCGTACGCAGCACACATACAGCCAGAGCAGCGCGGACACGGCGAGGAGCAGCGCTATACCGGCCACGAACGGGGGCTGCACCAGCAGCCCGCCGATGAAGACCGCGAAGGCCAACCCGCCGTCGAAACCGTTCCCCCAGCCGTTCTGGACGTCGAAGTAGCCGCTCGGGCTGCCGGTTCGCACCGCCACCCAGACCACATAGCCCAGCCAGCCCAGTGGCGCGATCGCGAGCCCCGCCAGGACCCGCCGATGCGTACGGAGCGCCTGGCGCCACCGCCCGCCGGGCAGCAGCTCCACCGCCGCCGTGATCCACACCGCGGCGACCGCCGCCGCCCCCACCGGCCGGGTGAGCCCCGCGAGCGCCGCCAGGACCCCCGCCCACACCCAGCGCCGGGTCAGCACCGCATACACCGACCAGGCGGCCAGCGCCGTGAAGAGCGACTCCGAATACGCCATGGACTGCACGATCCCGACCGGCAGCGCGCCCCACAGCACCGCCAGCGTGATGCCCACCCGGCGCCCGTACACCAGATCGCCGACCGCGAAGATCCCCCACGCGGCCAGCAGCGAGGTGACCGAACTCACGAGCAGCCCCGCGTCCGGCACGCTCAGCGGCGTCACGGCCGCTATGCCGCGCTCCAGCAGGGGGAGCAGTGGGAAGAAGGCCAGGTTGGAGTGGACCGCTCCATCGGCCAGATGGATCGTGTAGCCGTATCCCTCCTCGGCGATGCGGGAGTACCAGAGCGAGTCCCAGCGGGCGGAGAGGAGCTGGTGCGGACTCCTGCCCGCGGCCGCTCCCCAGACCGCGAGAACCACGAGGCCGAGCGCGCGCGTCCCGGCATACAGCAGCAGCGCCGGGGCGGCCCGGCGCAGCGCGGCAAGGGCCACGCCGCCGGGCCGCCAGGCGCCGGGCGGCGCGGTATCGGCTTGGGCGAGATCAGTCACGGCGACGATTATCGAGGATGTTTCCGGGGCCCGCCGGGCCTGTGGATAACCGTCGGACGAACAACGGAGGGACGGCGGGAGGACGGGGGAAGGCGGCCGAGGGGCGACCGGGGCACGGTTGGCGTACGGTCGATGGACGGCGGGAAGACAGGGGACAAAAGGGGAGCGGCGGAACGTATCCCACCGCCTTCACCTGCGGCGATGCCCACAACATGACCTGCGGCACACGCCCCGCGCGGCGACTCGCGTACCCTGACCTCTCCACTCGTGCCTTCGTCGCCGGGCCGCCGGACGTCCCTATGAAGTGACGTTCGTCCCGTCCCGGCGCGACGCGAGCGCAAGACCAGGCAGGGAGGTGCGTACATGTCCGGGACGACCACGGCCCGCACTCGGCGGACGGCGGCCGTTCCCCGGCAATGGCGCGGTATCGAGGCGGGCGGCGGCGCGAACCGCTGGGTCGTCCTCCTCGTGCTCTGCGTCAGCCTGCTGCTCGTCGCCGTGGACGCGACCGTGCTGCACGTCGCGGTTCCGGCCGTGACCGAGGACCTGCGGCCCGGCGCGATCGAACTGCTGTGGATCGTGGACGCGTACCCACTGGTCTGCGCCTCGCTGCTGATCCTCTTCGGCACCCTCGGCGACCGGGTCGGCCGCCGCCGGGTCCTGCTGCTCGGCTACGCGTTCTTCGGCGCGGCCTCGGCGCTCGCCGCCTTCGCCGCCACCCCGCAGATCCTCATCGTGGCCCGCGCCCTGCTGGGCGTCGGCGGCGCGATGATCATGCCCGCGACGCTGTCGATCCTGCGCCAGGTCTTCCCGGACCGCCGGGAGCGGGCCATGGCCATCGGCATCTGGAGCGCGGTCGCGGCGGTCGGCGCGGCCGTCGGCCCGCTGCTCGGCGGCTTCCTGGTCGAGAACTTCTGGTGGGGCTCGGTCTTCCTGATCAACCTCCCGCTGATGGCCGTGGCGCTGCCCGTCGGCCGCTGGCTGCTGCCGGAGTCCACCGGCGAGCGGAACGGCCCCTGGGACGTGCTGGGCGCGATCATGGCCGCAGGCGGGCTGTTCGGCCTCGTCTTCGGGGTGAAGCGGATGGGCAGCGGCTCGGGGCTGCTCGACGCCGTCACCGTCACCCCGGTCCTGCTGGGGCTGGTGGTGCTGGTGCTCTTCGTCCGCCGCCAGCGGCGCCGTACGCATCCGCTGGTCGACCTCAAGCTGTTCACCCGGCCCGCCTTCTCGATCTCCGTCGGCTGCATCGTGGTCGCGCTGCTCGCGCTCGTCGGCCTGGAGCTGATAGCCGCGCAGTACCTCCAGCTCGTCCTGGGGCTCAGCCCGCTGCAGACCGGGCTGAGGCTGCTGCCGCTCACCTTCGCCGCCATGGCCGCCGGGCTCGTCGGCTCCCGGATGCTCCAGCGGCTCGGGCCCCGCGCGATGGTGGCGCTCGGCTTCGTGCTCACCGCCGTCGGCGTCCTGTCGCTCATCACCATGGGCCAGACCGACCAGCCCGTGGTGCTGGTGGGCGGATTCGTCGTCCTCGGCTTCGGCCTGGAGACCACGCTGTTCAGCGCGTACGAGTCCATGCTCAACGAGGCCTCCGCCAAATCGGCGGGCGGTGCCGCCGCCATCGGCGAGACCTCCTACCAGCTCGGCGCCGGGATCGGCATAGCCCTCCTCGGCAGTGTCATGAACGCCGCCTACAAGCCGGGCGTCTCCTCGGTGCCCGGGGTGCCCGGACACGCCAGCTCGGACGCCAGCCAGTCGCTGGGCGCGGCGTACGACGTCTCCGCCCAGCTCGGCGGGAAGGCCGGGGACGCGCTGCTGGCCGCCGCCCGCGCGTCCTTCGTCCACGGTCTGCATGTGACGCTCGCGGTCAGCGCCGCTCTGCTGCTGATGGGCGCGCTGGCCGCGCTGCGGCTGCCGAAGACCATGGAATGCGCGCCCGCCGACGAGGCCGGCGCCGACGGCGCGTGTCCCGCCGGCGCCGCGGACGCTCCCTGCACCACGGACGCCCCGGAGATCGCGGCCTCCTCCGGGACCGCGGGCACCGCGGACGCGCCCGACATCCCGCCGCAGCGTGACCCGGCCGCCGCCGTCGGCGCCGAGTCCCGGAGCTGACCCCGGTGTTCGGCTGATCCACACGGTCTGGACGACAGGCGTTACCCGGCCGTAGCGTCAGCGGCCGGAAGCCACACCGAACCGGAGGTCGCTACCCATGTCCGCTGGCACCCTGCCGCCGTTCGACCCCGACGACCCGCTGGGCATCGACGACCTGCTGGAGCCGGAGGACCTGGCGGTCCGGACCACCGTGCGGCAGTGGGCCGCCGACCGCGTCCTGCCCCATATCGCCGACTGGTACGAACGCGGCGAACTGCCCGGCATCCGGGAGCTGACCCGCGAACTCGGCTCCCTCGGCGCGCTCGGCATGTCCCTCAAGGGCTACGGCTGCACGGGCGCCAGCGCCGTCCAGTACGGGCTGGCCTGTCTGGAGCTGGAGGCCGCCGACTCCGGAATCCGCTCCCTCGTCTCGGTGCAGGGCTCGCTCGCCATGTACGCCATCCACCGCTTCGGCTCCGAGGAGCAGAAGGAGCAGTGGCTGCCGCGCATGGCCGCCGGCGAGGTCATCGGCTGCTTCGGGCTGACCGAACCGGACCACGGCTCGGACCCCGCGGGCATGCGGACGTACGCCAAGCGTGACGGCGCGGACTGGGTGCTGACCGGCCGTAAGATGTGGATCACCAATGGCTCGGTGGCCGGGGTCGCGGTGGTGTGGGCCCGCACCGACGAGGGCATCCGCGGCTTCGTCGTCCCCACCGATACGCCCGGCTTCTCCGCCCCCGAGATCAAGCACAAGTGGTCGCTGCGCGCCTCGGTCACCAGCGAACTGGTCCTGGACGAGGTGCGGCTGCCCGCCGACGCCGTACTGCCCGAGGTCACCGGGTTGCGCGGACCGCTGAGCTGTCTGAGCCACGCCCGCTACGGCATCATCTGGGGCGCGCTGGGCGCGGCGCGCGCCTCCTTCGCGTCGGCGCTGGAGTACGCCCGGAGCCGGGAGCAGTTCGGCAAGCCGATCGGGGGGTTCCAGCTCACCCAGGCCAAGCTCGCCGACATGGCGGTGGAACTGCACAAGGGCGTGCTGCTCGCCCATCATCTGGGGCGGCGGATGGACGCGGGACGGCTGCGGCCGGAGCAGGTCAGCTTCGGCAAGCTGAACAAC
>NZ_JBSFGE010000041.1:0-55649 GCF_053596435.1 Streptomyces sp. NPDC001700
GCCGACGGCGAACGCGGTGACGAAGACCCGTCCGCGTTCCCGCCCCGCACAGCACCAGCCCACGGCGACGGTGGCGACGAGCGCGGCGGCATCGGTCCGGCACCCCCCTTCGTCGGAACGGGCCCCATGCGATCAGGAGGACCGCGTGCTCATACCACGATGGCGAGGGGCCGCGGTCGCCGCGGTAGCCATATCGACATCCCTCGCCGCCATCGCCACCGGGCCCGCCGCGGCCCGCCCCTCCGCCACGCCCTCGGTCACCGTGTCCGATGGCCGTACCCAGCCGGTGTTCTCCTACCAGGACGCCATCCGGGAACACGTCATGGTCCAGACCCCCGTCGACAGCGACGGCGACGGCGCCAAGGACCGTGTGGCCGTGGACATCATCCGGCCCCGGGAGACCGAGCAGGGTCTCAAGGTCCCGGCCATCATGCTGGCCAGCCCGTACAACGACACCGTCGGCCGGGGCTTCGAGGCGGAGAAGAAGGCCTACGACGCCGCTGGCGCCCCGGCCACGTTCCCTCTCTTCTACGACAACTACTTCGTGCCCCGCGGCTACGCCGTCGTCGACGTCGACGTGACCGGCACCGGGAGATCCGACGGCTGCCCGACCATCGGCGGCGAGGCCGATGTCGCCGCCGCCACCTCGGCGATCGACTGGCTGAACGGCCGGGCCACCGCCTACCGGGCCGATGGCAGCGAGGCGAAGGCCACGTGGTCGAGCGGCAAGACCGGAATGATCGGCCACTCCTATGAGGGGACCCTGGCGAACGCCGTGGCGGGCACCGGGGTGAAGGGGCTGGAGACGATCGTCCCGATCTCCGGGATCAGCTCGTGGTACGAGTTCGCCCGGACGAACGGCGCCAAGCACTGGAATGGGTTCGGCCCCTGGCTGGCCGGTTCGCTGGACTCCGACCCGCCCGCCACATGCCAGGCGGTGCGCGACGCACTGGGCGCGGGCGAGGACGACGCCACCGGCAACTACAACGCCCACTGGAAGGAGCGCGACTACCTCGCGCCACCGGCTCCCCAGGTGAACAAGGTGCGGGCCAGCGTCTTCGCCGTCCACGACCTCAGCGACCCCAACGTGCGGATCGACCAATTCGCCGACTGGTGGGCCCCGCTGGCCGAGCGCGACGTACCGCGCAAGCTGTGGCTCGGACGCTACGGCCACACCGACCCGTTCGACTGGCCCGGGCGGCGCGCCCGCTGGGTCGACACCGTGCACCGCTGGTTCGACCACTGGCTGCACGGCATCCGCAACGGCATCATGACCGAGCCCCGGGTCGACCTGCAGACCGGTCCGGACACCTGGACCACCCAGGCCGACTGGCCCGCCCGCACCTCCCCGGCCTCCCTGCACCCGGTGGCCGACGGCTCGCTGGCGCTCCGTCCCGCCACCGGCACCGGGACCTTCACCGATCTCAAGCTGAGCGAGGCGGACCTCACCGCCGACCCGGCCACCGCCCGGCCCGGCCGGCTCGCGTTCCTCACCGAGCCGCTGCGCCCCGGCACACGGATCTCGGGCACCCCCACCGTGGATCTGAAGGTCACGCTCGACAAGCCGACGTCGAACCTCACCGCGCTGCTGGTCGACTACGGCGAGGACGAACGGATCGACTGGGCGCGCAACGATCCCCTGAACGGTATCCACGACGGACTGCGCGGGCTCACCGAGGAGTCCTGCCACGGTGAGAGCACCGAAGCGGACGACGCGTGCTACAAGAAGACGGCCAATGTGACGGTGCGCGCCCCCTCCGAGGTGATCGCCCGTGGCTGGATGGACGCGCAGAACCGCCACTCGCTGACCACACCAGAGCCACTGACCCCGGGTGCGTCCTACCGCGTCGCCTGGCAGACCCTGCCAGGCGACTACCAGGTCAAGCCCGGCCACCGGCTCGGCCTCGTCCTCGCGGGCACCGACGCCGACTTCCTCTACTTCGAGGACCCCACCGGGGCGAAGGTGACCGTCGATCTGGCCGCCAGCCGGGTCACCGTGCCGATGGCCGCACGGCGTGGATGAGATGCGCGCCCACCCCCGCTGACGGATCCCCCGCGCCACCCCCGTACCGGGCGGCCAGCTCGCCGTAGCGGATGTCCTCCGCGACGGCCAGCCCCAGGCCGCCCGCCAGGGTGGCGATCTCACCGGGCGTGAAGTGGCTGAGAAAGGGCTCACCCGCCTCAGCGGCCCAGGCGGCGCGGGCCTCGTGGATGGCGCGCTGCTCCGGTGGCAGCGCGCTCGGCGGCTCCCCGTAGTCGAACACCACTCCGGAGCCGCCGGGCAGGGCCGCGACGAAGCCGAGGGTGTCGAGCACCGCCGCCCGGGTCAGATACGGGACGACACCGAGCCAGCTGACGAACGCCGGGCGGCCCGGGTCGAACCCCGCCGCCGCCAGGCCGTCGGCCAGGCCCTGGCGTTCGAAGTCGACCGGGGCGAAGGTCAGCGAGGGCGGTATGGCGATCCCGGCGGCGGCCAGCCGGTCGCGCTTCCACTCCTGGGTGGCGGGGTGGTCCACCTCGAACACCCGTAATCCTGCGGCCTGTTGGGGTGCGCGGCAGCCGTAGGTGTCCAGCCCGGCTCCCAGCATCACCACCTGTCGTACGCCGCGTCCGACCGCGGCCGCCACCGCGTCCTCGGCGAAGCGCGCCCGGGCGGCCACGCCCAGCCGGATCGCCTCCCGCCCGGGGTCGAACGCCGCCGCGAGGACCGGATTGTCGGCGTCCGGGCCGAGGATGCGCAGGGCCAGCGGATCGCTGAACACTCTGCCGCCCTCCAGCCGCTGGTGTGCCGCGCGGAACGCGGCGGCGGCGCGGGCGGTGATGCTGGGTTCGCCGACCTGCATGGAGCGTCCCTCCCCAGGGTTCCGCCGCGGCGCGCACGGGACGCGCTCCGCCGCGCGGGGACCCATCGTCCCACCGCGGACGCCTCCCCGACGAGTGCGCCCGCCCCGCGATGTCACGTCGATCTCATGTCCGTACCGCAAGGGTTCGAGAGGGCTCATCGGGTGCTTCCGGTCTGCCGTTCCGGTGAAGCTCGGCACCGCTCCGCTGGGTGATCTTTTGTCGTGCATATAAATACGACAATCCACCCATTTGCCCCTCGTGAGTGCGGAGTGCAACGTGTTCCCTCCCCGACGTCACCGAACGGCGATATTCGCGGCCATCCTGCTCGCCACCGCCGCCGCCACCGCATGCGGCAGTGGTGACGGCCCCGCCACCACCGGCCACGCCGAGCAGAAGCCCTCCGAGACAGCGGGTGCGGCACGCGCCGAGCCGCAGAAGAAGTTCACCCTGGTGGCCACCGGTGATCTCCTCGCCCACGCCTCCGTCATCCGCCAGGCCCGCGCGGACTCGGGCGGTGAGGGCTACGACTTCCATCGCATGCTGGTCGGTGCGGCGCCCGTGGTCGCCCGGGCCGATCTGGCGATCTGCCACATGGAGACCGTGTACGGCGCGTCCGGCGGACCGTTCACCGGATACCCGACGTTCAAGACCCCGCCCCAGATCGCCGACGCGATCAGGAAGCTCGGTTACGACTCCTGCTCCACGGCCTCCAACCACACACTGGACGCCGGGACGGACGGCGTGACCCGCACCCTCGACGCCCTGGACAAGGCCGGTGTCCAGCACACCGGATCGGGCCGGTCCGCCCGGGAGAGCACCACCCCGGCCCTCATGGACGCCGGTGGCGCCAAGGTGGCCCAGCTCGCCTACGCGTACGGCACCAATGGCATCCCGGTGCCCGAGGGGAAGCCCTGGCTCGTCAACCTCATCGACGCCGAGCGCATCATCAAGGACGCCCGGGCCGCCCGCCGTGCCGGGGCGGATGTGGTCGTGGTGTCCACACACTGGGGCACCGAGTGGCAGCAGGCACCGGACAAGCTCCAGCTGTCCCTGGCCAAGAAGCTCACCGCGTCCCGGAGCCACGGCCGCCGCGACATCGACCTCATCATCGGCACCCACGCCCATGTGCCCCAGGCGTACGAGAAGGTCAACGGCACCTGGGTGGTCTACGGCATGGGTGACCAGGTCGCGGGCATCATGCCGGACGAGCGCGGGCAGATGGGCTCGGCGGCCCGCTTCACGTTCACCCCGCCCACCGCCGAGGGCAAGCAATGGGAAGTGGCGAAGGCGGAGTTCGTTCCGCACGCCGTGGACAACGACCCGATCTCCGTGGTCAACCTCCCCCGGGCGCTGCAGAAGAGCCCCGGAAACAGCCACTACACCCACGCCCTGTCCACCATCCGGGAAGCGGTCCTCAGCCGGGGCGCGCGGAAGGACGGCCTCACCATGGGGCGCTGACGCTCAGGACCACCTGACGGTCACGTGGCCGCGGGCTCCTGCTCGATGTGGAACGCCAACGCGTCGTTCTCCACGTCGACTTCGACCGGGCTGTGCGGCCGCAGTTCGCCGCCGAGCAGCATCCGGGAGAGCGGGTTGTCGACCTCACGCTGGATCGTACGGCGCAGCGGGCGGGCGCCGTACTCCGGCTGATGGCCGTGGCGGGCCAGCCAGTCGACCGCGGCGGGGGTGAAGTCGAGGGGGATGTCCTGGGCGCGCATCCGGCGGCGGGTCTCCTCCAGCAGCACATCGGTGATCTGGCGCAGCTGTTCGTCGGCGAGCCTGCGGAAGATCACGATCTCGTCGATGCGGTTCAAGAACTCGGGCCGGAAGTGTTCCCGCAGCGGGCGCAGCACCCGCTCGCGGCGGCCGGCCTCGTCGGTCTCGGCGTCGCCACCGCCGAAGCCGAGGACGGCGCCGCGCCCGGTGATGGCCTCGGAGCCGAGGTTGCTGGTCATGACGATGACGGTGTTCTTGAAGTCGATGGTGCGGCCCTGGGCGTCGGTCAGCCTGCCGTCGTCGAGCACCTGGAGCAGGATGTTGAACACGTCCGCGTGGGCCTTTTCCACCTCGTCCATGAGCAGCAGCGCGTACGGCTGTCTGCGCACCGCCTCGGTCAGCTGTCCGGCCTCCTCGTGGCCGACGTATCCGGGTGGCGCGCCGACGAGGCGGCTGACGGTGTGCTTCTCCTGGTATTCGCTCATGTCGAGCCGGACCATCCGGTCCTCGCTGCCGAAGAGCGCCTCGGCCAGGGCGCGGGCGAGTTCGGTCTTGCCGACGCCGGTGGGGCCGAGGAAGAGGAAGCTGCCGCTGGGGCGGTGGGGGTCGGACAGTCCGGCCCGGGAGCGCAGTACGGCGTCGGAGACGGCGGCGACGGCCTCCTCCTGGCCGATGACCCGCTTGTGGAGGTGTTCTTCCAGGCCGAGCAGCCGCTCGCGCTCCTCCTGGGTGAGGCTGCTGACGGGGATGCCGGTCTGCCGGGAGACGATGTCGGCGATGTCCTCGACGGTGACCTCGGAGACCCGGGAGCCGTGGAACTGGGCGCCGGATCCCTCGGTGATACGGGCGCCGAGTTCGGCGATGCGGTCGCGCAGCGAGGTGGCGCGCTCGTACTGCTCGGCGGCGACGGCCTGGTCCTTGTCGCGGGTCAGCTGTTCGACCTCGCGCTCCAGGGCGCGCAGATCGGTGCCACGGGCGCTGGAGCGCAGCCGTACCCGGGCCCCGGCCTGGTCCATCAGGTCGATGGCCTTGTCCGGGAGGAAGCGGTCGGTGAGGTAGCGGTCGGCGAGTTCGACGGCCGCGAACAGCGCTTCGTCGGTGTAGCGGACCTGGTGGTGTGCCTCGTGGCGGTCGCGGAGTCCGTGCAGGATGGAGACGGCGGCCGTGGGGGTGGGTTCGGGGACCATGATGGGCTGGAAGCGGCGGGCGAGGGCCGCGTCCTTCTCGATGTACTGGCGGTACTCCTGGAGTGTGCTGGCGCCGATGACGTGCAGCTCACCACGGGCGAGGGCGGGCTTGAGCAGGTTTCCGGCGTCCATGGTGCCGCCCTCGGAGCCGCCGCCCGCGCCGACGACGGTGTGCAGTTCGTCGATGAAGACGATGAGTTCGTCGGAGTGGGCGCGGATCTCGTCGATGATGGCGGTGAGGCGCTGTTCGAAGTCGCCTCGGTAGCGGGTCCCGGCCACGACGCCCGCGAAGTCGAGCTGGATGACGCGGCGGCCGAGGAGGATGTCCGGCACGTCGGCGTCGGCGATGCGCTGGGCCAGCCCTTCGACGACGGCGGTCTTGCCGACGCCCGCCTCGCCGAGCAGGACGGGGTTGTTCTTGCCGCGCCGGGCCAGGATCTCGATGCTCTGCTCGATCTCCTCGTCGCGGCCGATCACCGGGTCGACGCGGCCCTCCCGGGCCAGGTCGGTCAGATCGCGGCCGTACCGGTCGAGGGTCGGGGTGCCACGGCGGTCAGCCACCGGCCGCTGGTCGGCGCCGGGGACCGGGGCGGGACGGCCCGCCGGGGGCCCGCTGCGGGGTTCGAAGTGGGCGGCGTGGAGGATCTGCCCGGCGGTGGAGTCCCGGTTGGCGGCGAGGGCGATCAGTACGTGTTCGGGGCCGATGTACGAGGAGCCACGGGCCCGGGCGATCTCGTGGGCGTCGAGCAGCGCCCGCTTGACGGCGGGGGTGACGGCGACCGAGCCGCGTGGCGGGCCGTCCCCCGCCTGCCGGTCGATCTCGGCGGCGAGCCGGTCGGGGTCGGCCCCGGCGCGGGAAACCATGGTCCGGGTCGGTTCGGCGCTGAGCGCCGCCCGCAGGAGGTGTTCGGTGTCGAGGTCGGTGCTGCCGTGTTCGGCGGCGTACGACGCGGCGGAGGAGACGAGGTGGCGTGCGGTCTCGCTCATGAGCCGGCCGAAGTCGACATGGCGGTCGGACCGCTGCCCGCCGGGCCCGGTTCCGAGGAAACGTGCGAGGAAGTCGCCGAGTGGGTCTGGCCCGAAGTCGTCAGGGCCATCGTTCCCGCTGCCCATATCACTACTTTAGCGGTGGTTCGCGCGATGCTCAGCTTTCCGGGTGGCGGCGTTCGAGGACGACCAGGGCCGCGTCGTCGCCCTGGTGGCCTCCGATGTGGGCGAGCAGGTCGCGCCGCAGGTGGTCCACGAACCCCCGGGGGCCGTCGCCGTCCCAGGTCTGGAGCCGTTCTGTGAGCGGGTAGAAGGTGCCGTCGGCGTCGCGTGCCTCGATCACACCGTCGGTGTACAGGAGCAGCAGATCGCCCGGTTCGAACGGGTAGTCCTCGACCCGGTAGCGGCCGGCCGCCAGGTGGCCGAGGCCCAGCGGCAGGGCGGGGGCGCGGCCTTCGAGGGCCTTGACGGTGGCGTCGCGCAGCAGGAACGGCGGCGGGTGTCCGCAGTTGACCATCCGTACCACCGGCTGGTCGTCGGGGATCTCCAGGACGGCGGCGGTGACGAACGACTCCCCTGCCCCGGGCGCCCGGTCGGTGGGTTCGGTGCGCTCCGCGGACAGGGCGGCGTCCAGGTGTGAGACGAGTTCGGGCAGCGGTACGGGCCAGTGGGCGATGGCACGGAAGGCGCCGAGCACCAGGGAGGCGTCCGCGACGGCGGTGAGCCCGCTGCCGCGCACATCGCCGATGATCAGGCGGGTGCCGTACGAGGTGCGGGCCGCCGCGTACAGGTCGCCGCCTATCTCCGCGCCCGGCTCCGCGGCCAGGTACACGGAGGCGATGCGCAACGGTCCGACGCGGTCGGGCAGCGGGCGCAGCAGGACCTTCTGCGCCACGTCGGCCACCGCCCGGACCCGGCTCAGCTCGCGGGCGTGGCGGTCGAGCACGGTGCGGAAGAGCACGATGAGGGCGGAGACGAGGATCAGGGTGAAGAGTTCGGCCATCCGGTTGGGCGCGGTCAGCCGGTCCTGCCCGGCGTTGATGCCGATCTGGGCGCCCACCGCCACCAGGCCGATACTGCCGGTGAGCAGCGGTCCGGCGAAGGACGCGGTCATGGCGGGCGCGGCGATCAGCAACGGGCTGAGCCGGACGCTCGCGGGGCCGAACACGTCGCCCAGCACGATCAGGACGATGAGTGCCAGGGGGATCGCGACCAGGGCACGTCTGCCCGTCTGCCCTGGCCGGCCGAGTTCCGGGGGACCCTGCCGAATATCCACATCTACTACTTACGCCTCTCCCGGCCTCCCGCGCCACCCCCGTTTCGTCACACGTCCCTCGGTCACCGGATGCCGAGGCGGCGGCGGGCGATGGCCACGGCGGCCAGGCTGAGGGCCGCGAGAGCGGTCAAATACCAGGTGACGGCGAGCTTGTCGCCGGTGACATCGACGAGCCAGACGATCACTACGGGGGTGGTTCCGCCGAAGAGCATCACACCGAGGTTGTAACTGATCGACATCCCGGTGGCGCGGCTGGAGCGGGGAAACAGGTCGGACAGCAGCGCGGGCAGCGCCCCGAAGTATCCGGCCTTCAGCAGGCCGATCAGGAACATCACGGTGAGCATCACGCCGAATCCGGGGTGTGCCACCAGGAAGGCGAACACGGGACGGATCAGCAGCAGGATCAGCACGGCGGAGGTGGCCATGACGCGGATCCGGCCGGTCTTGTCGGAGAGGTGGCCGACCAGGGGTGTCACGACGGTGAGGACGGCGCCGGTGACCATGGTGGCGGCGAATCCGGTGGAGGCGGGCAGGTCGAGTTCCTTGACGGCGAAGACCGGCATGTAGGTGATCAGGTAGGTGATCGCGGTGGAGACGGCGAGGGCGGCGATGGCCAGCAGGACCCGCCCCTTGTGGTGGCGCAGCACCTCCGTCACCGGGTCGTTTCCGGTCCCGGTGTCCTCGGCGGGGGCGGGGGCTTCGTCCACGTAGCGCCGGATGAAGTAGCCGACGGGCCCGATGAGCAGGCCGAAGAAGAACGGCACCCGCCAGCCCCAGGACTCCAGCTGCCCTGGCTCAAGGGTGCTGGTGAGCACGGTGCCGAAGGTGGCGGCGAGCAGGGTGCTGACGCCCTGGCTGGCGAACTGCCAGCTGGACATGAAGCCGCGCATCCGGGGCGCGTGCTCGACCAGGAACGCGGTGGCGCTGCCGAATTCGCCGCCCGCCGAGAAGCCCTGGATGAGCCTGGCGAGCAGGATGCCGAGCGGTGCGGTCAGGCCGATGGTCGCGTACGTGGGCATGACCGCGATGAGCAGGGTGCCGAGCATCATCAGCTTGATCGACAGCATCAGCGCGGCCTTGCGGCCGACCCGGTCCGCGTACCGGCCGAGGACGACGGCGCCGAGCGGGCGTACCAGGTACGAGATGCCGAAGGTGCCGAATGCCAGCAGCAGCGAGACGGTGTCGTCCGTGGACGGGAAGAACAGCTTGGCGATGGTGGCGGCGAAGAATCCGTAGATCGCGACGTCGAACCATTCGAGCGCGTTGCCGACCGACGCGGCGATGATGACGCGATGCGGCCGGAACGGGGTGTCGGGACCGGCGGGGCCAGTGGGAGGTGTCGCCTCGGAGGCTGCGGTGGTGCCGGGGTTCGTCGCTTCCAAGGCGGGCTCCAGGGTGTGCGCGGTGTCGGGTCCGGTGGTGTCGGGTCCGGGTGGTGTCGGGTCCGGTGGTGTCAGGTCCGGGTGGTGTCAGGCTCGGTCCGTGTCCCCGAGGTCCCAGAACAGGCCTGCCATGATCTGGAGCGCTTCGCGGGCGAGTGGCGCGAGCAGGTGCTCGTCGGGCGCGTGCTGCGCGCAGGCGGGGTAGGAGTGCGGCACCCATACGGTGCACAGGCCCAGCTCGTCGGCGAACGCGTCGTTCGGGATGGTGCCGCCGAGGTTGGGCAGGATCGCGGGCGGGGCGCCGGTGGTGCGCTCCACCGAGCCCGCGGCCCAGCGCACCCAGGAGTGGTCGGGGTCGGTGCGGGTGGCGGCCATGGTTCGGCCCACCTCGACGTCGACCATGGGGTAGCCGTGCTGGTCGAGGTGGTCGCGCAGGACCTTGCCGAGGTCGGCCACGTCGGTGCCGACCACGAACCGCAGCTGGCAGTGGGCGACGGCGGCCCCGGGGATGGCGCCCACGGGGGCGTCCGGGTTTCCGGCGCCGAGCGAGAGCACCTCGAACGTGTTCCAGCCGACGAGCCGCTCGGCCGGGGTCAGCCCGGGCTCGCCCCAGCCCTCGTCGATGGCCGGGTCCTCGGCGCCACCGCCGACCGGGATGTCGGCCAGCGCCCGCCGCACGGCGTCCGGGATGGCGGGCGGCAGCAGCGCGGGGACCAGGATGCGGCCGCGGCCGTCCACGATGGTGGCCAGCGCGCCCGCGAGGACGGTGGCGGGGTTGCGCAGCAGCCCGCCCCAGTTGCCGGAGTGGTGGGCGCCCTCGCGCAGGTTCACCCGCAGGGTGAGGTTGGCGCCGCCGCGTGAGCCGAGGAACAGCGTCGGGCGCTCCGCATGGACCCGGGGGCCGTCGGAGGCGATCAGCAGATCGGCGGCGAGGTCGTCGCGCAGATCGGCGCAGAGGGCGCGCAGCCCCGGGGAGCCGACTTCCTCGCCGGTTTCGATGAGCACCTTGAGGTTGAAGCCCAGGTGGCCGCCGCGGGCGCGCAGGACGTGTTCCAGGGCCGCCAGGTTGACAGTGTGCTGGCCCTTGTTGTCGGCGGAGCCGCGGCCGTACCAGCGCTCGCCCTCCACCACCAGGCGCCACGGGTGGAGGCCGGTGCGCCACCGGTCCGGCTCGGCGGGGACGACGTCGGCGTGTCCGTAGGTGAGGACGGTCGGCAGGCCCTCGCCCTCGTGGCGTTCGGCCACCAGGAAGGGGCCGTGGCCGGGAGCCGGGTTGTCGACGATGCGGGCGGTGGCGCCCAGTCGTTCGACGGCCGGGACGATTTCCTCTTCGAGATACGTCCGCAAAGGGCGGAGTGACGCCGGATCGCCGCTTTCGGTGGGGAGGGCGACCCGTCGTGACACATCCGCGAGAAACGTACCGGAGTCGAAGTAGTCGCAGGCGTGCTGAATTGCCGCTGAACGCGTCACCGAGGGCCTTCCTGTCGCGGGGTTCACTTGGTGGGGTTCACCTGACGGGGAAATGAATTCCGGCAGGACACCGGTATGCCGACAGAAGGCTAGTGAGGCCGCTTCGGGGGCACAATTGTCGGTCCGAGAAGGCAGCGTTGCCCGCGCGGCAAGGCGGCCCCTGACCTCGCCGGTGCGCGGCCGGGCGGGTAAGGTCACCCGGCATGCACCTGTCCGGGACCTCGCTGCGCTGTTTCCTGGAGGTCGCGCACACCGGTTCCATCAGCCAGGCGTCGGCGCGGCTGCATGTGGCGGCCTCCGCCATCAGCCGCCGGATCGCCCGGCTGGAGCACGACATCGGGGTCCCGCTGTTCGAGCGGCAGCCGCGCGGCATGGTGCTCAGCGAGGCCGGTGAGCTGCTCGCCGCGTACGCCCGGCGCAGTCGTCTGGAGTCCGAGCAGATCGTCGCCGACCTGCGCGGACTCGGCGGTCCTTACCGCAGCACCATCCGGCTGGCCGGGTCCGAGGGCTTCGGCCGGGACGTCCTGCCGGAGGCGGTCGTCACGTTCCGCGAAAGCCATCCCGGGGTGCGGTTCCGGCTCCGGGTCACCTCGCCGTCGGGCGCCACCCAGGAGGTCCGGGACGGGGCCGCCGATCTCGCCCTCACGTATTCGCTGGGCCCCGAGGAGGGCATCAGGGTGGAATACGCGCAAACGCATCCGATCCACGCCCTGATGCCCGCCGGTCATCCGCTGGCGGATCGGGACGAGATCGCGCTCGCCGATCTGCTGCCCTATCCGCTGGCGCTCATGGAACAGGGCACGACGGTCCGGCAGCTCTTCGATATCTGCGTCGCCGCGGAAGGCCTGGAATTCGAGCCCGCCTTCATCAGCAATTACTCCGGGGCGCTGGACGGATTCGTCCGCAAAAACGGCGGTGTGACGCTCGCCGGATATCTGACCTACCGGGGCAGGCTGGAGGCCGACGGGCTGGCCGCGGTGCCGCTGTCCAACCCCGAGCTGTCACGGCGCAGCGTGCAGATCCAGTCCATGGCCCGCCGCACCCTGCCCGCCGCCGTCTCCGCCTTCCTCGACCATCTGGTCGGGCGGCTGGAGACGGCGTGACCGACAAGCTCGCCTAGAACGGGTAGTGGGCGTGCTGGGTGGCCAGGGTGATCCAGCGGGTGTCGGAGAACGCCTCGATGCCCCAGCGGCCGCCGAAGCGCCCGTACCCGGACTGCTTGATGCCGCCGAACGGAACCTGTGGCTCGTCCGCCACCGACTGGTCGTTGATGTGCACGATGCCGGTACGGATACGGCGCGCCACCCGCAGCCCGTGGGTGCCGTTCTCGGTGATGATGCCGCAGGTCAGCCCGTGGTCGGTGGCGTTGGCCAGGGCGATGGCCTGGTCGTCGTCCGTGAAGGTGGCGACCACGCACACCGGGCCGAAGGCCTCGGTGTGGTAGAGGTCCATGTCCTCGGTGACCCCGCTCAGCACGGTGGCCGGGTGGACGGACCCCTCGGGGGCTGTGCCGCCCGTGAGCACGGCCGCACCCTTGGCCACCGCGTCCTTGACGAGCGCCGCCACCCGCTGCGCCGCCTCGGGGCGGACCAGCGGGCCGACCACGGTGGTCGGATCGGCGGGGTCGCCGCAGGGCAGCGCGGCGACCTTGGCGGTGAACTTCGCGGTGAACTCCTCGGCGAGGCTTTCGTGGACGAGGACGCGGTCGCCGGACATGCAGATCTGGCCGGAGTTCATGAACACGCCGAAGGCGGCGGCGTCCACCGCGTAGTCGACGTCGGCGTCGTCCAGCACGATGATGGCGTTCTTGCCGCCCAACTCCAGGATGGCGGGCTTGAGATGGCGTGCGGCGTGGGCGCCGATGACGCGGCCGACGCCGGTGGATCCGGTGAAGTTCACCATCCGTACCCGCTCGTCGGCGATCAGGGCCTCGGCCACCTCGGCGGCGTCCTCGGGGGCGTTGGTGACCACGTTGAGCACCCCGTCGGGCAGCCCGGCGTCGCGCAGGACGTCGGCGACGAAGAGCCCGCAGGCGAGCGGCGCGTCCTCGCTCGGCTTCATGACCACGGTGTTGCCCGCCGCGAGCGGCGCCGCCACCGAGCGGACACCGAGGATGACCGGCGCGTTCCACGGGGCGAAGGCGGCGACGACACCCATCGGTTCCCGCACGGCCAGGCCCAGCGCCCCGGCCTCCTGGGCGCTGAGCACATCGCCGCGCGGCGCGGTGATGGCGGCGGCGGCCTCGCGCAGGATGTTGGCGGCCAGCGCCACGTTGAAGTGGGCCCAGGGCGCGGTGCCGCCCGCCTCGTGGCGCATGAACTCCGCGGCCTGCGCGGCGCGGGACTCCAGCAGGTCGGCCGCGGTGAGGAAGATCTTCCGGCGCGCGAACGGGGCCATCGCGGCCCAGTCCGGGAAGGCCGCGTCGGCCGCGGCCACCGCGCGAGCCACGTCCTCGGGCCCACCGGCCGCCACGGTGGCGTACACCTCGCCGGTGTAGGGGTTGAGGTCGTCGGCGGTGCGGCCCGAGGCGGCCGGAGTGTCCTTGCCGCCGATGAACAGGTCGCGCGTGATGGTCATTCCGGTGTCCTTCGTGGTCGCGTGCCGAACAGCCTGTGCGCGCAGTGAACTTGGGTTCATCGCGGGTGTGCGCGCCAGTCTCCGCCGCCGTTTCGAGCTATGTCAATCTATGTCAATCGAGCGCGGCCGACCGCCGTTTCCGCCGTCCCGGCCACCGCACTCCCCCGGCCGAGGTGACCGCCACCACCCCGAGCAGGGCGAGCGCGGCGGCCGGGTAGAGCACGGCCCAGGGCGCGCGTTCGGCGTAGGGGTGGTTCTCGGCGAGGAGACGGCCCCACTCGGGGGACGGCGGCTGGGCGCCGAGGCCCAGGAAGCCGAGGGAGGCGAGTGCCAGCGCCACGGCGGGCAGCCGCAGCAGCGCGTGGCGCGCGACCGGTGGCAGCACGGCGGGCAGCAGATGGCGGCGGAGCACGTGGCGGCGGCCCGCGCCGAGCGCGCGGGTGGCGGCGAGGTGGGTGGCGGAGCGCTCCTGGCCCAGCAGGGCCGCGGTGTGCGCGGCCAGCGGCGCCCAGGCGACGGCGCCGACGGCGAGCGCGGGCGTGTACGGACCGGCCCCGGCCGTGCCCGCGACCAGCAGCCCGGCGAGCACGGGCGGGACCGCGTTGGCGGTCTCGACGAGCCCCCCGGACAGCCGGGGCACCATGCCGAGCAGCAGCCCCACGGCCAGCGCGCAGGCGCTCACCGCGGCGGCGATGGCCAGGGTGGTGAGCGCGCCGTGGCCCACCCGGGCCAGCAGATCGCGGCCGAGCGCGTCCGTACCGAACGGGTGCTGCCAGGACGGGGCGTCGAGGCGGGCCATGGGGTCCAGCGCCATCGGGTCGCGGAGCGCGCCGATGGCGACGACGGCGAGCAGGACGGCCCCGTACAGCAGCGGGAGCGCGCGGGCGGGTCGCCCGAACGGCCGGTGGAGGGAGGGCAGTTCGCCGTCGCGCAGCGCCGGGCCGAGCAGCAGCCGGGCCCCGAGCCGCGCCACGCCGCCCACGGCGGTGGCGAACAGGATGAGCACGAGGGTTCCGGTCTGGAGGACCGGCAGGTCCTGGGCGAGGGCCGCCTGGAGGGTGAGCCGCCCGAGCCCGGGGATGTCGAAGACCTGCTCGACGGCGACCGCGCCACCGGTGAAGCCGACCACGAACAGGCCCAGGTTGGGCAGGACTCCGGGAACGGCCCGGCGCAGCGTCTGCCGAGCGATGCGCCCGGCGGGCATGCCGCGCGCGGCGGCGGCCCGCACCCACGGCTCCGCGAAGGCGCCGGGCAGGACATCGTCCAGGATGCGGCCGAGCGCGGCGCCGACGGGCACGCCCATCGCGAGCGCGGGCAGCGGCAGCCAGGGCCATCCGTACCAGCCGACGGCAGGCAGCCAGCCGAGCCGCACCCCGATGACGGCGGCCAGCACGGAGGCGGTCAGGAACTCGGGCAGCGCGGCGAGGAACGCGCCACCACTCCCCGCGCCGCGTGGCAGCGGCAGCCGCCGCGAGCCGAGCCACAGGGTGCGCGCGCACACCGCGCCGGCCGTGGCCACCGCGACCACCAGCGACCCGGCCATCAGCAGCAGGGAACAGCCGAGGGCCTGGGCGACCATGGGGGCCACGTCCGTACCGGAGAGCCAGGACGTCCCCGCGTCGCCGTGGGTCAGGCCGCCGAGCCACCGGCCGAGGAGGTTCAGCGGCCCGGCGTCCAGGCCGATGTCGCGGCGGATGGCGTCCAGCAGCTCGGGGGTGGGATCGCGTTCGGCGCCGCGCGCCTTGAGCACGGTGAGGGCGGGGTCTGTCCGGGACAGCCAGGGCAGCAGGCCGATGCCGCACAGCAGCAGCAGGGCGAGGGCGGTGCGCCACAGCGTGCTGAACGCGGTGGACCGTCCGTTCGGGGTGGTGGCCGCGGTGCGGCGTATGCCGGTCAACGGTGGGTACCGGGGCCGATGAGGGTGCGCTCGTACGGGTCGAGCTCCACTCCCCGTACCGAGGTGCCGACGCCGTGGATGATCCGCTGGTGGACCAGGGGTACGACGGCGTCGGTGCGCATGATGGCGGTCTGGGCGGCGAGCGAGGCGGTGTGCCGCTCGGCGATGTCGGCCTGGGAGTCGGCCTTGGCGACGGCCCGGTCCACGGCCTTGTCGCACAGCCCGGCCAGGTTGTAGCTGCCTTTACAGGTGAAGTCGCTGGCGAGGTACGAGACGGGGTCGCCGGTGTCGAGCATGGTGTTGCGCGCGGCGACGATGGCGTCGAACTTGCCCGCGAGGGCGTCGGCCTCCAGCCGGGAGTACTCCCGGACCTGCAGCTTCACCGTGAATCCGGCCTTCTTCAGCTGCTGTTGCACCACCTGGGCGGCCTCGGGCAGTTCGGGCCGGTTGTCGTAGGTGCCGAGGGTGATCGAGGTGTCCTCGACGCGCGCGGCCGGGGCGCGGCCCGCGGGCGCGGGGTGGTCGCCGGTGGCCCAGGAGAGGGCGGGGCCGAACACGCCCTGCCCGGGGTCGGCGTGGCCCTCGTACACGCCCCGCGCGAACACGCCCGGCTGGGTGGCCTCGCGGACGGCGGCGCGGACCTTCGGGTCGGCGAAGGGGCCGGAGCGGGTGTTGAGGAAGAGGCCGGTGGTGCGGGCGGTGGGGACTTCCCGGACGGTGGGCTTGTCGAGGGTGGCCGCCTGGGAGACCGGAACGGCCTCGGCGATGTCCGCCTCGCCGGTGCGCAGCGCGTTGGTGCGGGCGGTGCCGTCGGCGATGAAGCGGACGTCGAGGCCGGAGACGTGGGCGAGGCCGCCCCAGTAGTCGTCGAAGCGTTTCAGGGTGGCCCGGGCGGTGCCGGTGGACCGGGCGAGGGTGAAGGGTCCGGTGGCGGTGCCCGCCGGGTCGGGGTTGCCCTTCTTCCCGTACGCCTTCGGGGACAGGATGGCCAGGCTCGGGCTGGAGAGCGTGAGCGGCAGCGCGGGGTAGTCGGTCGAGGTGGTGAACCGGACCCGCCGCTTCCCCGCCGCCTTGGCCGTGAGCTTGACCCCGGAGAGCGCGGCGGGCACCGGGTCGGCGTGCGCCGCGCGGTTCAGGGCGTTCGCGACGGCCTTGGGGGTGACGTCGGCGCCGTCTTGGAACTGGGCCTCGCGCAGGGTGAACACCCAGTCGCGGGGGCCCTCCTGGGTCCAGGACTCGGCGAGCGCGGGGGACGCGGAGCCGTTGCCGTCCAGGCGGGTCAGTCCCTCGGTGACGCCGAGCCTGCTGAGCAGGGTGGCGTCGGCGCCGTACGGGGAGAAGCGCTCGGCGGGCGGGAAGGCCATCGCGACCCGCAGCCGTCCGCCGCCTCCGACACCGGAGCCGCCCGTCGCGTCGTAGGCCGTGCCGCCCGGGGAGGCGAAGCAGCCGGTGAGCAGCGGGACGAGCAGCAGGGCGGCGGCCATCCGGCGACGGACAGGGGGCATGGGTCAGCTCCAGGTGCTGCACAGGGAGGGCAAAGAGAGATTACATGATAATCATTTCCAGCAGCCCGATAAGCCCGCACCCTGGAGGCCGGGCCACGAAATCAGGTCATGAGGGCAGGCCGTGGGGTCAGGTCATGAGGTCAGGCCATGGGGTGGTCAGGCCATGGGGACCTCGAAGTGCAGGACCCGGCTGCCCCCGGGCTCCTCCCGCTCGTCGCACACGGCCTTCCCCAGCGACCGCCAGAACGGCTCGGCACCGGGCACGCCCGGGTCGGTGTGCAGATAGACGGCGCGGTATCCGCCCTCGGCCGCGGCGAAGTCGAGCAGCGCGCGCACCATCCGGCGGGCCAGCCCCTGGCGGCGGTACTCGGGCCGCACGTACACCCGGCGCAGCTGGGCGGTCTCCCCCGAGGGATACCGCTCCGCCAGCCACGCGGGGTTGGGAGGATGGGCCGGACCCCGGGAGTCGAGGGCCGCGGTCCCGGCCACCGTCCCGTCCTTCTCGTCCACCGCGACCAGCAGCGTGTGCCGAGGCGAGCGCAGATAGGCGGCGTCGGGGTCGATGATGTCGGCGTGCCAGCGCGGCACATATCCCGTCCCGAAGTCGCGGTAGACGGTATCGAGCATCACGCCACGGGCGGCGTCGAGGTCGGCGGCTGTCGCGGTCCTGATGCTTATTTCATGCACCTGCAGATCGTACGCAATAACCCCCGGGTGCCATCAACCGGCCGGGCCACAGCGCCATGTCGACATCAGGCCCCGGCCCCCTGACCGGTGGCCAGGGTGCCGGGACCGGCGGGGACCGCGTCCGTCAGCGGCAGATCCCCCACACACTGCGCCACGCCATGCGCAGGGCCTCCAGGAACCCGGTGCGCCGCCGCACCGGGCCGGGCGCGGCCGTACGGGACGACAGCGCGGCGCCGGGCGGCGCGGGGTCGTGGGGTGTGGCCACGGGGGCGGCCTCGGGCGGCTCGACCGGGGGTGCGGTGGCGTCGGACTGGGCGGGGACGGCGGACGGGCGCGCGGCTTCGGCGCGCACCAGTGCGCCCATGGCGGCGTAGACGTCGATAGGCATGCGGGGGCTCCTGCGGTGTCGGACGGCGACTGGCTGATCCGGGGCAGGCCGTACCGCACCCGCGCTCCGCCCGTGCGGCGGCACATACGGGAGATGCGGGGAATGCGGGAGGGTTCGGGGGACGCGATACGGCCCGGTCCCCGCTCAGCAGCGCAGGACGACGTCCCGTGCGGGGAGCCGACGAGGCGTGGCCTCGACGGCGGAGCCGGGTACCACGGGGCCCGTCGTACGGTCCGCGGGACGGGCGCGGACGACGGCGACGGCGAAGTGCAGGGGCGCCGTGGGCAGGGAGCGGTGGGAGCCGACCGAGGTGGCGCAGGCGCTCCCGGGATGACCGGCCGGGTGGCGGCCCAGCTCGTGGGCGGCGCGGGCGGCGGGACGCGGGTCGGACGGATCGCCCTCCTCCGGCGACGCGGCCGGTGACAGGACGCCGGGCCCGCAGTGGTTCACGGAGGGCGGCGGCGGATGGACGGCGCCGAGGGAGAGCAGACCGTGCAGCAGGGTGATCGCCAGCAGCGCGACCATCAGGACGGTGCACGGCCGGCCGGGAGTAGCGCGGCGGTTCGTATCGCGGCCGTGCACCATGCGGCCTCCCTCGGTGGTCTCCTTCCAGAGAACCGCGAAGAGCGGAAGGCAGCACTCCGATAGCCCGAAAGAGTCCGGCATTTCACCCGTGTCGGTTACCTCCTCGAACGCACATACCAGCACATTCTGGTGAGGTGCGCCGAGGGAGGCGCGCTCCGGGGAGGCCTCAGTCCGTGGTCGCCGCGCCGGGCTCCGGCAGCGCGTCGAGCAGCGCGTTCGGCGCGGCCTGCCGCCAGGAGTCGACGAGGATGTCCCGCAGCTCGTCGAGGTCTTCCAGGGCGGCGAGCCGCACCCGCACCCAAGCGAAACTCGCCTCGTGGTCGGCGATCCAGAACTTCTCCGGCTCGGCGAGCGCGAGTTCGTCCCGCTCCACCCGGGGACAGCGCACGGCCATCGAGGTCTCGTCCTCGGGAAGCGTGGCGAACATCTTCCCGGCGACCCGGAAGGTGGGCATGGACCAGGCGATCTTCTCGGTCGTCTGCGGCAGCGACAGCGCGACCCGGCGGACATCGTCAGACGTGATCATGGCAATGACGGTAGAGCACCCCACCGACAACGCCACCGGGGCGAGCGGAATCCCAGGAGGGGGCCGCCTAGCTTCCGTACACGTACGGCGTGGTGGTGGTCAGCGTCGCGAAGCCGAGCCGCGCCAGGATCGGGCGGCTCTGGTCGGACGCGTCGACCTGGAGGTAGCGGTAGCCGCGCTCGGCGGCGATCCGGGCGCGGAACGTGATCAGCGCCCGGTAGAGGCCCCGGCCGCGCCACTCCGCCACGGTGCCGCCGCCCCACAGCCCGGCGAAGTCCGTTCCCGGGGTCAGTTCCATCCGCGCGGCGCTCACCGGCCGGTCACCGGCCAGGGCGACGACCGGGACGACCGTGTCCGGTGCCTCGCGCAGCCGGGTGAGCAGCCGGTGCCTGAGGTGATCGCTGTCGGTGCCGAACGCCCGCGCGTGGACGTCCACCATGAGGTCCACCCCCGAGGCGTCGGTGACCTGGAGCAGCCGGACGCCCTCGGGGAGATCGTCGGTGGTGGGCAGCCCCCGCACCGGCGCGACCATCACCGTCTCCTCGGGCTCGGCGGCGAAACCGGCCGCAGTGAGCCGCCCGCCGAGGTCGCCGGGGCCGTCATGGGCGTACAGCTTCCACTCGAAGGCACGCTCCCGGGCGGTGAAGTGCCGGATCTGCGCCGCGATGGCCGCGTCCGCCGTCGATGCGTCCAGATCCGACCAGCGGACACCGTTCCAGTCGTCGGCGGCGCCGGTCTGCCGTACCACCCCGTCCACGCGCTCGAGCAGGGTCCCGGGTCCGTCGGGCCCTGCCCCCTGTCTCAGCTGCCGGTCGAACAGTTCTCGTATCGCCTCAAGGTCCATCCGGTCACCCAACACCGGCGGCCTGGGCCCCGACAACTGGATTACCAACTGGGCCACTGGCGTCAGGAGAGCAGGCCGCCGAGCCGTTCGACCACGGCCGGGGCTTCCCGGCGCAGCGCGGCCAGATCCAGGCCTTCGTCGCCGAGGATCACCAGCAGGGCCTGTTCGCCGACGGCCAGGACGACGCTGTAGCCGCCGTTGCACCGGGTGACCACCTCGCGGAGGCTGCCCAGCCCCACTTCGGCGGCGGAGCGCTTGCCCAGCGCGAGCGAGGCAGCGGAGAGGGCGGCCAGGGACTCCGGCTGCACATCGGCGGTGTCGGCGGCCACCAGCAGCCCGTCGGCGGTGGCGATGATGCTCTCGGAGATGCCCAGGACCTGCCCGCGCAGACCGGTCAGTTCCTTGACGAGGTCGCCGGACTGCGCACCGGCGGCGGGTGGGGGGTTGGTCATGGGAGGGTCCTCCTAGGACTCCGGTGGAACTCCTGAAACCCGCGGTGTTCCCACGGGGAATGGGACCCACGGACGCCCGCGTCCGTGGGAGTTGGTGTCCGTCGACGGATCAGCCGGCGCTCTGCGGCCGCCGGTCGGCCGGGGTGCGTCTGGGCAGTCCGCCGCCGGTGGGGGCCGCCGGGGCGCGCGGCGGTTCCGCGGTGGGGTCGCGGGGCGCGACACGGGGCGCGGTGGCCGGGGGCCGCGGCGCTTCCGGCTGGATGAGCTGGAGCGCCTGCATACGGGAGAGGTCGAGCATCACCGCGTAGACGCCGCGGCCCAGCGCGAACGCGATGTCCCGGGGCGTACGGCGTCCGTCGGCGCTGAGCAGGATGTCGCGGTAGCGGGTGGAGAGCCGCCCGATCCCGGCGGCGGCGCGGGCGGACGGCCGGACCCGCTGCTGGCCGAACTCCCGTGCCGAGCCGAGGGACTTGGCCAGCGTCCGCACCCGTCGGCTGGTCTCCTCGGTGAGCCGCCGGGGGTCGGTGCCCTCCCGGTGGCTGAGCCGGGGGCCCGGGGTGTCCGGGTCCACCTGCCAGTTGTCGGGGGTGCTGAGCGCCATCGCGAAGGCGGCGTCGTAGAGGGCACCCACGCAGAGGACTTCGAGTTCGGCGGCGCCGATGTGGCCCTCTTCGACGAGCGTCGCGTCGAGGTGTCCGCCGGGACCGGCCGCGGTGCAGGCGGCGTCCCACTCCGGTTCGCCGATCCGCCGGGACTTCAGCAGCAGCGCCTCCGCGGTGGGCGCTCCGGGGGTCTCGATCGCCCGGATCGCCCCGTGGTGCAGATGAATCGTTCCGCCGATCGGACCGGAGATGGTCACGGCTCCGCTGAAACGATCCTGCTGGAGCGAAAGCAGCAGGCCGGGGACGTTGCGCGGCGAATTGCGGTGGCTGGTGGTGCCGTCGTTCATGTCAGTACGGCCTTCGCCTGGTCGGCCATGTGCCGCATGGCGAGGGCGAGATTGGTGCGGTCGCGGTCGGCCGACGCGCACAGCAGCAGGGGGTCCTGGCCGCGCGGCACGACCTGGGTGATGTGGTGGAAGCGCGTACTGGTGACGACCACGCTCTCCAATTCGCCCGCCGCACCGGCCTGGTTCAGCCGGTCGCTGATCAGACTGACCGCCTCGGCGAGTTCCTCGCCCTGGCCGACGGTATCGGCGTCCCCCACCGTGGCGTAGTGGAGTCCGGTGACCGCGTCCACCAGACGGACGCCCATCACTCCCGGAGACGCGAGCGCTCCGGAGAGCGCCGCTTCGGCTGCGTTCACCTGTGACCTTTCGCTGCGCACCATCAGGCACGTTAGTTTAAGCATCATCTTGCACAAGTTGGACCACTCGGCTACTAGTTATGGTTCCCGCGCTATCGTCTGGCGACAGCTTTGGTAACAACCGGGACCGGGCCAGCAGCCACGCGAAGGAAGCACATGAACATCGAGAGCGCCCTCAAAGAAGCGATGGCCATCGACGGGGCCCTGGGGGCCGCGCTCGTGGACTACGAGAGCGGCATGTCGCTCGGGTCGATCGGCGGGGGCCAGGAAATCGACCTCGAGATCGCCGCGGCGGGCAACACCGAGGTCGTCCGCGCCAAGGTCCGTACGCTCGCCACGCTCGGCATCACGGACGCCATCGAGGACATCCTGATCACGCTGGGCTCGCAGTACCACCTCATCCGGCTGATCTCCGTCAGCCACGGGTCGCTCTTCCTCTACCTGGCCCTGGACCGGTCCCGGGCCAACCTGGCGCTCGCCCGGCACGGGCTGAAGCGCATCGAGCACGAGCTGAACGTCTGACGTCGCGGCCATGACGGATCTCGACGTACTCAGAGTGTTCTGCGGCCCCCACGGCCACGGCGGCAACGCACTCGGCGTGGTGCGCGACGGCGGCGCCGTGCCCGGTGAGCGGGCGCGGCAGGAGCTGGCCGCCCGGCTGGGCTTCAGCGAGACCGTCTTCGTCGACGATCCAGAACGCGGCGTCGTCGACATCTACACCCCGAGCGTCCGGCTGCCCTTCGCGGGCCATCCGCTGGTGGGCGCCGCCTGGCTGCTGGACCTCCCCGAGCTGCTTCCGCCGGTCGGCGAGGTCCCGGCCCGCCAGGACGGCGAGTTCACGTGGATCGGCGGCCACCCCGCGTGGGCATCCGGGCGGCGCACCCAGCAGTACGCCTCCCCCGCCGAGGTCGACGCCCTGCCCGCCCCTCCGGAGGGCGAGGGCTGGTTGTACGCGTGGGCCTGGCAGGACGAACCGGCGGGCCGGGTGCGCGCCCGCGCCTTCCCGCGCCGCGGCGACGGGATCGTGGAGGACGAGGCCACCGGAGCCGCCGCGCTTATCCTCTCCGGCGAACTGGGCCGCGCCCTCAACATCACGCAGGGCGAGGGCTCCCAGATCCTGACCAGCCCCCAGCCGGACGGCTCCATCGAGATCGGCGGCCGCGTCACCCTCGCCGAGGTCCGCCGCCTGTGATCTGAGGGCGCGGCAGGAGAAGTGGCGCAGCCGCTGTCCTAAGTCAATCCACCGTCAGCGCAGCCTAGTTGGACGCCGCATAGCTGATCGCGATCCGCGCGCCGAGCCGGGCGTTGTTCTTGACGAGCGCGATGTTCGTGCGCAGGCTCTCGCCCTTCGTCAGCTCCACGATGCGGCCCAGCAGATAGGGCGTGGCGTCCTTGCCGCCGATGCCCGCCTCCGTCATCTCCGCGAGGGCCTGGTCGATGATGCCGTCGATCCGTTCGGCGGGGATCTCGTCCGCCTCCGGGACCGGGTTGGCGATGCTCAGCCCGGCCGTCAGGCCCAGGTCCCACTGGGCGCGCATCACGGCGGCGATCTCCTCCGGGGAGTCGGCCCGCAGCGGGGAGGTGAAGCCGCTCACCCGGGAGTAGAACGCGGGGAAGTCGTCGGTGCCGTGGGTGAGCACCGGCACGCCCAGGGTTTCCAGGGTCTCCAGGGTGAGACCGATGTCGAGGATGCTCTTCACCCCGGCGCTGATGACCGCCACCGGGGTGGTGGACAGCTCGGTGAGGTCCGCGCTGATGTCGAAGGACTGCTGCGCCCCGCGGTGCACCCCGCCGATGCCACCGGTGACGAAGGTCCGGATTCCGGCGAGCGCGGCGAGCCGCATCGTGCTCGCCACGGTGGTCGCGCCATGGCCGCCGCGCGCCATGACATGAGCGAGGTCGCGCACGCTGACCTTGCCCACGGACCTGCCGGTGGCGAGCAGTTCCAGATCGGCGCGGTCCAGCCCGATGCGCGGGGTGCCGTGGAGGACGGCGATGGTGGCCGGGACCGCGCCCTCGGCGCGGATGATGGCCTCGACCTCGGTGGCCATCTCGACGTTCTGCGGATACGGCATGCCGTGGCTGATGATCGTGGACTCCAGCGCGACCACGGGCCGTCCGTCGCGCAGCGCCTCCCGGACGTCCTGGGTGAGGGTCAGCCGGGGGTGGGGGGTGGTCATGTCGTCCTCCGCGGTGGGGCGTGTCGCGCGTCGTCGGCGAGACGCGGGGTGAGCGCGTCCTCGACGAGGCGCGGGGTCAGATCGGGCCGTACGGTGGCGGTGGTCGCCACCGTCAGCGCGGCGGCGGCGTGGCCGTAGCGGGCGGCGGCCACCGGGTCCTCGCCGGTGAGCAGGGCGTGGACGAACGCGCCGAGCATCGCGTCACCGGCGCCGGTCACGTCCTGGACCTCGGCCGGGGGCGCGTCCAGGTAGGTGACACCCTCCTCGGCGCCGCTGAGCAGCGAGCCTCGCTCGCCGAGCCGCACCCATACGTACTGGACGCCGCGCTCGTGCAGCGCGGCCGCCGCCTCGGTCAACTCCCCGTCGCCGCCGGTGTCGTAGCCGGTTTCGTGGCCGGTGAGGGCGCCCAGCTCGGCCACGTTCGGGGTGACGGCGAAGACCGGGCGCCCGGCGGCGAGCAGCGGGGCGAGCAGCGCCGCCTTGGGCACGCTCACCGGGTCGATGACGGTCTGCACCCCGGCGGCGCTCGCGATGTCCAGCGCGTAGGCCAGCGCGGCAGAGGAGAGATTTCCGTCGAGGACCAGCATGCTCGCGTTGCCGATGAGTTCGCGCGCGGGCTGCAGATGCTCGGGGCCGAGCCCGTCGGTGGCGGCCATGTCGGCGATGGCCACGGCCAGTTCGCCGTCGGCGTCGAGCACGGCCGTATAGGTGCCGGTGGGGTGCGTACTTCGGTGGACGTGGTCGATCCGTACGCCGGTGGCCTGGGTCTCGGTCAGCAGCCGCTCCCCCGCCGGGTCCTGCCCGACGGCGGCGATGAGATGGGTCGGGGTGCCCAGCCGGGCCAGGTTCTCCGCCACGTTGCGGGCCACGCCACCGGGGCTGGTGTGGGCGTGGCCCGGATTGCTGGTGCGGTACGCGAGCGGCGCCAGGCCGCGCACCTTGACGTCGACGTTGGCGCCGCCGACGACCACCACCGCGTGCTCCTGGCGGAGGATGTAGCCGCGCCCGAGGATGGCGCCCTTCTTGCCCAGGTTGGAGAGGTGGACGTTGACCGCCGCCCGGGTGGTGCCGAGGGTGTCGGCGATGGCCTGGGCTCCGCACAGGGGGTCCCGGCGCAGCAGCGCGAGAACTTCCCGCTCCCGTCGCGTCAGCATCATGTTCAGGACAATAAAGGAAACTTAGCGCGATAAACAGAGGGTGACTGAGGAGCAACCCGGTGGGGCAGGAAATGACGGGAGAACAGGTGATGACATCCTGTGGGTCCACGGCTTGCCGGACCCGCTCGGCGGCAGCCGGGGGATGTGTCCGGTAATGAGGAAGAAGGCCGATGAGACTCTGCTTTCTGGTGGAGGAGCGGTATCGCCGCGACGGCATGCCGCAAGAGGTGATCCATCGGCTCACCGCCTGGGGCCACCAGGTGGACGTCCTGCGGCCCGGCAGCTCCCTGATGCGGATATCCGACGCCGTACAGGCCGGAAGTCATGACGCCTGGGTGCTCAAGACCGTGTCCGGCGGGCCCGGTCTGATGCTGCTGGAGGCCGCGGCCTCGGTCGGGCTCACCACCGTCAACGACGCGCGGTCCATCCGCGGGGTGCGGGACAAGGCGCTGGCCGCGGCGATCGGCCGCAGCCGTGGCCTGCCGGTGCCGGACACCTACGCGGCGGCCCGGCCCGAAGCCCTGGCGGAGATACCGGACGCGGAGTTCCCGCTGGTGGTCAAGCCCGCCGACGGCAGCTCGGGGCGGGCGGTCCGGCTGGTGCCGTCGCCGGACCGGCTGGCGGCGCTCGGCCCCGAACTGGCCCAGGAGGGCATGCTGATCGCCCAGCCCTATGTGCCGAACTCGGGCATCGACCTCAAGGTGTACTGCGTCGGCGGCGAGTTGTACGCGACCGAGCGCGGCTCGCCGCTCGGCCCGGACCCGGAGGCTCGGGGCCGCCGGGTCGCGCTGTCCCCCGAAGTGGCCGCGATCGCCGCCGAGGTCGGCACGGTGTACGGGCTCGATCTGTACGGCGTCGACATCCTGCTGGGTCCGGACGGCCCGGTGGTCGTCGACGTCAACGACTTCCCCAGCTTCAAGGAGGTGCCGGACGCGGCCGCCCGGGTGGGGCGCGCTGTCCTGGAGCTGGCCCGGCGCGGCGGAACCGGCCCCGGCGCGGTGCTCGGCGCCCTGCCCGAATCGGTGCGGGTACCGGTGCAGATGCCCGCGGCGGTCGGGGGCACCGGATGAGGGTCGGTCTCCTCACCGCCGACCCGGACCATCAGCTCCTGGCCGACACGGCGGCCCTGCTGACGCCGTGCCATGAGCTGTTCGCGGTGAGCCCGGAGGCCGTGTCCGTGCCGGGTGCGCTCGCCGACGTCTATCTGCTGAAGGCGCGTACGCCGAAGGCGCTGGCCCTGGCCCGGTCCCTGGAGGAGCGCGGCGCGCCGGTGGTGAACTCCGCCGCGGCCACGGAACTGTGTCAGGACCGGACGGCGATGGCGTCGCTCGCGCGGCAGGCGGGTCTGCCGTTCGCGGAGACCCGTACGGTGTCCGCGCTCGCACGGCTCGACGCGGCGCGACTCGACACGGCGCGGCTCGCGTACCCCGTGGTGGTCAAGAGCCGCCACAGCCGCCGCCACGATCTGGTGGCCCGGGTGGACGGCCCCGAACGGCTGGCGGAGCTGGCCGCCGCATGGCCCGACGAGCCCGTGGTGGTCCAGGACTTCACACCCAACGACGGCTGGGACCACAAGCTGTGGGCCGTCGGGGACACGGTGTTCGCCGCGCTGCGGACCTCCGAGCTGACCGTCGGCAAGGAGGGCCGTCTCACCCTGCCGCTCCCCCTGGACGAACTGCCGCCCGGGTGGCTGGAGCTGGTGCGGCGGGTCGGCTCGGTGTTCGCGCTGGAGGTGTACGGGGTGGATGTGCTGAGCGGGCCGGACGGGCCGGTGATCGTGGACATCAACGCGTTCCCGGGGATACGGGGGCAGGCGGGCGCACCGGAGGCGCTGGCGGCCCTGACGGTGCGCGCGGCCGCCAGCGGGCCCGTACGGGTGCCGCTCCAGAAGCTGTAGGGGCTCCAGAGGCGCTAGGGGCCCCAGGGACCCTAGGGGCAACCCGTCCGGAAAATAGGGGTTGTAGCCATTCGGGGCGACGCGGCAGGGTTGAATCCGTGTGCGTGCGCGCGAGCGCACGTCGTTTTGGACCAGCGGCACGAAAGGACGTCAGGTGACCGCAAACCCCACCGGCACCAGTCTGTGGATCAGGCAGTTCCATCCCGCGCCGGACGCGACGACGCGACTCGTCTGCCTTCCGCACGCCGGCGGATCGGCCTCCTACTACTTCCCCGTGTCGAAGGCGCTCGCGCCGGGCGTGGACGTACTCGCCATCCAGTACCCGGGCCGCCAGGACCGCCGTAACGAGGAGTGTGTCGGCACCATCGGTGAGCTGGCCGACGCGCTGGTGCCCGAGCTGCTGCCGTACACGGACAAGCCGCTCGCGCTCTTCGGGCACAGCATGGGCGCGACGCTCGGCTTCGAGGTGGCGCTGCGCCTGGAGCAGAAGGGCGTGAACCCCGTGGCGCTGTTCGCCTCGGGGCGGCGCGCGCCGTCCGCGCACCGCGACGAGTCGGTGCATCTGCGCGACGACGACGGCCTGATCGCCGAGATGCAGGCGCTCAGCGGCACCGATTCGCAGGTCCTCGGGGACGAGGAGCTGCTGCGGATGGTGCTTCCGGCGATCCGCAGCGACTACAAGGCCGCGGAGACCTACCGGTACACTCCGGGCCCCCCGCTCGCCGCTCCCATCCACGTCCACGTGGGCGACAACGACCCCAAGGCGACGGTCGACGAGGCCCGCAAGTGGAGCGAGCACACCAGCGGCGGGTTCGAGATGCACACGTACGCCGGTGGCCACTTCTACCTCAACAACGAGGCACCTCGGGTCATCGCGTCCATCTCGCAGACGCTGTCCGCGCTGCGGCCCTGACCCGCACGGCACCTTAAGGCGTATCCGCCCGCCGGTCACCCCGGCGGGCGGTTGCCGAGGACGTTGCGGGTGTAGTCCTCGGCGGCGGCTTTCAGGCCCACGTCGCCCTGGCACCGTTCGGCCAGCAGCCAGCGGTGTTCCAGCACCTCGTAGTAGATCTGCGCGATGTCGGCGGAGCCGCGCAGCTCCAGGGGGACGGCGCGCACCGTCGGCCGGAACTTGTCGCGCACCCAGCGGTGGGCCAGTACCTCCGGGCGGGCGCCGAGCGGATCGCCGGGGGCGTAGTCATCCTGGGTGGCCATCCACCCCTCCAGGTCGTTCAGCAGGCTGCGGGCCTGGTTCTCCTCCGCGTCGAGGCCGGTCAGCCGCAGCAGCTGGCGCTGGTGGTGGCCCGCGTCCACGACCTTGGGCAGGAAGGTGACGGTGTCCCCGTCGGGTGAGCGCTCGATCTGCATCTCGGCCACGTCGAAGCCCAGCTCGTTCAGGCGCCGCACCCGCCGGTCGATGTAGCGGCGCTTGGCCACCGGATAGACGGACTGCCGGGTCAGCTCGTGCCACAGCGCGGTGTACCGCTCCTCGATGGCCTGGCCGAACAGCACCGGGTCGACCGAGGGGTGCAGCGAGCCGCTGGCCTCCAGGTCCATCAGCTCCCCGGCGATGTTCACCCGGGCCACCTCCACGTCGTACTCCCGCTGCCCCGTGGTGAGCTTCGGCTGGATCTGCCCGGTCTCGGCGTCCACCAGATACGCGGCGTACGCGCCCGCGTCGCGCCGGAAGAGGGTGTTCGACAGCGAGCAGTCGCCCCAGGCGAAACCGGCCAGATGCAGCCGCACCAGCAGCACGGCCAGCGCGTCGAGCAGCCGCTTGATGGTGCTGGGCCGCATGGTCGTCTCGAACATCGACCGGTACGGCAGCGACCCCACCAGATGCCGGGTGACCAGCACCGGCTCCAGCGGTTCCCCGTCGCTGTCGGTCCGCCCGGTGACCACCGCGAGCGCGTCCACGGCCGGGATGGCGAGCCGGTCCAGGTCACGCAGCAGCCCGTACTCGCGCACCGCCGCCCACTCCCCGACCTCCTTGACGGCGACCACCTCGGCGCCCGCCTGCGCGAACCGCACGACGTGGCGGGAGATACCGCGCGGCAGGGCGACCAGATATTCCTCCGGCCACTTCTCCAGCGGCGTGTTCCACGGCAGATCGAGCAGGGACGCGGGCTGCTCGGGCGAGGTCGCGGTGATCTGGAGCTCCATGGGACAACAGTGTGCGGCACAGATGTGCGACCTCCTCAGGGCGAGGGAGCGTCGTGTCCGATTTCCGCCAGCGCAGCGGGTCGGGATGGCGCACAGTAGGGGTGTGATGAGCGAAGACACGATGTACGAAGCGGTGTGCAGCCGTGACGCGCGCTTCGACGGCGAGTTCTTCTTCGCCGTCGCCACCACCGGGATCTACTGCCGTCCGAGCTGCCCGGCGACCACGCCCCATCGCAAGAACGTGCGCTTCTTCCCGACCGCGGCCGCGGCGCAGGGCGGGGGTTTCCGGGCCTGCCGCCGCTGCCGTCCCGACGCGGTGCCGGGCTCCGCCGAATGGAACGCACGGGCGGACGCCGTCGGGCGGGCCATGCGGATGATCGGGGACGGGGTGGTCGACCGGGAGGGCGTGGCCGGGCTGGCCGCGCGGCTGGGCTACAGCGCCCGTCAGGTGCAGCGGCAGCTGGGCGCGGAGCTGGGGGCCGGGCCGGTCGCGCTGGCCCGCGCGCAGCGCGCCCACACCGCGCGGATCCTGCTGCAGACGACCGGCCTGCAGGCCGCCGAGATCGCCTTCGCGGCGGGGTTCGCCAGTGTGCGGCAGTTCAACGACACCATCCGGGAGATCTACGCCGCCACCCCGACCGAGCTGCGCGCCGCCGGACCGGGCAGGACCGCCCGGTTCGGGGCGGTGGGGCGGCGCGCACCGGGGGCCGCCTCGGCCGGGGTGCCGCTGCGGCTCGCGTACCGCGGTCCGTACGCCACCGCCGAGGTGTTCGGCTATCTCGCCCGCCGCGCCCTCACCGGCGTGGAGGAGGTCGTGGGCGAGCCCGGCGACCGCACCTACCGCCGCACCCTGCGGCTGCCGCACGGCTGCGGTGTCGTGGAGGTCGACGAGCGCCCCGGCGACGGGTGGCTGGAGTGCCGGTTGCACCTGACCGAGCTGCGCGATCTGACCACCGCGAGCCAGCGGATCCGCCGCCTGTTCGACCTGGACGCCGATCCGTACGCGGTCGCCGAGCGGCTGGGCGCCGACCCCGCGCTGGCGCCCCTGGTGGCGGCGCGGCCCGGGCTGCGCTCACCGGGCGCCGCCGACGCGCATGAGCTGGCCGTCCGCGCCGTACTCGGCCAGCAGGTGTCGGTCACCGCGGGGCAGCGGCTGGGCAGCGCCCTGGTCGCCGCGTACGGCACGCCCCTCACCGAGCCCAGCGGCGGGCTCACCCATCTCTTCCCGGGCGCCGACGACCTCGCCGACAGCCCGCTCACCGACCTCGGCATGCCGGAGAGCAGGCGCGCGACCCTGCGCACGCTGGCCACCGCGCTCGCCACCGGGGCGGTACGGCTCGACACCGGGGCCGACCGCGACCGGACCGAGAAGGAGCTGCTGGCGCTGCGCGGCATCGGCCCGTGGACCGCCGGTTATATCCGGATGCGGGCGCTGGACGACCCGGACGTCCTGCTGGAGGGCGACGTGGCGGTACGGGCGGGGGCGCGCCGCGCCGGGGCGTTCCTGGAGGACTCCGAGCGCTGGCGGCCGTGGCGTTCGTACGCCATGCACCACTTCTGGAACGCCCCGGCCGCCCTCGCATGACCTGACTTCATCGTGACCACGCAAGGAAAGGACAGGGCCATGGCCCGCAGCACCACGAACACCACGTACACGACGCTCGACAGCCCCCTGGGCGAATTGCTGCTGGCTGGCACCCCGTCCGCCACCGCCCGCGGCGGCACCGCGCTGGCCTCCCTCTCGGTCCCCCAGCAGACTCGCGGGGCCACCGTGCGGGACGGCTGGCGGCGCGACGACGCGGCGTTCGCCGGGATCGTGGACCAGCTGCGGTCGTACTTCGCGGGCACGCTCACCCGCTTCGACCTGGAATTCGTCCCCGGCGGCACGGAGTTCCAGCAGCGGGTGTGGCGGGCCCTGGAGGGGATTCCGTACGGTACGACGGTCAGTTACGGCCAGATCGCCGAGCAGGCCGGTGCCTCGCGCGCCGCCGTCCGCGCCGTGGGCACCGCCATCGGGCGCAACCCGCTGCTGGTCGTACGGCCCTGCCACCGCGTCATCGGCGCGAACGGCTCGCTGGCGGGGTACGCGGGCGGTCTGGAGCGCAAGGAGCGGCTGCTGCACCTGGAGGGCGCCACGGCCGGGAACCGATGGACGCGCTGATCCCCCGGCCCCGGCTGCGCGTGGCGCCCGGCGCGGTCCATGTCCCCGGCTGGCTCACCCTCGACGAGCAGCGCGAACTCGTGGTGGCATGCCGAGCCTGGGCCACCGGCCCGGTGCCGATCCGGCACACCAGGCTGCCGAACGGCGGGGTGATGTCCGTGCGGACCGTGTGCGTCGGCTGGCACTGGCAGCCGTACCGCTACACCCGCACCGCGGACGATGTGAACGGCGCGCCCGTGGCCCCGTTCCCGGACTGGCTGGTGGCGCTGGGCCGCCGTGCGCTGGGCGACGCGTACGAGGACGAAGTGGCCGGGGGCGGCTACACCCCCGACACCGCGCTGATCAACTTCTATGACGGCCAGGCCAGGATGGGCATGCACCAGGACAAGGACGAGCGGTCCAGCGCGCCCGTCGTCTCGCTCACCATCGGCGACAGCTGCGTCTTCCGGTTCGGCAACACCGAGACCCGTACGAGGCCGTACACCGATGTCGAACTCGCCTCCGGCGATCTGTTCGTCTTCGGCGGCCCGTCCCGCTACGCGTACCACGGGGTGCCGAGGGTCCACCCGGGCACGGGCGACCCGGCGACGGGGCTCGCGACGGGACGGCTGAACATCACTCTGCGGGAGACCGGTCTGCCCGAGGGCGGTGCCTGATCAGGGGGAGTCCGCGTACTGGGCTTCTCCGTAGCCGAAGGACCAGTCGATCGAGGTGTTCTCGGTCAGGGTGATGAACACGTTGCGCGGCTCGGTCCCCGCGTACTCCTGGGCGAGTTCGGCGATCCTCCGGTACAGGGCCTGCTTCTGGGCGGGGGTGCGCCCGGAGCGCATGGTGAGCGCGATGTACACGATGCCCTCGTCGCGGGGCACGCCGAGGTAGTCGTCGTAGCGCAGTGTGCTGCTGATGCCGTCGTGGCTGGTCAGGACCTGGAACCGGTCGTCGGGGCGGCGCCACCCGGGCCGCTGAAGGCCTAGTTCGAGGCCAGGCGGCGGGCCCTGCGCAGGCCCGCGGTGACGTCCGCGAGGGTCGCGCAGTCCGTCACCGCCGCACCGGCTGGCAGGACCAGGTCCGTCGGGGGCCTGCGGGCGGCGACGGCGTCGGCCAGGTCGGACAGACCGGCGCGCAGCCGGGCGATCAGCTCCGCGTCGGGGTACGGCGCGCCCTGGTCGAGCCGGACACCGCACGCGGTGGCGGCGTCGACGATCTCCTCCAGCGCCGAGACCACCGGCGCCCAGGCGGCCAAGTCCCGGCCGAACGGCGGGTGTTCGGCGCTCGCCACCGTCACCGCGCGGCGTGCGTCGGCCAGTGCGCGGTAGGCCTCGCGGCGCAGCCGCAGCCGTTCCGCGTAGGGCGCTTCGGCGGTCAGCACGCGGTCCAGGTGGTCGCGGGTGGCGCGGACGGCGAGGGAGAGCCGGACGGACACCTGGGCGCGCGGGCCGCCGAGTCCGGGCAGGGCGCCCGCGGCGAGCACGACCACGCAGGCGAGCAGGGTGTCCGTGAGCCGGGTGTAGCCGGGGTCGGTGTCGCCGCCGAGGTAGACGAGGGAGAGCAGCAGCGGGGTGAGGACCGCCGTCTGGAGCGCGAAGTGGCGTACGGAGACGGGGATGAGCGCGGCGCACACCGCCGCCACCGCGACCGGCCACAGCCCGGCCACCCCGGTCGTGTGGCCGAGCAGCGTGGCGAGGACACCGAAGACGGCCACGCCCAGCGCCGTGCCGAAGGCGCGGGAGAGGGCGCGCGAGACCAGCGGGCCCATGTCGGGCTTGACCAGGAAGGTGGCGGTGGCGGGGAGCCAGTACCAGTGGTCGCCCGGCAGGGAGCGTGCGAGCACGGTGGACACGCCGACGCACAGGGCGACCCGGGCCGCGTACTCCCGTCCGGCGGCGCCGAGCATCCGGCGCAGCCGCTGCCGGGGGCCGGGTCCGACGGCGCCGACCGGGGGTGCGGGTTCGCCGTCGAAGACGCGGGCGGCGAGCACGATCGCGCGGTGGACGGCGATGCTGCCCGCGGTGCTGGGGACGGGGGCGGGGAGGCGGCCCGGGGGCAGTCCGGTGCGTACCGAGCGGGCGAGCTGGGCGGGGGTGCGGGCGACCCGGTCGGGCACAGGTTCGTTCTCCCACAGCAGGGTCAGCGCGGCTTCGGTCAGCCCTCCGGCCACCGCGAGCCGGTCCCGCAGCCGCCGTTCCTCCTCGTCGGGGCGCTGCCACGGGAGGCGGTGGCCGTAGAGGGCTTCGTACGCGGCGTCGTACGCGGAGGTCAGGCGGCGCCGCGCGGACTGGGCGCCCTCGGTGCCGACGACCGTCATCAGGTCGCCGAGCGCGTCGTACACGGCGGCCACCGCGCCGCGTTCGTCGGGCCCGGAGGCGGCCGCCGGGCGGAACCGGAGAGCCTTGGGCAGCAGTGAGGCCATCACGATGACCCAGGTGGCGCCGACGAGCAGCATGCCCGCGCGCACCGGCGGGGGCTCGGGCAGCGGCATCCCGGCGCCCACCACGGCGAGCACCATCAGCTGTACTCCGGCCGCCGAGCACACCGGCCCGATGGCGCTGAGGGCGCCGGATACGAGTCCGACGGTGGCCAGCGCGAGGGCGATCCACGGGCCGAGCCCGAGCGTGCTGAACGAGGCCCCGGTGAAGAGGCCGAGGGCTCCCGCGAGGGCCGGGAGCCCGATGCGTACGGTGCGGGTGCGGCGGGTGGCCGGGCGGTCGTTGATGTGCGCGAACATGGCGCCGAGGCCCGCGGTCACCCCGGCGGGCGTGTTGCCGGTGGCCACTCCCGCCGCCACCACGGGGCCCACGCCGAGCGCTCCGCGCAGCACCGCCGGCCAGGGCACGGGGCCCCGCAGGGCCCGCACCCCGCGCAGGGGGTGCGTCAGCCAGTCGGGCAGGGCGGGGAGCGCGCGCAAGGATTCTCCGTCTTCCGGTTCGGTGTGATCGGTACGGTCCTCGACGTTACGTGAGCCGAGCGGACGTTGCGTAACCTGTACGTTTCCGCCATGTGAGCCGGGGATGGTTGACAACCGCCGATGCCGGGGCATGTGCCCGCAGGCCGGGCGGCGGAGGCCGGGATCATGGTCCCGGCGCTCGCCGATGACCTGGCACTTTTGGATTTTGACCGGGTTTACTCACAACGCCTACCCACTCGCGCACATGCCAGGCTCATATGTGACCCTCATTGGCCATCTTTGAACTCAGCGTGTTGTGCTGTGCACACAAGGCCAACTAGCCTCCGTGTCGCCGCCTGCAGAACGGTCGTTTACCAACCGGCTCACCCGATGAGCCCGTTGCCCCCTGCTCCGGCAGCCCCCGCATCGCCCGGCCCGACCCCCCAAGCGTGGAGAACTCCGTGCACGTGACGTCAGATCAGGACCGCCCTGCGATCACCCTGGCCACGTCATGAGCACCCCGGGGAACGTGGTCATCGTGGGCGCCTCGGTGGCCGGGCTCACCACCGCCGTCACGCTGCGCTCACTGGGCTACGGCGGGCGGCTCACCCTGATCGGCGACGAGCCGCACACCCCCTACAACCGGCCGCCGCTGTCCAAGCAGATCCTCGCGGGCACCTGGGAGCACGACCGGATCAAACTCCGCACGGACGAGGAACTGGACGCGCTCGACGCGGAGCTGCTGTTCGGCAGGTCCGCCACCGGGCTCGACACCCTCGCGGAGCGGGTGCTGCTGGACGGCGGCGACAGCGTCCCGTACGACACCCTGGTCATCGCCACCGGTGTCACCTCGCGCGGCCTGCCCGACGCCCACCACCTGGCCGGGGTCCATCTGCTGCGCACCCTCGACGACGCGCTCGCCCTGCGCGCCGATCTCCAGCGCAGGCCCACGGTGGCGGTGGTCGGGGCCGGGTTCCTGGGCGCCGAGGCCGCCGCGGCCGCCCGCCGGATGGGGCTGGACGTCACCATGATCGATCCGCGTCCGGTGCCGATGCGCCGCCAGTTCGGCGACCGGATCGCGGGGCTGGTCGGGCAGCTGCACCGGGACAACGGCGTGTCCATGCGCTGCGGCACCGGGGTGACCCGGTTCCTGTCGGCCGGTGGCCATGTCACTGGGCTCGAACTGACCGACGGGACGGCGCTCCGCGCCGATCTCGTCGTGGTCGCCATCGGCGCCGTCCCGGCGGTCGGCTGGCTGGACGGGTCCGGGCTGGCCCTGAACAACGGCGTGGAGTGCGACGCCGCCTGCCGGGCGGCGCCGGGCGTCTACGCGGCCGGTGACGTCGCCTCCTGGTACAACGAACACTTCGGCGCCCGCATGCGGCTGGAGCACCGGCTGAACGCGACCGAGCAGGCCCAGGCCGTCGCCCGTAACCTGCTCGGCGACGACGTGCCGTTCGCCCCCGTACCGCATTTCTGGACCGACCAGTACGACGCCCACATCGAGGCGTACGGCATCTTTCCGGCCGAAGCCGAACTCGCCGTGCTCCACGGCGCACTGGACGACCGCCACTTCGTGGTCGCCTACGGTCACCGGGGGCGGGTAGTCGGGGTGCTGGGCTGGAACAGCCCGTGTGAAGTGCTCGAACTCCGCCAGCTGGTGGCCGACAAGGCGCCCTGGTCGTCGATCGAGCGCAGCGCGCCCCCGGTGGGAGCGCTCGTGGGGGCCTTCGGCCCGGGCGGGTGACGCGGTTCGGGAGGGCCACGCGGCGCGGGCAGGTGCCCGGCTCTGGCGGGTGCCCCGGCCGACACTTCCCGGTCAGCCACCGGTGACCGCGACGTCACGTTTCGGCCATACGTCACGGCAAGTGTGGGGCGGGTGCTGGTCCGTCGTGTTCTCGTCCAAGGTGTCACCATCGCTCCGCACCACTGCCGGCTTCTCGGGTTCGCGGGCTCGGTCGCCCTCGCCGCGGGTGGCGCGACGGCCGGAGCGCTGCCCGTGGGGGATGCCCTCACGCCGGATTCCGGAAGAGCCGCGCTCGGCCTGGTCAGTACCTACTTCGGACTGGTGCTGCTGGTGGCGGCCTGGTGGTGGCTGGGGCGCGAGGTGCGCGGTCCGCGGCCGCCCGGCGTCCGCGGTCTGCTGGTGACGCTCGCCACCTGGGCGGCCCCGCTGCTGCCCACTCCCCCGCTGTTCAGCCGGGACGTGTACAGCTACCTCGCCCAGGGCGCGATGGTGCACGCGAACATCGACGTCTACACCCATGGCCCGGTGCGGCTCGGCGGGCCGATAGCGGCCGAAGTGGCGCCGGTGTGGCAGCACACGCCCACCCCGTACGGCCCGGTCTCGCTGGCCTTCGAGAGCGCGATCGCGCACGCCTCGCGCGCCGAACTGGTCCTGGGCGTCTTCGGGTTGCGGCTGATGGCGCTGGTCGGGGTCGCGCTGATGGTGCTCGCCCTGCCCGTGCTGGCCCGCCGCTGCGGCACCGACCCGGGCGCGGCGCTGTGGCTGGGCGGGCTGAATCCGCTGTTGCTGCTGCACCTGGTGGGCGGGGCCCACAACGACGCGGTGATGCTGGGGCTGCTCGGCGCCGGACTGGTGGCCGCGACCGGCCGGTGGCCCGCCTGTGGCGCCGTCCTGGTCACGCTCGCGGCCCTGGTCAAGGCGCCCGCGGCGCTCGGCCTGCTGGCGGTGGCCTCGCTGTGGGCGCGCCGGATGACGGGCCGGAGGCGACAAGTCGGCGTCTTCCTCGCCACGGCCGCGCTGGCGCTCGTCACCACGGGCGTGGCCACGGCCGTCACCGGCACCGGCTACGGCTGGATCGGGGCCCTTTCCACCCCCGCCTCCGCCGACAACTGGGCGCTGACCAGCGCACTCGGCCGGGCCACCGGCGCCCTGCTGCACGCGGGCGGCAGCGGCCTGGCGCCGCTGGCCACCCCGGTGTGGCAGGCGCTGGGGCTGCTCGCGACCGCGGTGGCGGTGGTGGTCGTCTGGCTGCGGCCACCACGCCGCGGCCCGCTGTACGCACTGGGGCTGAGCCTGACGGCGGTGGCCGTGCTCGGTCCGGCGATCCGGCCCTGGTACCTGCTGTGGGGGCTGTTCCTGATCGCCGCGGCCGCGCCCAGCGGCTGGGTGCGGCGGGCGGTGGCCGGGGTGAGCGGGGTCCTCGCGCTGGCCGTACTGCCCAGCGGCTTCGCCCCGGATTCCCGGCAGCTCACGTTCGCGGTGTGCGGTGGCGCGCTGGCCCTGTGCGTGCTGTGGTGTGCGCGCTGGGCGCCGGGGTTCCCCGCCGGGCCCGGGCTGGCCTCCGCGAAGGGCGCGCACTGGCCGGAGCGTTCGGCATGACGGGGCCCACCACGACCCGCGGACGGCTGCTGCTGGCGACCGGGCTCACCACGGCCGCGGCGCTCTTCCTGGCCTTCGTACCCCTGCACCGGGACTGGTTCGACCTGGGCGTCTACTACGGGGCCGTCGGCCAGTGGCTGCACGACGGCCACATCTACGACTTCACCACGCCCGGCGCCGACGGGGCCGACTACGGCTTCACCTATCCGCCGTTCGCGGCCCTGTGCATGCTGCCGATGACGCTGCTGAGCTGGCCGGCGGCGGTCAGCGTCAGCATGCTCCTCAACGTGGCCGCCTCGGCGGTCATCCTGACCTGGCTGATCGGGCCGGTCGTGCGCCGTCAGGGCTGGAACATGTGGTTCGCGTTCACCGTGGCGAGCGCGCTGTTCTCGCTGCTGGAGCCGGTCCGGGACACCTTCAGCTTCGGGCAGGTCAATCTGCTGCTGCTGGTCCTGGTACTGCTGGACGCCCGGCTGCTGGCCACGGGGAACGGCCGCTTCGCCGGGTTCGGGACCGGTCTCGCCGCCGCCATCAAGCTCACCCCGGCGATCTTCATCGTCTATCTCGTGGTCACCCGGCGGTGGCGGGCCGCCGCCGTCGCCACGGCCACCGCCATCGGCGCCACGCTGCTCGCCGCGGCGGCCGCGCCCGGCGCCTCCCGGGTCTACTGGACCGAGGCGCTGTGGGACACCGACCGCATCGGGGTGCTGTCGTACGTCTCGAACCAGTCGTGGGAGGGCGTGCTGGCGCGGCTCGTGGCCCCGGTGGAGCCCAGTGGCGCCATCTGGGCGGCCGGGGTGGTGGCGCTGCTGGCGGTGTGGGCGTACCGGGTGCGGCAGGCGGCCGCCGTGGGCGACGAACCGGCGGGCTACGCCCTCACCGGGATCGCCGCCTGCCTGGTCAGCCCTATCACCTGGGTGCACCATCTGGTGTGGCTGATCCCGGCGCTCATCGTGCTCGCCGAGTCGGGGATGCGGCCGGGTACGCCACCGCAGCGGCGGCGGACGCTGCTGCGGGTGGCGGCGGTGGTCTATGTGGTCCTCTGCAGCAGCCTGGTGTGGCTGTGGCGGTTCGACGCGACCGGCGTGACCGGCTTCCTCGGCAGCAACGCGTACGTGTGGATCTGTCTCGGGCTGCTGCTGGCGCTGCCGCTGCGGGAGGCGGCGCCCGGTACGGCCCCGGCGCCCGCCCCGGCGCCGCGGTCGGCCTCGACCGGGCGCCCGGCGACGGGATAGGGGGACGAACGATGCAGCCGACAGTGCCCGTCCAGCAGCCGCCACCCCTCCAGCGCACCGCGCCACTTCCCCTGTACCGGCGGCTTCCGCTGCGCCAGCTGCTGTGCCTGCTGCCGCTGGTCGCGGTCGCCGTCTGGGTGGCCCAGCACCGGTCGCTGATCGGTTCCGGTGCCCGTCAGATGTTCACCGCCGACCCGTGGTGGCTGCTGACGGCGGTCGCGACGACGGGTCTTGGCTGGGTCGCGGTGTCGTTCGCCCGGCAGGGCACGGTGCTGGAACGGCTTCCGGCCCGGCGGCTGCTCGCCACCCAGTTCGCGGCGGGCGCCGCCAACCATCTGCTGCCCTCGGGCATCGGGGCGAGCGCGGTCAACATCCGCTTCATGACGGGCTGCGGGCTTCCGCCCGCCCGCTCCTCGGCCGCGCTGGCCCTGTACTTCCTGGCCGAGGCCGTCACCCGGATCCTGCTGCTGCTCGTGCTGCTCGCCGCCTTCCCGGAGGCGCTGCGCATCGGTCCGGTGCTGCCCGAGCGGACCGCCGGGCTGGTGGTGTGGGCGGCCGTGGCGGGGGCGGTGGTCCTGGTGGCGGGGCTGCTGATGGTCGGCCGGGTGCGCCGGGTGATCCGGGACTTCCTGCGCACCGCGCTGGCCGACGCCCGCTCCCTGCATCTGCGGCCGTCCCGGGCGCTGGCCCTGTGGGGCGGTTCGCTGGCGTTCCCGCTGCTGCAGGCGGCCGGTCTGGTGGCGGTGGCGCTCGCGCTGGAGCTGGACGTATGGCCGCCGCATGTGATGCTCGCCTATCTGGCCGCCTCGGCGGTGGCCGCCCTGGTGCCGTCCCCCGGTGGCATCGGCTCGGTCGACGCGGCGCTGGTGATCGCGCTGGTCGCGGCGGGCGCCCCGGTCGAGGCCGCCACCTCCACGGTGCTCGCCTACCGCTTCATCACTCTGTGGCTTCCGCTGGTCCCGGGCGCGCTGGTGCTGGGCGCCCTGGTCCGTTCCAAGGTCCTCTGACCGACCGACGCTGGACGCCGTGCGCGGTGAGCACGTCGTCGCGGCCGAGGGCGATACGGGTGCCCAGGGCGGAGCCGGTACGGCCGAGGGTGCGGGCGAGCCATGCGGCGTCCTCGTGCGGGGCGCGGCGCAGCCGCATCCGGCGGGCCTGGAAGACCACCATCCGCAGGTCCAGGAGCGCGCCGGTGTCCGGCCGCAGCGTGGCGAAGTACAGCAGCCGCAGATCGTCCCGGTACCGCTCGTAGCCGCCGATGCCCTCGTAGTCGTCGATGAGGTCGCCGCAGCCGTAGAGGACCAGCTTGTCGCGGTAGATCTCCAGCGGGCGGGGGTGGTGGGAAGAGTGGCCGTGGACGAGGTCCACGCCGCCGTCGATCAGGGCGTGGGCGAAGCGGATCTGGTCCTCGGGGATGTCGTACCCCCAGTTGGTGCCCCAGTGGATCGAGACCACGACGAGGTCACCGGCCCGCTTGAGCTGCCGTACCCGGCGGGTGAGCGCGGCGGCGTCATCGGCCGTGTGCTCGGACACCAGGTCGACGCCGGAGCGGTCGCCGCGCGCCGCCCAGCCGGGCGGGATGCCGCTGGAGGCGGTCCCGCAGGCGAAGACCAGGACGCGGTGGTGGCTACCTGCCGGGACGGCCGCGGGGCGGCGTGCCGACCTCATGTCCCGGCCCGCGCCCGCCACCTGGATCCCGGCGGCGGCCAGCGAGTCGAGGGTGTCGTCGAGGCCGGGCCGCCCACGGTCCAGCACATGGTTGTTGGCCAGGGCGCAGACATCGGGCCGGGCCACGGCCAGACCGGGGAGGTTGGCGGGGCTCATCCGGTAGTGGATCTCCTTGCCGGGTGCGAACGCGCCGCCACGGGTCACGCTCGTCTCCAGGTTCACCACCCGGACGTCGGGCGCGGCCCGGTCCAGCACCGGCAGCGCCTCTCCCCACGGCCAGGAGAAGCCGACCGGCCTCGGGATGGGGCCGTTCGCCGCCTCCGCCAGCCCGACATAGGCCCGGGAGTCACGGATGTACGGCTCCCGCAGCGCCGGATCGCCGGGGTGGGGCAGGATCTGGTCGACACCACGGCCGAGCATCACATCGCCGCAGAGGGACAGCGTCACCGCGTCGCCGCGCATACTTCCACGTTAATGCGTCGCCTGTCCTGAATGTCATGGCGTCCTGAATGTCGCGGCCACAGTTCAACTAGGCTTTTCCGCCGTTTCTTCCGGGCGCCGTTGTACACGTCAGCCGGGCGGACGACACTGCCCCGGTTGCCCGCGCCACTTCGGACGCCACAGGAGACCGGATTCCCATGACATCGATGGACCGTCGAAGATTCATGCAACTGGCCGGTGCCACCACCGCCCTGCCCCTGCTGTCCGCGAGCATCGCGCGCGCCGCGGAGATACCGGCGAACCGCCGCACCGGCAGCCTGCGGGACGTGGAGCACATCGTCGTCCTGATGCAGGAGAACCGCTCCTTCGACCACTACTTCGGCACGCTGCGCGGGGTGCGGGGATTCGGCGACCCGAGCCCGGTGAGCCTGCCCAGCGGCAAGCCGGTGTGGCACCAGTCCGACGGCACGAAGGACATCCTGCCGTTCCGGCCCGACGCCGACGACCTGGGCCTGCAGTTCCTCCAGGACCTCCCGCACGGCTGGGGCGACACCCACGCCGCGCTCAACGACGGCGCGTACGACAAGTGGGTGCCCGCCAAGTCGGCCACGACGATGGCGTACCTCACCCGCGAGGACATCCCGTTCCACTACGCGCTGGCCGACGCGTTCACCATCTGCGACGCGTACCACTGCTCGTTCATGGGCTCCACCGACCCCAACCGCTACTACATGTGGACCGGTTACACCGGCAACGACGGGGCGGGCGGCGGCCCGGTGCTCGACAACGCGGAGGCCGGGTACGGCTGGACGACGTATCCCGAACGGCTGGAGAAGGCCGGGGTCTCCTGGAAGATCTACCAGGACATCGGCGACGGGCTGGACGCCAAGGGCGGCTGGGGCTGGATCGACGACGCCTTCCGGGGAAACTACGGCGACAACTCGCTGCTGTACTTCAACCAGTACCGGAACGCCGCGCCCGGCAACCCGCTCTACGACAAGGCCCGCACCGGCACCGACGCGCGGAAGGGCGACGGCTACTTCGACCAGCTGAAGGCCGATGTGAAGGCCGGGACCCTGCCCCAGGTGTCCTGGATCGCGGCGCCCGAGGCGTTCACCGAACACCCCAACTGGCCCGCGAACTTCGGCGCCTGGTACGTGGCCCAGGTGCTCGACGCGCTGACCTCGAATCCCGAGGTGTGGAGCCGTACGGCGCTGCTCATCACGTACGACGAGAACGACGGCTTCTTCGACCACGTCGTGCCGCCGTACGCCCCCTCCCCCGGGCGCGGCGCGTCGACCGTGTCCACCTCCGGTGAGCTGTTCCCCGGCTCGTCCGCGCAGGTCGCCGGGGCGTACGGGCTGGGGCAGCGGGTCCCGATGCTCGTGGTGTCGCCGTGGAGCAAGGGCGGCTATGTGTGCTCGCAGACCCTGGACCACACCTCGATCCTGCGGTTCATCGAGCGGCGGTTCGGCGTCCGGGAGCCCCAGATCTCGCCGTGGCGGCGCGCGGTGTGCGGCGATCTGACCTCGGCGTTCGACTTCGGGCGCACCGATCCGAGCATGCCGTCCATGCCGGACACCAGCGGCTACCTGCCGAAGGACCACAACCGGCACCCCGACTACGTGCCCACGGTCCCCGCCGAGCCCGTCCTGCCCCGGCAGGAGTCCGGTCGGCGCCCCACCCGGCCGCTGCCGTACGACCTGGCCGCCGACGCCACCTCGGCGGACGGCACCCTGCGGATCGACTTCGCCAGCCACGGCCGGGCGGGCGCCCACTTCCACGTCACCTCCCGCAGCCATCCGGGCGGCCCGTGGGGGTACACCGTGGAGGCGGGCAAGCGGCTGTCCGGTGAGTGGAGCGCGGTGCCGGGCAAGGACGGCTACGACATGGAGGTGCACGGTCCTGACGGCTTCCTGCGCCGGTTCGCGGGTGCGCTCGATGGCGCGGGCCCGCAGGTGAGCGCGCGGCACGACGGCCGGACCGGGCAGCTCAGGGTGGTCCTCAGCAACCCGGGCCGCACCACGGTGCGGCTCACCGTCCGGGACGGCCACCTGGGCGGGCAGGCGGACACCTACCGGCTGCGCCCGGGCGCGCGGGTGACGCACACCGCGGATCTGCGCCGCAGCCACCAGTGGTACGACGTGACGGTGGTGTCCGACCATGACCGCACCTTCGTACGCCGCCTCGCGGGCCACGTCGAGACGGGACGCTCGGGGCTGAGCGACCCCGCCCTCGCCACCGGCTGAACCGTCCCCCCGCTCCGGGCTCACGGCGGTGAGCCCGGAGCGCCGGGTCAGGGCAAGGTCCAGATCTGGGTCGTCACGACGTAGAACACCACGGCCCAGAACACGGTCACCGCGGCGACGATGCCGAGGCCGATGAGGTTGGTCCTCGCCTTGGGCTGGTCAGGCGACGGCCGCAGCCACCGTTTGAGCAGCCGGTTCACGTAGTAGGGCATCGTGAGGAAGCTCATGATGAAGCTCGACAGCAGGTTCCCCACCAGCAGCCCGAGCCAGAGCGGCAGGTGGAACGGGGACAGGGCGAGGGTCAGCAGCACCACGGTCGGATACAGGCCGACCCACACGGCGATGGCGGTTTTGGTCTCGGAGGGCGGAGGCGCTTCCTTGCCGTTCTCCTCGAAGGCGAACCAGCTGCCGAACGAGTTGTCGATCGTGCGCAGTTCGAAGTCCTTGAACTTCTCGCCTTCCGCGAGGACTTCGCGCCGCTTGGCCGACGTCAGCCAGGCATCGAGGTGCTCGGCGTTGTCGAACCGGTACAGCGTGATCCATTCGTCCTGAAGCCCCTCGATGGGGCGGAAGAGTTCGGTCCCGCGAAATCCCTCGAACTTGCTTTCCTCCTGGTTCAGATGGCGCTGCCATTCGAGGAAGCCGTCGACGTGGTCGGGGTGGACGCGGTGGGTGACCACCACGGTCACCAGCGGATCGGCGGGCTGGGTGCCGCCGCTGATGACCTGCTGGGTTCCGGGACCGTCGAAGTACTCGCGGCCGGAGTTGAGGAAGCTCTGCCTGGTCGCGCCGTTCATCCAGGCCTGCAGATGGGCGATCGAGTCGAAGCGGTAGACGACGACCCAGTCGGACTGCCGGGGTGTCGGCGGGGAGATCTCGGCGCCGAGGTATCCGGCGTAGTCGGCGGCCGCGGTGTTGACCTCCTGCTGCCACGCCTCGTACTCCCGCTCCCGGCCGGGCACGACTTTCTGACCGATGATGACCGTCGCCGCGGCGTCTTCGAGATTCTGGGTGTTCATCGCTCACTCCCTCGGCACCGACGGGTTCTCGCCCAGCCGACGGTAGATGCGTTCCGGGGTCAGCGGCAGGGCGCGATAGCGCACGCCCGTGGCATCGTGGAGCGCGTTCGCCAGCGCGGGGGCCACCGGGTTGATACAGCATTCCGCCATCCCCTTCGACCGCAGGGGCCCGAAGGAATCCGCCGAGTCCACCAGGAGCACATCGGTGCGGGGAATGTCGGCGTAGGCGGGAATGCGATAGTTGCGGAGATTCGGGTTGACCATGGCGCCGTTCTCGTCGAGGTGGTGATTCTCGGTCAGCGCGAAGCCGATCCCCTGGGCGACCCCGCCCTCGACCTGACCCCGGACTTGGGCGGGATTGATGACGACGGCGGCGTCGGCCGCCTGGACGCTGCGGAGGATACGGATCTCGCCCGTCACCTGATGGACCGCGATGCGGAACCCTTGCGCGTTGGAGGTGACGCTCCGCGGTGAGCCGTAGGCCTTGCGTGCCGCGGTGAACCGGATTCCGCGCGCCCGGGCCAGCGCGACGAGTTCGTCCAGCGATATGCGCTGGTCGCCGCAGATGACACCGTCGTCATCCATCGAGCACGCCGCGAGATCGGCGCCGGTGTGCGCGGCGGCGAATTCCAGGACGCGGTCACGGACGGCTTCGGCCGCTCGCAGCACCGCGTTGCCCGCCACGAAGAGTCCCGCACTCGCGAAGGCGCCGGTATCGAATCCGGTGCGGTCGGAATCGGATTGCACCAGACGAATCCGCGACGGCGTCGTGCCGAGCTGGTTGGCCGCGAGCTGGACATGCGCGGTCGACGTGCCCTCACCGAATTCGACGGTACCGACGGCCACCTCGTACACGAGGTCGTCGCCCAGAGCGACCCAGGCCTCGGAGATGTGCTCGGTCGGCGGCGCGGTCTCGTGCAGGGACGCCGCGACGCCGCTCCCGAGGAGCCATCCGGGGCCGGGCCGCGGATCATCGGCGGTACGCGCCAGGGCCTCGCCCACCAGATCGAGGCATTTCACGAGTCCGTCCTCGGTGAACTTCACATCGTCGGGACCCTCGTGCAGGGCGAGGAGTGGATCGCCCGGCCGCACGACATTGCGCCGTCGCAGTTCGAGGGGATCGATGTGCAGCGCGCGGGCCAGTTCGTCCATCGCCGATTCCACGGCGAACGCGGGCTGCGTCATCCCGTATCCGCGCAGCGCCCCGCTCGGCACGGTGTTCGTATAGACGGAGAACGCGTCGTACTTCTTATGCGGGCAGCGGTAGATCATGACGGAGGCGCCGCCCGCGTACAGCGTTTCACCGCCGTGGTTGCCATAAGCGCCCGTATTCGACACATTGCGGACCTGGAGCGCCGTGAGGGTTCCGTCCGCCTTCGCGCCGAGCTTGACCGTCAGCGTCATCGGATGCCGGGGCGACGCCGTGGTGAACTCCTCCTCGCGGGTGTATTCGAGGCTGACGGGCCGTCCGGTGTCCAGGGTGGCGAGCGCGACCAGATCCTCCGAGATCACTTCCTGCTTACCGCCGAAGCCGCCGCCCACGCGCTCACAGAACACGCGGAGCTGGTCGGGGCGCAGCCCGTACAGATAGGCGATTTTGGACTTCGCGATCGACGGCGACTGCGAACTGGTGCGGACGTTGAGGCGGCCGTGTTCCATCCAGGCGATCGCGCCATGGGTCTCCAGGTGGGCGTGTTGCACTCGTGGCGAGGAGTAGGTGCCTTCGTGGGTCACATCGGCTTCGGCGAACCCCGTATCGATGTTCCCGATGTGCGCGTGAATCTCGAACAGAATATTGCGCACGGGGTCACGGATGAACGGATCGTGGGTGCCATGGAGTTGGGGCGACCCCATGGCCATCGCCTCTTCCGGTTCGAAGACCGCCGGGAGCACCTCGTATGCGACGGCGACCTTCCGGCAGCCCTCTTCCGCCGCCCCGACCGTGTCGGCCAGCACCGCGACGACGCGCTGGCCGACGAAGCGCACGGTGTCGTCGAGGACGAAGGTGTCGTCCGGGTCGACGAGATGGTCGGTGTGGATCGCCGTGGTGAACCGCTTGCGCGGCACATCTTCCCAGCTGTAGACGCGATGCACACCGGGAACCGCGAGGGCCGCGGACTTGTCGATCGAGACGATCCGGGCGTGCGCGTGCGGGGAGTGCAGCACCTTGAGGTGCAGCATGCCCTCGATATGGGTGTCCATGGTGAATTCGGCGCTTCCGGTCACCACGGCGTCGGCGGCCGGTGCGCTGACGCTCGTACCGACGGCTCTCCCCGGTGCGGCCCGCTCCACTCCGGCGACGCCCTTCACCGCGTCCTCGATTGCCCGATAGCCGGTGCAGCGGCAGAGGTTGCCCTTCAGCGCCCGTGGCAGATCCTCCTTCTGTTCCTCGGTGAGCGCCGCCGAGGTCATAATCATCCCCGCGGTGCAGAAGCCGCACTGGAATCCCGGTGCGTCGCGGAATCGCCGCTGCATCGGGTGCAGATCGCCGGGTGACCCGAGCCCTTCGATCGTCGTCACCTCGCAGCCGTCCGCGCGGAAGGCGGGGGTGATGCAGCTATGGACCGGATGGCCGTCCAGCCATACCGTGCACGCGCCGCAATCCCCCGCGTCGCAGCCCTTTTTGACCCCGTAGTGCCCGAGGGAGCGGAGAAAGGTACGCAGGCACTGGCCGGGGTCCGGCTCGTCGTCGAAGGCCTTGCCGTTCACGATGAATGTCACACCGGGCCCCCAGCCATGAGTTCGCGGCGTATCTCTTCGGCGAAGTGCCGGGTCAGATGGTGACGGTGATCGGGGGTTCCATTGGGGTCGGCGAACCAGACACCGGCGGGAATGGCGTCGATGCGCTGTCCCAGAGTTCGCGCGTCGGGCATGTCCTCGAAGGCGATGCGCACCGGCCGGGTCGTACCGGCTGTCACCGTGAGCAACAGATCGCTGGTTCCCGGCGTTCGCGTACCGATGAGGAATACCGTCGAACGGCCGAGACGGGTCAGCGTGAAGCGGCGGTGCGCGGCGCGTTTCCGCAGCGCACGTGCCGGAATGTGGACGCGCCGGAGGATTTCACCGGGTGCGAGGATGTTCCGGTGGTCTCCGGTGACGAAGTCGAGCGCGTCGACGGTTCGTACGGATCCGTCACAGGCCCATAGCTCGTACCGCGCCTCCAGGGCGACCGTCAGCGTGATCATTGGTCCGGCGGGCAGGGACATGCAGATATTTCCGCCGACGGTCGCCGCGTTCCAGACTTTGAACGACGACAGGAACGCCTCGCAGCTCTTCGCGAAAAGACCGCCCGCGATCCAGGGATCCGGCGGCGTAAACGCATACAGGTCGCGGATGGTGCACGTGGCACCGATGTCGAGGCCCGCGTCGCCCGGGACAAGCGGGTCCCAGCGCAGCCCGGTCAGGTCGATCAGGCGGCACAGGCCCGGCTGCTCCGCGGAGAACAGCCACGTTCCGCCCGCGAGCCAGGCATCACCTTCTCGCCAGTCGGCGCCTGGCCGGGAGGACGGTCGCCGTACCACTTCGGAGACGGTGGTGAGGTCCATGGGAAGTGATCTCCCTTCTCATCGAGAAAGGACCCCCGGACGCGATTATTACCGTCAAGTATATCGCCGGGAGGTCTCCGGGCCTCCGGAACCCGAGGCCCGGGCCCGGAAGCCCGCCGGGGTCTCGCCCGCCCGGCGGCGGAAGAACTTGGTGAAGACGGTGGCGTCCGGGAAGCCGAGCCGCTCCCCGATGGCGCTGGCGGACAGGGCGGTGTGCACCAGCAGCCGCTTCGCCTCCAGCAGCACCCGGTCGTCGATGAACCGCTTGGCGCCGCACCCGGCGGCCGCGCGGGTGGCCCGGGTCAGGGTTCGGACGCTGTAGCCGAGCTGCGCGGCGTAGTCCTCCACCCGGTGCGCATGAGTGAAGTCGCGCTCCACCGCGCGCCGGAACCGCCGGAACGCCTCGCTGCCCGCGTCGCCGCCGCCGTCCGCGCCCGGCAGATGGGCCAGCCGCAGCACGAGCACGGCCACCAGATGGCGCACCGCCTCGATATGCGCCTCCAGGGGCCCGGCCATCGCCCGGTACTCGCTCTCCAGCAGGTCAAGGACGCCGCGTACGGCGTGGGCGGCGGGGCCCTCGGGGACCAGCGGAAGCTGCCGGGTGTGCCGGTCGAGCCGGGCGGCCGTGGCGGTGGCGGCGTCCAGATAGCCGGGCGGGAAGAGCACGACGGCGCCCTCGGCGGCGGTGAGACCGGTGCGGAACTGGTGGATCTGCCCGGGCCGCACCCACATCCAGCTGCCCTCGGTCAGCTCGTGTTCGGTGAAGTCCACCGAACAGCGCAGCACCCCGGAGCGCACGGTGATCAGCTGGTGGAAGGTGAGCCGCATCGGCGCGGAGACATCGAGGTCATGGCTGCGGGCGCGGGCCAGCAGGCCGGGAAAGTCCAGCACCGCCGCTCCCGGCGGTGCGCCCACGGAGGGCCGGAACGGGACCTCGGTGACCTCGGTGTGTCCGTTTCTGTCCATAGCGCGTCCTCGCTGTACGGCTGGGGTGGCCTGTTCCGAATCTAGCGTGGAGTGCGGACGCGATGGCTCAGCGACGGCCGCTGACCGAAAGAGTCATCCGCCGATTTACCGCCACCGGACGAATCGAGGGAGCGTGCCACCGTGCGACTGATCGTGGGCATGACAGGGGCGACGGGTGCCGTGTTCGGCATCCGGCTGCTGGAGGCGCTGGCCGAACTGCCCGGCGTGGAAACCCATCTGGTGCTCAGCCGCTGGGCCCGGACCACGATCGAGCTGGAAACCGGCCGGTCCGCCCGCGACGTGGCCGCGCTCGCCGATGAGACCCACGCTCCCGAGGACCAGGGCGCCACGATCTCCTCGGGCTCCTTCCGGACCGACGGCATGATCATCGCGCCCTGCTCGATGAAGACACTCGCCGGGATCCGCGCGGGCTACGCCGAAGGGCTGGTCGCCCGGGCCGCCGATGTGGTCCTCAAGGAGCGGCGCAGGCTCGTCCTGCTGCCGCGCGAGACCCCGCTCAGCGACATCCATCTGGAGAACATGCTCGCGCTGTCCCGGATGGGGGTGCGGATGGTGCCGCCCATGCCCGCCTTCTACAACCACCCGCGGTCGGTGGACGACATCGTCGACCACATCACCGCCCGGCTGCTCGACCAGTTCGACCTGCCCGCTCCCGCCGCGAAGCGCTGGGCAGGCATGCGCGCCGGACGTGTCCACCACTCGTAAAGGAGTTCCCATGGCCTACGACGACCTCCGCGGCTTCCTGGCCGCCCTCGAAAAGGAGGGCCAGCTGCTGCGCGTCCCCGACGAGGTGATGCCGGAGCCGGACATCGCCGCCGCCGCCAACGCCGCCCCGCGCCTGGGCGACCACGCCCCCGCGCTGTACTTCGACAACGTCACCGGCTTCACCGATGCCCGCATCGCGCTCAATGTCCACGGCTCCTGGGCCAACCACGCGCTCGCCCTCGGCCTGCCCAAGGAGACCGGCACCAAGGAGCAGGTCGAGGAGTTCATCCGCCGCTGGGACACCTTCCCGGTCGCCCCGGAGTGGCGCGCGAACCCGCTGTGGGCCGAGAACACCCTGGAGGGCGAGGACGCCGACATCTTCCGGGTGCTGCCGCTGATCCGGCTCAACGACGGGGACGGCGGCTTCTACATCGACAAGGCCGCGGTCGTCTCCAAGGACCCCGCCGACCCCGAGCACAGCGGCAAGCAGAACGTGGGCATCTACCGCATCGAGGTCAAGGGCAAGCGGCGGCTCGCGATCCAGCCGGTGCCGATGCACGACATCGCGCAGCACCTCAACACCGCCGAGGAGCGGGGCGAAGACCTGCCGGTGGCCATCACGCTCGGCAACGAACCGGTCATCTCCATCGTCGCCTCCACCCCCATGGAGTACGACCAGAACGAGTACGAGCTGGCCGGTGCCCTGCGCGGCACGCCCGCCCCGCTCGCGACGGCCCCGCTCACCGGGCTGCCCGTGCCGTGGGGCAGCGAGGTGGTCATCGAAGGCGTCATCGAGGGCCGCAAGCGGGAGATCGAGGGCCCGTTCGGCGAGTTCACCGGACACTACTCCGGCGGCCGTGGCATGCCGGTCATCCGCATCGACCGGATCTCGTACCGGACGAACCCGGTCTTCGAACACCTCTACCTCGGCATCCCGTGGACCGAGGTGGACTACCTGATCGCCGCCAACACCTGTGTGCCGCTGTACAAGCAGCTCACCCGGGACTTCCCGGAGGTCCGCGCGGTCAACGCGATGTACACCCACGGGCTCGTCGTCATCGTCTCCACGAAGAAGCGGTACGGCGGTTTCGCCAAGGCCGTCGGCATGCGGGTGCTGACCACCCCGCACGGACTCGGCTACGCCGCCACCGTGATCGTGGTGGACGAGGACGTCGACCCGTTCAACCTGCCGCAGGTGATGTGGGCGCTGTCCACCAAGATGAACCCGGACGGCGATCTGGTGCAGGTGCCGGGCCTCCCGGTTCTCGAACTGGCCCCGCAGGCCCGTACGCCCGGCATCACGGACAAGCTCGTCATCGACGCCACCACCCCCGTCGCTCCCGACAACCGCGGCAACTACGGCACCCAGGTGCGGGATCTGCCGGAGGCCGCCGAGTGGCTGACCCGGCTGCGGAAGCTCGCCGCCGCCCGCTGAACGCCCCCGAAACCCCCCGACCACACGGAAGGACCGAGATGTCCGACACCACTCCCCTGTGCCCGACTCCCCTGTGCCCGCGCTGCGCCCACGAGACGATCGAGCACATCTTCAGCTCGCCCGTACCCGGCGTCTGGGAGGTGCTCCAGTGCGGGCGGTGCCTCTACATGTGGCGCACCAGCGAACCCGCCCGGCGCACCCGGCGCGACGCCTACCCCGAGGCGTTCATGATGACGCCCGAGGACATCGGCGCCGCGCCGCAGGTACCGGCCGTGCCGCCACTGGCGGCGGACTACCAGGTGACCGGGAGCGCGTGGACGCCGTAGATCACCGCGTCGTACTTGAAGGGCACCTTCTCCAGGTCCGTCGCCAGGCGCAGCGTGGGGATGCGGCGCAGCAGGGCCGGGTAGACCACCTGGAGTTCCATGCGGGCCAGCGGCTGGCCGAGGCAGTGGTGGGTGCCCGATCCGAAGGCCTGGTGGCTGCGGGCGTCGCGGGCGATGTCCAGCCGGTCCGGGTCGGGGAAGACGGACGGGTCCCGGTTGGCGAGTTCGCCGAGCAGGATCACGCCCTCACCGGCCCGGATGGTCTTGCCCGCGACCTCGATGTCCGCCAGTGCCGTCCGGCGGCGTCCGAGGTGGACGACGCTGAGGTAGCGCAGCAGTTCCTCCACCGCGGCGGCGATCACCTTGGGGTCGTCGGTGTCACGGACCCGGGCGAGCTGATCGGGGTGTTCGAGCAGCAGCAGCGTCCCCATGGTGATCATGTTCGCGGTGGTCTCGTGTCCGCCGAGGAGCAGCAGCACGCCCATCGCGACCGCTTCGCGGCGGGTCAGTTCTCCGGCCTTGATCTGCTTGCCGAGGCTGGAGAGCAGATCGTCGCCGGGCTCGGCGAGCTTGGCGTCCACGAGCTGGGCCAGGTAGCCGCCCAGATTGCCGTGGGCGGCCTGCCGTTCCTGGGGCGTGGCCACGGCGGAGACGAGGACCTTGCTGTTGGTCTGGAAGAACTCGTGGTCGTCGTAGGGGACGCCGAGCAGTTCGGAGATGACCAGGGACGGGACCGGCAGGGCGAGGGCCTGGACCAGGTCGGCGGGTTTCGGCCCGGCCAGCATGCGGGTGATGAAGTCGTCCACCATCTCCTGCACGACCGGGCGCATCGCCTCGACCCGTTTGATGGTGAACGCTCCGCTGACCATGCGGCGCAGCCGGGCGTGCTCCGGATCGTCCATGCCGACGAAGCTCAGGTCGGTGGCGCCGTGGTCGCCGCCCGAGTGGTCGACGGGGCTCGGAAAGCCGGGGTGGGCGAAGTCCGCGCTCAGCCGGGGGTCGGCGAGCAGCGCCTTCTGCTCGGCGTGGCTGGTCACCACCCAGGGGGTGCTGTCGCCCCAGGACCGGACGCGGGTCAGCGGGCCCCACTGGGCGAGGCCGCGCAGCTCCGGGGACGGGTCGAAGGGGCAGGCGGCGGCCCGCGGCTCGGGGAATCGGGGGATCTCGGCCGACGCGTCGTCGGCCACGGGTGCGGTGGTCATGGTCTTCCTCCGGTGGACGTTCAGGGGTGGCTGGTCACGCGCCGACGGCGAGCGCCGCCACGGGCGGCTCGGCCAGCAGGGCCTGGCGGTGCAGTCGGGTCTGCTTGGGCATGTTCCAGCCGAGGACGCCGGTGACCCGGCCCTGGCGGCGGTACTGGGCGACGAACCGGCGGTCCTCCACCGCGCCCTCCACGACGGTCACCTCGGCGTCGGGCGACGGCCGCCCATGCACATGGATCTTGGCGTCGAACTGGTCGGTCCAGAAGTACGGGACGGGCGTGTACGGCTTCTCCTCGCCGAGGATGTTCCCGGCGACGGCGGCCGCCTGCTCCACCGCGTTGGTCCGGTTCTCCAGCCGCAGCAGGGCTCCGAGGCCCGCGTGGTGCCAGCGCGCCACGTCGCCCACGGCGTAGATCCCGTCCGCGGCCCGGCAGTACGCGTCGCACACCACCCCGTTGTCCAGGGTCAGGCCGCTGCCGGTGAGCCAGCCGGTCTCGGGGACGGCGCCGACCGCGATCACGGCCACGTCGGCGGGCAGCACCTCGCCACCGGCCAGGCGTACGCCGCTGACCCTGCCCCGGTGCTCCGTCAGGCCGTCGACCGGGGTGCCGAGCCGCAGTGTCACGCCGTGTTCGGCGTGGACCTCGGCGAGCAGTTCCGCGACGCGGGGGCCGAACTGGGCTGCCATCGGGGCGGGTTGGGGACCGGCCAGGGTGACGTCCACGCCCATGGTGCGCGCGGTGGCGGCGATCTCGGCGCCGAGCACTCCGTCGCCGACGACCACGGCCCGGGTGGCGGTCAGCAGGTCGGCCCGCAGCGCCGCCGCGTCGTCCAGCGACCGCAGCACATGGACTCCGGCCAGGCCGTCCTGTCCAGGCAGTGTCCGGGGCCGTACTCCGGTGGCGATGACCACGGCGTCCGCCGTCAGGACGCGCCCGGACGCGGTACGGACGGTGCGCGCCGCGACGTCCAGGGCGACGGCCGGGTCGCCGAGGTGGAACTCGGCGTCCAGCGCGTCCAGGGCTTCCGGGGCCCGCAGCCGGGCCCGCTCGGGCGCCCAGGCCCCGGCGAGGACCTGCTTGGACAGCGGCGGCCGGTCGTAGGGCGCATGCGGTTCGGCGCCCAGCACCGTGATCGTTCCCCGGTAGCCCCTGCGCCGCAGCGACTCGGCGGTGCCGAGCCCGGCGGCGGAGGCACCGGCCACCAGCACGCCGGAGGGCTCGTTCATGAGGTGCCGCTCAGGTCTATCGCGAGCGTCGGGCAGACGCCCGCGGCCTCGCGGACGGCGGCGTGGTGCTCCTCGGCGGGCTCGGCGTCGAGCAGGACCACGATGCCGTCCTCGTCGCGCTGGTCGAACACCTCGGGCGCGATCAGCACGCACTGACCCGCCGCACAGCACTTCGCTTCATCAACGGTGATCTTCATGTCTGGTTCTCCTTGGAGGTGGGACGAGGGGGCGTACGGGGTGTGACGGGGGCGAGCAGCATCCCGGTGATGGCGTCGGTCAGGGCGGCGGCCGTGTCCTCCCAGGACCGCTGTCGCGTACTGGCCCCATCGGCGAGGGCGCGCTCGCGTTCGGCGCAGGTATGGGTGATCAACTGGCGGGCCATGTCGCCGCGTTCGGCCCGGGTGTCGGCGGACAGGGAGCCGAGGCAGTCGCCCAGCCCCTGGAGGATTTCCCACAGCGGCTGCCGGGTGAGGGCCTCTTCGGTGACGATCGCGCGCAGCACGGGGTCGGTCATCACCTGTACGGCGAACCGGGCGTGCCAGGAGGGGACGCCCAGGGTGGCCAGGTGCTCGGGGGCGGGCCGCACCAGGCAGGCGACCCAGTCCCGGACCTCGCGGCTGCCGCGGGTCTCATCCAGCATCCGCTGCCGGATGGTGTCGATGGCCGCGGAGTGCTTGCGCATGATGGCGCGCACCAGGTCCGCCCGGGTGCCGAAGTGGTAGCCGACCGCGGCGACGTTGCCCTGCCCGGCCGCCTCGCTGATCTGCCGGTTGGACACCGCGACCAGCCCGTGTTCGGCGTAGAGCCGTTCCGCTGCGGCCATGATGGCCTCGCGGGTGTCGTGGGCTGCGGCCATCGTGGCCTCCTCCTCACTCGATCGTGCTGAGCTGTGGAAGCCACGTTAAAACAGGTGAATTAAATAAATCAACTGATTGAAGTAACTGATCTCCCGGGCGCGGGCGGGCGGCAGCGCAGGGCGGTCAGCGGGCCGGACAGCCGGGTGGGCCCCGCCGCGTACGGAAGGAGTACGGTCTGCCCCTCCGCGATCCCCAGCGGGGGCCCGGACGCGCAGGTCAGCGTCCCGGCGCCGGTGAGGCAGACCAGCACCGAGAAGCCCGCGTCCAGCGTCGTCGCCGGGTCGCCCCGGCACAGCTCGGCGCGGAAGTACGGGTCGGCGTCCGGCGGGAGCACGCTCCCGGTACCTGCCCCAGCACCCGGTCCCCGCAGCCGGTCCAGCGCGGCGGCGGACAGGCCCCGGCGGTCGACACCGCCGAGCGCCAGGTCGAAGCCGAGGCCGAGATGGCCCTCGGCGGCGCCGTCGATCGCGAACCCCTCCCACTCCAGCAGCACGGAGAAGTCGGTCGGCTCCTGGAGTTCCACCAGCAGTACCCCCGCGCCGATCGCGTGGGGCATCCCCGCCGGGCACAGCAGCGCGTCCCCGGGGGCGACCGGCACCCGGTGGACGGCGTCCAGCATCGCGCCCGTGTCCCCGGCCGCGACCCATCCGGCCAGCTCACGGGCGGTGACGTCACGGGCGAAGCCCATCCGGACCTCGGCACCGGGGGCGGCGTCCAGGACGTACCACGCCTCCGTCTTGCCGTGCGCGCTGCCGAGGTGGGCACGGGCGAACGCCCGGTCGGGGTGGGTGTGCAGGGGCAGGCGCTGACCGGCGTCCAGCAGCTTGACCAGCAACCCGGTGTCGGCCCCGTACGCCGCCGTGTGTTCCGGCCCCAGCCAGGCCGCCGGATCGGCGGCCACGGCGTCGGCCAGCCGGACGCCACCGGGCAACGCGGTCAGCCCGGCCGGGGCCCGCGCGAAGCGCGGGGTGGTCGAGGCGACCCAGTCCTCGGGACGAAAGCCGTCGCCGCTCGGCGCGGTGCGCCGGAAGCGGGCGATGGCGCCGGAGTCGCGGTAGAAGGAGCGCGGCTGATTGGGCGTCAGCGGGATGGGTGCGGCGGTCATGCGGGGCGCCTCCCGGTCGGATACGGCCGTACGGATGGGATGTGGCCGGACCGGGAAGCGACGGCCCGGCCCAGCGACGCCCGCCGCGCCGGGGAGCCGCCCAACGGCAGCTTCCCCGCAGCGCGGGCGGCCCCGCGCCCGTCTCCGGGCTCCGTGCGGCGCACCCGGGGTCCCAGCCGGGCCTCCAGCGCGGCCATCTCGGCGACGCCGACCATGGCCACGACACCGCCG